>NZ_JBWPVY010000010.1:0-2503 GCF_056590355.1 Varibaculum sp. C0165D1 | reverse complement strand
TACTGATAAAACTGATGCTTATCATTTAGCCTTAATTCAAAGACTATATCATCATCCAATTAATCAACTTCAATCTCAAACTTATAAGCAGCTTAATGCTTTGAGCCGCTTCTATGACCAGTTAACAGCTGACTTAGTAATGGCTAAAAATCGACTTCACCAAGCTCTACAATCGACTTTCCCTGAAATTGAAAATCTATTTTCTTCTGCTAAAGGTAAAAATTACTGGCAAATAGTTGTGCGATATCCTCATTGTGACTTAGTAAGAAGAGAAGATAAAAAACAGCTTATTAACTGGTTAATGAGCTTAAAGGGGATTGCTTTTAAACACGCTCTAAGGACTGCAGATAAATTAATTGAATTAGCTTATCAAGCTTATCCAGTTGTATCTTGCTCTAGCATAGAAGTCGAGCAAGTGCAGTATTATGCACACAGATTGCTTAATTTAAGTGATCAAAGAGAAAATTTAATCGCAAGAATGGTTAAGTTAGCGAAGTCTTTGCCTAATCATGATTTAGAAAACCTAGAAAGCATTCCAGGCTTTGCACAGACCACTGCTGTCAGAGTTTTAGCAGAGTTAGGAGATTTACGCAGATTTAGTAATCCTAATAAAATCAATGCTTTTATCGGAATTGATCCAGGCAGATATCAGTCAGGAGAAATGGACTCTAATTTAAGTATTACTAAACATGGCAATGCAGTCGCACGTAAGTTGCTTTATCGAGCTATTGGACAAATTGATAATGCAGCTAAGACAAATCCGTGTCATATAGCAGATTATTATGAAAGCAAAAAGCTATCCTCTCAAACCAAAGGGTTCAAAAAGATAGCTATTGCTTCAATTCATAAACTAATCAGAACCATTTATGCTCTGATTATCAATGATCAACCATATGATTACAACGTAGCCACACATAATCAAAAAGACTTTAGTCGTAATTAATTGATCAAGTACATTATAACGCTAAGCCCAAAAATCAGATATGGATCTGGGCTTATTTGTCGTGTCTAACTAAAAAAATAAATCGACACTAAAAGATGTTTAAGTTGAAATTTAAACAAAAAATGAAGCCAAACTTCTTATTATGCTTGACTTTACGTAGAAAAAGACCTAAAAGTGTCTAACTTTTAGAAACTGTCAAATCTTTTGTGTAAATAGATCTTTCTCGTAAATTGATTTTTTAATTATTTATTTAATCAAAGTAGGATTCTAAGGTGTCCTGAACCTGACCGAAGCCTTTATGAATTCGATTGAAATAACGGTCATTGTAGCTCATTGCCTGAATGCCAATAAAAGCATCAAGCGACTGTTCAGTTGGAAACTCTGCCTTAGGCTTAGCTTTGCGCTTGATCACATTGTTAAATGATTCAATCATGTTAGTCGAATAAATTGAAGCTCTGATCTGCTTGGGATAGTTATAAAAGACCAGCAGATCTGGTTCTATGTCTTTCAAGCTTCTGATAACATGGCTGTAAACCTTGCCCCATTTGGTATAGAAGTCATGCAGGACAGCTGTGGCTTCTTCTTTGTTTGTCTGTTGATGCACCTGTTTGAATTCGTTCATGATCTTTTCACGATCGTCGACGCGTACTTTAGCGCAGATATTGCGCATGACATGAACCAAACAGCGTTGAAAATGAGCTTTAGGATAAGTCCTGGCCAAGGCTGTTTTCATGCCAACAACACCATCAGAAAGAAAAAGCTCAACTTGCTTTAAGCCTCGGGATTTCATGTTTTGAAGCATATCTGTCCAGACTTCAATGTTCTCGCTAGGCGCAATGCAGTAGTCAATGACCTCCTTGTGCCCATTAGGCTTGATGCCAATGGCAATATAGACTGCTTCACGCTCAAATGTTTCTCGGCGCAAAGGAAGGTATGTCGCATCCAAATAGACGCAGAAAAACTTGTCGCTTAGCTTGCGTTTGTGGTAAGCCTCAACCTTTGGAATCATCTGCTTGGAAATATTTGATACCTGAGCTGGACTGTAATGGCTGCCATACATCTTTTCAATTAGATCGGCTATTTCCCTGGTGGTCACGCCCTTGGAGTAAAGCTTGATAATCATGCTTTCCAAGATATCCGAGTGCTGCTTGTAGTCAGGCAGCGTGTGCTGATGAAATTGACCGTTGCGATCCCGAGGCACTTGCACTTCAATTGGGCCAAATTGCGTATCAACTTTGCGGAAATAAGCACCATTTCTAGAGTTGCCAGTATTCCAGCCATTTCTGGCATAGGGATCATAGCCCAGAAAGGCAGTCAATTCAGCTTCTAACAAGTTATTAACAGCCTGTTGTAGCTCTTTGCGCAATAAATCATTTATTTTGTCTGGATTGAATAGAGCTTGAGCAAAATCTTTGGTAAAATCATTCATGAAGGAGTTCTTCTTTCTGTATGTGTTTTTTTGTTCAAACCAATCATACGAGAAAGGAACTCCTTTTTCTAATGTTTAAAGAAATAAATTTAAGGAATCATTCATCCTTACACAAACTATTTTACAGTCTC
>NZ_JBWPVY010000012.1:0-1337 GCF_056590355.1 Varibaculum sp. C0165D1 | reverse complement strand
AGCCGTACCGGAAGGTGCGGCTGGATCACCTCCTTTCTAGGGAGAAAATTTTTATTTAAAACGCAAATAAAACGAGGGAACACTTTCCCTCCAAGGCTTTTTGGGGTTTTGGGGGGCTATCGGGTATAGGAGCAATCAAACCTTTTGGGTTTGTTTGTTTGGCTCATTAACTTTCAAGGGGTTTTATCTTTTGGGGTTTTTTGGGTTGGTTGTTTGTTTTTTGGAGAGTGGATGTGAGTGTCTTTGTGATGTTTTTTTGTGAGAATCTTGTTCGTTGACCGCCTCGTTTTTTGGGGTGGTTGGTGTTTTTTTGTTTATTGGTTTGTTTTTTATCTTTGAGCGTTTGGTGGATGCCTTGGCATCGTGTGCCGATGAAGGACGTTGTGGCTGGCGATAGCCTCGGGGAGTTAGCGAGCGAGCGTTGATCCGGGGGTTTCCGAATGGGGTAACCTAACCATAGTTGTGTGTGGTTGGCGCGCACTGAAAGTTTTTGTAGGTGTGTGTTGGTAGGGTGGGAAGTGAAACATCTTAGTACCGCCTTTTGTGAGATAGTCCGTGTGTAGTGGTGAGCGATAGCGGGTGTTGGCTAAACCGTTTGCGTGTGTTACTCGGCAGGGGTTGCGCAGGCGGGGTTGTGGGATTGAATCGTCAAATAACTGCCGTTGTTTGGAACGCCTATGTGTGTGTGAGGTGAACGGGTTGGGATGCCTTACCGGAGACCGTGATAGTCGGGTAGCTGGTTGCACATGCGTGGCGTTGGGTTTTGTTCCCGAGTAGCGCGGGGCTCGTGGAATCTCGTGTGAATCTGCCCAGACCATTGGGTAAGCCTGGACGGGCGCGGTGACCGATAGTGGATTAGTACCGTGAGGGAATGGTGAAAAGTACCCCGGGAGGGGAGTGAAATAGTTCCTGAAACCAAGCGTTTTTAAGCCGTCAGAGCCGCGGGGCCTTTTTTGGGCCAGCGTGGTGGTGGCGTGCCTATTGAAGAATGAGCCTGCGAGTTATGTTGCGTTGCGAGGTTAACCTGTTGTGGGGTAGTCGTAGGGAAACCGAGTCCTGGGGGCGTTTTAGTTGCGTGGCATAGACCCGAAGCGGGGTGATCTACCCATGGCCAGGTTGAAGCGGCGGTAGAACGTCGTGGAGGACCGCACCCACCAGGGTTGAAAACCTGGGGGATGAGTTGTGGGTAGGGGTGAAAGGCCAATCAAACTCCGTGATAGCTGGTTCTCCCCGAAATATATTTAGGTATAGCGTTCCATTTTTTTGCTTGCGTGTGGTAGAGCTACTGGTTGGTTGATGGGCCTTGTTGGTTACTGAGATCTGCTAAACTCCGAATG
>NZ_JBWPVY010000001.1:0-586551 GCF_056590355.1 Varibaculum sp. C0165D1 | reverse complement strand
TGGTTGGAGTTAAACAGATCCGACTGCAAGGAAATCTGTCCCCCCTTGATGTTTCTGGTTTGCGCTCAGCAGCTGGCCTTTCCCTCTAGCGGGCGTATCGGGGTAATCTGGCAAGCATGAGTGATATTTCGGAACTAAAAGCAGCTTCTAACCATATTTTTGCGGATGTGAAAAGCGAGCTAGCCAAACTGGTAGCAATCCCTTCGGTTTCCTCGGCTTCCCGTGAGGAGGTGGAAAAATCTGCCGGGCACCTGGCACAGTTATTTTCTAACCTGGGGATGGAAACCACAGTGAAAACCGCCCCTACCCCCACTGGGGAAGAGGGAATGCCCGCGGTTGTTGCCCGCAAGATAGTTGACCCGCAGGCGAAAACGGTTCTGCTCTATGCCCACCACGATGTGCAACCAGCTGGGCCGCGCGAACGCTGGAATACTGATCCCTTTGTTGCTACTGAAAAGGATGGCCGCCTCTATGGTCGTGGCACCTCCGATGATGGAGCGGGGGTAATGGTTCACTACGGGGCGCTCCTGGCTTTGGGTGAAAAGTGTCCGGTTAACGTGACCTGTTTTATTGAGGGGGAAGAAGAAATCGGCTCGCCCTCATTCCGAAACTTTATTGAAAAATATCGGGAAGATTTAGCCGCCGACGCCATTATTGTGTGTGACTCTGATAACTGGCGGGTGGGTGAACCGGCACTGACCGCTACTTTACGCGGGGTGGCCAGTATGGATGTAAAAGTAAAAGTAATGGACAGTGCCCTGCATTCGGGAGCCTACGGCGGCCCGGTGCTAGATGCTGTTACAGTAGCCAGCCTTTTAGTGGCGAAATGTTTCAACCCTGACGGTAGCTTGGCAGTACCCGGTTTAGGGGGCACTACCAGCGCTGATGTTCATTATCCGGAAGAGTTGTTCAAGGCAGATGCCGGGGTGGTTGACAGCTTCCAGCTAGCCGGAAAGGGCGACGTAGCCTCGCGTCTTTGGAACCAACCGGCACTTTGCGTTATTGGTTGGGATCAGCGATCTCGAGCTGAGAGCGCCAATGCCCTGGTCCCGGAAACCTGCTTACGGCTCTCGCTGCGCACCGCGCCGGGCACCGACAGCGCGCAATGCGCGCAGGCTTTGAGTACATTCTTGAAAGAAAATGCACCCTTTGGAGCCGAAGTAGAAACCGAGGTTCTCGAATGTGGGCCCTCCTATCAAGCCGAATCATCGGCGGCAGAAGAAGATATGAAATGGGCACTATCGTCCGCCTGGGGTAAGGATGCGGTAGATATTGGCTGTGGGGGAGCGATCCCTATGACCGCTGATCTGGCACAAGTGTTCCCGCAGGCCGATATCTTGATCACCGGGGTGGAAGATCCAGCTACTAACGCCCATTCAGAAAACGAATCCCAGGATTTAGGTGATCTGAAAAATGCCATTACCGCAGAGGCTCTGTTCCTGGCCCGTCTAGGTGGACAGATTTAAGTGCAGATAGCTCTGGCCATTGCCAGCACTCACGACGCTAGTGCCCAGGATATGGGAAAAGCCTTCAAATCGGGGTGGTTAAAGCACCAGAGCCGAGACCAGGTGCAGGTTATTCCCTATTCCTGGGCCTATTCGGAAGTGGCAGCTGGCTACCCGCTAGCGGATCTTTTCGCGGGGACAAGCGATCCCTTCCAGGCCGGTAAGCGTTTACCGGAGCTCCTTAAAGCTGGCAAAGGCCTGTATCTGCCAGCGTCCTACCCGAAGCAATCCTTACAAAGTGAGTATTTACCGCCGGACGCGTTAGCTCCCGCAGACCTGGAGGAACTACCGGATTTCCCGGCCTCTTTCATGCGGGGAGTCACGCGCGCCTATGGCCAGGACACCCTAGACCCGCAAATCTGGGAAAACCTGGGGCGCGCCCTCGCACATACGCAGGTAGTTACCGGCAGTGAAAAACCGTTGTTTTCTGCTACTGGGGTG
Source organism: Varibaculum sp. C0165D1 (assembly GCF_056590355.1). Taxonomy (NCBI): domain Bacteria; kingdom Bacillati; phylum Actinomycetota; class Actinomycetes; order Actinomycetales; family Actinomycetaceae; genus Varibaculum; species Varibaculum sp. C0165D1. The sequence continues at coordinate 584,605 of NZ_JBWPVY010000001.1, read as the reverse complement.
CTGGCCGAAGTGGCAAAAACCCGCCCTGAAATTGCCCAAAAAACTAAAGAAAACTGGGAAGAAGTGTTTAGAAGCGCCGCAGGTTACGGACATCGCCGCTATCTAGAGGTATCTGATTTATCGGGATCCAAATCTGTTCCGGGTACCCAAATCGGGACTCTTCCCGGGGGAGGATGCGCGTGGGGGGTGGGAGAATTACTGGGAAGACTGGGGGCTCGCCTCGACTTTGCAGCCGATTTCCTAGCAGGCCGCGCCCGACTGTCGCAGATTCTGGAAGGTTCAGATTTGCTAGTGGCGAATACTCAGGAGCTTTCTCCCTGGAACCTTCCCGGCTCTCCGCTAGCACATTTATGTGATGCTGCTAGCCGCTTAGGGTTGCCGATAGTGGTGGTTACCAGTGAAAATAACCTGAGTAGGGGAGAAATAGCAGAGCGGGGAATCGATGCTATTTACCAATTTCCGACTGATATTGTCGGCATGAAACAGGCCGGACTTCGCTTAGCGCGTACCTGGGCGCAATAGCCACTAGAGCCACCTTGGACTAGGCTAAGGACTAGCTTACTTAAACATAACGATTGTTATAGGGAGAAACATGAGTGAAGAACAAGCTGAAAAAACAGCTACCCACAAAGTAACTTTGACCGATGCGGCGGCTGAAAAGGTTAAATCACTGCTTGACCAGGAAGGTCGCGATGACCTGCGCCTGCGGATAGCGGTGCAGCCGGGCGGATGCTCGGGGCTTATCTATCAGCTTTATTTCGACGAACGTCTCCTCGAGGGGGATGCGGTCGTAGAATTCGCTCCCGGAGTCGAGGTAGTAGTCGACAAAATGTCTAACCCCTATTTAGAGGGCGCCTCCATTGATTTCTCTGACACTATTGAACGCCAAGGCTTTACCATTGATAACCCGAACGCGGTAGGTTCTTGCGCCTGCGGTCAGTCATTCCACTAGGAACAGTCAGGATTTAACCGTGAAACGTAGACTTTCATCTTCTTTTGCCGCCCTCGCTCTTATGGGAGCGTTAATTGGCGGCGCCCTCACCGCTTGCAGTAGCAATGCTACTGGGGTAAACGTCGAGGGTGATTACGGTAAGGCTCCCAAGGTTAGTGCTGGGGAGGGAACCCCGCCGAAAGAGCTGAAAGTTACAACCCTCAAAGATGGAGAGGGCGAAGCCTGCGGCACGGGTGCGGTAGTTAAAGTTAACTATCACGGTCAACTGTGGAATGGGAAAAAATTCGATTCCAGTTTTGATCGCGGAAAGCCTGCCGTGTTTTCTTTGAAGCAGGTAGTTCCCGGTTGGGGCAAGGGTCTTAAAGATGCCAAGCCAGGATCGCGCACCCTGCTAGTGATTCCTCCCGAATTGGGTTATGGGGATCAGGCAACCGGCGATATTCCCGCCGGGTCTACCTTGGTCTTCGTGGTAGACACTTTGAAATGTTTTTCCTCTTCGCAGATGAAGCAGGGCGAACAGCTGTTAGCAGAAGCCAAAGCAACCGGCGATAGTTTGCCCGGTGTGGAAGTTGGGGGAAAACTAGGGGCAAAGCCGACATTGAAGGTAACCCCAGATCAGCTGGCCAAAGAGCGCAAGGTAGTGGTGCTGGCGCAAGGAAAGGGGGCGCCGCTAAAAGCCAAAGATGTGGTGATAGTGCATCAAAGCTGGCTAGACCAGGATGGGAAGATTGCTTCCACCTGGGATAGCGCGACCCCGATGCCGCTGCAGGGGGAACAGAGCCTAGCCGAGTTGGGATTAGATAAAGAACTTGCCGGTAAAACTGTGGGATCGCGGCTCGCTCTAAGTTCCATGCAAAACGGGCAAGCAGTCGCATTCGTGATGGATATTATCGGCACCCTCTAGGAAATCTGTACCGGCTGGGTTATGCATACTTTTAACGCTTTACAACCTGCAGTTAAAACATTGAAAATGCGGGTGATAGTGCTCGTGCTCTTGAATGCCCTGTGTCTGGGCGTCCTTTCGGGCTGTTCCCAGGGGGGATCCGATGCCTCCGCACCAGAAGTAAAAGGGAAGTTCCCGGCGGTTTCTGGCGAGTTAGGACAAGCACCCAAAATGGAGGCCGGTGCGGGCAAAGCCCCCACCAGTTTGCAAGTGCGGGTACTTCACGAGGGCGACGGACGTAAAGTAACCGCCAAAGACCAGGTACTCATGGACACCTTGGGTAACCTGTGGGATGGAAAAACCGTGATGACCACCTTCAGAATGGGTGATTCTGCGCAAGGGTATGCGATGAGTGAAGTCATTCCCGGCTGGAAACAGGCTCTAGTCGGTAAGAAGCTCCGTTCGCGAGTACAGGTCACCGTACCCCCGCAGCTAGGTTTCCAAGGAGAAGCCGCGAAAAGGATCCCTACCGACTCCACTATGGTATTTGTGATTGACCTGCTTAGCGCCATGGATCTGAGTGACGTTTCCGCCCTGAAACAGGGCAAGAAAATAGCTAAATCTTTCTCTAAACTGCCCCCGGGGTTGAAAATTAGCGGAGCTCCTGGCACCCAGCCGCAGCTAATCATCGATCCGGCCTTTCCTGCTCCGCAAACAAAACAGGTAATAATGCTGTACCAAGGCAAAGGACCGAATCTGGAACCAGATGATTTTCCCGGGGTACATTTGACCGCTGCCACCTATGAGCAGGGTGAATGGTCTGACGTATCCAGTTCCTGGCCCAGCGGGAAAATGGTGTCTACTCCCTCAACTGTGCAGAGTACCCCGCAGTTCTTAGGGGTGCCGGTCGGTTCACGAATGGTGATGATAGAGCCCGCAGAAGGGGCGCGCCAAGGGGCGAAGGCACATCCGGCGCGGATCGCTATCTACGACATCGGCGCCAAGCAAACCAGTACCCGCCTCGGGTAATCGTTCTTGGATCTTGAGCGCGGGGGATAGATTTTTCCTCCCGCCCAAGAATTTGGAAAACGTAGTGACGTTTTCCAAATTCTTATGCCCACCGCGCCTGCTCGGATAAAATCTATCCCCCGCGCTTGCTAGAAACGGTGCAACAAGACAAGCAGAGCGTGCGGACGGATTTATGCCGAGGGGTAGGCCTCGGGCACTAAATCCGTGAAAATGCCAGAGCATTTTCCGGATCTCGGGGCGCGAGGTAAAATCCGTCCGCACGCTCGATCTGGCGTGTCTTTTATTAGCTACGCGGAGCGGCTACTAGGCCAGGTTGATTAGGGACTTAAAGTTCTTTTCAGCGTTCTCGAAACGAGCAGCAACGTTTTCCCAATTAACCACGTTCCACCAGGCCTTGACGTAGTCGGCCTTCACGTTCTGGTAGTCCAGGTAGAAAGCGTGCTCCCACATGTCCAGCATGAGTAGCGGAGTTACCCCGACAGGTACGTTTCCTTGCTGGTCGAAGAGCTGGAAAATGATGAGCCGGGAAGAAATGGAATCCCAGGCCAGGACGGCCCAACCGGATCCCTGTAGACCGGTGGCTGCGGCCGAGAAATGCTTCTTGAAAGCCGCAAAAGAACCGAAGTTTTCGGTGATTGCCGCGGCGAGTTCGCCCTCGGGCTCCCCACCACAGTCAGGCCCCATATTTGTCCAGAAAACCGAGTGGTTGGTGTGTCCGCCCAAGTTGAAAGCCAAATCTTTCGAGTACTGGTTGACTGCAGCCAAGTCTCCGGCTTCGCGAGCTGCCGCCAGTTTCTCTAGAGCAGCATTTGCGCCGTTCACATAGGTGTTATGGTGCTTGTCATGGTGGAGTTCCATGATCTTGCCAGAAATATGCGGCTCTAAAGCGGCGTAATCGTAGGGCAGTTCTGGAAGCGTGTATTTCTCCATGAAAATGGGTCTCCTTTGTTGTTTTAGGATCCGCCTAGCCTCCCTCCGGCTGAGCGGTTTCTCTGTCTAGTCTAGGCGCTAAGTCCCATTCTTGCAGCCTCAGTAAATAAGCTGGCAGCTTAAAGCAGATTGGGCTCCCAGCAGAGCACTAGATTTAAACAAATACAGCGGGATTCGTGCCTAAAGACCGCAAGCGCGTAATAGTCGGATACAATGAGAGCCAAAAGTCCTTTCAAGCGTTGATCTAAGGAAGAAGAAAATGGCGGAAGCGGAAAAGAACCTACAGATTTTGTTGTATAGCGATGACCGAGAGGTACGCCGGCAAGTAATTAACTCCGTGGGGATTAAGCCGGCCGCGGATTTGCCCAAAATAACCTGGGACGAGACCGCTACCGCTACTATCACCCGGGATAAGGTGCATAATCAGCGCTATGATCTGCTAATTCTCGATGGGGAAGCCACCAAGATTTCTGGTATTTCGGTTGCTAAATCCCTGCATGAAGAGGAAGACGATCTCCCGCCTATCCTGATTCTGACTGCCCGCCAACAAGACGACTGGTTAGTCGGTTGGGCGGGTGCCAAAGCGGTGGAGCGTCCCCTCACCCCCCTAAAGCTGCAAGAGGCAGTATCCGAACTGCTGCGTTAAGCTAAAATACTTATTTCCGCTGCTCAAGGAAATATCTGGGGTGTAGATTCCCGTCAGCCATACTCAGTGTTGGAAAGAAAAAGGTTTTCGGGCATCCGCTAGCTTTTGACGTAGCCGGGTGCGAGAAAGCATTCCCCGAGCCGGACATGCCAGTGCCGCCTTGCCCGCTATCCGCAGAATTCGGGTTCCTGGATGATAGATTTGCTCCGCTAAAATGTGCAGCTGCTCCCAAAGAACGCCCTGGGCGAGGAAGTGCGGGGCCGCAATCGGGAAAACAGTCTCTAGGGCCGCCACGGTTTGTTCTATAGCAATTTTAGGGGCGTTAGCGCAGGTAAATGCGGTTCCTACTACTTTTCCATAGGCGAGGGCAATATAAACCCACCCTCCGCGGGCAGCCGGGAGGGCCAAAACTAGTTCTGCTGCCTCCAAAATGGGGGCTAGTAACTCTTGTTCTGCCCCCGCGCGCAGCAGCGAAGATAGCTGTTCGCGGATCTTTGCCGCCTGCTCATATTCTTCGTTATCCGCCAAGTTCTGCACTTTAGCTAGCAGCGCATCGACCGCAGTCAGTTGTGCGGCGGGTTTATTAGCTGCCAGCTGAGTTAGGTGCCGAGCATACTTTTCTTGATTCTGCGGGCGACAGGGAGCAATACAGGCGCCCAACTGCTCTAGGTAACAAGAAGTGGCGGCGGAGCCGGGGGTAATCCCTTGGGTGCAGGTGCGCAGATTCCATTGCTGGGAGAGTACTCGGCGGACTCGCTCGGCGCTTTTACGGGTAGTAAAAGGCCCCAGGATACGGGAGCCATTTTCCCGCTCTACCCGTTTTGAAAGTTTTAGGCGGGGGAAATCCTCGTTAGTGAGTTCCAGCAACCAGTATTTATCGGGCCGGGTGCTGGCCCGATTGAAAGGAGGGTTGAGGCGGGCGATTAACTCCAATTCTTTTAGGCGCGCCAAGATAACGTGAGGAAAACAAAGATGCTTAATCCGGCAGGCTGCGGCAAGCATTTCCCGCATTTGCCGGCGTTTTTCACTTAAGGTGGTGTAACTGGCGACCCGCGTCCTCAAATTGGAGGCCGACCCCACGTAGAGTGGTTTTCCTTCCGCGTCCTCAAAAATATAGACCCCCGGGCGCTCCGGTAAATCCGCTCCCAGTATCCGTTTTGCCCGAATTTGCCGGGGAACCTTTTGTAATACCCGAAAATCTTGACTGTGGGTAAGCCCCGCTCCCTGTCCCAGATCAAGTAACCCCTGGAGCACCGTGACAGTAGCCAGGACATCGTCGAGGGCGCGGTGAGTAGGTTTTTCTGCACCGAAATAGCTGGCGAGGGTGGCGAGACGATGATTGGCGACGAAGGGGCGGGGCAGCAGCAGTCGGGCAATCGCCAAAGTATCGACCGTAAGGGCAGAAGGCAAGGGAGCATCAAGTTGTTCGGCGGCGCGGCGTAAAAATCCGGTGTCAAAACTTGCATTGTGGGCTACCAGGGCGTTTACCGGAGGAGAGTCGGGGCGCTCCGCCCTCCAAAACGAAAGGAAACGCGAAAATACTGCTTCGAGGGGATCGGCGGTAAGCACCATCGAGTTGGTGATTCCGGTGAGCGCCACTATTTTGGGAGGAATCGGGCGGCGGGTTTGCACCAGAGAACGAAAAGTTCCGCACAGCCGGCGCTTATAGTAACGCGCAGCGGCGATTTCGGTGATTTCTGCACCTGCGCCCATCCCGGTAGTTTCCAAGTCAACCACTAGGAAACAACAATCCGATAAAGGGGTTCCCAATTGGGAAAATTCTCCCTGCGGCCCTACTTCATCGGTGGTGGGCAGCAGGGTATTTAGATGAGCGCGTAAAGCGCGTGAGGGTGGACCGAAAAATTGGGCACTCACACCCTCGCTCCATCATCGTCGTCCCATTTATTGGTCAATGCACTGCGTCCACGAGGACGCAAATAAACCAAGAGGGCACAAAATAGCGCTAAATCCACAAATCCCAATACGTGGAGCCAGATCGGCAGGCTAATGCCCGCAATATAGCTGGCCACCCAGGCTATCAGCACTATTACGGTGATCACTAAGATGCGCATTGCCCCCCGCGGGCGGATGCTGGCGGGCAGTTCTGGGGGTTGAAACTGTTCGTCCGGCTCGGCTAATTCGTAATCTCGCGGTCCAGGGGCAAAAATACCGCTATCATTTAAGCTAGATGTAATATCCAAAAATTCTTCATCTACGCGACGTTGACTTGGGTTGCGGCGGCGATGCGCCCCCCACTTCTTGGGGAGTTTCATAGTCGTTAGTCTAGTCGGTCTTTAGGGATCGGCCAGTTAACCCGGGCGGGAAGGAAGCTTACGTGTTTTATCGGATGTTGAAAATAATCTTGGGCCCGATCCTAAAGGTCCTGTATCGGCCCTGGATCAAGGGAGCCGAGAACATTCCCGAGACCGGACCGGCGATTCTGGCCTCAAACCATCTGGCGGTTATCGATTCCTTCTTCTTGCCGCTAATGATTGATCGGGAAGTTGTTTTCGTAGGCAAAGCCGACTATTTCACCGGCAAAGGCCTAAAAGGTGCTTTTGTTAAATGGTTTATGACCCAGGTGGGTACGATTCCCATTGATCGTTCTGGGGGAAAGAAATCCCAGGTTGCCCTGCAAAAAGGCTTGGCGCGTCTACAAGAGGGCGAACTGTTTGGTATCTACCCGGAGGGCACCCGCAGCCCAGATGGGCGGCTTTATCGCGGCAAAACAGGGTTGGCACGTCTGTCGCTACGTTCGGGCGCCCCGGTAATTCCGGTGGCCATGATTGGTACCAATATTGCCCAGCCGATTGGTACCCGCATTCCGCGTCTGCACCGTATTGGGGTGGTAGTGGGTAAGCCTTTGGACTTTTCTCGTTACCAGGGGATGGAAGATGACCGTTACGTGTTGCGGGCGATCACTGACGAGATTATGTATTCCCTGATGAGCCTGTCGGGGCAAGAATACGTGGATCTGTATGCGGCGGATGTAAAAAAGGCGCTGGCGGCTAAGAAGGATGACGAGGAAGCCGTTGCCGCCGAACCCAAAGTGGAGGCTCCCGGGGGCAGGCAGGCTCCAGATGCCGAGGTACCGGAGCCACCTGCGGAAACCGCTAGCCCAGATCAGGATACAGCTGAATCTGACCCCCAGGGGGATAAGTAAAGGACTGTGGTTTAGTTAATCGCAGCTTTACCACCCGCAATGCGAACGCCTGCTAGCCAGTTAGTTACTGGCTAGCAGGCACCTGTGCTCATTTTGATCCGGGGTGCCGCACGCTAGTGGTAGTTGCCGCATGCTCAAATGCGGCATTGCCTTTGCATCCTAGGGCAAGGTGCGTTTTTTCGACTAGAATAATAGATGTCGGGGCCGATACTGGCCGAGTAATTCTTTTGGAGGAGATATGACCATTAAACGGGTAGCACTACTAACTGCGGGTGGCTTCGCGCCTTGTCTGTCATCAGCGGTTGGTGGATTGATCGAGCGTTATACCGAACTGGCCCCAGAAGTTGAAATCATCGCCTATAAGCACGGCTATCACGGGTTGCTGTCCAAGAACTTTATCGTGGTAGATGAAGAGGCGCGTAAAAATGCGGGACTCCTGCATCAATACGGTGGTTCCCCGATCGGTAACTCGCGGGTAAAGCTCACTAACACCGAAGATTTGGTTAAACGCGGTCTGGTTAAAGAGGGCGTTAATCCTCTGGAATTTGCGGCGAATCGCTTGGTAGAGGACGGGGTAGAGGTCCTGCACACTATCGGTGGGGATGACACTAACACCACTGCCGCTGACCTTGCGCATTACCTGCATGAACACGATTATGAACTGACTGTGGTGGGACTGCCTAAGACGATTGACAATGACATTATTCCGGTGCGGCAATCCCTCGGGGCTTGGACCGCGGCTGATAATGGGGCGCTTTATGCCGAACATGTGATCGCCGAATGTCAGTCCAATCCGCGGGAATTGATTATTCACGAAGTTATGGGACGTCACTGCGGATATTTGGCGGCTGCCACGGCCCGTTCCTACCGTAAACTTTTGGATAAGAAAGAATGGTTGCCCTCAATGGGGCTCACCCGCGAGTCCCGCGAGATTCACGCGCTATTCGTTCCCGAAGCTCATATCGATATCGAGGGCGAAGCTACTCGTCTTCGGAAAGTTATGGATGAGGTCGGCAACGTTAATATTTTCCTTTCCGAGGGCGCGGGAATCAATGAAATCGTGGAGCAGATGGAACAGGCGGGAGAGACAATTCCGCGGGATCCCTTTGGCCACGTGCAGATAGACAAGATTAACCCCGGTCAGTGGTTTGCTCGCCAGTTCGCGGAGCGCATCGGAGCCGAAAAAGTCATGGTGCAAAAATCCGGTTACTTCTCGCGTGCTTCCGCAGCTGGGGTAGAAGATCTGCGTTTGATTAAGTCTATGACCGACTATGCGGTGCAGTGTGCACTGGAAGGTAAACCCGGTTTAATCGGCCATGACGAGGAAAATGGCAACATTTTGAGCTCGATTGCCTTCTCTCGGATCAAGGGCGGTAAAGCCTTCGATATCAATACTCCCTGGTTCCAGGAAATGATGAAGGAAATCGGGCAGGAAGTAGAGCCTGCCTAAGGTTTAGCTGGCGCACCTAGCCCCTTTTAGCTGTGGGGTAGGGAGGCGCTAAATAACCTGTTGACTAGAATTCTTTGGCTCTCGCTGCGGCTAGCAGCGAGAGCCAAAGAAGTTTTTACCGCCAGTTGCAACGGGTAGGTAGCCAAGCTGCCTGCGGGGAGCTGGAAGGCAGAAATAACCGGAAACTGCGGCCCGGGAACAGAGGAGAAATAGGCAGAGAATAAGTCCGTCTCCCGGACTTATTCGTCTTAAAATCTAAAACTTACTAGGGTGGATTTCGTGGACGAGAAAACAACTAAAGCGCTGAATTCATGGCGGGCATACCCGGCCAGTCAGCAACCCAATTATCCAGATCAGGAGAACCTGCAAGAAAAGCTGGCTGACCTGCGTACTCGTCCTCCTTTGGTGTTTGCTGGCGAAGTGGATGCCCTCAAGGAACTACTGGGGCAAGCCAGTCAGGGTAAAGCTTTCGTGCTCACCGGCGGGGATTGCGCGGAAACTTTCGCCGAGTCAACCGCTAATCGAGTGCGGCTCAAAATCCAGACCATTTTGCAGATGGCGATTGTGCTCACCTATGGCGCCTCTTTGCCGATCGTGAAGATGGGGAGAATGGCTGGGCAGTATGCCAAACCTCGCTCCAGCGATACCGAAACTCGCGATGGGGTTACGCTCCCGTCCTATCGGGGGGATGCGGTTAACTCCTTCGAGTTCACCCCCGAGGCGCGCACGCCGGATCCGGCGCGCCTGCTAGATACCTACACTCGCTCGGGAACTACTTTGAACCTGATCCGCGCCTTTACCCAAGGTGGTTATGCCGACTTGCATCGGGTGCATGAATGGAACCGGGGATTTACTTCTAATCCGGCCTATAAACGTTTTGATGCCTTAGCCGCTGATATAGATCGCGCTATCTCCTTTATGGACGCTGCCGGGGTTAGCTCCGATGAACTGCGTACCGTCGATTTCTATAGCGCCCACGAATCGTTGCTTTTAGAGTACGAGCAGGCAATGACCAGGGTAGATTCTCGCACTGGCGAACTCTATGACACTTCTGCGCATTTCCTGTGGATTGGGGAGCGTACCCGGCAGGCAGATGGTGCCCATGTGGAGCAACTATCGAAAGTCGCCAATCCGATCGGGGTAAAAATTGGTCCCAACGCCACTGGGGATGATCTTGCGCGCCTGCAAGATAAACTCAATCCCGAGGCCGAGCCCGGGCGTCTTTCCTTTATCTCCCGGATGGGGGCACAGGAACTGGAGGCTGCTTTACCGGCGCTATTGGAGGCGCAGCTACGTGACGGCAGGCCCGTCACCTGGATGTGCGATCCCATGCACGGTAACACTATTTCCTCTTCTTCGGGCTATAAAACCCGCAGCTTTGAATGCATCCTGCAGGAGGTAACTAGTTTCTTCACCGCCCACCAGGAGGCCGGGACGATTCCAGGAGGAATCCACGTAGAACTAACCGGGGACGATGTCACCGAAGTGATTGGGGGCAGCGAGCACCTGACCGAGGACTCTTTAAAGAATCGCTACGAAACCCTGGTTGACCCGCGGCTTAATCACCAACAATCCCTGGAGCTGGCGTTCCAAGTGGCAGAGATGCTGCAGAAACGCCACGACACTTTGGGCAACCCCCTGCGCGAACCTTTAGAGCCCTGGGGATACACGGTTTAGGGGCGAGGCTTCGCCGTTTAAAGCGGAAAAGTCTTAGCGGCTGGCGGGCAGTTGCGCCCTGCAAAAAGCCCTAACCTAAACGTAGGTCAAAGTAACCGTGGAGCCGCTCTTTAGCTTGGTACCCCCGCCCGGGGATTGGGAATAAACCCGATTGGGAGCGATCCCAAGCAGCTGCTTTTTTACCTCAACCTGGAAACCCAAGTCCGTTAACTTCTTTTTTGCTTCTCCCATGGACAGTGCGGTCACGTTGGGAACCTCAATCATTTCTGGTCCCTGCGAAATCCGCACTTTTACCCGGTCGTGATGGTAAACGGTAGTTCCCGGTGCCGGTTCTTGTCCGATGACCTGCCCCCGAGGTACCGAATCAGAAAACTCGGTAGTTTTTTCCAACTCTAGTTTGAGTTCAGTCAAGGTTTTCGTAACCTCTTCTTCAGTTTTCCCCGTGAAATTAGGTAGGGTGATCGGCTCTTTACCTTTCGAAATGGTTACCTTCACCCCGCTGTGATGGCGCAAAGTGGTTCCGGCTTGCGGAACGGTAGCTATGATTTTCCCTTTTTCTACCTCGTCAGAGTATTCCTCGCTGGTGGAAGCTAGTTTCAATTTGGCTTCTTTGAGGAGTCTGCCCGCCTGAGCACCCTCCTTACCCGCAAGATCTGGCACTTTCACATATTCAATTCCCCGGGAAATATACAGTTTCACCAGTGAATTCTTTTTGGCCTTGTCCCCGGCCTTCGGGTCGGTGCGAGTGGCTTTTCCGGCAGCGATAGTGTCGGAGTACTCTCGCTTGGTATCCACTTTGAAGTGAGCTTTTATTAGCAGGGTTCTGGCCTGGGCGACAGTTTTACCCTCGACGTTAGGTACTGTTACTCGCCCTCCTGGTCCCAGGGTGAAATACCAGCCTGCCACTGCCGCCACCAGCACGAATATAAGGGTGATAACTGCTGCTATCCAGCGTTTCTTCTTTCCGTGCCCGGGAGTGGGTGTCGGGGAAGGGATGGCGTCTGCAGCTTCGACCATAGATACCGATTTTCCGGGGTGGGAAGTAACCGTTGGAGCGGAATAATCAGTGCTAGGAGGGGAGCTGTGAGGACGACGTGGGGCCGAGGGGACCTGCGGGGAGGCAACCGGCAAGACCGGTAGCCGGGCGGTGCCCCCTTTCCCCAGCGGGGTACGTTCAGTTTCTTTTTCTTGCGGAGCATTTGCCGGACGTTCAGCTTGACGCTTACAAAGCTCGGGACTAAGGCAATCCGATACCGCCCGTACCAGTTGCAGAGCCGCACCGGCATCAGTAGGCCGATCCTGGGCATTGCGAGCGGTCAGCGCCGCAATTAAGTCATCAACCTCGCTCGGAATCCAAGGTACCGAATCGGACAGGGGAGGTACGTCCTCGCTTACGTGTTGCCAGGCAGTGCGAATCGCGGTATCTCCTTGGAAAGGAGGTACCCCGCTGATCAGCTCGTATGCCATGATTCCCACGGAATAAACATCGCAGCGGGCATCCGAAGTAGTCTCGGAAATCAGTTCCGGAGCCAGATAGGTAACCGTCCCCATCACCGATCCGGTAGTGGTGCCGGTAGCTTGATTCACCGCGTGGGCGAGCCCAAAATCCGCCACTTTTACCTGTCCCGAGGGGGTTAGCAGAATGTTTTCCGGTTTAATATCCCGGTGAATAATCTGCATTTCATGGGCAGCCTGCAGAGCTTGTAAAACCTGTTCCGTGATTTTAAGGGCGCGCCCCAGCGGTAAGGTGCCTTCTTTGGAAAGAACCTGTCGCAAGTTGGAGCCGTTGATAAACTCCATCACCAGGTAGGGGCGGCGTCGCCAAGTTCCCTGATCAAAAATCTGTACAATTGCCGGATGCATCAGGCGGGCCGCAGAGCGGGCTTCCGCTTCGAAGCGTTCCACTAGGGAAGCGGTATTCGCTAAATGAGGATGCATAATTTTTAGGGCTACATCGCGCCCTAAGCGTTCATCGTGGGCCCGGTAAACGCTGGCCATCCCCCCGGTATCGATGATCTTCACGATGCGGTAGCGTCCATCGATCAGGCGTTTTAGCATCTGGTCTTCACTGGTAACGCTTTGCTCTCCGTCCGGAATCTGCCCGGTATTTTTACCCTTGGCGTGGGGAATAGACGAATCCTGCGGGGTGTCGCTGGCGCGTCCTTTAGCTTCCGGATCGATTCTCATAAGGCAATCCTAGCGGGAGCTGGCTCCATTACCGCGAAGCGGCGCGGATAGGAGCTGGCTTGCCCTCTCGGATAGGCTAAGAACATGGATATGATCAGTTTCGCGGAAGCCGCCGAGCGCCTCGGGGTAAAAGTTACCCGCGTCCACCGCCTCCTAAATGAGCATCGCCTGCTTGCATTACCGGATGAGCAGGAAAAACTACAGGTAGTAGCCGACTCGCTGCTGGACACCCCCGAGGGATGGACCTTAATCGAGCGTTTGCCAGGAACTATGCTCACCTTGCTAGACGGGGGTTTTACTACTCAACAGGCAACCGACTGGGTGTTGTCGCCCCAGCCTCTACTGGCTGACCAGCGCCCCCTAGACCTATTGCGTGCCGGCACGCACAGCAAGGTTAACGCGGTGGCCGCGATGCAAGCTCTCTAGGGCAAGGCCCTTAGGAATCTCGCTCAACTAGAGAGCGTCCCAGCTGCAAAAGTGCCTCGCGTCCCCGCTCATCGAAATCGCCATTTGCTACTAAGGCGTCACCTTTAGCAGCGTATTCTGCGATTAGCTGGCGGTGCCGCTCTTTTACCCCCTGCTCATTTAAGGCTTCGGTTACCGCCGAAATCTGCCCGGCAGTGGCTGCCCGATTACCGAAAACATAATGTAGCCCCTCGCGGGCGGAATCGCTCAGCAACTGCTCCGCTAGGGACCAGAGCACCGTTTTCTTTCCCTCAGTTAGATCTCCACCTGCGGGTTTACCTGTTTGTTTAGGGTCGCCAAAAACTCCGAGTTCATCATCGCAAAGTTGAAAGGCGATGCCCCAATATTCCCCAATCGCGAACAAGGTTTTCAGTTGGCTGGTGCTGGCACCGGCTAGGCGCGCACCTAAAGTGAGGGGGTGAGCAACCGAATAACGGCCAGATTTGTGGCGAATAACCGTCAAAATTCGTTCCCGCGCCGCTGCGGGATCAAGCTCATCAGTTTCTAGCCGCAAATCCAGATATTGCCCGGCGGCCACTTCCCGGGTCATTTCAGTCCAGTTAGTGAAGAAAGCTTCAGGATCTTTAGCGCTGGCGGATACCTCGAAAGCGCACTGGTCGGCAACCGCTAGTAGCAGATCTCCTAAGAGGATTCCCGCGAGCCGTCCGTATTCCTGATTGTCACCGCGGCGCTGCCCAGACAGATGCTGCTTAGAGAAATGAATATGGGCGGCATCTTTACCGCGTCGCAGCGGGGAGTTATCAATAATATCGTCATGTACCAGGGCGCTAGCTTGATAAATCTCTAGAGCTACCCCTAGGTCAAAAACCGATTTTGGTGGGGTAGAGGTGCTCGCGGTGATAGTTGTCCACCCGGTGTGGGCGAGGAGAGCTCGGGTGCGTTTACCTCCGGAAAGAGCCGCTAATCCCACTTGGAATAATTCTTCGAATCCCTCCAGGTCACGCCAGAGAGATACCCCGGTTTTCCAAGCCTGCGGCAATAATTCGTCAATCTGGGTGGGAAAATCCTGTGCAGTGGGCATCGCTTGCTTACTCTCTTTCCTCTTAAGCTCTCCTCTAGCCGCGAAAATCGACCTGGATTTGTGCTAGAAGGTGTGGTATTGAATTATAATTATTGAGCATTCTCTATGAAATCGTTTAGAAATCAGGAAAGGTCGCTGTGACTCCTCAACCTGCTCAATCTGAATCTAGCGCGAAAACTTCCTCGAAGGCTACTACCGCCGGAAAATCTGCTAATAAGAAGACCGCTAAAAGCACTGCCAAGAAGACCACTGGCAAGACGGTGGCGGCAAAGAAAACAGCAGCGGCGAAGACTACCGCCAAGAAGACTGCTGCTACTAAGAAGACAGCAGCGGCAAAAACTGCCACCAAGAAGACGGCAGCTGCCAAGACTCCTGCCAAGAAGGCTGCCGCTACTAAGAAGACAACGGCGGCCAGTAAGACTGCCACGAAGACGGCAACTAAGAAACCTGCGACGGCTAGCAAGACCGGTGCCGCCAAGAAGACTGCTACTGCTGCCAAGAAGACTGCGGCGGCAAAAACTGCCACCAAGAACGCTGCGGCGGCAAAAACTACCGCCAAGAAGACAACAGCGGCCAAGGCTCCTGCCAAGAAGACCACGGCGGCTAAGAAAACTGCGGCGGCCAGCAAGACCGGTGCTGCCAAGAAGACTACTACTGCTGCCAAGAAGACAACAGCGGCCAAGGTTCCTGCCAAGAAGACTACGGCGACTAAGAAGGCCGCGACGGCCACCAAGGCTACCACCGCCAAAAAGACTACTGCAGCTAAGAAAACCACTACTGTCAACGCTAAAGCGGCTCCTAAGACTGCCTCCAAGGCTTCGACAAAGGCCGAAACTACCGCCAAGACCGCAGCCTCCAAACCAGCGGCTAAGAAGACTCCTGCCGCGAAAAAGACTGCTGCCAAGAAGACCAGCACTGCCAAGGCTGCTGCGGCGGCCAAGGCTGCGCCTAAGACCGCTGCTAAGGCTTCGGAGAAGGCTAAAGAAACCGAGGCTAAATCAACAGCTAAGAAACCGGCAGCTAAGAAGACTGCTGCCAAGAAAACTACTGCTTCCAGCAAGACTAGCGCTGCAAAGAAGACAGCTGCCGCTAAGAAACCAGCAGTCAAGAAAACCAGCGCAGAAGAGGCAAAGGAAGCAACAAAAAAGGAAACTGAGAGCACTCTTGCAGGTGATGATCAAGAACTAGCGGCAAAAGATGCCCAGCTTGATGAGGACGGGGTAGAGCCGGGCGAAGAGGATCTCAGCGACGCAGAAGAAATCGACCTCGAATCGGAGCTAGCTGATAGCGATGAGGATGAAGAGGACGATGAAAAGCACGGTGAAGATCGCGAACCCGAAGAAGACGAGGATGAGGAAGAAGAGGAAGCAGAGGAACCTGCTTCCGCCAATGCGATCGAGGGCTTAAATAAGGCGATTGCTCAGGCAAAAGCCAATGCGAAGGGGAAGAAAAAAGGCAATTCCTTCACCGTTTCTGATTCTGATGAAACCGATGAGCCGGCACAGCGAGTCACGGTCGCAGGTGCAACCGCCGATCCGGTAAAGGACTACCTGAAACAGATCGGTAAAGTTGCGCTGCTAAACGCGGCAGAAGAGGTAGATTTGGCACGGCGCATTGAGGCCGGTCTTTTTGCCCAGCATAAGTTAGAAACTGAATCGGAAAACCTGACTTCTAAGATGCGCCGGGATCTGCATTCTTTGGCGATCGATGGTCAGCATGCCAAGAATCACCTGCTAGAAGCTAACTTGCGGCTAGTGGTATCGCTAGCGAAGCGCTACACCGGACGGGGAATGCTGTTCTTGGATTTGATTCAAGAGGGGAACTTGGGGCTAATCCGGGCAGTCGAAAAATTCGACTACACCAAAGGCTATAAGTTCTCTACCTACGCCACCTGGTGGATTCGCCAGGCGATTACCCGTGCGATGGCCGATCAGGCCCGCACTATCCGCATCCCGGTTCACATGGTCGAGGTAATCAACAAGCTGGCCCGGGTACAGCGGCAGATGCTGCAGGATCTGGGGCGCGAACCTACTCCCGAGGAGCTCGCTAAAGAGCTGGATATGACGCCTGAAAAAGTGGTGGAAGTGCAAAAGTACGGTCGGGAACCGATTTCTTTGCACACGCCTTTGGGGGAGGACGGTGACAGCGAATTTGGGGATCTGATCGAGGACTCCGAGGCGGTAGTACCCGCCGATGCGGTCAGCTTTACCCTCCTGCAAGAACAGTTGCGCAGCGTCCTCGACACCCTGTCAGAGCGGGAAGCCGGGGTAGTGTCGATGCGTTTCGGTTTGGGTGACGGCCAGGCGAAAACCTTGGATGAGATCGGCAAAGTTTATGGGGTTACTCGCGAACGTATCCGCCAGATTGAATCTAAAACTATGTCGAAGTTGCGTCACCCCTCCCGTAGCCAGGTGCTTCGCGACTACCTCGACTAGCTGCCTGCGGCGCTAACCTCACCGCGACTAGCCTCCCGGTTAGGGGCGGAAGCTGCAAAAATGGGAGTTACGGAAAGTAAGCGAGCTTATTTTCCGGGAATCCAGCAGATTTACCAGGCCGCCGATAGCTTTTGGTAATCGGTAACTACCGGTTTTCCGTCTTGGGTGCCGATGGTCATTTCAACTTCGGTTTTCCCTTCGGGCGGCTGGTAGAGGGAAATTTTCCCGTTACCGGAATAGTTGAGATTGTAGGGAGCGGCGCCTCCCACAATATGCGCGCAGTAGGGGTGAGCAGAATCTTCCGGGTCAAAGATGCACAGCACCTTTTGCCACCCCATCCCCACATTGTCGTAGATTAAAGCGTCGAGATACCCGTCTTGATTTACGTCTGCATAGGAGAATCTGCTGTGATTCGGATCGGGGGTGAATCCTTTATCGTCTTGATGAGCGCCGTTATTAGAAATATCTACTAAGGGATCAGAAGTGCCTTCCACCATCCCGGGTGCTGTCTCAATTGAGAGGCCATCTCTAAGCTCTAACCAGCAATCTGCTGGGCCATCTGGCATTTTTTGGAACTGGGGAGCTCCTTGGTCATCCTGCCAGTAGGATTTAGCGCATTTTTCGCTAGGGACATAACCAAAATTACCGTTAGGGAAGTACAGATTTTCAAAGTCAATGTCTTTGATGGCATCTGGTTTTGCTACCTGAGGAATATCAGAGTCCGCAATAGGAGACTTATCGGCTTTATCACTTGGAATATAGAAGTTTGTCTTGTTAACTACTCCGCCCTCTTCAGGGGAGGTAGTATTAGTGTAAACCCCATGTTTATCAGCGTAAACACTTGGCTTGTCCGGAAGTTTTTCCATCCACAGGGGTTTATTATTTTTGGGGCTGTAGGCAACGATAATGCTTGCCTGATCGGCGCTGGGCGCCGCCCCAATAATAACGTTTTCATCTTTATAGATTTGGTGAGTGAAACGGTATTTATCGTCTTTATTTTCCGTTACCTGATCTGTTTTAGCGCAGATAATCTTGGAATCTTTGACTAGGTAGGGACGGAGTAAATCGTTGTTGCAAGCCGGGAGATCTTTGATAGTGCCTTGGGCTTTTCCATCTTTAGTCGACAGGTATTGCACTTTTCCAGCTTGATTTTGATTCAGCATAATTAACGCAATCTGTTTGTCACTGAGTGACATGGCGTAGGTGCTGGTGATTTCGCCGGTTACTGCTGCCAGGTTGGTGGCTTCCTTATCCCAAGATTTGCTGATGCCTTGGTCTAAAGTATCCTGGTCTAAAGCTTTTTCGGGGGGAGAAACCGTTTTCTTAGAAACCAATATTCCCAGAATAGTTAGGGCCACAATTAGCAACACCGCTATGGCGAGGAATAGCCATAGTTTGGTTTTTTTGGTTTTCTTACCCGTGTCACCAAAGTTGTTTTGAACTGCAGCGTTATTTGGATAAACAGGCACTGTTTCCTTAATGTCACCAGTCACGTCTTTGTCATCTGGGAATTGTTTATTACCGCGATCAGCGGGAGAAAAACTATTCACATTCAAAGAATATCCATCGACATGAGGGCACTGTCTATCGTTTTAAATAAAAGTCCTAATATTCAGACTAGCCGCTGGGGGATTTTGCCAGACGCGAAAGGATGAGCAGTGGGCGTGACTTCCTTAGGTGGGCAGTGGACAATGAAAGCATGAGTGAGCAAACCTATGTTTTTGACGCGACTGATCGTTGCGATACCTGCGGAGCGCAGGCGTGGGTTCTTGCCCGCCTGGAGGCCGGCAATCTATTTTTCTGCGCCCATCACGCCCACGTCCTAGTGCCGGCTTTGCGGGAAAGCGGCGCCGAAATCGTAGATAACACCGAGCAGCTGCATTTAGAGGAAGCCCAAAACGCGCCTCTGACTTCACTTTCTCGCGCCCGCTAGGGGCGGGTTACCGTACTAGCTATCAGCTTCTAAGCTGCGCTAATCCCTGGGTTTGATTTTTCCCGATTAGATAGTCTGTCGGGGTGGTTCTGGTTGGATGCCTGGGATTTTAGGCTCAGGTGGTGTCGATACAGAAAAACCGTAGCTCAATCTGTCTGAGTAGATTGCTCTGTTTCGGCTACGTGCTTGGGCTTGTGGGAATCGCTATCTTGATTTGATCCGTCCGGATTCCCCGCTCCTTCTGCCTCTCCCGATTGGGTAGGTTCGAAGGATTGTGCGGGTTGCCCGGACTGTCCAGGCTGCGGCGAGCTAGCTGCATGTTTTCCGCGGTGGGATTCGGTAGCTTGATTCGAGTCGTCAAGATTTCCCCGTTGTCCTGCTGCTGGTTGTGGGGGAGCGGCAGGAGGTTGGAATCCCGAGGTGGGCCTTCCGTAGCCTTGAGGCGGCATCGGGTACCCAGTTTGCGAGCCTTGGGGATTGGCTGGCGGGTAAGGATACGGGTAGGGGTTGCAGCTGCCTGGCATTGGCGCTCCTGGCTGTCCTTGCGGGGAAACATTCGGGGGATAGGGCGCCGCTCCTGGGATGCCGGGAACCCCTGGTGCCGCAGGATATCCCGGTATCTGAGGCTGGGGTGGGTATGCGGAGTTTCCCGGGGTAAAAGGAGGCGGAGGGTAGGCGCCGTATCCTGCCGGGTATGGAGGCAGGTTTTCCTGCTTCTTCTTGCGCTTACTTCTCACGATCAACAGCACAATCACTGCCACAATAATCAGCGCCGCCGGAATCGTAATCCCTAAAATCAGCCCTAACTTGGAGCTGTAACGTTCACCAGTAATAGTAAGCTGGCTCCAACTCTCAATGACTTTCTCTTTCTGTTCATCTGTTGAAGGGTGCTCCAGTGTCCAGGTATTGCCGGATATTTTTCCAATATTTGGAGTCACATTTTTAATTTTTCCGGGGAACACATACCGTATAAGTCCAAGATCGTGCCCCTTAATTATTTCTTCTGAAGATATCGGTCCCATCCAGGCGGGTTTTACGATAAGGACACCCTCATCAGTGATTTTTGGACTCGTTTTTGAGGAGGCTCTCTCAAGTAATTTTTCGTCCCATTTACCCGTGTATTCGAGAAAAACGTGCGAGTCTATAAACCTGCAATCTTCTACCTGGAGGCTGGAAATACCCTCATCTTCTCCGTCTCTTTCGAGCTTATTATTTATCATCCTATTTCGATCTAATTTTAGTCCCTCACATATTTTTTTGGGATCTGTTGCGTCTGTTTGGCTGGGCATATCTTCTTTTTCACCCTCGTAAACAGAAGCCTTAAAGCTGAGGTCTTCGGAAATGGAAAAGTCATAGAGGTATTGATTTGTGGCGTGTGCGGGTGCGGAGGGTAGAACCACCGAAGAAACGACCAGTAGTGCGGTCAGCAGTCCCCCTAGTAAAAGGTGGGGAAGTCCTTTGGCGAATATTGGGCATTTCATGGGGATTCCTTTACTAGTCCAGCAGCTGACTCGGTTAGCTGTATGTATTCCTGATTATATTTCCTAGGTTCGAGTAAGGGGCGTAGAGGGGAATTTTATTTATTCCAGGCGACAACAGCGTTTTTGCTCGTCAAGTGCTCTTATCGATGGGAGCCCGGTTCCTTCCTATTTTCTTCCTCAATGCCTGGCGTTGACTCTTCTGGATGCCAAGGCTTGCCGGATTGGTCAGTTTGTCCGGGTTGTGGGGGAGCTTGCTGCGGAAAGAATCCCGGGGTGGGGGCGCCGTAGCCTTGGTTTGGTATCGGATAATATCCGCCACTTGGGTTTTGAGGATTAGCTGGCGGATAGGGATACGGATAAGGATAGGGGTAGGGGTAGGGGTAGGGGTAGTGGCCACTCTGCCTTGCCGCTCCCGGCTGTGCTTGCGGAGGAACATTCGGGGGATAGGGCGCCGGTGGGAAGTAACCGTATTGGGGCGGATAGCTAATTTGGGGGGAACCCTCA
The DNA here is from genome assembly GCF_056590355.1 of Varibaculum sp. C0165D1. NCBI lineage: Bacteria > Bacillati > Actinomycetota > Actinomycetes > Actinomycetales > Actinomycetaceae > Varibaculum > Varibaculum sp. C0165D1. The sequence continues at coordinate 563,828 of NZ_JBWPVY010000001.1, read as the reverse complement.
AGCATAGAGGGTTGTGGAGGGACCGGCATCACAGGTTGTCCGATGGGCATGTCGGGAGTTTCAGCCATGTCGGGCTGCCCGGTCGGGATTCCCTCAGCGTCAGGCAGGGAAGACTGCGTCGAAGGCAGAGGAGGCTGTGCGGTGGACATCCTAGCCGTCCTAGGCGCGGGTGAGTGAGCCCCGGACTCATCGCTGGCTGCAGACGCAGGATTTTCGCGCACAGCAGGTGGCGACGGGTAGGTCCCGTAGGCGTGTTTAGATTTATCGGAGTCCTTTGGCTTCGTCTTGCGGATATTCGCCACTATCACTGCCACAATTATTGCCACAATAATCAGCAAAGCGAGGATAATCATTCCTGTCGTCCCCAAGATAGAAGCATGACGTGATGCAGTAATCGTTACCGAGCTCTCGATTTCGCTAGCACTTTCTATCGACCAAGTATTGTCATATGTATGTCCAAAACCGGGTTCTACGGTTTTAACTTTTCCGGGGAAAGTTATGTATAACCCGCCGATATCACTGGCACTATCACTATCCTCGAAAGAAGTTTTCCCACTTATCCCGGGAGGAAACGACAATATGATTTCATCGTCGGTAATATTCCAGCCATGATTGCTTTGACTGCCCTCTTGGCAATGCCCAGAGAATTCGAGACTTATCTGATGTCCGTGCTGTTCACAGTCTTCAATCTGGAAGCCGCTAAGCCCTGTAACCTCTCCGGGAAGATATTGAGTCTCCGTTTTCAGCAGTTCACAAGATAAATAGTCCCCAGAATCAGAAACAGGTCTATCCGGTACTCGGAGATTCATAAATCCGTGAACTGCCAGATTCTCATCTATGGACATATCGAGTAGGTAGTCATCATCAGCATTCGCGGGTGCGGCTGGTATCAGCAGGGCTAGTACAGCTATTACCGCGCCGAGAAGCATCTTTGTTAAGTATTTCAAGGCGGTTCCTCTTGGTAGTCCATAAGTAGATTTCTTGAGCTTTTTGTGTGCCTGATTATAGTCGTAGGTCTTGATGGTAAATTTCTATTGCAGTTTTATAAATGGTCAGGAATAGATCCTGTCCTAGGTATCTGGGTTTTCTTGTTCGTCGAATCCAGGTTTCTTCCTATTGTCTTGCCTGGGAGATTGCGCAGTCATGGGTGAATTTGTAGGTTGATCGGGTTGCAGGGGTGTTTGGGGTGGGGGGAATCCCGGTGCGGGGGAGCCGTAGCTTTGTGGTGGCATCGGGTACCCAGCTTGCGAGCCTTGGGGATTGGCTGGCGGGTAAGGATACGGATAAGGATAGTTCCCGCCGGGCATGGGCACAGCTGGCTGCCCTTGCGGGGGGACGTTCGGGGGATAGGGCGCCGCTCCTGGCATACCAGGTGCACCTGGAGCTGTAGGATATCCCGGCATTTGTGGAGAGCCAACAACGTGCGGCTGCTCCCCGGGTATTCCCAAATCCTTAGACATAGAGGCTGATGGGGGATAGATGCTGGAATCGGGTTTAGACCTGCTGGAGTTTTGCGGCTTCTTCTTGCGGTTTCTTATCACCAGCACCGCCACAATAACCGCTGCAATAGTTATCAGTAGTAACGTAGTGATGATGATGAGATGCACCGGCCTCAAACCAGAGAAAAAGGAGGGTTTATTACGTTCAGCGGTAATAGTTACTGTTCTGTCTATTTCGCTAGGATTATCTACTGACCAAATATTGCCAGAAGTGGATCCCACATTGGGCTCTACACTTTTAACTGTTCCGGGGAAGGTAACTCGGATTCCGCCGATATCAGTTTCGTTTGCGTCAGATGCCGCACCAATGCCAGGAGAAAAGGACAAGATAATTTCATCTTTGGTAATTTTCCAGCCGTTAGTGCTTTGAGCGCCCTCTCTGGCCTGCCCCGACAATTCGAAGGAAAGAATGTTCCCTTGCTGGTCACAGCTTTCAACTTTGAAGTTACTCAGATCGCGGACCCCTCCGGGGAAGAACTCATCCCATGCTTTTATCAACCCACAATCTAAAGCACCCCCCAGTAAAGTAGCTAATTCCTCGGATAGTGGAATGTTCATAGATGCGTGAACCTCTAAATCCGCATCTATAGACATGTCAAGCAGATAATCGTTGGCTGCATTTGCGGGTTCAGCTGGTATCAGCAGGGCGAGTACAGCTAATAGTGCACCGAGGAGCATCTTTGCTAGGCGTTTCAAGGCGGTTCCTTCTTCCCCGACTAGCTAGAGTCAGTTACTTAGGCATTTTCTTTACCTTTATTAACTCATATCTTCATTCCGCCGGAGCTAAAACCAACACTGTAAAACAGAGGAAACGCCCCCAAAAACCCGACGGGAAGTCCCTCACAATAACTCGCCCTCGGAAAGCCGCTCGCCACCCTAAAAGCGCCACCCTTTAAACTAGGAGGGTGGCACTTAAGACGAAATCGGACTACACCGCCCGGCATCTGTCGGTACTAGAAGGACTTGACGCAGTTCGCAAGCGTCCCGGAATGTATATAGGATCCACCGATCACCGCGGGCTGATGCATTGCCTATGGGAAATCATCGACAACTCGGTCGATGAAGCCCTGGAAGGTTACTGTGACCAGATCGAGGTCACTATCGGCGATGATCATTCGGTATCGGTAGCGGACAATGGCCGCGGTATCCCCGTTGATAAAGTCCCCGGGGTGGGACTCTCTGGGGTAGAGGTCGTCTACACCAAGCTGCATGCGGGTGGAAAGTTCGGCACTGGCTCCTATGGGGCCGCGGGCGGCCTACACGGAGTGGGCGCTTCGGTAGTCAACGCTCTTTCTGCGCGCCTAGATGTGCAGGTAGATCGGGGTGGGAAAACCTATCAAATGTCTTTCCTGCGTGGAGAACCCGGGGAGTTTGATGATAGCGAATCCCGCACCCCGACCTCGCCGTTTAAGCCCTTCACTAAAGAATCGAAACTGAAAGTAGTAGGGAAAGCCCCCAAGAAAAAGACCGGAACCCGGGTGCGTTTTTGGGCAGATTTCCAGATTTTCCCCAAAACCGCCTCCACCGGATTTTCTTGGGAACACCTTTTAGAACGTGCGCGCCAAACCGCATTCCTAGTGCCGGGACTAACTATTATTTGCCGAGATGAACGCCCCGAAGAACCCCTAGAGGAATCTTTCAAGGCCGAGGGCGGAACCGAAGACTTCGTAGATTTCCTCGCCCCCGATCAGGCAATTATCGACACCTGGTGTATCCGTGACCAGCGCACCTACAGTGAAACTATTCAACAGTTAGACCAAAAAAGCGGACATCTACGTCCGGTCGAAGTCGAACGCACCTGCGATATTGATATTGCGCTTCGTTGGGGCAACGGCTACGACACCGTAGAGCGGTCTTTCGTAAATATCGTGGCCACCCCGATGGGCGGCACCCACATCATGGGGTTCGAAAACGCCCTGGTGCGGGTGTTGCGCAGCCAGATTGATAAGAATAAGAAATCGAAGCGCCTGAAACTCACGCAAAAAGAATCGAAGATCAGAATCGAAAAAGAGGACGTGATGGCGGGGCTGACCGCGGTAGTGACCGTGCGACTGCCCGAACCCCAGTTCGAGGGGCAAACTAAGGAAGTTTTAGGTACTCCCCAAGTGCGCCAGGCAGTCTCCAGCGCAGTCACCCAGTGGCTGGAAAAGAAGTTTGCTTCCTCTAAACGTGACGATAAACAGCAAGTATTTGCCCTGATGGAAAAGGTAGTGGGGGAGATGCGGGCGCGAGTGAGCGCGCGGCATCAAAAAGAGATTTCCCGGCGCAAAAATGCCCTGGAAACTTCCTCGCTGCCGGCAAAACTAGCGGATTGTCGCTCCAATAAAGTCGATGATTGCGAACTATTTATCGTAGAGGGCGACTCGGCGCTAGGCACCGCCAAACAGGCACGTTCCGCAGATTTCCAAGCGCTGCTGCCGATTCGCGGGAAAATCCTCAACACCCAAAAAGCCTCGACCTCCGATATGCTATCCAACGCCGAATGTGCGGCGATTATCCAAGTAATCGGGGCCGGTTCTGGGCGCAGCTTCGACTTGGACTCGGCTAGGTACGGCAAAGTAATTATGATGACCGATGCCGATGTGGATGGAGCCCATATTCGCACTCTGCTGCTCACCCTATTCTTCCGTTATATGCGCCCCCTGATTGCTGCCGGGCGGGTCTACGCGGCAGTACCCCCACTGCATCGGATCGAAGTGCCAGCTCAGGGGCGGAAAAAGAAAGAAATTATTTATACCTATTCCGAGGACGAACTGCATGAGCGCCTGCGCTCCCTCGCCAAGAGTGGACGCAAATATAAAGAACCCATCCAGCGTTATAAAGGTTTGGGCGAGATGGATGCTTCCCAGCTCGCGGAAACCACGATGCAACGGGGCAAACGGATGCTGCGACAAATCACTTTTGCCGATGAAGCCGCGCTGGCACAAGCAGAAAATATTTTCGAGCTGCTAATGGGTTCTACGGTAGCGCCGCGACGCGAGTTCATTGTGGCAGGCGCAGACCAACTGGCAGCTGAACAAATAGATGCTTAACAGTTTCAGTTTGCTCCTTTTTCCCCGTTAAGATAAAAACATGTCAACTCTGCGCGAAAGGTTGGGAAACCTACCAGCTGCCCCGGTGCCCCCGGTACACCTGGGGCTATATTGGCGTCCCTCGCGCGAAACTGATTCTTGGAAAATCCGGGAACTAATCCACCTGACCGAGCAGCGCTCCCGCCCGGCACGTCCAACTTCCGAGGCTGAAATCACCCGCTTGACCCAGGCACTGAGTCATCCGGAACTGCAAGACTGCCTGATCGGATTGGATTCGCGGGGAAACCTAGCAGCTTTCGGGTCAGTCACCTTACAGCCGGACGAAAAAAGTTATGCCCGCGCGGACCTGTTCGCAGTTACTGCCGAGCACTGGCGCGGACGTGGAATCGGCAGAGCTTTGCTGGCCTGGCAAGATGTGCGCGCCCGGGAACTGATGCTGGGCTACTATGGCGAAGACTATGACCGTCCCGCTCAGATCCGCAACGTAGTAGATGAGCGCGCCGGGGACCGCCGAATGTTGTATGCAGCCGCGGGTTTTTCTGCTCAACGCACTATAAAAGTTTTTTCTCATGGCTTGGACCCCGCTGATCTCGCTACCCTGGAAGGAAAGTTCCCCACTAAGGATGTACGCATAGTTTCTGCCCGGCGGCTCTCTCCCGATCAATGGGAAGAAATAAAAACCCTCCACGTAGCTAACTCCGCGCGCCTATATGCCGATAAAGGAGATGCTTCCCGCTGGTGGGGGCGGGTAGTAGCGAATCTGGCTCCCAATCTTTCCTTTGCGGCTATCTCGATGAGTTCGGGTCGCGTTCTTGCCTATTGCCTGGTGGTATACCGGAATCTGTGTCAAAGCAGCTGCTTAGAATCCGGGGGTGCCTCTGAACAAATTATTCCGGCAGTAGCAGTAGATATTTTTGGTGATGATCGGCAAAACGCCGATAACCACGGCGCAGAGTTCGCGGTCTTAAAACAAACTCTCTCCCAAGTGCTTTCTGCCTGCGCGGACTCGGGCTATGAACAGGTCTTTGCCGAGGACAACTATCCCAAACTTGGTGACCTCTCCCAGGTGTGCAGTGCCTGTGGTTTTCAGCTGGCGGGGGCGCGCATGATCTATACGGTGGAGCTGTAATGAGCGGGCAGGAATGGTCTTTGCCGGCCGGTGGCGGAAAATTTTCTTGGCGTAGCCTAGGTCCCGATAACGTGGCGGAAATGGGGAGCCTGATCCATCGGATCGAAGAGTTCGACAATCCCCCCTTTCGGACCGCGATTTCTGAAATCGCAGATTTTTTTGCCGCCCCCTCCAGCTGGCGCACTATCGGCGCTTTCGGCCCGGAAAATAACCTGGTCGCCTACGCACAGGTACGTCCGCGGCTGCTAGCAAACGAAGTGGTTTGCGAAGGCGGAGTAGATCCGCGTTATCGTGGTCAAGGACTAGGACGCATATCCATCTCTTGGCAGCGGGATCAAGCGCGTGCCCTGTTAGATCACTCCCGGCCGGGGCGCGTCCTATTTTACGTGGAAGATATCGCCCCGGAACTGTCGCAGTTGCTGCTAGAAGCGGGTTATTCGCAAACTGATTCTTTCGTGGATGTATCTCGCGACCTGTCCCACCCGATCGAGATCCCTGCCCTTTCTCATCCCTTCCACATCGTTACCTGGGATAAAGAGCTCGATGACCTGTTGCGACAAGCTCTCAACCGGATCCTGGAAGAACAAAAACCGGGATCGGGATACAGCTCGGAGGATTGGACCACCCGCCGGGGAGCATTTATCCCGGAATGTTCCTTCGTAGCACTAGATAAAACTACTGACCGTTCCCAGATTGCCGGCTTTGTGCTTTCTTCTATCTACCGGCAAGATTGGACCGCGGTAGGCAACCGTCAAGGATATATAGATCTGCTGGGCCTGCTTCCAGGATGGGAAAATGCGGCGATTTTGAAATCGCTAATCGCCTGCGTACTCCAGGCATTTAAGAAACAAGGATTCGCCACCGCTGGGGCGCTATTGCCCGAGGCCGCTGACCCGGCAACCCGGCGTCTTTTTCTCGAGGCCGGATTTAAAGTCATCGGAACCTCTACCCAGTATGCGATTGAAACTCCCGCCCTGCAGTAGGATACCCGCTCAGCGAGCAAGTCAGCGATTCATCTTTCAAGACTTTTAGGCACGCGAAAGCGGTATCACCGCATTACCCCAGGTAATAGATTTGTCGCTTCAGCCCGCTACCAGAAGCATCTCGCTTATCAGTTTCCGCCGGTAGAGGGAGGGGAGATCCATCTTTGCTGAGGGCACGCGGCGGGGTAGCGGTGATGGCCGCCAAAGACAGGCGGCTTTCACCCTTCAAGAAACGTTGACAACGCACCCCCTGTCCGGCGCGTCCCTTCTGGGGGTATTGCAGCACAGGAGTGACCTTCGCGCTAGTTTGCCCACTACCGGGGCCAGAAGAAGAAATTCCGGCGACCGTTACCACCAGGGAAGACTCTAGGTTTTCGGCGCTAACCAAGGCGGCGGCAATTAGCTGGTCACCATCGGCAAGTTTCATTCCGCAAATCCCCTGACCAGTGCGTCCTTGGGGGCGTACTTTATCCGCCGGGGTGCGCAGCAGTTGCGCGGCCGAAGAAATCAGCACGAAAGCACCGTCATCGCCTCCACTGCCAGCTGCCACCACTTGGTCACCGCTGTCTAGACCGATTATGGAATAAGAATCCTGGGTAGCTAGCACCTGCGGCCGGATCCGTTTAATAACCCCAGCAGCCGTGGCGGCCCACCAAGTCGGTCCTTCTTCATCCAGGGGAACCAGCCCCACTACTTCCTCGCCATCCTCTAAGTTCAGCAGCCGCGAAATTGGAGGGGTACCTCGCAGCGAGGGCGCCGCTGCCGAACGTACCAAAGCCGGAACTTCCAGGGCAGTAAGTTTATATAAAGTTCCCAGGGAACTAATCGCGCCCACCTGGCCGCGAGCGGTAGTTTGGGCTGTAGCAATAATTGCATCCCAAGGCTCGCGCCCTCCCTCAGAAGCTAAAGCCTCATGCCCAGGGAAGCGTGCCACCAGACCGCCGGCCCCTAAAACTACGGTTGCCGGTTCATCTGGGATTTCCAAGGGAGTATCCTGGTCTGCCGTTAACTCAGCCGCGCCCTCTTCTGCCAGCAGCACTGTCCGCCGCGGATCCGAGCGTTTTTGTGCCACTTCCCGCAGCTCACTAACCACCAGCTCTTGCCGTTTTTCTCGGGAGGCAATTAGGGCTTCTAGCTCGGCGATTTCTTCGGTTAAGCGGTCACGCTCCGCCTCTAGTTCCAGGCGCGAAAACTTAGTTAACCGGCGCAGCTGCAAGGACAAAATATGTTCAGACTGCACATCATCTAAGTCAAAAGCCTCCATTAAGCGGGCTTTTGCTTGAGCAGCATCCTCGGAGGCGCGAATAATCTGAATAACGTCATCAATATCGAGGACCGCGATTAGCAGCCCTTGCACTAAATGCAGCCGTTCTTGCCGTTTGCGCAGGCGGTATTGGCTGCGGCGCATTACGATCTCCATGCGGTGATCGAGGAACACCTGCAGCATTTCTTTTAGCCCCAGAGTGCGCGGCTGGCCATCGACCAAAGCCACCGCGTTAATCCCGAAAGAATCCTCCATCGGGGTGTGCTTGAAGAGTGCGGCGCGCACCGCCTCGGGGTTAAAACCAGATTTAATCTCGATCACTAGGCGCATATCGTGGTCACGGTCCGTTAGGTTAGTGACCGCAGAAATACCTTTTATCCTGCCCTTTTGTACTCCATCTTTGATTTTTTCAATCACTTTTTCCGGACCCACCATATAAGGCAGTTCGGTGACCACAATCCCCATCTTGCGGGCAGTAACTCGCTCAATCGAGGTCTTGGCGCGAGTGCGGAAGATGCCCCTCCCGGTTTCGTAGGCTTGGCGTACACCGTCCAGCCCCACAATGATTCCGCCGCCTGGCAAGTCGGGGCCGGGAATAAAACGCATTAAATCTTCAGTAGTTGCCTCGGGATTTTCTAGCAGATGAATCGCGCCGGCCACGGTTTCCCCCAAGTTATGAGGAGGAATATAGGTGGCCATCCCCACTGCGATCCCATTGGCTCCGTTTACTAAAAGATTGGGGAAAGCCGCCGGGAGCACTGCCGGTTGCTGGAACTGGTTATCGTAGTTGGGAACAAAATCTACGACGTCCTCATCTAGATTGGACACCATATCTTGCGCGGTCGGAGCCATCCGCACTTCCGTATAGCGCGCCGCCGCCGGGCCGTCATCTAAGGAACCAAAGTTTCCATGTCCATCCACCAGCGGCATCCGCAGGTTAAAGTCTTGCGCTAGGCGCACGATTGCGTCATAGATGGCGCTGTCTCCGTGGGGATGGAGCTTACCCATAACTTCCCCGACTACGCGCGAGCTTTTCACATGGCCTTTGCTCGGCCACAGTCCCATTTCGCTCATCATATAGACGATGCGCCGCTGTACCGGTTTTAGACCATCCCGGGCATCTGGCAGGGCGCGCGCATAAATCACCGAATAGGCGTATTCCAGGAAGGAAGTACGCATTTCCTCGGACACATCAATATGAGTAATTTTTTCCTCTGCGATTTCCTGAGGAGAGACAGAGGTCTTTTTCCGCTGCGGGCGGGTAGTAACAGAGGTCGCAGAAACACTCTTTGAGGGGGAGCTTGCCCGTTTTTCGTTCGGGTCTGGCTGGTCGAGGGCATCCGCTGCAGGCATGGCTGCAGAAAACAGGTCAGGCTGATCGGGTTCATGCGACTTTTTGCTCACCTTATTATCAAAGCAAAAAACGGGCTGCTAGTCAGATTCGGCTCGCGGGTATGAGAGCATAAGAGGTATGAGTCACCGTGAGAAAACTGCGACTGGAATGCGGATATGGGATATTTTACCCTCGCTTTTTGGGACGCTGCACTGGCAGGAAGAAACCGAGTTTTCTGCCCCGCTGCGGCAGATAATGGGGGAAGACAAACGCCGGTTATGCCTAGTCGCGATTGATGGCATGGGACAGCAGCTGCTTTCGGCTAGGCGGGGGCATATTCCCTTTATGCGGCCTTACCTTACTCAGGCGGAGGAGACCTGGGGACAGCCGGTCAGAACCTGTGTACCCTCCACTACAGTGGCTGCCTTAACTAGCCTGCACACGGGACTTTCACCGGCGCAAACCGGGATGCTGGGGTATCAGTGTTGGGATCCGGCTGCTAGGCGCGTCCTCAATCTGATTACTTTTGAAGGCTTTAAGCATACGGCCCGTTCCTGGTGCGACCAGCCAACCCATTTCACTTATGCCCGTAATGCCGCCCTGGAATCTGTAGCCTTAGTCCCGCCTGACTTCGTGGGATCCAAACTTAGTGACATCACTTTGCGGGACGCGAATCTCAAGGTGTCTACGGAACTATCTCAGCGCTGCGCCCAAGCTGCGACAGCTCTCAAACAGGGTGCCGACTATGTGTATCTCTACTGGTCGCAGCTAGATCATTGGGGGCATAATCTGGGATGGTCTCATCCCCGGTGGTTGCAAGAACTTGAGGCGATTGATCGGGCTCTGGGCGAGCTGCGGGCCCAACTACCTAATGACGTAGTCATGGCGATAACCGCAGATCATGGCATGGTGAACCTCACCCCGGACACCACTATTGATTTAGCTAGCTGCGAGTTGGCCTCGCAGATAGCTGCAGTTTCGGGGGAGCCGCGCGCTCTGCATATCCATCTAAAAGAGCAGTATCTAGGGCAGGATCCCGCCGGAAAACGCTCCCGGAAGGCCCCTAAAGCGATGGTGCTCGCGCAGTGGCAAAAACTGGTTGGCGGGCGCGGTCAAATAATAGCTGATTACCGCCAGGCTTACGGTGATATTAGCGAACCAGATCGCATCGGAGACTTTACCATTTTCGCCAAAGAAAACTATCAGTTCGTGGATTCGCGTTTCCATAGCCCCGGAGTATTACAAATGGTGGGGGTACATGGTTCGCTAACCCCAGCCGAGATGGAAATCCCCCTAATCCTGGTTTAGCGATCAGGCCCGCACTCCCGTACCGATATCACCGCGGCTTGGTTCCAAAAACGATATCGTCCCAACTGGGGATGGACTTACGCTGGGAACGCCGATGCCTACCCTTGTTTTTAGGGACGTTTTTCCCGGAGACGAGAATGGTCTTATCGTTTTCCTCAACATTTTCCATTCCCGGCAGTACCGGCGCGGCCTCTACCGGTTCGGAGCTGGGGGGAGGAGGAGCGGGACGCGAAGGAGCTTCCGAGGTGTTTTCCGACGCGGAGGCGGCGGGAGCACGCCTGGTCAAATCCAGATTAAGGGCCTCAGTTTCCGACAAAGTCCCCACAAAAGTAGGCTCGCTGCTATCCCACACATTTTCCGGGCTGCGTTTTACCTGTGGAGATTGACTGGCAGGATCTGCGTGCGGGATCGAGGATTTATTCCCGAGCACCGCAGTATCTACAGGGCTAAAATCGCTTTGCGGCGAAGCTGAGGAGGACGGCGCTGGATTCTCTTCTTCTGAGCGCTCTTCGGAACGTTTTCCTGAAAGGGAAACGATTTCTGCCGGGGTCTTTAGCTCCGGATTTTTATCGGCGGGCTCATCCTCCAAATCCGGAATTTCTGCCGAATCGGTCTGGTCCTCGCCAAGCTGTACTTCGGGGGAGGCATCGCGTTTTCCGCGTGCCGCCGCCAATGCTTCTAAAAGAGCCTCTGTACCGGTATCTGGTTGTTGGGGCGGAGCAGGTTGGGCAGATGGCATCGGGAAGAACTCTTCGAAACTCGACACCTTCGAAGCTGGTTGGGAGGCCTCGGTTAACCAGATAGCTTCCTGATCGAGGGCGCTAACTGTAGAAGCACCGGGCTCCATATGCCAACGGGCCGTCAAATCCCGAGCATCCTGGGTAAAAGTCAAAATAATTTCCCAAGGGCCCTTTCCGCCGCGAACCGCATCCCAGCGCAGTGAGTCTGCAGAAACTCCGCGGGCGGCAAGGCGATCTATCACCAGTTCCCCCAGATGGGGAGAATCTGATTCGCCCCCTACCTGGCATGATTGCGCCAGATTCGCAATGTGGCGTCGTTCCGCCAAAATCGGGGTAGCATAACGCTGTACTTTCGCTACCGGCAATTCGAACTTATCTGCGATTTCACTAACCGTGCTGCCGGCACGAATCAAAGATTGAATCTTCCGTGGGGGCACTGTTTTCTTCGGGCTTTGGGGCACCGCCTCCAGATTGGGGCGCTCGGGACGGAGCTTATCGCGTAACTCCTGGGTAATGGCCAAGGCATAGCGGGTGCCTTCCTCATCATTGAGAATCAGCTGGTTACCATCTGGGTGCAATCCCAACAGCTCTAGGTCTTTCATACTCCTCCGTTCCCTTGCTTCGAGATTGCCACGTTTAGGGGAAGTTTTTGCCTATTAGGCGCGGTGTGTCTGTCGTATCTAGCATTTTAGGGCTTGAAGTGTTAATATCCCCGCGTCTATTGTTTATTTAACTGAAGACCAAAGCAGTACTTTTAGAAGGGACGAACCGTGGCAACAGATTATGACGCCCCCCGTAAAAATGAAGAGGAAGTGGAACAGGACTCCCTGGAAGAGCTGAAGGCTCGCCGGGCAGAGGCCACTGGTTCCTCCGAAGTCGATGAGGACGAAAACGCAGCTGCAGAAGATTTTGAGCTGCCTGGCGCTGACCTATCCGGTGAGGAACTTTCTGTCCAGGTGATTCCGGCACAAGATGACGAGTTTACCTGCTCGGTGTGCTTCCTAGTGCAGCACCGTTCCCGCCTAGCGGGAGCCGTGGATGGCAAACCGGTCTGCCGGGACTGTGCCGAATAAACGGGTGCCATGAGATTTTTTCCTTCCCGCCGTAAACGTGTCCTGCAGGGCGAATCTTCTAAAGCCGCGGCAGACCTGAGCGATTCTCCAAAGCTGGTCGAGCCACAGCTTCCTGCGGGATCTAGCGCAAATGATCCGGAAGGCTCTCCAGCTGTTACCAGCCCGCAGCCGAGCGCAGAACCCCCAGAGAACTTGGGGCCTTATAACGAAGGGGAATCTCCCGAAGGCAGCGAGTTCTTAGATTTGGGAGCCATAAGGATTCCCTTGATTGCCGGTTTGCAAATGTTTCCGGTTCAAGATGATCATGGCAATATATTGGCGGTAGAAATTGTGGCGGGAACAGGCCAAATGCAGCTTTCTGCTTTCGCGATGCAACGCTCTGGGGGGCTCTGGGATCAGATCCGCGAAGAGCTTGCGGAACAGCTTAAATCTCAGGAGTACCAGATTTTTCCCCTGCCTGGTCCTTTTGGGGAAGCAGTGTTGGCGCGGCCGATTCCGGGCGGAAAATCTTCCGGGGAGGGCGCTTTGCCCCTGCTTTTGTGGGGCGTTGAGGGTGAGCGTTGGTTGCTACGGGTAATCGTGCGCGGCCTGGCTGCTGAAGATGAAAATACTCGGCAGCAACTTTTGGACGTGTTGCATGGCCTGGAGGTGGTGCGCGGGGAAGAAGCACGAGTTCCCGGCGAACTGTTACCGATCTTGCTCCCTCAGCAGGTGCGTGAACAACTGGAAGCAGATGAGCAGTGAATAGCGAATTGGCGACACCAGGTAGCGAGGCGAGCGAAACCGCGCAAGCCGGAACCGATGAAGTTGCGGTAGCCTCTAAGGTTAGCGAGGTAGCTGAGCGTCAAAGAGTGTCACTATTTGGGGTTTTGCGTTCTGTTACCTTCCCGGCCCCCACCGGTCCCGGTTCTTTTACCGCGACTTTGTTCGACGGCACCGGGTCGATAGATGTGGTTTGGCTAGGGCGCAAAAGCGTTCCGGGTATAAAAGCCGGAATCCGCCTAGCGGTGCAAGGCATGGTTATCTCCCGCTCCAACGGGCTATGCGTTATCAACCCGACTTTCCAGATTGAGCCTGTTTATACTAATGAACGCTAGTTTAGAAACAGCAGGTGACAGGGAGAAAACAGCAGCTAATAATGCTTCCGCTTCTGAAAATCTCTCGGAAGCCTCGCTCTCGGGACAACTGGGCGGTCTCGGGGCCCAGCTAGGCTCGCAGCATTTCTCTATGGGCGAGGCTATCGGCGGGCCCTGGGGAGCGCTAGAAACCACTTTACCCACCATCTTGGTAGTAGCCATCTATCCGTTCACCCAATCTCTGCGGCTGCCGGTTATCTTGGCGTTGGGAGCCACCCTAATCTTTGCGGTCATTCGCCTGGTGCGCCGCCAAAGTCTGCGCCAGGTAGTTGCGGGACTTGCCGGTACTTTAATCAGTGTGTTTTGGGCTTGGCGCAGCGGTCAGGTAGAAAACTTTTTCGCTTTCGGTTTTTGGATCAATGGGGTTTACTCAGCGATATTGTTGTTAACTATCTTGGCTCGCCGCCCGGCTATCGGGTGGCTAGTTGCCGGTGCTATCGGGAAACTGGATAGGTGGCGCCACCCAGATTTCCGCAAGTTCTACCTCGTTTCCCGGCTTTGCACCTGGCTGTGGGTGGGGCTCTTCACGCTCAGGTTAGCGGTGGAGCTACCTTTGTACTACGCAAATTTGCTGGTGCCCCTGGGGGCAGCGCGGCTGATCTTAGGTTTGCCCGCATTCGCCCTCGTCGGTTATTTCAATTGGGTGTGGCTACGCGATGAAACCAGCCACCTGCGCGAAGCTGCCGACTAATCTTCTTGCGCCGGATCGGCTATTTCTTCAGGCGGGGGCGTGAACAGAGCGGTTATTTGCTCTAGATCGTCCTCAGCTTTCGAGCTAAACAGCATCAGCAGTTCATCTAAGCCCTGTAATAAAGTATCCGGATGAGGAGCCAGGGGACGGGAATCGCGGAGAACTGCTGCCAAGACCACGGAAGGTGGCAGGTCGAGAGCAGACAGGGGCTGCCCGGTCAATTCCGAATCCTCGGGGACAGTTAGGGAATACATGTTGGTGTCGGAAGCGTGAAAGCGGAAGAGGTGTACCGGGATCCCCACGGACACAACTTCCTCGACTAGCGACGTCATTACTCGTGGGGTAGAGACCGCCACGTCAACTCCCCAGGCATCATCAAAGAGCCACTCGTTCTTGGGATTATTTACTCGCGCCACCGTTTTCGGCACCCCGAACTCGGTTTTAGCTAGCAGACACACCACCAGATTCACTTTGTCATTCCCGGTGGCACAAACCACCACGTCAGCTTGACTTATCTCAGATTTAGAAAGGGTTTCTAGCGAACAGGCATCCCCTAAAACCCAGTCTGCCTGTGGAATCGAGGCGACCTCCATGCGGGAAGGATGATTGTCGATCAAGGTAACTTCATAACCGTTTGTAACCAGTTCTCGCGCAATCGAGCGCCCTACCGATCCGGCTCCGGCAATCACAATCCTCATTTAATCCTCCTGTGCCGGGGGTCGTTTGAAAGCTCGCTCTATTTGCGCGGCTCGCCCGGAAGGAACCGTGCAAATCAATTCGTCGCCATCTTGAATCACCAGGGTAGACAGGTTGAAATAGGGTTCACCATCACGGCCAATATAGGCAACTTTAATATCCAAAAGTTTTTGAGTCTGCTGCAAGGAAACCCCTACCCAGTCTTCGCAGGGAATAACCCGCAGCATTTTCACCTGATAGACAGAATCAGAATAGGCCAGCTGGGTGTCGTCGGGCAGCATTTGTCGCAGCATTTCCGAAGCGGTCCAAGACACCGGAGAAGTGGTATTGATCCCCAGCTTGCGGTAGATTTCTGCGCGCCGAATATCGTAAATCCGGGCAACCACCCGGTCGATCCCGAAGGTTTCCCGGGCGATACGCGCCGCTAATATATTGGTGTTGTCCCCATTAGAGATGGCGGCAAATGCGTAGGCTTCCTCGATATTGGCGCGCTCGAGTACCTCTCGATCAAAGCCAATCCCAGAAACTTTTTGTCCCGAAAAATCGGTGGGAAGTTTGCGAAAAGCATCGGGATTGGAATCGATGATAGCGACGGAGTGTCCCTGTTCATCCAGGGTCTGCGCGACGCGGGCGCCTACTCGTCCCGATCCTAAAACTACGAAGTGCATGCAAGTAGCGTAAACCTTTTCTTGGCTATTTTCAGCTTTCATATCAGTTGTAACTATCGGTTTCGGCAAGATAGTGGGATGATCAGGGTGTGAAAAACGTGAAAGACCGCTGGGAAAGCCCGGCTGTGCGTAAAGCGCTGCTGATGCGGCAGGGGCTATCTAAACGCTACGCGCTGCCGGTTTTCGCTTCTAATGCGCTTTCTTCAGTTTCCTATGCCCCTGATCAAATCCTTTTGACCTTAGGGGTTGGGGGGATCGTCGCCTCGGGTATTTCCGTGTGGGTGGGAGTGGCTGTTTTTGCGGTAATGGCAGTGGTGATTATTTCTTACCGCCAGGTGGTGATGGCCTATCCCCGCGGAGGCGGCGACTATGAGGTGGCGCGGCAAAACCTGGGACCAACTGCTGCTCTAGTCACGGTCAGTGCCCTGTTAGTTGATTATTCTTTGACGATCGCGGTCTCTACCTCTGTATGTGCCAGCTATGTAGGTGCACTGTTTCCAGCGCTCAATACCCATCAAGTTTTAGTGGCCGTATCGGTAATTGCAGTTTTAACCCTGCTGAATCTGTCGGGAATGCGAGAGTCGGGAAAATTATTTGCCATCCCCGCCTATCTATTTATGGCAGCCATCGCGTTGCTAGCTATTTTCGGGTTTGTCCAGGAGGCATTAGGCAGCCTGAGGCTAGCAGATAGTGCAGGTAGGGAGCTTTTACCCGCGGTGCGCTATCAGGCGGGACTGCATGGCTTAGGGGGACTATTGCTGTTCCTGCGGGCGTTTTCGGGAGGATGCGTAGCCCTGAGTGGGGTAGAGGGAATCAGTAACGGGGTGCCTGCTTTCAGGAAACCCCGCTCCAAGAATGCCCGGATCACCCTGGCCTTGTTCGGGCTGATTAGTGCAGCAATGATGCTTTCGATGCTGCACCTAGCGAAAGTTACTGGTATCAAAGTCCCGGCCTATGACTCTCAGATAATCGGTGCAAATGGCCCCCTGGCGGCCTATGACATCCCTCCGGTAATCGCGCAGCTAGCACAGATCGTATTCGCCCCCTACCCGGTAATGGCCTACCTGGTTACTGCGATCACGGCAGTGATCCTAGTTTTTGCCGCTCATAGCGCTTTCAACTGGTTCTCGCAGCTGACTCAGGTGCTGTCCCGTGATGGGTTTTTGCCGCCCCAAATTTTCCGGCGTGCTGACCGGCGTTCCCTGTCGCCAGTTATTTGCGTGCCGGCCCTGGTAGCAGCAGTTTTAATTACGTTTACCGGTGCGCAATCACCCAGACTAATCGAGATGTATATCATCGGAGTTTTCATTTCTTTGACGCTATCCCAACTGGGGATGCTGCGGCACTGGAATGCAAAACTACGTTCGCGGACCTTCCAAAAAAGCCGGAAGATTCTGCGCCGCCGCTGGACGGTAAACGCTATTGGTTTTATCTGTACCGCCACCGTCCTGGTGGTGGTAACTGTCTCTCGGTTTGCCCACGGCGCCTGGGTTGCCTTAGCGCTAATGGCCATAGTGTTTACGCTGCTGTTGAGGATTGGTAAGTACTATCAGTTCTCCAGTGATGAGATTGAAGTGGCTGATTATGCGGCCGCCCGGGCGATGCCTTCCCGGGTGCAAAGCCTGGTATTGGTGTCTAACCTGTACAAACCTACCATGCGGGCCATCTCCTATGCTCGCGCTTGCCATCCTTCCTCGCTATCTTTAGTGCACGTCGAGATTGAGCCCGATGATTTTGAGCAGCTGAAAGAAACCTGGAAGCACAGCGGGGTGGAAGTGCCACTGACGGTATTAGCTTCGCCTTTTCGTGATATTACCGGCCCGTTGCTGCAGCATGTGCGTTCTTTGCGGAACCGTTCTCCCCGCGACCTAGTAGTAATCTATATTCCCTGCTACCTGGTAAAATATCCTTGGCAGAAGCTCTTGCATAATCGCTCTGTCTATCGTATTCGCCGTCAGCTTCGGGATCTACCCGGAGTGCTAGTGGTAATGGTGCCTTGGAATTTTTCCCATAGCCGCGAACGGGCAGACCAGCGAGCCGGGGTAGAGACGCTGCTTCCTCCGGAAGAATATCGCCAATCTTCCCCGGTATTTAGAGGGCGAGTCCAAGACATTACCCGAGGCGCGTTTGTGGGTGAGGGGGACCATCTTCCTTGGTTCAATAGTGTTCACGGTGGTTGGGGGATTGACCCACCGCCTTCTGACCCTAAATCTAAAATCCATGACGATATTCAGCCTGACTTTGCTACCGACTTTTAACTATGAACGAAGTTTCTCTGCAGCTGCTGCGCCCCGTCCACGGCGGTTACTGCCTGGCGCATAGGGACGGTCAAACCTATATGGTGCGTTTCGGACTGCCGGGGGAGCAGGTGAAAGCCGTACCGATCGCTAAAAAAGGCAAAGTTATTTTTGCCGAGGTGAGCGCGGTAGTTCAGGCTTCGGAGCAGCGGCAAGCGCCGGTGTGGGCTTTGGGTGGTCCGGGAGGCACGGGCGGGGCGGATCTTTGCCACGTAAAACTGCCGTACCAACGCATCTGGAAAGCGCAGGTGCTGGCAGATTGTTTGCGGCGCCTGGGGGGAGAGGAAGTTTTCGCGCAAGCATTAGCGGTGAGCGGGGGAGAGTTGAGCTGCCTAGGCGTAAGTAGTGGACACGCTGGCGGTGAGGACGGTTTAGGGTATCGGTTGCGCGCCGATTTTGAAGTCAGTGCTGCTGGGCGCCTAGCGATGACTAAGTTCCGCGGGGAAGAACTGGTAGAGATTGATAGTTTTCCCCTGGCGGATCCGGTGATTAGTGATGCGTCTTTTTTCGGTGATCCCGCCAGCTGGAGCGAGGTGTTTAAGCCGGGAGGGCGTATCCGGGCTTGGGCGAGTGCGGACGGGCTGCGAGTTTGGAATGGGCGTGCCCTCTTTAACGAATCAGCTCAGCAGGTTGCAGAAAAGAACGTGCGTTTAACGGTTGCCGGTTTCGGAGACTACCTGGTGGCACCGAACGGTTTTTGGCAGGCACACCGTCAGGCGGCACGGATTTTAGGCGAGCAAGTAATGGCGGCGGCTACCAGTGATTTTGGGGTAGGTAGCGGGGTATCTACTGCTCAGGGGGAGGGTCTAGGAAACCCTCTCAATGGCGGGAGTGGGGACGCAAACTCGACTAGCGACCGCCCGCCTGCTTTTGGGGACAGAAAATGGGAAGAAATCCTGGAACTGTACTCGGGTGCGGGGCTGTTTTCGCGTCCTCTAGCCAACATCCTGGACAGGGGAGGTTGCCTGTCCACTTTGGAGGGGTCAAAGCCGGCAGTGAAAATGGCACGGAAAAACCTGTCAGGGGCGGCCGGACGCCTGCAGATCCACGCAGGAAGGGTAGATGCCCGGGTACTCGCGGACTATGGCGGCAAGATGAAGACGCCGCCCCTGGTAGTAATGGATCCGCCGCGCAGCGGTGCGGGACAAAAAGTGATGGCGGCGTTGGCGCGTCTAGAGCCCGAGCGGATTATCTACGTAGCCTGCGATCCGGCAGCTCTAGCTCGCGACCTGAAAGTCGCGGTATCCCGCGGCTACCAGATTACGTCCTTGCAGGCCTACGACCTTTTCCCCCACACCCACCATGTGGAGACGGTATGTCTCTTAACCCGGCAAAATGTCAAAGAGCATTTATATGTGGATGTTGATATGAAAGACCTGAAGCGTGAGAAACTACCGCCAAAGCCGACATACAAGCAGATTCAGGCATACGTGCTTGAAAAGTACGGTCTGAAAGTGTCGCCGCTATATATCGCAACTTTGAAAGATGAACTAGGGCTTGAGAAGCAATTCTCCTACGTAAAAGAAGGGATGGCTGCTAAAAATCGACCTCAATGCCCGAAAGACAAACACGATGCAATCATCAAGGCATTTAAGCACTTCAAGATGATTTCATAAAGACACTCAGAACATTGCAAGAAAGGAAACGGCGGAAAAGTAATGGTTGATGAATCAGCGAAGAAGAAACGAACGAAATTATTAGTGGTGATAGCCGTTATAGCGGCAATTGCGGTCTGCTGCGGAGGCGCGTATCTGTATTTCTCAGCACAAGAAGCCAAGACGTATGGCGTGCCGATGGTAGTGAACGCCAAGGGGCTTGATACGGAGAAGGGCACAAAAATCCCTGTCCATGCTACTGGAAAAGATTCCAAGGGAAATGATGTGGACAGCATGTTCTATGGAGGGTCAAGTTCCTCTGACATAGCGCTAAAACCGGGAGATTACAGCCTTGCGATTGCGGCATCGCCAATCGCAGAGGACGGCACCATCTATGACACAAAGGATGCGGTTACGAGGGTGAGCATTGCCAAGGATGGCAAGACCGATGTTGAGAAGGAAATCACTATCGAGCCAATCCCTGCGGAAGAGGTGACAGACGAGCAAATCGAAGCAGCATATAACGCAGCGAAGGACAGTGGGATAGATATATCCAAGCTTGATGAGCTTAAAGAGAGGGCACAGAAGCGCAGGGACGATGCCGTAGCAGCCAAGAAGGCAGAGGAAGAGAAGAAGGCAGCCGAGGAGAAAGCCGCTAAGGAAAAGAAGGTTGCTAAGACCAAGGCAGCGAACGGCGGTCACTCATTCATGACGGACTACTTCTATGTGGATGTTCCGTCTAGCTGGAAGTCCAGTGAGTGGAGCGTGAAGAAGGTAAACGACCATACATGGATGTTCAGTCACATGCCACCTAACGATTACGGTGGCGGAGTATGCATTGCCGTAGCGAAAGACAATCCATGGCCTCAACAAGGTACGAAGATTTTAGGCGAAACGGGCACTGGATTGTATGTGTATATGGGCGCCGAAGCGGGAAAGGGTATCGCGAAGGACCTTAAAGTCACACTGAAGAATACGAAGAATACGAAGAATACGAAGAATACATGGAACCCGTACGACCCAAATTCTGTTCGCCCCGATGGATTCAAGAATTCCGATTGGTGGGAGATTCAGGAGGCACGCCAGAAGCTGAGGGAACAGCAGACGGGCAAGAAGTAAGTTCTTTGAACCTAAGCGGGTCACACGCTCTGTCTTTTTAATTTCAAGAACAAAGACAGAACGTGTGCCTCACTGTGCTTTCGCGCCGCTCGCCACACGAAGAAGACAAGCCGGGCACGGGTAAGGGTCGAGGTGTGTGAGGTGTTTTTCCGTTCGGACATGATTCTTGACACAG
Source organism: Varibaculum sp. C0165D1 (assembly GCF_056590355.1). Taxonomy (NCBI): domain Bacteria; kingdom Bacillati; phylum Actinomycetota; class Actinomycetes; order Actinomycetales; family Actinomycetaceae; genus Varibaculum; species Varibaculum sp. C0165D1. The sequence goes on along the minus strand of NZ_JBWPVY010000001.1, from coordinate 543,090 downwards.
CAGCTGTGCCAAAAAAACCTCGTTTATCAATGGATTTGATACATTGTATCGACCGTTGAGACTGTTGCGGTGATGTTACGCGCGTAATAGCTGGGCGTATTTTGCCTTTGTACAGCAGGAGTCTCAAGGTTCTATCGCTTATCGCTAAAAGAATTAAGCTGTTGTGGCTCTAGGCTGGCCTCGTGCGATTTGAGCGCGATTTCGCTTTAATCTTACGGGTGAGTGTGACTTGCTAACGTCATTGCAATGCCAATGCAATGTTATATGATCGTCGTAAGAAACAAGGGGAGATTGTATGGCAAAAACAGCTAACTTGTATACGCGTATTGATCCAGAGTTAAAAGAGCAAGCAGAACATATTTTGAATTCTTTAGGGCTTCCTCCTTCAAGCGCGATTACCATGTTTTATAAGCAGGTGGTTTTACAGCAGGGACTTCCTTTCAACGTAAAGCTTAATTACAGGGAGCCGCTAGATTTAGGCTCTATGACAAGAAATGAATTGCAAGCAGAGCTGGGGAAAGGCTATCAGTCAGTGCTATCTGGGGATGTGAAACCGGCAGACGAAGTATTTGAATCTTTGCACAAGGAATTTGGTTTATGAGCTATGCGGTTTGCATATCACATGAAGCAGAAGAGGACTTGCGGGGCATTTATGCATATATCACCTTCAATTTAATGTCACCTAAAAATGCTAGAGGACAAATAGGCAGGATAGAAAAAGCTATTCAAAGCCTTCATCAGTTCCCGATGAGGCATAGGTTAGTGGATCTGGATCCTTGGAGGTGACCCAGTACGCTTCAGGGTTAGGGGATACGTGTGCTTTTAATCGAGACAGTCATTTTGTGTGCGGCATTTTTTGGGGTCTGCTACTTAGGGACTGGCACAGATCAGAAAAATTTAAGAAACTACAGTTCCTATCCGGTTAAAGTTCAAAACTGCATCCAAGAGATTGCCGAGTACCGCGGAAAGTTTAAAGAAACGGGGAAAGCCGGTATCTGGGTAGCAAATTTTTTCGTATTTAATGTCCTGTTTTTGCTTTTGGGAATCCCTATTCGCCAGGAAAACTTCGCTTATAACTTTATATGTTTGCTAGTCCTAGGGCAGACCTTAAATGTTTTTGACCTGCTCGTCATTGATCTGCTGTGGTGGCGAAATAGCAAGCGGATAAGATTATCGAAAATACCGCAAAAAGAGCTTTATCAAGATCCGAAAAAGCATGTCGAATCATTTTTAAGAGCGCTGGTTCTCTACTTTTTCGTTGCACTAGTTGACGGATACCTACTAAGTTTATTTTGACGAATAACGGCCAGAGGTATTTTCTCTGGATGCAGGGGGAAACTTGCTCACGCACTCGCAATCATGCCAATCGGTAACGCCATAGGAGCGTCCCACCTAGTGTCACAGCCGATAATGCGTCCTACAAGTTCTAGGAATACTTGGTAAAAAGTAACGTAAAAGAAAAATTAGGTAACAAAATTCTTTTATAAATCCCACGCTTTTGGGGAGTGGGGTCGGAACACGCTCTGAGAGTGGGCAGTGGTCGCCTGGTTGCCCACACTTGCGTCCTCGCAGGTAAAGCCGGAATTTCCTTCTCAAAATAGAGCGGTAATACGCGAAAGAAAAAATCGGAGTTGTAAATACTGGCGCTTGCGCAGCTCGCAAAGTATCTTGATGTCAAGAGAAAATATCTTGATTCCATATGGGAGGCTGCAATGAGCTTAAACAGCTTTGGCGCGGCGACACAGCTAAGTGTCGGCGATAAGAGCTATAAAATCTATGACCTAAAGGCGGTACCCGGCACTGAAAAGTTGCCCTACTCCTTGAAAATCTTGGCAGAAAACCTGCTACGTAACGAGGATGGGGAAAACATCACCAAAGAGCAGATCACGCAGATCGCGAATTGGGATCCCGATGCTGAGCCCAGCAAGGAAATCCAGTACAGCCCGGCGCGAGTCTTGATGCAAGACTTCACCGGCGTTCCCTGCATCGTTGACCTGGCTACTATGCGTGACGCGGTGGTGAACCTGGGCAAAGACCCTGACTTGATTAACCCGCAAGTACCAGCGGAAATGGTTATTGACCACTCGGTGCAGATCGATGTATTCGGCTCTAAAGATGCCGTAGAAAAGAATATGGATATTGAGTATCAGCGCAACCAGGAACGTTACCAGTTCCTACGCTGGGGACAGGGCGCATTTGAAAACTTCCGGGTAGTACCCCCGGGGACCGGCATCGTTCACCAGGTAAATATCGAATACCTGGCGCGGGTAGTTTTCGCCGATAAGGACGAGGACGGCGCGCTGGCTTACCCCGACACTTTGGTAGGAACCGACTCCCACACCACCATGGTTAACGGCCTAGGTGTCCTCGGCTGGGGTGTTGGCGGAATCGAGGCCGAAGCGGCCATGCTCGGCCAGCCGGTATCGATGCTGATTCCGCGGGTAGTGGGCTTCAAGCTCACCGGTGAAATCGCTCCCGGTGCTACCGCCACCGATGTGGTACTCACCATCACCCAAATGCTGCGTGACCATGGAGTAGTTGGCAAGTTCGTAGAGTTCTATGGCGAGGGCGTGGGAGCAGTTCCTCTGGCCAACCGCGCCACTATCGGCAATATGTCGCCCGAGTTTGGCTCGACCGCCGCCATCTTCCCGATCGATGACGTGACCATTGATTACCTGCACCTGACCGGACGCAGCGAAGAGGCCTGCGCCCTCGTGCGGGAATACGCCAAGCGGCAAGGACTGTGGCATGACCCCTCTCACGAGGCACGTTACAGCGAATATCTGGAACTGGATCTGTCCACCGTAGTGCCCTCGATTGCTGGTCCGAAGCGTCCGCAAGACCGCATCGAGTTGGCAATGGCCAAAGATTCCTTCAAGAAGATTCTGCCCGACTATGTGGCCGGCGATAAAACCATTGATCCGAAACTGATGCGGCCTACCCGCCCCACCCAAGTGAAACTAGCTGGTGGGGAAGAAGTAGCCATGGATCATGGCGACGTAGTGATTGCCTCCATTACTTCTTGCACTAACACCTCGAACCCCTCGGTGATGATGGCGGCTGGTTTGCTCGCCAAGAACGCCGCTGAAAAGGGTCTAAAGCCCAAGCCGTGGGTGAAAACCTCGCTAGCTCCCGGCTCCCAAGTGGTGCGGGACTACTATGAAAAAGCTGGTTTGATGCCCTATCTGTCGCAGATGGGCTTCGATATTGTCGGCTACGGCTGCACCACCTGTATCGGTAACTCCGGCCCGCTGCCCGAAGAGGTACACAACACGGTAGCGGAAGCAGATCTGACGGTAGTGTCCGTCCTCTCTGGTAACCGTAACTTTGAGGGGCGGATCAACCCGGATGTAAAGATGAACTATCTAGCATCCCCGCCGCTGGTAATCTCCTACGCGCTGGCCGGAACCATGGACTTCGATTTCGAAACCGAGCCGCTCGGCAAAGATAGCCAGGGGAACGAAGTTTACCTGCGCGATATTTGGCCAGCTGCCGAAGAAGTAGAAAAAGTAATCGGTCAGGCTATCGATCGCGATATGTATCTGCATGATTATCAGAGCGTCTTTGCAGGCGATCACCGCTGGCAATCCCTGGAGGTTCCCGATTCACCCACTTTCGCGTGGGACGATGCCTCCACCTATGTGCGCCGGGCACCCTTCTTCGAAGGAATGCCGGAAACCCCGAACCCGGTGAAAGATATTTCCGGAGCCCGGGTGCTGCTGAAACTGGGAGATTCGGTAACTACCGACCATATTTCCCCGGCGGGTGCTTTCGCTGAAAAGACCCCGGCAGGTCAATATCTGAGTTCCCACGGAGTGGAACGGCGCAGCTTCAACTCCTATGGTTCGCGGCGCGGTAACCACGAAGTGATGATGCGCGGCACCTTCGCTAATATCCGCATCCGTAACCAGCTTCTCGACAATGTTGAGGGCGGTTTCACCAAGGACTTCACCAAAGCTGATGCCCCGGTGGTACCGGTTTACGATGCTTCGGTTTCCTACGCCCAGGCCGGCGTGCCCCTGGTAGTGCTAGGGGGCAAGGAATACGGTACCGGATCCTCGCGTGACTGGGCCGCTAAAGGTACTTTGCTACTGGGGGTGAAAGCGGTTATCGCTCGGTCTTTCGAACGTATTCACCGCTCCAACCTGATCGGGATGGGGATACTCCCGCTGCAGTTCCCCGAAGGCGAAAGCGCCGATTCCCTAGGGCTCGACGGGACTGAAACCTTCGATATCAGCGGTATTACCCAGCTGAATGAGGGGGTAACTCCGCCGACCATGAAGGTGAAAGCGACTAAGACCGATGGCTCCACCGTAGAGTTCGACGCCACCGTGCGGATCGACACTCCCGGTGAAGCCCAGTACTACCGCAACGGTGGAATCCTGCAGTACGTACTGCGCAACCTAGTTGCCTGATAACGCAATAACTCTAGTGCTCTGGGCACGGTAAAAGCGCTCGGGGGACCCCGGTGATTCTTGCTTCGCTCGAATCAAGCCCCCACTCGCATCTTTTACCGTGCCCAGAGTTTTGCTCCTATAGCGGATTTCATCAAAGCGAATAATGTGCAAATCACTATAAAAACTAGGTAGCAAGTAACAGGTCATAGTATCCGGCACGGCAAAAGTGCTCGGGGGACCCGGATTAACCGTGCTTGCACCCGGCTAGAGGAAAATAACTCACTGAGATAAATAGGTGTGTTTCCGATGTTTCGGTTAGTGATTACAACCGGTTTTTACCACGCCCAGAGTGGCGTTAGCGGTGGCGATGTTTCCAGTGTTTGCGAATCCGCTTGCCCAGAGAATCTCCCAAGTCGCGTTGACTGAGCGCCTGGGTTTGCTGACGGTACAGCTTGACGATCAGGTCGCGCCCTCGCACATACCCCAAAACTTTTTGGGAGCGCCCCACCACCGGCAGATTTGAGAGGGAGGACTGCGCCAGCTCCTTGAGGATTTGACTAGGGAGCTCAGCGGGAGAACAAAACGCTGAGACCAGGCGGATTTCTGACAGGGGTACATCCTCGCCGCGTTTTTCGATCTCCTCACGCAGTAAGAGGGCGCTCACTGAGCCTTGGAATATTCCCTGAGCATCTACTACTGCCAGCGAAACTTCTCCCGAGGTTTCCAGGGCTTTTTCGGCCTGACCCAAAGTAATATCTGCATCTAAAACTTGCGGTGGTTGATGCATTAAATCCGCCGCCGTACTGCGTCCGAGCAGAGTGGCGGAGACCGGGTCAGAAAGCCGCTCACCGCGGCGGTGCAGCTTTTGAGTATAGATAGTCGAACGGGTCATAAATAGAGAAATCCCGGTAGCAATCGCTACTGCCAACATCATCGGGAGGATCAGAGAATACTGCCTGGTCATCTCAATAATGATAAACACTGCGGTTAGGGGAGCGCGGGAGGCCGCTGCGAAAGCTGCCCCCATGCCGATTACTCCATAAATGGCAGTTGAAGAAGCCGACCAGGGTTGCACTAGCTGTCCCACCGCCATGCCCGCGCAGGCGCCCACAAATAAGGTAGGTCCGAAGACTCCGCCGGCTCCCCCCATAGAAATAGTGAAAGCGGCACTCAGCGCGCGCCCTAGTAGCAGTGCTACCACCATCGCAAGCGGGAAATCACCCGAGAGTACCCGCAGCTGCACGCTCTCCCCGGTACCGTAAAGCAGAGGGAAGTAATACAAGAAAATCCCCAACAGCACTGAACCGGCTACGGGGCGGAACCACGCTTTCCAGTGATATACCAGATCGATGCCATCCCAAACCAGATAGATCAGTTTAGAAAACCCGATTCCCGCCAGGGTTGCGACCAAGGCTGCCAGGGCTACCAGCAGATAGTCACTGTGCGAAAACAGCTCCAAGGATTGGCTGAGGGGTACGTTGGCTCGGTCAGGGAGAAACTGTTGGGACACCAGGGAGGCAGATACCGAGGCAAACACGATGAAGACAAAGTCTTCGGCGCTAAGAGCCCCTAGCACCAGTTCCACCGCGAAACAGGCGCCTGCCAGGGGAGCATTAAAAGTAGCGGCGATTCCGGCGGCAGCCCCGCAAGCGCACAGGAACATCAGGCGTTGTTTACTTAAGCCCAGGCGGGTTCCTACCCAGGAAGAAATCGCAGCACCAATCATCACAATTGGACCTTCGCGCCCGGCGTTTCCTCCTCCTCCCAAAGTCAGCGAGGACGCAAAAAGTTTGACTAGGGCGTTGCGTCCGGGGATCCTCCCGCCTTTGCGCCGTACGGCGAACATTACTTCCGGGACGGCGTGTCCGCGAGAACCGGGGGTGAAATATGCAACTACCGGCCCATAAAGCAAAGCTGAAATCACTGGGACCGCGATGAGGAAAACCGGGGGTAGTCCCAGGAATCCGTGGGGGGCACCTGCGTGGGCAGGGTAGTCAGTGTAGCCGGTGAGTAGATAACTCCAGCTTTCAATTAAATAGTAAAAACCTACTGAGACCAGGCCCACTAGCGCCCCAATAGCGATAGAAAGCGCGGTCAGACCGGCACGCGAGCCCGCGAAGGAGCCGGCAAACCGTGACCGCTTGTTACTCATGGTTTTAGTTTGACGCGCTGGGCGTCGCTAACGCAAGTAACTGCCGATAAATCCATCTTCGCCCTTATAGATCTGAAATGCGGCTAAACTGGCTGGGTGGCAAAAATACTCGATCGGATAAATAACCCGGCAGATTTGCAGAAGCTCTCCAGCTTGGAACTGGCGGATCTGGCCGGTGAGATCCGGTCATTCCTGGTAGAGAATGTGGCAAAAACCGGGGGGCATATGGGGCCCAACCTGGGGGTAGTCGAGCTAACTATTGCGCTCCACCGTATGTTTTCTTCCCCCACCGACACCATTATTTTCGATACCGGGCATCAAGCCTATGTCCATAAGATCCTCACTGGGCGCAAGGACTTTACTAATCTGCGCACGGCGCAAGGACTGTCCGGTTATCCTTCCCGCGCAGAATCAGTACACGATGTAGTAGAAAACTCCCATGCTTCCACCGCCCTATCTTGGGCGCAGGGCGTGGCGGAAGCCAAAGCCCTAAAAGGAGACCGTTCCTATACGGTGGCAGTAATCGGTGATGGCGCTATGACCGGCGGCATGACTTGGGAAGCTCTGAATAATATTTCTGAACGTCCCGATCTGCGCCTGATTATTGTGGTAAACGACAACGGCCGGTCCTACGAGCCCACTATTGGGGGACTAGCTCATCACCTGGATGCACTGCGTACTTCTCCCGCCTATGAGCGGGCGCTGCGCTGGGGAAAACAGCATTTAAAGTCGCGGGGCAAGCCCGGAGAGCTCACCTATGATGCGCTGCATGGGATTAAACGGGGGATGGCCGATATGGTCTCTCCCGAACAAGTAATGTTTTCTGACCTAGGGATCAAATATACCGGTCCGGTAGATGGACATGACATTGTGGCTACCGAGTTCGTTCTGGCACGTGCCAAAGAGTTTTCCGGGCCGATTATCGTGCATGCCATCACTGAGAAAGGGCGCGGCTACACTCCGGCCGAAGAAAATGATGCCGACCATTTCCATACCGTGGGCCCGATTCATCCCGAGACTGGGCTGCCGGTAAAGAAAGAACGTTTTGGCTGGACAGCGGTGTTTGCGGAAGAAATCGTGCAACTGGCTAAACGGAACCCCAAGATCGTGGGGATATCGGCAGCGATGATGGAGCCGGTAGGGTTAAAGCCACTGCGAGCCCAATTCCCGCACCGAGTTTTTGATGTTGGAATCGCCGAGCAACACGCGATGACTATGGCCGCCGGACTATCTTTTGCTGGCTGTCACCCGGTACTCGCCCTCTATGCCACCTTCCTAAACCGTGCCTTTGACCAGCTGTTAATGGATGCTGCCCTGCATAAACAGGGAATAACTGTGGTACTAGATCGCGCGGGTATTACCGGAGCCGATGGCGCTAGCCATAACGGAATGTGGGATTTGGCGATTGCCGCCATGGTCCCCGGGATTAGGGTGGCGGCTCCGCGGGACGCAAGTACCTTGCGCAAACTCTTAGGACAGGCAGTATCCATAGCGGATGGACCCACAATTGTGCGCTACCCCAAAGGGAGTGTGCCCCCAGATATCAAGGCAGAAGTAACCGAAGATGGCCTAGATGTTCTATTCCAGAGTTCAGGTCGGGGTAAAAATATTCTGGTGGTAGCGGTGGGAGCTATGGCAGGGCAGGCCATCGCGCTTTCAAAGGAACTCGCCGGGCGAGGTCACGCGGTTAGATGCGTGGATCCCGGTTGGGTTATCCCCATTTCTCCCGCGCTTTTAAGGCAGGTGGCTGCCGCTGATTTGGCTATCACTATCGAGGACGGAGAAGTAACCAACGGAGTAGGAGCGCTGCTACGCAGCACCTGCGCAGGCGAAAACTGTTTCACCCCGATTAAATCTTTCGGAATTCCTCGCGCCTTCCTACCCACGGATTCTCGCGATCACCTGCTGGATAGCTCCCGGATGACGCCCCAAGCGATGCTAGCTGACTTGGAGCAGCTGCTGGACTAGACGTGCACATTTTAGTCTGCCGCATTCCGGAGGATCTGCAGTTTTTACCGCAGAGTGTGCACTTTTGTTGCAAAAGAATCGTTTTGGTGATCCTTCCAAGGGTAACGGCTTAGGCTGAGGATAGCAGGTAGTGGCAAAGGGTGGTTATGGGACGCGAGGATTATCGAGTAGATCTGCTGGTGGAAGCAGCGCGTTTGTACTATGAAAATTCTTTGACTCATGCCCAAATTGGTAAGAAGCTGGGGTTTAGCCGTTGGACCGCCTCCCGCTTGATTCAGGAAGCCCGTGACCGGGGAATTGTACGAATCACGATTGAGGCTCCGCGCGCCGAACACTATGAGTTAGAACAAGCGTTAAAAGAGAATTTTGATCTTGATCGAGTAGTAGTGGTCCCCCAAGAAACTGGGGAAAACGCTACCTTTCGCGCAGTGGCGCAAGCGGCGGCGCGATATTTGCAGTCATTGCGTCCCCAACCACGTACCCTCGCGGTTTCCTGGGGAAAAACGATCGCGCGGGTAGCGCGGGAACTGCCTGACCAGTGGGCCAGTGGCACTACGGTGATCCAGACAAACGGGGGACCCAGTTACACCCAAGACAACTTTGTTGCCGAATCTATACGTACCATTGCAGAAAAAGCTGGAGGTTTTGGTCGGGTACTACCCGCTCCGGCCCTAGTGGGCGATAGCCGGATTGCCACTGCACTGCGGCGGGATTCTTCGATAAAAGCCACTCTAGAGGCAGCGGCGAACGCTGATGTAATCTGTTTTTCACCCGGAAAGCTGGAAGCAGATTCGGTTTTGGTGCGTTCTGGTTATGTGTCGGAAGGCGATCTTCAAAAACTTTTTGCGCACGGGGTAGTGGGGGATTTACTTTGCCGGTTCGTAAATGCCGATGGTCTCCCGGCCGATGCGGAATTAGATAAGTGCACGATTGGGATTAGTTTAAAATCTCTTAAGGCTGCACGGATGAAAGTGACTGTCTCGTCCGGCAATGCCAAGACGGATACTACTTTGGCAACGTTAAGGGGTGGCTATGTTGACACCCTGATAGTGGATTCTGGACTGGCACAGTCAATATTGAAAGAAACTGAACTGAAAATAGAAAAATAACAATATAACGCCTTCAACGAGGAAAGCAGAGGAAAAATGAGCGGCGAATTGATGATTGGGATCGATCTGGGAACCTCCGGGGTACGCGCCGGGGTAGTCGACACCCAAGGAAAAATATTGAAAACCGTGGCTACCGAGTGGGGCACTGACTATCCCGCTCCCGGGCGTGCCCAGCAAGACCCCCATGACTGGTGGAAGGGGGTATGTGAGGTTACCAGCGCAGTGATGTCAGATTTTGATCCCGACGCTATCTGCGGACTGAGTGTCGATACGACCTCGGCAACGGTAGTGCCCTGTACCAAAGATGGTAAACCGCTGAGCCCGGCAATCATGTGGATGGATGTGCGGGCTATTAAAGAGGCACAGGACTTATCCAATACCGGTGATCCCGCCCTAAAATATGCCGGACACGATACTGTTAGCGCCGAGTGGGGTACCCCCAAACTAATGTGGCTAAAACGCAATGAACCAGAAATCTGGGAGAAAACCGAGGTCATTGCCGATTGCCTGGACTATTTGATTTTCCAGTTGAGTGGAGAGTGGACAGCATCAGTATGTAACTGTTCCTGTAAATTCTTCTATGACTCCAACTGGGGAGGCTGGCCCACCACTCTATATGCAGCAGCCGGCATCCCGGAAGCCTTGGAAAAATTCCCCGAGCGCATCCTCAAAATGGGGGAAGTAGCCGGATCCCTAACTGCGGAAGCGGCTGCACTTTTGGGGCTAAAAGCAGGAATCCCGGTAATCGAGGGCGGTATCGATGCCCATGTGGGTGCTATCGGATTAGGGGTAGTTGAGCCCGGCTCTCTGGCCTTGATCACCGGATCTTCCCATGTGATGTTGGGACAAACCGACAAAGCGGTTTACTCGATGGGTATCTGGGGCGCCTATTACGATGCCATTATTCCCGGACAATACACTCTGGAGGCCGGGCAGGTTTCTACCGGATCTATGCTCAGTTGGTTTGTGCGCAACTACTGCGTGAAAGCCCTTGAAAATGAGCGTTTAACCGGGGAAGATCCCTATGTCTACCTGGATAAACTCGCCAGCGAGGTGCCGATCGGAGCTAACGGGATAGTTGCCCTGGACCATTTCCAAGGAAATCGTACTCCCTTCGTGGATGCGCGTTCCCGTGGCCTGTTTGCTGGGCTCTCCCTGTCCCATACCGAAGCTGATATGTACCGGGCAGTGCTAGAAAGCGTTTGTTACGGTACTGGGGCTATTTTTGATACCTTCCGGCAAAAGGGGTTCGCCCCGAAACGAGTGATGGCCTCCGGAGCGCCCACCAAGTCGAAACTGTGGATGCAGATGCACGCGGATGTAACCGGAGTACCGATTATTATTCCTGAAAATGTGCAAGGTCCGCTGTTCGGATCGGCGATGTTGGCGGCTTGCGGAGCTGGGATCTTTTCCTCGATTGAGGAGGCTGCCGCACAGATGGTGCGGGCAGTTAAGACCTATGAACCCGACCAGGCGGCTCATGAGGAATACCGCTTCTACCTGGATCGTTATCTAGAACTTTATGCTGCGGTATCTCCGATTGTGGCCAAGATCGGAAAACATCAGCAACAGTAGACCGCCGCAAATTTTACAAAAATTTATTAACAACACCTTTAGGAGAAAACAAAATGGCAAAAATTGTAATGCTGGGATCGGGAATTATGGCAACCGCTCTTTCCTTCCCTGCCAGTGAAAACGGTCATGAGGTGCGCCTAGTAGGCACCCATTTGGACCGGGATATTATCGACTCGATTAAAACCAAAGGCATTCACCCGGATTTGGGGTTAAAGGTTAACGAGGGGGTCAAAGCCTACCAGCTCGAGGAAGCAGAGGAAGCCTTCGCGGACGCGGAAGTGGTCATGTGTGGAGTCAACAGCTTCGGGATCGAATGGGCAGGCGAACAGCTGGCCGGATTGCTAAAACCGGGGCAAGACCTATTGTGTATCACCAAGGGGATGCGCGCCGATGAGGATGGCACCATGCACGTTTTGCCGGAGGTACTCAAGAAGGCGGTGGGACCAGAGCTAGCTTCACAAGTTTCTTGGTCTGCCATTGTAGGGCCTTCCATCGCTGGTGAAGTAGCGGTTCATCATGACACCTGCGTGGTCTTCTGTGGAGAAGATCAAGAAGTGCTCACCAAGTTGGCCGAAATGTTCCGGACAGATTATTACCACGTGTGGACTTCTACCGATTTCATTGGTCACGAAACCGGGGCAGCCACCAAGAATATCTATGCGTTTGCCGCCGGATTCGGTAATGGATTGCTGGATAAAGAAGGTAAAACCGATGACAAATATGTGCGCTTCAACTATGGGGCAGCCGTGTTTGCACAGGGACAGAAAGAACTACGGCAATTCGTACAGCTCCTTGGGGGCGAGGCGGTAACCGCTGATGGCCTGGGCGGAGTTGGCGATATGTTCGTAACCTCGATGGGAGGCCGCAACGTTAAAGCCGGTCGTTACGTAGGAGCGGGGGTGCCCTTCTCCGAAGTTCGCGAGTCCCTAATGAAAGGGGTAACCCTAGAGGGGGTAGCCGCGATTCAGGTAATCGGGGCAGCCCTAAAACCGCTGACCGAAAGGGGAGTAATCAAAGAGGACGATTTCCCACTATGTCGCTACCTGTACTCGGTAGTAGCTGAGGATGCACCCCTAGAAATGCCCTGGTCACTCTTCTTCGGAGGGGAATGCTAAAGGGACACCTGGAACTAGTTTTCTGGCTGGCAGGACGGCTTTATAGCAGTCCTGCCAGCCAGAACTATTTTTGGTGTATAAGAAGCAACTAATTCGCTAAATTGGGTGCTCCGGTCAGCTCTGGTTTGGGAAATAGTGAGGATAGACAACCTTTTAGAGGCAGCTTTGCGACGGCGTTTACGCTTAGAATAGGGGTAGTCGACTAATGAAATAGGGAAAGATAAGGATCTAGAGTTGAGTAATTTTAATCAGCAAAGTGGCGGACGCGAACCCCAATGGCGCAAACGGCGTTCTAAGTCGGGCGGCGGGGAAGGCTCCGGCAATAACCGTAGTTACTCAGATTCTTCAGGCCAGCGGCAAGGCGATCGGGATGGTTACCGCGGACGCGGCAAATCCGAGGGTGGATACCGTGAGGGTGGCTACCGGAAGGATAACCGCCGGGGCGGCAGGTGGCAGGATCGGCGTGGCGGCAACTCGCGTAATGATCGCGGCGGTTATCGCGGCGGCAGCTCTGGTTATGACCGCAATGATCGCGGCGGTGGCTTCCGGGGCGAGGGCGGCTCCTACCGGGCAGACCGGGAGGACAATCGCGGAGGACGCCAAAACTACCGAGATGACCGCCGCGAATACCGCGGGGCCGGGCAGCGATCGGGACGCAACTCTTTCCGCAGGGGAGACCGAGATCAAAGATCAGGTTCGGATCGGGGATTTAACCGCGGCGGGCGGCGCTTTGATCGCGACAACCGCCGTGATAACCGGTGGAATAACCGCAGAGATGATCGTCGGGATGATCGCCGGGAGCGGGAAGCACAAGCGCCTCGCTCGGGAAAGCATTCTTTTGGGGTTCATGATTCCCGCTACCGCGCCAAAGAGTGGCGCCACGATAACGAGCCGCAGATTCCTGCGGGGGTAAAGGCTTCTGACCTGGATCGAGAATCACGGGCCGCCCTATCCTCGCTGGATCCTGATAACGCCGAAAAAGTTGCTCGGCATTTGGTGATGGCCGGATCACTGCTAGATGTTGATGCGGAAGAAGCCTATTTGCACGCCAAGGCAGCAGTTAGCCGCGCTGGTCGCATCGGAGCAGTCCGAGAAGCCTGTGCGCTCGCAGCCTACGGGTGCGGAAAATACAGCGAAGCCTTGCGGGAAGTGCGGGCAGCGCGCCGCTTGACTGGAACTGACAGTTTGCGGGCGATTGAAGCGGACTGTGAACGCGGACTGGGCAAGCCGGAAAAAGCTTTAGAGATCATTGCCGAAACTGATACTTCGGCCTACGATCTTTCTGACCTGGTAGAACTGGTGATAGTGCAGGCGGGAGCCCGTCATGACTTGGGTGATTCCGATGCGGCGCTACTGGTACTAAATCATTTCTTAGAAAATCAGCAGTTGGAAGAACCGGTGCTGTTGGCACGGATGCTGTCTTACAAGGCTGATTTGTTGCGCGAACTCGGCAGGCAGGAAGAAGCCGAGGAAGTTGAGGCAGAAACTCCAGATGTTCCCGATACCGTGGCGATCGTAGATCTGGAAGAAGTATTGGAAGCAGACAACCCCTATGTGCCCTCTGATCTGCATGGCAGTCGTAAACCGCTAGTTGAAACTGCTGATGTGCTCCTTATTGACCTAGATGGTGTTTGCTACGCCGGCACCCGCGATATTCCTAATGCAGCTGCCGGTTTAGCGGCGGCGCGGGAAGCGGGAGTAAAGTTCCAGTTCGTAACCAATAACGCCTCGCGTAGCCCGCAGCAGGTGGCTGAAAAACTAAAGGGGCATCAGATTTTCGCCGCTCCGGAAGAGATAATGACTGCGGCCATGGATGCGGTAGAGATCATGACCGAAAAGATCGAACCGAAATCAAAAGTGCTGGTAATCGGAACCCAGGCATTGCGTGATACCGTTGCGGAAGCTGGGTTTGAGGTCGTTAGCAAAGCCAGTGAACAGCCAGCGGCGGTAATCCAAGGCTATGGAGCTGAGGTCGGGTGGGCGCAGCTATCGGAGGCCGCTTATGCGATTAATGCCGGCGCCCTGTTCATGGCCACTAACCTGGACGCAACTTTGCCCACTGAAAATGGTTTCGCCTTAGGTAATGGTTCCCTGGTGGCGGCAGTAGAACATGCCACCGGGCAAAAACCCTTTGCCGGTGGAAAGCCCTTTGCAGGAATATATCGGAAAGCCACCGCCCATGCGGGGGCAACTAAACCGCTGGCGGTAGGCGATCGCCTCGATACTGATATCGCCGGGGCAGTTGCCGCCGACATGTTGAGCTTCCATGTCCTTACCGGGGTGTCTGACGCCAAAGCGGTGGCGTTGGCCTATCCCGATCGGCGTCCCTCCTACCTGGGCCTAGATCTTACCGACTTGATGCGGGTACATCCTGGCCCGGTGCATCAGCCTACCGGGGCTTGGACTAGTGGAGAATCCGCCGCTTTTATGGTGGCTGAAGATGGGCGAGTGATGCGCGAGGATGAACCGGTCGATAACGGCGTGGTGCTCAGCCTGGAGGATTACCGCGCCCTGGTGGCCGCGGTTTGGGATGCTCGCGACCAGGGAATCTTTGTGCATCTACCGGATATCGAGGTTGTGCGGGAGATTGAAAAACCGGTGTCGGAGGCACCGGAAGAGGCACCGGAAGAAGAAACTACCCCGAATGAACCGACAGCTGATGCGGAGGAAACTTCTCCGGCAGCGGAGCCGGAAACGGAAACGATCAGCGATGAGGATGCAAACAGCGAAGACCAGCAGCTAGAGCTACTGCTTCCCGGTGAGGTCGACGGTGAACGCGAACAGTAGTATTCCGGATTCTTCCGAAGACCTAGAGCTAGCGGCTCGGAAATCTGAAATCGACCAACTATTAGACAGCTGGCCGACCGAGGGTGCCAGCATCTATCCGCAGGTTACTTTAAGTGAGTTAGAAGCGGTGGCAACTAAATTATCTGCCGCTTTGGACTCCCTTAATACGCAGGTAGAAAGAAATTAGCCATGGGGAGGCTGCGTCGACTTGATCGCGAACTGGTGCGTCGGCATCTAGCGACTTCGCGTGCGCATGCCGCTCGGCTGATCACCGCTGGCCAGGTCAGTGTTGATGGGCGGGTAATGCCTAAACCTGCCTCCCAAATTGATCCCGCTCAAGCCGTGGTAGTAGCGAAAAGCCCGGATGCGGAATACGCTTCCCGTGGCGGCTACAAACTGGCCGGCGCCCTCGATATTTTGGGAAACGATGCCCCCGTTATTAAAGGTAAGCGTTGTCTGGATGCCGGGGCTTCTACCGGCGGATTCACCGATGTGTTATTGCGGCGGGGAGCGCAAAGCGTAATCGCGGTAGATGTGGGTTATGGGCAGCTGCGTTGGAGCCTGCAGCAAGACCCTCGAGTAGAGGTTCATGACCGCACGAATATTCGTTACCTTGATCCCCAAGAAATCGGAGAACCCGCCCAATTGGTAGTGGGGGATTTGTCTTTTATCTCCCTGAAACTGGTGATACCTGCTCTGGTTAGAGCCTCTAGTGCAGATGCGGAATACCTGCTGATGGTCAAACCCCAATTTGAAATCGGTCGAGAAGACTTGGGAGCCGGGGGAGTGGTGCGCGACCCCGAGGATCATTTCCGTACAGTGGTGGAGGTGATCGTCGCAGCTAAAGAAAACGGGTTAGGATTAATACAGGTGGCGGCTTCGCCATTGCCCGGGCCGGCCGGTAACGTAGAGTACTTCATCTACCTGGGCCGTGGGACGGCTATGCCCCCTGACGAAGAGGTACGGGGGATGGTACGAACCGCAATTGCTGCCGGTCCCGCCGGGCAAGAGGGAAACCAGACAACCAGCCAAACAGAGGGAGAAGTTCATGGGTGAGCGGCACGTGATGGTTATCCGGCACCTTTCGCGCCCAGATTTGGAATCAACCGCCGATAATGTTGCCCAGGAGCTGCGCAGCCATGGGATAACGCCCGTAGATGAAAATTATTCCGGTGCGGTGGAGATTGTGATTGCCCTAGGCGGGGACGGTACTTTGTTAGGAGCTGCCCGCTATGCCCGTGCCCAAACAGTTCCCCTAATCGGTATCAACCTGGGGCACACCGGGTTCCTAACCGAGGTGGAGCCGGATCGAATCTCAGAAGTTATTAACCATATTGTGGCTGGTTCTTACACGGTACAGTCGCGAATGACCGTGGATGTGACGGTTACTTTGCCTGATGGCAGTGAAATAACTGATTGGGCGCTCAACGAGGCGGCGATTTTATCTACCGATCGCGCCCACCCCTCACACCTGGGATTAGGGATCGATCAGCGCGGCATCACCACCTACGGGGCAGATGGTCTGATTGTGGCTACTCCCACTGGTTCTACTGCCTATAACTTTTCTGCCGGCGGTCCGATCGTTTGGCCAGATGTAGAAGCGGTAGTGGTTTCCCCCCTGGGAGCGCACGGACTATTTACCCGCCCCTTGGTAGTGTCCCCCGAATCCACTATGGAAATCTCGGTGCTGCCGGACCAACGCACCCCGATGGAGCTGTGGCTGGACGGGTTACGTTGCCATGAAGTACCACCGGCATCCTCCCTGCGGGCGACGAAAGGAAAATCGCCAGTACTCCTAGCGCAGATTCTAGACACTCCCTTCTCCGGGCGCCTAGTACATAAATTCCAATTGCCGGTTAAAGGCTGGCGTTCGCTGGGATAAATAATGATTGACCAGCTTAGTATCACTAACCTCGGGGTAATATCGCGGGCAGAACTGAACTTTTCCCCTGGATTAACGGTGCTCACCGGAGAGACCGGAGCGGGAAAAACTATGGTTTTATCCTCTATCGGTCTGTTGTTGGGGAAAAAAGCCGACCCGGCTTTGGTGCGCTACGGAGAAAAAGAACTGGCAGTGGAGGGAATTTTTATCTCCGATAGCTCTTCTCCGGTGGCACTGACGCTTACCGAGGCCGGCGGATTTGTTGAGGACGGAGAGATCATTCTCGCCCGCACGGTTCCCTCCCAGGGGCGTTCGCGATGTCACGGCGGAGGACGCACCATTCCAAGCACAGTGTTAGCCCAGATCGGAACGGAATTGGTTACGGTGCATGGACAATCCGAGCAGCTGAGATTGCGCAGCGGGGGACGGCAGTTAACTTTATTGGATTCTTTCGGTTCAGCTTCGCACCTAGAACTAGTAAAGCAGTTTCGAGAAACCTATGCGTCATGGCGTGATTTGCAATCCCAACTCCAGCAGTGGGAAAACGAGCGGCAAGCACGGGAGATAGAAGTTTCTCGTCTAAAAGAGGGAGTAAAGCTACAGGAAAAGCTACAGCCGGAGCCGGGAGAAGAGGAAGCGCTACTCCGCAAAATTGAGCGGCTGGGGAATGTAGAAGAACTGAGGGAAGCGGCCCAGAGCGCCTATAGCTATCTTGCAGGGGATAGCGCCGGGCAAGGGGTTGATGCGGCCTCGCTGGTGAGCGCGGCTATTCAAGCTCTAGAAAAGGGAGCCCAAAGCGACGAAGAATTATCGCAGTTGGCGCAGGGACTGCGGGATGCCTCCTCAATTATTTTGGATATCTCCGCGGAGGCGGGAGCCTATCTCGCTGATCTTCAAGCTGACCCGGGACAGTTAGATCAAGACCAGGCCCGCCTGGCAGAGTTGCGCCATGCCTATCGTCCCTGGGCAAAAGATTTAGATAGTTGGTTAAGCTGGGCAGATAAGGCGAGAGAAAAAATTATCCAGCTCTCTGGACCTCAAAACCAGGGTACTGTGCTTAAAGAACAGCTGGCTAAAACCAGTTCGCAGTTAGAAACCCTAGGGAAAAAAGTGTCCCGCGCCCGCCTCACCCTTGCCAAAGACTTAAAAAAGGAAGTTGCGGAAGAGCTAGGTGCCCTGCAGATGCCCGATGCCGGGTTCGATATTGAGTTAGAATCCCTCCCACAGCCCAACTCTCATGGCTTTGACCAGGTAACTTTTGGTCTGAGGGCAGGTCGTAAGGCTAAGCTGCGCCCCTTGGGGCAAGGAGCTTCTGGGGGTGAACTATCACGGATTATGTTGGCTTTGGAGGTTACTCTCGCCGCTAAATCTCTAGCTAAAGGTACTCATACTTTTATTTTTGATGAAGTAGATGCCGGGATCGGAGGTACAACTGCGCTCGCGGTGGGCCAGCGCCTGGCTAGGTTGGCAAAACATGCACAAGTGATAGTAGTAACCCATCTTCCGCAAGTAGCAGCCTGGGCAGATAAACAACTGGTAGTGTCGAAAAATAACGATACTGCTCAGGTGAGAGAAGTCGCAGGTAGTGAGCGAGAACGTGAAATTGCGCGGATGCTGGCCGGCAAAGCGGACTCTAAATCTGCCCTCGAGCATGCTCAGGAACTGATTAGCGCGTGTCGCGTGGGGTAATGTTGACCCGTGGGACTTTTTAGACGGAGCAGAAAGACCGCAGCAGAACCAGCTTCTAGCTGCCGGGTGCGGGTAGATAAGAAAACCAAGCACCTGACCCAGCGGCTCCAGGCCGGTGAAATTGCGGTTATTAACCATGCTGATATTGACCGGATTGCGGCAGAAACCTTGGTGGCGGCGGCCCCGAGCGCGGTCCTTAACGCCGCCAAGTCCACTACCGGCCGCTACCCCAACATGGGGCCTTCAATTATCGTAGATGCGGGCATTACCTTGATTGACGATCTCGGCAGCGGGATCATGAACCTGAAGGAAGGTAGCAAGGTTACCGTGGAAGGTAATGCGGTCTACCAAAAGGGAGAACTGGTGGCAGAGGGGGTACTGCAGACTCCCGGAACTATCGCTGCTGACCTGGAAGAGGCGCGGAAAGGGGTCTCTACCCAGATAGAAGCATTCGCGGCCAACACTATGGAGTATTTGCGCCGCGAACGCGATCTACTCCTAGATGGGGTGGGAGTCCCCAAGGTGAAAACCAAGTTCGCAGGTAAACATGCCCTAATCGTGGTGCGCGGGTACCACTATCAAGAAGATTTACGTTCTCTGCGACCCTATATCCGCGAATATAAACCTGTGCTAGTGGGAGTAGATGGGGGAGCCGACGCCATCCTGGAACAGGGATATACCCCGGATATGATTATTGGCGATATGGATTCCGTATCTGACCAGGCTTTGCGCTGCGGAGCAGAAATCGTGGTTCATGCCTATCGCAACGGTAAAGCTCCCGGCACCGAACGCTTGAAAAGAGAGGGCATCCCTCACGTACTCTTCCCCGCCACCGGTACCTCCGAGGACGTGGCCATGCTGCTAGCCGATGATAAAGGTGCGGAAATGATCGTGGCCCTGGGAACTCACGCAACTTTGGTGGAATTCTTGGATAAGGGCCGCTCGGGGATGGCATCTACTTTCCTAACTCGCCTTAGGGTGGGGTCGAAACTGGTGGATGCCAAAGGGGTATCGCGACTCTACCAGCCTCGGATATCTACTTGGCAGACTCTGTTACTAGTACTGGTAGGGGTGGGGGCAGTGGCGATTTCGCTGGCAGTAACCCCGGTGGGACAGACGTTTTATGGCATTGCGGGTATTTATCTAAATGATTTGATTGACTTTTTCCGGCAACTATTCGGGGTTGCTCCCTCACTAAAGGGCTAACGAAGGCAGGAGAGAAATGATTGATTTTCGCTACCATTTAGTATCACTGATGGCCGTACTGGTTGCGCTCACGATGGGGGTGGTGCTGGGAGCTGGCCCCCTACAAGGTAAAATTTCAGACACCCTCTCGGGGCAAGTTACAGTACTGTCCAAGCAGCAATCTGAGCTGCGGACAACTAATGAGGAATTAGTTAAACAGGCAAATAATTCCAATGAATATATAGGAGTTTTAGCAAGCAAGGTAACTCCGGGCACCTTGACGGGCAAGAAAATCGCCATAGTGAAAATGCCTGGGGTTAGCGATGAGGCCGTGAACGGAATAAACGCTCAGTTAAAGATGGCGGGAGCCGCTATTGCCAACTCAGTTACCATTAAGGATTCCTGGTTTAACGAAGATTCTCAGTCTTATCGGGATACCTTGGCTTCGACTTTAGCTAGCAAACTGGGCGATAAGGTCGATGCCAAAGTCTCCTCCCAACAAGTATTGGCAACCGCTCTAGGGATGGGGCTCACTAGTGCAGATAAAGAGATACAAGCACTGGTGAGTAACCTTTCGGCCGGAGATACCCCTTTGATTACCGCTTCGGCGGTAACGGAACCGGTGCAGCTGATAGTGGTAGCGAGTCCGGAAAGCAACGAAAAAGAGAACCAGAAGCCGTCCGACAAAGCAGATTTAGAGTTCGTGAAAGGTATCAATGCGGCCTTTCCTAAAGGGACGGTCATTGTGGGCAGCGCTAAGAACGAAAGCGACTATGTCGCCCAAATTCGCGCAGAAAAACTAGCGGTTACCACGATCGACGCTATCGGGTCGGTGATGAGTAAAGTTTCTACTCCCTTTGCGCTTTTAGCTGATGAGGGCGGCACGAACCAGGCATATGGCACCGAGCATTATGCTACTCAGCTTATTCCCCCGATTCCTTCGCCGGCTGGAGTGGAGGCAAAGTAAGTGGCACGCGCGATCGGGGGAGCTCTAGCCGCAGGAGCAGGGTTTTTCTTAGCTAGAAAATACTTGCTTCACCATCTTTCCCCCCAGAACCAGAAGCGGTATCAACGGCAAAATTTTCACGGGGAAACCGTATCTCTCACGGGAGGAATCAAAGTTGCAGCTGCTTGCTTAGCAACCGGAGCCTGTCTCGCGGGAGATCGCGCCGCGCAGGTGGGAACAGTGCTGCCGGTGGCAGCTGGTGCCGCCCTAGGCTATTTAGATGATACCCGCGCTGATCTGGGCGATAATTCTGGAAATAGCTCGGATGAACAGCCAGAACAGCTTGCCGAATCATCCTCGCAGGGCGCAGAAGCAAAAGCAGACAAACCAGCTGTCCCCAAGGGATTCCATGGACATCTGCAAGCCCTTTCTAAGGGAGAAGTTACTACTGGTGCCTTAAAAATTGTGGGGATTGGCGCGGGTGCCGCCCTGGGAGCTATTGGGATTGGCCGCTCCCGGGAAACCGGGCTAGCATCCTGGATCCTAGACACTATGTTGATTGCGGGCAGCGCTAACTTGGCGAATCTATTTGATCTGCGTCCGGGACGCTGCCTGAAAGTGGCGGCCTTAGCTTCCCTTCCGTTGACCAGCTCGAAAGCGGTGGAGGCTACCTTAGCTGGCGGGGCCGTGGCTACCAGCCTGCTGGCTTTACCTGCCGATCTGGGGGAGCGAGAAATGCTGGGCGATACCGGAGCTAATGCGCTGGGGGCGCTGCTGGGATCAGCTTGGGCGCAAAAGACCGGCACCCCAGGAAAACTGATCGGAGTCCTCGGGATAGTAGCGCTTACTGCCGCTAGTGAAAAGATTTCGTTTTCCCGAGTAATCGCGAATACTCCGGGGTTGCGAACTATTGATCAATTAGGACGTAAGCGTTGAACAACCCGAGGGTAAAAAGGAAGCTGCCTGCCTTAGCTTCGGCGGTGGGGTTAATCTCCGTCCTTACTTTACTCTCGCGAATTTTTGGTTTCGGTCGCTGGCTCACCCAATCAGCCTGGGTAGGTACTGGCGCTTTTGCTAATGCCTACTCCACCGCTAATCAGCTCCCTACCGTACTTTTTGAGGTAGTGGCGGGGGGAGCGCTCGCGGGAGTAACCATTCCTATCTTGGCCGGTCCCATCGCCGATCGGATACATAAAGAGGTTCAGCGGGTTTCATCTGCGCTGATCACCTGGGCGTTATTGCTGCTGACTCCGGTCGGGCTGGCTGTATTCTTACTGGCTCCCTGGATCGGGCAGGTAATGCCCTGTCCACAAGGGGTAGATCCTCAGCTGCAAGCCCACCTAATCAGTGTTTTCTTACAGATGTTTGCCCTACAAGTACCGCTTTACGGGTTGTGCGTAGTAGGCACCGGAATCTTGCAGGCGCACGAAAAATTTCTGCTACCTGCTTTGGGGCCGCTCTTAAACTCCCTGGTAGTTATCTCTACCTATGCGATTTTTGGTTATCTCACCCCTTCGGTTGCCGATCCTGCCCAGGTGGCGCATAATGCCATTTTGATTCTTGGTTGGGGGACGACTGCCGGGGTAGCGGCGATGAGCCTGCCCTTGTTTATCCCTATCTACCGCCTGGGGATTCGTTGGCGTCCCACTTTGAAATTAGGGGAAGGACGCGGGCGTCAGGCATTGCGACTGGCAGGAGCCGGCGTGGGCTCTTTAATCGCCCAGCAATTCTCAGTCTTAGTCATCATTTTGGTAACCCGCACCTATGGTGCGGAAGGTTCGCTTCCCATCTATCAGTATTCGCAATCGGTCTATATGCTGCCCTATGCGGTGCTAGCCGTTCCGATCGCGACCGCTATGTTTCCGCGGCTGTCTGGCCTGCTGCACCGGGGAGGAAAAACTGCCTTTAATCCCGAATGTGCAGCCTCTACCCGACTGGTGACCGTGGTGGGAATGCTGGGGTCGGCGCTGCTGGGAGCCTTGGCGCTTCCGGTTACCGATATTTTTACTCGCATCAATCCGGTACCAGGGATGATTTGGGCGCTGGTGGCTATGGCTCCCGGAATCGTAGGCTACGGGCTGGTTTACCATGTTTCCCGGGTACTTTATGCTCTGGGAGGCGCTCGCCAAGCGGTGATTGCCGCCTCTAGTGGTTGGTTAACCGTCGCCGGACTTTCTTGGATGCTGGGGGCAACCCTGCCCGGACTGCTTGGTAGCCGGGCAAACGGAATCCTCTTAGCCTTGGGAATCGCGCAATCAGTAGGGATGAGCGTAGGGGCGTTGGGGCTGCTGATTGGTTTGCGCCACCTAGCCGGCCGGCAGGCAATTAGCGGCGTAGCGCTGGCGGCTTTGAAAGCGGCGCTATTGGCGCTAGTAGCCGGGGTGGCCGGCTGGTTTGTGTCCGGATATTTTATGGGACTATGGCCAAACATAGTCGGAACTTTCGCCGCGGCCGCGATCGCGGGAATAGCCAGTATTGCGATTATGAGCCCCTTGCTGCTGCAACAGCTTCGCGAACAAAAACGAAGTAAGGCGGGACAAACTGCACCACTTGAGCCGAAAGGCGGGGCCCTCCCGGACAACGAAAGCAGCGATTAGCTGCTATCAAATCTTGAAGAAAAGGAGAACCATGGAACTGCGTGACGAAAACTTTAGCTTCCCGGTGGAAGATCATCAACTGATCTACCAGGGGAAAGTATTCGATTTTGTCACTGATAGCGTGCGTCTACATGCTGATGAGCCCGCTGCGCGCCGTGACTATCTAGCCCACCCCGGAGCAGTAGCGATTGCCGCGGTGCGCCCGATTCCCGGCGCCGATCCAAGTTCCCAAAATATCTCGGATTGGGAAATTTTATTGGTGCGCCAATACCGTCATCCGGTACGCGCTTTTCTCTGGGAAGTACCTGCCGGGCTTTTAGATCACGCGGGCGAAGATCGTCTGGGGGCAGCGCGGCGGGAGCTCTGGGAAGAAGCCAATCTGGAGGCCGAAACCTGGCAGGTGCTAGTGGATTTCTTTACTTCCCCGGGAGGCAGTAGCGAACATCTACGGGTTTTCTTAGCCCGGGATATTTCTGTTGCCACTGGTAAACGCTTTGAAGCAGTTGAGGAAGAACGGGATATGAAAACCGCCTGGTTTACTTTAGAGCAAGCGCGGAATGCTTTGTTTGCGGGCAGTTTACACAACCCGTCTGCGATGGCCTCGATTTTAGCGGCAATCGCCGCATTACGTCAGGGGTGGGAAGGGCTGCGAGAAGCGGACGTCCCCTTCACGCCCGATCCCCTCAAAAATGAAATCTAGCTAAAAAAATCCGCTAAACGCGAACAGGTAAGAGTCAGCGGATCTGCCGCGGGGAGGCGGGTTTTCACTCCCGTGTGCACCTGGTATACATGTTGCCCCCGCCACACTTGGCGACCGTTGGTTATTTTTGCAAGACACCTGTTTCTAAAATGCGCTAGACTGATTAAGGTCTATTTTTAAGGAGGGGAAGCGTGAGTGAAACGGAACCGACTCGGCAAACAGTTTTGGATTTAATTGTCGAAAAAGGGCCGGTCACTGCCGCCCATCTCGCTAAAATTCTTAATCTGACTACCGCAGCAGTGCGTCGTCATATAACTGCGTTAGAGTCCGGGCAGATGATTGCCGTTTATGAAACGTCTTCCCAGGCTAAACGGGGTCGAGGTCGCCCGGCTCGTCACTATATAGCGACGGGTAAAGGGCGCGAAGGACTCAGTGAAGATTACTCCAAACTGGCCAGTCGGGCTCTCGGTTTTATCGAGCAGGTGGCCGGACCGGGCGGAATCGATACTTTTGCTGCTGCGCACTCGCGCGATATTGAACGGCGCTACGCTCCCTTGATTAAAGAAGCCGGGCCAGATCCCCGGGCTCGCGCGCGCGCCCTCGCCGATGCTCTAACAGCCGATGGATACGCCGCTACTGTGCGCGAGGTTGGTAACGGCGGTTTTGCGGTGCAACTGTGCCAGGGCAACTGCCCGGTACAGGAAGTAGCCGGGGAGTTTCCGCAACTATGTGAAGCAGAAACCCAAGCTTTTTCACGTCTACTCGACGTGCATGTACAACGGTTGGCGACTTTGGCGGATGGGGAACATGTGTGCACCACTTCGGTGCCGGTAGCGTTACCTACCCCCAAAATTCTCCGTAAACCGTTGAACATGACAGAATAGGGCAGGAAGAAACGACAATAGAGGGATATAAACACAAATGACATCATCACCGCCGGTGATTGCCACAAAAGAGGAAAAAGAGGCCGCTGACCAGCACGTTATCGACTCGATCGGCACTCAATACGAGTACGGATGGCACGACTCAGATGCGGCGGGACAAAGCGCCAGGCGCGGCCTTGACGAGGACGTGGTGCGTTTTATCTCTGCCGAGAAGAACGAGCCCGAATGGATGCTCAAGCGGCGCCTCAAAGCACTGAAGATTTTCGAGCGCAAGCCCATGCCGAACTGGGGGCCGGATCTATCAGATCTGGATATGGATCAGATTAAATACTTTGTGCGCTCCACCGACAAAGTGGCCAACTCTTGGGAAGATCTGCC
The DNA here is from genome assembly GCF_056590355.1 of Varibaculum sp. C0165D1. Taxonomy (NCBI): domain Bacteria; kingdom Bacillati; phylum Actinomycetota; class Actinomycetes; order Actinomycetales; family Actinomycetaceae; genus Varibaculum; species Varibaculum sp. C0165D1. Next base: position 517,726 of record NZ_JBWPVY010000001.1, on the reverse strand, counting down.
CGAGGACATTAAGAAGACCTATGACCGGCTGGGGATTCCCGAGGCCGAACGCGAGAGCCTGGTTTCCGGGGTGGCTGCCCAGTACGAATCGGAAGTGGTCTATAACCAAATCCGTGGTGACCTGGAAAAACAAGGGGTAGTGTTTCTAGATACCGACACTGCCCTGCGCAAACACGAAGACCTCTTTAAACGGTTCTTCGGAAAAGCGGTGCCTGCCGGGGATAATAAGTTCGCGGCTCTGAACACCGCCGTGTGGTCCGGGGGATCTTTCATCTATGTGCCAAAAGGAGTACATGTAGAGATTCCACTGCAAGCCTATTTCCGGATTAACACCGAAAACATGGGGCAGTTCGAGCGCACCCTGATCATCGCTGACGAGGGTTCCTACGTACACTACGTGGAAGGGTGCACCGCTCCAATCTATAAATCGGATTCGCTGCACTCTGCGATTGTAGAGATTTTCTGTCTCAAAGATGCCCGGGTGCGCTACACCACCATTCAAAACTGGTCGACCAATGTCTATAACCTGGTGACTCAGCGCGCGATCTGTGAAGAGGGCGCCACTATGGAATGGGTAGATGGCAATATGGGGTCAAAAACTAATATGAAGTACCCCTCTGTCTATTTGACCGGCAAGAACGCCCGGGGAGAAGCTCTGTCGGTAGCGTTTTCTGGTGAGGGACAAAACCAGGATACCGGGGCGAAAATGCTGCACCTGGCGCCGAATACTTCCTCTTCAATTGTCTCGAAATCTATTTCCCGTAACGGTGGGCGTTCCTCCTATCGGGGACTAGTGCAGATTACGCCGGAGGCTAAACATTCAAAGGCCTCCGTGGTTTGCGATGCACTGCTAGTTGACCAGATTTCTCGCACTGATACCTATCCGTATGTGGATATTCAAACCGATGACGTAGAGATGGGGCACGAGGCTACCGTTTCTAAAGTTAGTGCTGACCAGCTCTTTTATTTGATGAGCCGGGGACTGAGTGAAACTGAGGCGATGGCGATGATTGTCCGTGGCTTTATCGAGCCGATTGCTCGGGAGCTGCCGATGGAATATGCCCTGGAGCTTAATCGCCTAATCGAACTACAAATGGAAGGATCGGTGGGGTAATGGCCGAGATGGTAAAGCAGACAGGCCATAAAGTAGTTGCGGCTCCTTCCCGGGCAGATCGTCCCACCTCGTTTAACCTTGCAGATATCCCGATGCCTACCGGACGCGAGGAAGATTGGCGATTCACTCCTCTCGACCGGATAAAGATGCTACTCACGGATACTTTAGAGGGGGCAGCTCCCCGGGTTGAGGTCAGCGGAGAGCTCTTAGGGGCTGATAATCGGATAAATCTGGGCGCCTCCTCCTATGTGGAAATAGCTACCGGCAGCGATATTCACGGAAAAGTGGGGGCTCCGGGAGATCGCGCCGCCGTGGTGGAGTGGAACAATCACCGTGACCTGGTAAACGTAGTGATCACCGAGCAGCTCAGCGAACCGCTACGCATCAAAGTGATCGGGGAAAACCCGGAACCAGCTGCCCAGCATATCTGTATCGACGTGAAACCAGATGCGAAAGCCTTGGTAATCCTGGAACACACCGGCAATGCCCAGTTGAACCAGGGGATTGAAATCGATGTGGAATCCGGCGCGCAGCTAGAGTTCGTATCTATCCAAGAATGGGATAGAGCGGCAGTTCACGCCAGTAACCATCGCATGAGCGTAGAAAAAGACGCGAAGCTTAAGCATATTGCGATTACTCTGGGCGGCGACCTGGTGCGGATTTGTCCCGATATTGACTTGGATAAACCGGGTGGGGATGTGGAGATGTACGGTGTCTATTTCACGGACACCCGGCAGCATCAGGAACATCGCCTATTCGTTAATCACAGCGCTGAAAATTGCCGCTCGGATGTGCATTACAAGGGGGCGCTGCAAGGCCAGCAGGCACACGCGGTTTGGATCGGGGACGTGCTAATCGGCAAAAACGGGTTTAACACTGATTCCTATGAGCAAAACCGCAACCTGGTGTTGAACGAGGGCGCGAAAGCCGATTCGGTACCGAACCTGGAAATTGAAAACGGGGAGATTGCGGGAGCAGGGCACGCCTCCGCTACCGGACGTTTCGATGAAGAACAACTGTTCTATCTGCTCTCGCGGGGTATCCCCGAAGATATCGCTAGGAAAATGGTGGTTCACGGGTTCTTTGCGGAAGTCATTCGCCAGATCGGAATCGAAGAAATCGAAAACCATCTGCTGGAAGCGGTTGATGCCCGCCTAGAAAAGGGGCCAGATCCGCTATGAGCCTAGAAAAAATTTGCGAAATCAGCGCATTGGAGCCCGCCGAGGCACTGCGCGCCGAAGTAACCGACGAGCGGGGGGATAAGATCCCAATCGCGGTGGTGCGGGACGAGGACGGCGGTTGGCACGCCATCGACTCCCTCTGCACCCACGGTGATATCCCTCTAGAAGAGGGCGATGTAGAAGGATGTGCAATTGAATGTTGGGGGCACGGAGCCCAGTTCGACCTCAACACCGGGCAGCCGACGATGCCGGCCACCGAGCCGGTTAACTGTTATCAGCTTGAAATCAAAGGACAGGCGGTTTATGTAGACGCCTGCAGCCGCAGTAAAGGAAATGAATAAATGGGGAAACTAGAAGTTAAAGACCTGAAAGTTTCGGTAGAAACTCCCGAAGGGATAAAGCACATCCTAAAGGGCGCCTCCCTAACGGTGAATTCCGGGGAGAAGCACGCGATTATGGGACCGAATGGTTCTGGAAAATCAACCCTGGCCTATTCGATTGCCGGTCACCCCGGCTACCATATCGAGGGCGGGGAAGTGCTGCTGGACGGGGTAAATATCCTGGAATCTTCCCCAGATGATCGTGCCCGTGCCGGCTTGTTCTTGGCGATGCAGTACCCGGTGGAGGTTCCCGGGGTAACAGTATCTAACTTCTTGCGCACTGCCCGCACCGCGATTGATGGGCAGGCTCCGCCGGTGCGTACCTGGGTAAAAGAACTTAAAGAAGCCATGGAAGACCTGCGGGTAGATCCCCAGTTCGCTAACCGGGATCTTAATGCTGGTTTTTCGGGTGGAGAGAAGAAGCGCTTAGAGATTTTGCAGATGCAGATTTTGCATCCCAAGTTCGCCATTCTGGATGAAACCGACTCCGGTCTGGATATTGATGCTTTGCGCACCGTGTCTGCCGGAGTTAACCATGCCCATGAAAAACTAGGCTGCGGCCTGCTGGTAATCACCCACTATTCGCGGATCTTGAACTACATTAAACCGGACTTCGTGCACGTATTCGCCGATGGAAAGATTGTAGATTCCGGCGGCAGCGAACTGGCTGACAAATTGGAAGCGGAAGGATACGACTCCTACCTGTAATCTCCCTTTTTGTAGCAATACCTGCTGGTTTTTGAGAGGAGAAAGCTAATGGATTCGCCATTTACCGATAGGGAACTGACGCGCCTGCGCGCCGATTTTCCGATTCTTTCCCGCCCTGGCCGGGGAGGAAAACCGATCGTTTATTTAGATGCGGCGGCCACCTCTCAAAAACCGCGTTCCGTTATTCAGGCCGAAAGCTCTTTCTACGAAAAATCTAACGGGGCTGTGCATCGGGGTACCCACCTGCTGGCCGATGAATCTAGTCAGTATTTCGAGGACGCGCGCCTCAAACTGGCTACCTTTATTGGGGCCTCCCCGGAAGAAATCGTGTGGACGAAGAACGCGACCGAGGCCCTAAACCTGGTGGCCTACGCCCTGTCTAATCCCGGGATAGAGGGCCGGGCTTCGCTGGTAGGAAAAGGAGATCGGGTAGTTACTACCCGAGCGGAGCATCACGCCAACTTGGTGCCCTGGCAGCTGCTAAGCAAGCGTACCGGCTGTGAGTTCGCCTATCTGGATCTAGATCCGCAAGGGCGGATTGATCTAGAAACATTGGATGCTATCACCCCGAATACCAAGGTAGTGGCGGTAACTCACGCCTCTAATGTTTCTGGGGCGATCACCGATATTGCCCCCATCATTAAAGCTGCCCACGATGTGGGAGCCTGGGTAGTGCTCGATACCTGCCAGTCCAGCGCTCATATGCCGCTAGATGTTAAAACTCTAGGAGCGGATTTCGCCTGCTTTTCTGGCCATAAAATGGCTGGTCCTACCGGAATCGGGGCGCTCTACGGTCGCCGCGAATTGCTAGAGCAATTGCCCCCCTTCTTGGCAGGCGGATCTATGATTGCTGACGTCACCATGGAAAAAACCACTTTCCAACCTGTCCCGGAGCGTTTTGAGGCCGGCTCGCAAGCAGTTGCCCAGATTCACGCCTGGGCAGTAGCGCTGGATTACCTGCAGGAAGTAGGGATGGAGCGGATCCGTAGCCACGAACTAGCTTTGACCCAGTACCTACTGGAAGGGTTAGCCACCGTGAAAGGCCTGCGGCTACTGGGGCCAGCCGATTACCGGGAGCGAGTAGGTTTAGCGGCTTTTGATTTCGCGGGGATTCATCCCCATGACGTGGGTCAGGTATTAGATGCCGAGGACGTGGCGATTCGGGTGGGTCATCACTGTGCCCTGCCGCTGCACGCCCACTACGGCCTGCGGGCATCCTGTAGGGCATCGCTGGCGCTTACTTCTTCGCGCGGCGATATCGATCGCCTAATCGAAGGCCTAGAAGTAGTTCGTAGTTTCTTTTTAAGGGGGAAGTAATGGTTTCGGCTATTGATCAGCTTTATCAGCAGGTGATTATGGATCACGCCGCCGAAAAACACGGCAGCGCTCAGGTAGAACCCTCGGATACCTCCTCCTATCAAGTTAATCCTACCTGCGGGGATGAGGTTACTTTAGAGGTTACTTTGAAGGGCGATACCCTAGCCGGTCTGGCCTGGCAGGGGCAGGGCTGTTCTATTTCTCAGGCATCGCTATCAATGATGAATGACCTGGTAGCAGGAAAATCTTTGGCCGATATTGAGCAGCTTTGGAACGACTTTGACCAAATGATGCATTCTAGAGGGCAAGAAGTTCCCGACGAAATACTAGATCCCCTGGAAGATGCGGCCAGCCTGCAGGGAACTTCCAAATTTCCCAACCGGGTGAAATGCGCCCTTCTGGGGTGGATGGCACTGAGAGAATCAATCGCCAAAACGCAAGCGAGGCAAGAAAGTGAGTGAAGAACGTCCCTGGGAGAATCGGACTGAGGTGCCGCAGCGCTTTCAGGAAGTTGCTGCCGGAAATGAAGATGCCGGCCCCTATCAGCCCTCTAAAACCCATCAGCATGCCGAGGCTGCTCCGGATCAAACACCAGGAGCGGAGGCTTTAAACGTGGAAGATAAGCAAGGATCCGGCGATAATCCGCCAGAGGCGCAAACTTTTTCTGACCCCTCAACGCCGCTTACACCTGCTGAGGCGAAGGTAACTAAAGAGGACATATTTGAAGCCCTCAAGGATGTTATCGACCCCGAACTAGGAATTAACATCGTGGATTTGGGACTTGTCTATGGGGCAGAAATCCATCCCGACGGGGCAGTGACTATCGAGATGACGCTAACTTCTGCGGCTTGCCCGCTCACCGATATGTTGGAAGAACAAACCCGTTGGGTGTTGAGTGCTATGGCCACTAGCGTAGGCATTAACTGGGTGTGGATGCCTCCTTGGGGACCGGATCGGATTACCGAGGAGGGGCGCGAACAGCTGCGCGCTCTGGGCTTCAACGTTTAATGGGATAACATAGGCTTGCAGAAAATCTAGCAAGGAGAATTCCATGGTGCGGGGAGTCTGGTCAGAGGTCGGGAAACTAGAAAAGGTTTTAGTACACCGCCCCGGCAGGGAGCTTGACCGGCTGACTCCCTCTAACCGCGAAGAACTGCTGTTTGACGACATTTTATGGCTGGAAAAAGCGCGCGAAGATCACGATATTTTTAGCGCTACGCTTGCTTCCCAGGGTGCCCAGGTCGTTTATCTGCAAGATCTCTTAGCCGAAACTTTAGACTTGGAACCGGCACGAAAATGGTTGCTGGAACACACTATTGATGAGCGTTATTTCGGGGTGGTGCTTAGCCCTCCGCTCCGGGAATATCTGGCGGGGCAAACAAGCAAGCAGCTGGCCAAGATTCTGATTAGCGGGCTTACCCGCGCCGAAATCGAAGCGGAGCTGGGGCCGATTGCCTCCGCAGTCTTAGGCCGCGTAGGCAGTGAAGATTTGATTTTGGACGCGCTGCCTAATCACCTGTTTACCCGGGATACTTCCGCCTGGATTGGCGAGGGCGTAATGCTCTCAGCTATGAAAAAGACTGCTCGGCGCCGCGAAACTCTAAACCTGCAGGCCATTTATCATTTTCACCCTGATTTTAACGATAATTTTACTCAGTTTGGTTCGGGGATAGCCGATAGCCCGGCCGTTTGCGAGGGAGGGGACGTGGAAATTTTGTCTCCAACTTCGGTACTGGTGGGAATGGGGGAGCGCACCAGTCCGGCCGGTTTCGAACGCCTCGCTGCGCGTCTCTTACTAGATTCGTCCTCATCCGTAGAAATGGTTACCGGCTTTTTAATGCCGATGGTGCGTGCCCAAATGCACCTGGATACCGTGCTGACCATGATTAACCGGGATACCTTTTATAAGTACAAGAACCTGGGAATGTTGCCCAGCGTGATTGCTCGTGCCGGCGCGGATGGGAAGATCTCCTGGAACTACTATCCCGCAGAAGAAATGCATCAGGTGTTAGCGCAGGCCAGTGGGGTGCCGTCAGTAAATATTTTGCAGACCCCCCAGTCTGATAGCGGGGCAGAGCGCGGACAGTGGAACGATGCCTGTAACCTGCTGGCACTGCGAGAAAACTTAGTGACTTCCTATGATCGCAACTGGCAAACCATTGAGTATTTGCGCTCTCAGGGGGTTAAAGTACTGGAAGTTCCCAGCGCGGAACTAGGCCGCGGACGCGGGGGACCGCGGTGTATGACCTGTCCGTTATCGCGGCAAGCAATCGACAACTAGCTTTAAAGTCCCAGCAGACTGGGGAAATAGAATAAATAGAAAGGTTAAACTGTGGCTTTACTATCTGGTCGCCATTTCTTAAAAGAACTTGATTTTACCGCCGAGGAGTGGCGCTACTTACTAGATTTGGCGGCGCAGCTAAAAGCGGCCAAACGCGCAGGAACCGAAAAACCTTATCTAAACCGTAAAAATATCGCCCTGATTTTCGAAAAAACCTCTACTCGCACCCGCTGTTCTTTTGAGGTTGCCGCCTATGACCAGGGCGCTAACGTCACTTTCTTGGATCCGGTGGCCTCCCAGATCGGCCATAAGGAATCCATGGCAGACACTGCACAAGTGCTGGGGCGCTTTTATGACGGGATAGAGTTTCGAGGACGCCGCCAAGAGGACGTAGAAACTTTGGCGCGCCTGTCGGGAGTCCCCGTTTGGAATGGGCTCACTGATGAGTGGCATCCTACCCAAATGCTCTGTGACCAGCTCACTATGTTGGAACATTCGGATAAAGAACTGAGTGATATTTCTTTCGCCTACCTGGGGGATGCTCGCAATAATATGTCGAATTCGCTGCTGATTTCGGGGGCGATGATGGGAATGGATGTGCGGATCGTAGGCCCCAGGAAACTCTGGAATGAGCAGCGCTGGATCGACAAGGCCCATGAAATCGCAGCTCAAAGTGGTGCGAAGATCACCCATACCGATGATCCCGCGGCCGGGGTTAAGGGTGCAGATTTTCTGTACACCGATGTCTGGGTCTCGATGGGGGAGCCGAAAGAAGTGTGGGATCAGCGGATTAAGCTTTTATTGCCCTACCAGGTCAATGCCAGGCTCATGAAACAAGCCGGTTCGCAGGCAAAATTCTTGCACTGTCTGCCCGCTTTTCATGACCGCGGTACCACCGTGGGGGAGGATATTTACCAAAAAACCGGTTTAGAGGCTCTGGAAGTGACGGATGAAGTGTTCTCCGGGGAGCGGTCTATCGTGTTTGACCAAGCAGAAAACCGGATGCACACCATTAAAGCAGTGATGGTAGCAACTCTGGGAACCCTAGCTGATTAGCCTTATCGCCTGCTGTATGGAAGGGGGCTCCCTGCTAGCGGCAGGGAGCCCCCAAAAAATATAGTCCAAATTCTCGGTGTGATACCCGCTATCAGAGTAGGGGTAATAGGTCACCGATGCCGTCGAAAACGGCTTTCGGCCTAAACGGGAACTTCTTGATATCTTCACGGGTAGTCGACCCCGATAGCACCAAATAAGAATCCATTCCGCTTTCTACCCCGGCATGAATATCGGTGTCCATCCGGTCACCTACCATCGCTGCTTCTTCGGAGTGGGCTCCTAGTTTATTAAGCCCGGCGCGGAACATTATCGGATTTGGTTTACCCACGAAATAGGGTCTACGTCCGGTAGCTTTGGTAATCATCGCAGCCACTGACCCCACTGCTGGCAGAGTTCCGTCCTCGGAAGGACCCGTAGTGTCGGGGTTCGTGCAAATAAACTTGGCGCCCTTTTCGATCAGGCGGATGGCTTTGGTGATACTTACGAAATCGTAGAAGCGGGTTTCTCCCAACACCACAAACTCGGGGTTACTTTCGGTCATCACATAACCGGCTTCATGGATCGCAGTGGTCAGTCCCGCCTCTCCAATCACGTAAGCCCGAGAGTTAGGGGACTGGTTGTTTAAGAACTCGGCGGTAGCGTTCGCAGAGGTCCAGATATGGTCTTCGGGAACTTCTAGCCCCGAGGCTTCCAAACGTGCCGAGAGGTCGCGGTTGGTAAAAATAGAGTTATTGGTCAGTACCAAGAAAGGAGTGTTTTTTTCTTTAAGAGTTTCGATAAACTCATACGCGCCCGGCAAAGCCAGCGATTCGTGCACGAGCACGCCATCCATGTCGCTCATCCAGGCTTTGGGTTTACGCAAGTTATTATTATTGTTCATACTTTAAGCTTAAGGGTAATTCCTCTTAATAGAAATCTTTAAAGCCCTGATAGCCGCGCATTTCACACCGTAGAGACCTACCTCGCTTAACTGGAGGGGATGGTTTTAGCGAAGTTATAAATTCGGTAACCGCATGTTTAAATTTGTGCGGGCAGGTGTAGGCTCTCTGGAAGACTTCGCATCGGGCTCCGCCGCATTGCTAGCTAGTTCACTCGCATATCCAGTACTTGCGCGGCAGTAGCCGCGTCAATCACAAGCCGATTAGCGTATCCATGTTCCAGGGCGACCCTAATAATCGCTACTTTCGCGCCCCCGCCAGCAACCATAATTTTTTCGGGAATCCGCCGCAGCTGTGCCAAAGATATTGCCATAGTGCGGTCATTTAGTTCCGGCAAACACACCCTGCCGTGGGTATCGATGAAACGGGAACAAATATCGCCGACTGCTTTCCGCTCTAAAAACAGTTTTACATCTCGCGAGAGGGTAGGCAGAGTCAAAAGATAGGAACTTTTTGCCGCATCCCCCACGGTAAAGACAGCTATGCGAGAATCTCGCCCTCGTTTCAAGGCTGCTGCGACCTGCTTTTCTTTCATCATTGCCTGTTTGGCTTCCGCACTTTGAAAAACGGTGGGCGCTCCCAATAGATGCGCCTGAGCGCTAAAAGCCTCAGCAAAACGATTTACGGCTTCAATCTCGCTTTGCCCACGCGCAAACCCGCCTACGCCTCCGCGCAGCTGCACTATTTCCACATTCTTGCGAGGCTGGGCGGTGAGGTTCTTAGAGATTTCTTCGACGGTCCGTGACCAGGAAACTCCCACGGTATCACCATCTTTAATCACCTTTTCCACCATTCGGGCTCCGGCTTCCCCCAGTGCTTTGCGGACTTCAATATCGGAGGGAGCGCTGGGATAAACCACCACCGCGTCCTCTAAACCAAAACGCGAAATCAGAGCCTTCGCAGTCGACGAGTCTGCTAGTCGGGGATCATTTACCGTGATTTTCACGTACCCTTTGGCGCGCGCATAGCGCAGCAGTTTAGAAACCGTGGGACGGGAGATTCCCAGCCGCGCCGCCACTTCATTTTGGGGAAGACCCCCATAGTAGGCTTTGGCGGCATCAATAGCTTGAATGTCTTTGCGACTCAAATTTACGGGCATGACTTTTCCCTTTGCTACGGCACCTTTGCTAAAGCACTATTGTAAACCTGTGCGCTAGCGGGAGGAAGTAACTCCGCCGAAATGCGAATGCTCGCGTTGTTACCCAGTATGCTTCCGGGTGAGTGTCAATCAATTCTTGGTAATTGCTCGACTTGGAGGCAACCTGTCGGGAATTTCGACAGGTTTGCTTTGAGGGTATTCGCAAGGTAGCAAGGACGCTACCTCACTAAAGGTGCCCCAACATCAAAACAGGCTATTGCAAGGGAGCGCACTGCATTTACGTGCAAAAACTGTGCGTCCACTGCGTATTAAATGAGCTTGTTTATATCTATCATTTTTAAATCGCCGACCAAGGCTGGTAACGAAATACAAATAGTAAGCTTTTCCCGAATCTTCGGGGCATAGCTGGCTACTAGCGCCGCCAAAAGCCAAGAAACACTGATGGAATCCCAGCCCGGAATAAGTGCCCGGTAACTGTCCTCAAATGTTTTTGCGCTGCTGTTTTTAGGGAGGAGGGAACCGCGCGAAGTGTCACCGGTTACGGAAACCCCACAGGAGTTAATAAAAGCTATCGTTTCCCTAGCAACTTCCCCGGGTAACCGGGTATCTGCGGTGACAGATAAAATGACGGTGGTGGTCGCAGGAATGAATTCGGAAGCCATCCATTGCGCGGCTCCCTGGTAGCTGTTGAAATTCGGAGCCAGCTGGGAAAAATCTGCGCTGGTAGTGGGATCAAACTGAAAAATAACTTCTGAAATCTGGAGCTGGTAAAGCTTTTCAGTAGCTTTCCAGAATGCCTCAAGCATCTGAGACATAGCAGCTGGTGTATACGTAAAGCTGGGAGCAATAAAATATGCGGTTGCTTCAATCTGCTGCTGTCCGGGTTTTACAGTAGCTTCTGCAACGTGCCATATTTCTCCATGATCATAGCGCTGGGAAAAGTTCGCGATGAAAGTGTGCTGCCAGGCGTAGATAGCATTAACCAGCGGTTCGTTACCCTCTGTAATCTCCGGTAGGGGGTCACCTGGCTTTCCAAGTAGAGAAATATAGAAGCCACAATACATAGTTATTCTTCACCTCCACCTGCTCTGCCGAGGCTGCTGCTCGCTCCGACCTACTTCTATCCTCGAAATTACGGGAAAGTAGCGGGGCAGGCAATAGGCTCAGCAGTTTTAACTACTGGCAGCAGCTGGGTAGAATCGCGGGGTGATTAATGCGCAAGATATGGAAGTGCGGATCGGGCAGCGGCTCTTGGTATCTCGCACCAATTTGCGTATCGGTAAAGGACTGCGCATCGGCCTAGTAGGGCGCAATGGTGCTGGTAAAACCACTACTATGCGCCTAATTGCGGCGCTAGTGGCTCTCGGTAAACACCGCTCTAGCGGTTCCCTCAGCGAAGAAGAAGCCCAAGACTTAATCGACAATATCGATTTTCATGGAAAAGTTACTTCCTCCGGGTCGGTAGGGTATCTGTCACAAGACCCGGTGGTCGGGGTGAAACAAAAGGACGGGATTTCCCGGATCATGGCGGTGCGAGATTTGGATCGCACTTTGCGGGCAATCGAGAACGCCCAAGAAAAGATGTCTACCACCAGTGGGGAAACTCAGGCTAAAGCGATAGAAAGATACGCCCGCCTGGACGAAGAATTCACCCGCCTCGGCGGGTATGCTGCCCGCTCCGAAGCCATGCAGATCGCTCATAACCTGGGGCTTGACCAAGGCGCGCTCACGCAGCCACTGGCGACCCTTTCCGGAGGGCAGCGCCGCCGGGTCGAACTGGCGCGGGTACTGTTCTCTCAGCCGGACGTACTGCTTTTAGATGAGCCCACCAACCACTTAGACCATGACTCCATTATTTGGCTCCGCGATTTCCTACGCACCTATGCTGGCGGCTTCGTAATGGTCACCCACTCTACGGCGCTGCTAAAAGACACGGTAAACCAGGTGTGGTATTTGGATGCCTCCCGCGCGGTGATTGATCAATACAAACTAGGATGGGACGCCTACCTGAAGCAGCGCGCCCAAGATGAGGCGCGGCGGCGCCGGGAGCGCCAAAACGCCTTAGCGAAAGCACAGGCATTGCGCGAGCAAGGCGAAAAAATGCGAGCCAAAGCCACTAAGGCAGTCGCGGCGCAGCAAATGCTGCGCCGAGCCGAAGAACTGGTAAAAGAAGCCGGAAGTGAAACCAAAGCGGAAAAAGTTGCCCGCCTGCGCTTTCCTACTCCGCTAGCTTGCGGCAAAGTGCCGCTGAATGCCCGCGGCCTCGCGAAATCCTATGGCAGCCTGGAGGTATTTAGCGGCCTAGATTTATCAATCGATCGCGGCAGCAAAGTGGTGGTTTTGGGGGAAAACGGAGCCGGTAAAACCACGCTGCTGCGACTATTAAATGGGATCGAGGACGCAGATGCGGGGGAAGTTGTCCCCGGTCACGGCCTCAAATTGGGCTACTATGCGCAAGAGCATGAAACCTTGGATCCCGCCCGCACGGTTTACGAAAATATGACCGCGGCGGCTCCCGATCTAGATGAAACCCATGTGCGCAATATTTTGGGACAGTTCTTATTTTCGGGGGAGGATGCCTTTAAACCGGCCAGTGTGCTTTCGGGGGGAGAAAAAACCCGGCTAGCATTGGCCACCCTGGTGGTTAGCGGCGCCAATGTACTGCTGCTAGATGAACCTACCAATAACCTAGATCCGGCGTCTCGAGAAGAAATCTTGCACGCCCTCGACCAATACGAGGGGGCAGTAGTGCTGGTGACCCACGATCCGGGAGCCGTTGAGGCCCTCAATCCGCAGCGGGTACTGCTGCTGCCCGATGGGGACGAAGATTTGTGGAGTGATGACTACCTGGATCTGGTGGAGCTTACCTAGAAAACCAGGAATAGCCCTCAGGCTGGAATCTTCTGGATAGAAGAGAGCGGCCGGGTAAGTGCAGCTAATCCAAAGTTGCCGTATCTACCTCGCTAAAAGGGACCACCTTGGTGGGAAAAGAGCGATACGCCAGGTATTGCTGCAGGAAATCGGCGTGTTCGTCGCAAGTCAGCCAGGTTTTATGTACGGGACGAGGAATCTTAGGGTTACGCCACAGTACCGCTTTGGTTGCCGGGTTTTCGCATCCGCGCGCCGAACAGATATTGTCTTCTGGTCCTTTAGCTAAAGCCATGTTCCTCCTTGTCTTTAGTTTTCATTCTAGAGGCTTAGCTAGGATGGGGGTATGAGCTACGTATTAACGCTGGTGCGCCACGCCCAGGCTGGTTATGGCCGGGGCGACCACTCCCGTCCTTTGACCTCAGCGGGGGTGCGACAGGCGCAGGAGTTGGGGGCGCTTCTAGTTAAAGAGAAGGTAGCGGTAGAGCTGATATTGCATTCCACGGCGGCTCGCGCCACCCAAACTGCCCAGCAGATCGGCAGGGCTTATCGGGGGGCGCAACTGCTCGCGGAGGACGAGCTTTATCATTGCTCCCCGGAGCGGCTGCTGCGTTTAGTGGGGGAGTACGGGCCGGCAGGTGGTGAAGCCATCTTAGTAGTAGGCCATGAGCCCATAATCTCGATGACTGCCCAGCTGCTAGCCCCGGAAAACGGAGGCGCACCCTACGGAGTGTCCACCGCTACCGCTATTGCTTTTCAAGTTTCCGGCTTTACTCATCTTGTCCCTGGTAACGGGGAATTATCTGGAGTTATTCACGCTCCCCTACGCTAGAAGTATCGGGTTTAGCCACTAGGGGTAAAGCCATTGAAAAATATTTACGGCAGCTGCTAGATGTGCCGGACAAGTCTAAAAAATGGGAAAAGAACTTCTATATAAAGCATCTGTACTAGAATTAACCCAGGAATAAGAGTTGACCCATATCCAAGGTGTTATAAGAAAATAATTCTGACATATATATCAAGAGGAAGAAAGATCATGAGCCAGTTCAATCCCGATCCCAGCCAATCTCCAAACCCCCATCAGCAGCCAACTCCGGTTCCACCGCAAATGAGGCAACAACCAAGCTACGGGCAGCCGCAAATGGGGCAACAGCCGGCTCCGATTCCCCCGCAAATGGGACAGCAGCCGCCCTATGGGCAACCACAAATGGGGCAGCAGCCGGCCTACGGGCGACCTTTCCCGCAGGCTCCTGCGCAGTACTATCAAAATCAAGGAGTGTCTAGCGCAAACCCAGAGGACACCGGTAGTTTTGGATGGGCAGTTCTGGGCTTCTGCATTCCGATTGTTGGGTTGGTTCTTTGGCTGGTGTGGAAGAATACCAAGCCAAAGACGGCAATCCAGTGCCGTAACGGTTTCATCGCTGGCGTGGTCGCGACGGTACTTTTCTATGTTCTTTTTTATGCGGTTATCGGCGGAATGATGTACTCCGGTATGTAAGTAGGAAAAATCCGGCGCGATTTTCTCAAACGCTAATACCTATAAGAAATGGGTGTCGGGAACATGAAAACATGTCCCGACACCCATTTTTGGTTTTAGCTTTGATGAGGCTATTCGGTTACCACTGTCCCCTTGGGTACTACAGTGATCCCGCCCTCGGAAACCGTAAATCCGCGTTCGCGGTCTTTGTCGTGATCAACGCCGATTTGTACGCCCTCTGCTACGCGCACATTCTTATCCAAGATGGCATTGTGGATCACCGCGGAGCGTTCCACATCGACGCCATTCATCAGCACCGAGCCATCGACAGAGGCGAAGGAGTGCAGATGCACCATGGGAGAGAGCATAGAGCGTTCCACGCGCGCCCCGGAAATAATTACTCCCGGAGAAACAATCGAATCCAGAGCCATGCCTCGGCGATTCTCATCGCTAAAGGTGCTCTTGGCAGGGGGTAGCCAGGCGTCTAGCTTCGTGTAGGTTGGCCAGTCAAAGTTGTACAGGTTAAATACCGGAGACACTGACAACAGATCCAGGTGGGCCTCGTAGAAGGCATCAATGGTACCGACATCGCGCCAGTAGTCGCGGTCGCGGTCGCTGGCACCCGGAACTTCGTTTTCAATGAAGTCATAGCAGTTAACCCCGCCATGCTCTACGAAGTAAGGAACCAGATCCCCGCCCATATCGTGTTTAGAATCTTCATTCTCAGCGTCTGCCTGTAGGGCTGCCACTAGATCTTTAGTGGTAAACACATAGTTACCCATTGAAGCCAAGAACTTTGTGGGATCATCAGGGAGACCCTCGCAGGTTTCGGGTTTTTCGATAAAGCGATTAATCGTTCCGCCAGTTTGGTCAATTACGCCAAAAGCACTGGAAAGCTCAATCGGTTGGCGAATCCCGGCTACCGTACATGGCAACCCGGATTTAATATGGTCATCGACCATTTGAGAAAAGTCCATACGGTAGATGTTGTCCGCGCCGATAATCAAGATGTAATCCGGATTTTCATCGCGCACAATGTTTAGCGACTGGTAGACCGCGTCTGCGCTGCCCCGGTACCAGTGTTTGCCGCGTCGCTGCTGGGCGGGCACCGGTGCCACATAGTTACCCAGTAAATCGGACATCTTCCAAGTGGTCGCCAAGTGGCGGTCCAGAGAGTGCGATTTGTATTGAGTGAGTACTACCGAGCGTAGATACCCGGAGTTAACCACATTGGAAAGCGCGAAATCAATCAAGCGATAAGTGCCCCCAAAGGGAACCGCAGGTTTCGCCCTATCTAGAGTAAGGGGCATCAGGCGTTTGCCTTCGCCACCGGCCAGAATCATTGCTAATACATTATTTTTTGCCATAACCTCAGCATAGGTCAGTACTGGGGTGTGGCGTGGGGTTTTGAACTGATTAACTAGACGTCAATTTACAAACCATACCTAGCAATAGTAGCGGGAAAGAATCTCGTTTCTGCCCCTTGCCTTCGCGATTCAACTAACCTAGTAACTAGCAGCAAACCCAAAGGTCACTTAAGAAAGGATCCCGAAATGCATGTTGATTTATTGAGCCGCGAGTATCCTCCCCACGTTTACGGCGGTGCTGGAGTCCATGTCACTGAGCTGGCAAAGGTGTTGGCAGAGAGAATCGACGTGGGAGTGCATTGCTTTGACGGCCCCCGACCGGATGACGGTGGGAAGATCCGAGTTACGGGATATGACTATTGCCGCAAGCAGGACGGGGATAATGCCGCGCTGCGTACCCTGGGAATTGATCTGCAGATGGCACAGCACTGTGACCAGGCTGATTTGGTACATTCGCACACCTGGTATGCCAATATGGCCGGTCATTGGGCAAAGAATCTTTACGAAATCCCGCATGTGGTGACCGCTCACTCTCTCGAACCGCTGCGCCCCTGGAAACGCGAACAACTAGGCGGCGGGTACAATCTTTCCTCCTGGGCAGAAGAAACTGCCTATCTGGCAGCAGATGCGGTGGTCGGGGTCTCCCACGGAATGAAGGACGATATCTTGCGTGCTTACCCCCAGATAGACCCAGATAAGGTTCACGTTATCCATAACGGTTTGGATCTAACTGATTGGGCGCTACCTACCGACCAGGAAGCGGTTGCCCAAACCCTGGCCAAATATGGTATTAATCCCGATATCCCGACTGTGGTTTTCGTGGGCCGGATAACCCGGCAAAAAGGACTGCCGCACTTCTTGCAGGCAATCGAGCAGATTCCGGCAGATTCCCAGGTAGTACTGTGTGCCGGGGCGCCTGATACCCCGGAGATTGAAAAAGAAGTACGCGGATTGGTAGAGGGGCTATCTGCTCGGCGCAGCGGCATCATTTGGATCGAAGAAATGCTCCCGCACGACCAGCTGGTGAATATCTTGTCGGCAGCGCATGTTTTTGTTACTCCCTCGATTTACGAACCGATGGGGATAGTCAATCTGGAGGCCGCCGCCATGGAACTGCCGGTAGTCGGCACCGCAACCGGGGGGATTCCCGACTGCATTGCCGAGGGCGAAACCGGATACCTAGTACCGATCGAACAGCTATCTGACGGCAGCGGTACCCCCACGAATCCCGATAAATTCCATCGGGATATGGCCGAGCGGATTACCGCCCTGCTGGAAAAGCCGGAACTGGCTAAGAAGATGGGCAAAGCCGGACGCAAACGGGTGGAAGAAAAATTCTCCTGGCAGACAGTCGCCGATAAAACTGTGGAACTGTACCGTTCCCTCTTATAAGAACAATAGGCAGCTAGAAGGGTAATAGCTGCGGCGGGGGCGAGCACTTTGGGGAAGATGCTCGCCCCCGCCACTTATCTGTAGCCACACTGTTTAAGATGGGAAATATGGATACTCTGCTCCGATTGCAACACGTCAGTTTCATGCGTGGGGGAAACCCCATCCTTCAGGATGTTTCCTTCCAATCCCAACTGGGTGAAAACTGGGTAATACTCGGTCCTAATGGAGCGGGAAAAACTACTCTGATTTCTATTTTGGCGGCCCGAAACTATCCCTCCAGCGGGGAAGCGGAAATCTTAGGGCAGCGGTTGGGAGCGGTGCCGGTACAAGAACTGCATGAACGGGTGGGCCTGTGTTCTACCGCGGTGCTGCGGGTAATCCCGGGTTCGCAAACCGTGAAGGCACTGATTCTGTCGGCCGCCTATGGCACTATGGTGCGCGGACGAGATCAAGATTTCGAGGATATTGACTATCAGCGACGAAGCAACCTGATGGAACTCTTCGGGGTAGCAGCTCTACAAGACCGCAGGTTATCTTCATTGTCCGATGGGGAACGCCAGCGGGTACTGATTGCCCGCGCCCTAATGGCCGATCCGGAAATCTTGATACTGGATGAACCGGTTGCGGGCGTGGATCTGCAGGCTCGCGAGCTTTTATTGTCCGCCCTTGACGAACTCAGTTCGGATCCAAAATCACCACAGATCGTGATGGTTACCCATCACTTAGAGGAAATACCGGCATCTTTTAATCGCGCTGCTCTGATGAAGGAAGGTAAAATCATGGCTAGCGGTGAGATTGACCAGGTGCTGACCAGTGAAAATCTTTCAGAAGCGTTTAGTCTGCCGCTTAAATGCGCGCGCAGCGACGATGGACGTTGGTGGGCGCACGCCCAGTAGCTAGCCAAGCGGGAAGCAATAGTTTTAGACCCCAAAATACGGTAAACAGTAAGGAAAAATCGTGGATTCAGCACAAGAGGATGTACTGCAAAAGATTGCGGAACTAGGGGTAAAGTTCATTCGCCTCTGGTTCACTGACGTGTCGGGCTCCCTGAAATCGGTGGCGATTGATCCCGCCGAATTAGAGGATGCCTTTAACGAGGGGATCGGGTTCGATGGCTCCGCGATCGAAGGTTTTACCCGGGTTTACGAATCAGATATGTTGCTGCGCCCCGATGCCTCTACTTTCCAAATCTTGCCCTGGCGAGGTGACGACGGCGAAGTCGGACGGATGTTTTGTGATGTCTACACCCCGGATCTACAGCCCGCCCGTTCCGATCCCCGCCGGGTGCTAGAGCGGCAACTAGAACGGGCTGCCGATCTGGGTTTTACCTGTAACATTCACCCCGAAATTGAGTTTTACCTGCTGGAGCCGCCAACTTCGCTAGATGAGCCCCTGCGTCCTATTGACAATGCCTCCTACTTTGACCATGTTCCTAATGGCGGGGATAACTCTTTTAGACGCCGGGCAGTGGCGATGCTGGAAGAAATGGGAATTTCGGTAGAGTTTTCGCATCACGAAAATGGTCCGGGGCAAAATGAAATCGACTTGCGCGCTGCCGATGCTCTGACTGGATCCGATAACATAATGACTTTCCGCATCCTGATTGAAGAGATCGCGATGCAAGACAATCTGGTGGCCACCTTTATGCCCAAACCTATGGCGAGTGAGGCCGGCAGCGGAATGCACACCCATATGTCACTGTTTGAGGGCGAGCAAAATGCCTTTTATGATGCTTCCAGTGAAATTTATCAGCTTTCGGCCACCGGACAGGCCTTTACCGCCGGGCTGCTTGCCCATGCCCGCGAATATTCGGCAGTAGTAAACCAGCACGTCAACTCCTATAAACGGCTATGGGGAGGCTCGGAGGCTCCCTCCTATATTTGTTGGGGACACAATAACCGCTCGGCGCTAGTTAGGGTGCCGCTCTATAAACCCGAAAAAGCCGGTGATGCCCGCATTGAATATCGCGGCACCGACCCCGCTGCCAATCCCTATTTAGCCTATGCCGCGCTGCTGGCAGCCGGGCTAGACGGGATTGAAAAAGATATGAAACTCCCCTTAGAAACCGAGGATGACGTGTGGCGTCTATCGGATAAGGAGCGTCGTGCCCAAGGTATCCCCGCACTGCCATTAACCTTGGAAGAAGCCGTATCTGAGCTGCGCAAATCCGAGTTCATGGCTCAGGTATTGGGGGAGGAAGTTTTTGCCTACGTGCTCCGTAACAAAGAGCGGGAATGGCGTGAATATTCGGCTCAAATCACCCGAGGCGAACTAGCAAAGTTCTTGCGAGTATAGTCATGGCCAGGACAGTTACTCTTGCTTCCCGTCTGCGCTCTAGCGGGGTTACCGAAGTCGCGCGCGCGGAAAGCTGGGTAAGTACCCCGGCCTTTG
This sequence comes from Varibaculum sp. C0165D1, assembly GCF_056590355.1. Taxonomy (NCBI): domain Bacteria; kingdom Bacillati; phylum Actinomycetota; class Actinomycetes; order Actinomycetales; family Actinomycetaceae; genus Varibaculum; species Varibaculum sp. C0165D1. Next base: position 498,157 of record NZ_JBWPVY010000001.1, on the reverse strand, counting down.
CCCCGCTGGTACAAAATGAAGACTTTTGGCGGGAACTGGGGGCTTCTGCCCACCCGGACCAGGTATTGCTGTGTTTGATGAACCTATTAGAGACAGTGGACGAGGCCGGAAAATTCCTGGCAGATAATCCCCGTCAGCGTGCCTTAGTGATCGCTATCTGCGGAGTTTCTCGTTTTGCAGGCGATTACCTGGTCTCGCATCCTCAGATCCTTTCCCAATTGCAAGCCTCAGACCAAGAGGCCTATTGGGATGGAAACCGCTACCTAGTTTCCCAGGAATTGGATTTAATTGAGCGCTACCGCCAGCGGGTACGCCAAGAAATTTTGCATGCCCTCCGGGCTCAAGAAACCCGGGCAGGAGCCTGGGTTGCGGCAGGCAGCGACCTTAATGACCTGCGCCGTGCCTATCGCGCTCAGCTGCTACAAATAATCGCCGAGGACGCCGCGCACCCCGACCCTTTAGCTTTCTTTTCGGTAGTGGCCGGCAAACTCAGCGCCCTTACCGATGCTACTTTAGAAGGCGCCCTCGCCCTAGCACGCGCAAAATACGACCCGGCCGGCGAGGTAGATTTTGCGGTGATCGCCTTGGGGAAAACTGGAGCGGGGGAACTTAACTATCACAGCGATATTGACCTGATTTATGCTGCTGAACCAGCTAAAGAGGGCAGTCTTAGCGAGACTAAAGCCCTGGAAGTGGCTTCCCGCTTGGCAATCGGAATTTCGCAGGTTTGCTGCGGGCCCGGAATTGAGATGCCGCTGTGGCCAATTGATTTAGCTCTGCGCCCGGAGGGGCAAGATGGAGCCACCTGCCGCACCGTAGCTGCTCACGCCAAGTACTACCAAAAGTGGGCGAAAACCTGGGAATTTCAGGCACTCTTAAAGGCACGGCCCGCGGCAGGCTCCCCCCGGGTGGGACAAGCCTATATGCAGGCTGTATGGCCTTTAGTGTGGACGGCTGTGGAGCGGGAAGGGTTTTTCGCCGACACTCGGGCTATGCGAACTCGGGTAGAAGAATCAATTCCCGGTCCCACAGCCGGCCGAGAGCTAAAACTGGGGCCCGGAGGACTGCGGGATATTGAGTTCTCGGTGCAGCTGATGCAAATGGTGCATGGACGCACTGATGAAAGTCTGCATGTGCGCCCTACTTTGCAGGCCCTAGCAGCTCTGGCCCAGGGGGGATATATCGGGCGCGATTCCGCGCGGCAACTGGCAGATGCCTATCGTTTCTTGCGGGTAGTGGAACACCGGATGCAGATGCAGCGGATGGCGCGCACCCACCTGTTCCCACAAACCCTTGAAGATGAACGGCGAGTGGGTAGATCCCTTGGTCCAGAGCGTTTTGGTAAGCGCGGGGAATTAACTCGCTATTGGGAAAAGCTAAAACCGCAGATTCGCGCCCTGCAACAAGATATATTTTACCGCCCCCTGCTGCCGGCAACCGCGGGACTTTCCAAAGCCGAGGCTGCCCTAAATCCGCAGGCTGCCGCCGATCGCCTCCGCCTGGCCGGATACCGGGACACTCGCGGAGCCCTCGGGCATATTGCGGCTTTGACCGCGGGGGTGTCGCGCCGCTCCCAAATCCAGCGTCATATTTTGCCGGTGCTGCTCGGCTGGTTAGCCGAAGGACCTGCCCCGGATGCCGGATTGTTGCGTTTTCGCCGGCTATCAGAGTCAATCGGAAAGTCCCACTGGTATATGGGGCTGCTGCGGGATTCTTCCCGAGTGGCTCACCGCCTGTGTACTATTTTGTCGCTTAGCCCCTATATCGCTCAGCGTCTCGAACACGTACCGGAAGCGGTGCAGTGGTTAGATGATGATGAAAAGCTCGCTACCCGCACTTATGCTCAGCTTTATAGCGAGATGGAAGCTTTGTCTCGGCGTCACCGCAACGCTTCGACAGCGATAGATTTGATTCGCCAGACCCGAGGTCGCGAATTGCTACGTTGCGCCCTGCGGGACGTAATTAACCACCTAGATCCCATTTCTTCTCAGGCGGCAATCACTGATATCAACGATGCAACTATTGCTGCTGCCAGCCAAGTGATTCTGCGCGAAATAGCGGCTAAAGAAAAGAGTATTCCGCGGATTGTCCTGGTAGCGATGGGGCGGGGAGGAGGACGGGAATCTGCCTATGCTTCTGATGCCGACCTGCTAGTTGTCCACTCTGCTCTAGTAGATCCGCGGTGGAGCGCGCCGGGAGCGGTAGAAAACATCCCCGCACCTCAAACGGGAGATACTCCCCCTAACGCTTCCTTGCGAGCGAACGCTAAACTACCGGCGTCCGAGGCTTCTCGGATTGCCGCCCTATTCGCCACGCGGTTGCAGGAAGAGATGAGTCGCCACGGCGCTGCCCCCAGCTTGAAAGTAGACTACGGTCTGCGTCCCGAAGGGGAGGACGGGGTCCTCTCTCGGTCTTTAACCTCCCTACGTGACTACTATGAGCGCTGGGCAGAACCCTGGGAACTGCAGGCGCTGCTGCGGGCGCGAGCATTTTGCGGGGACCAAGACCTGAGGGAGCGTTTTACCCAAGCGATTGACCCCATTCGCTACTTAACACCGATTGACGAGGCTTCCACCCGGCAAATTCGCTTGCTCAAAGCCCGGATGGAAAATGAGCGAATCCCGGGCGGGCAAGACGCCTCCCTACACGTAAAATTGGGGCCCGGGGGATTAAGTGATGTGGAGTGGGTGGCGCAATTGTTGCAGCTACAAGGGACGGCTACCTGTCCGCAGTTGCGGGTGACTGGCACTTTGGAAGCCTTAGCAGTTGCCACTGACGAAGGAATGTTATCGGAAACAGATCACCAGGTCCTGGTGGAAGCTTGGAAGTTAGCGTGCCGGATCCGCTGCGGAAACGTGCTGGTTACTAACCGCATGGGGGGTAATAAATTGGATTACTTACCTACATCTGCGGCCCCTGCCTATGCCCTGGCGCGACTGCTGGGGTATGCTCCCGGCAAAGAGAATGATTTACGAGAAGATTATTTACGCCGGGCGCGTCGCGCCCGCGCAGTGATGGAGCGGGTTTTCTATAACTCCTAAGAAAGAGGAAAGATGAAACTGGTTTTGATGCGACACGGGCAAACTAGCGCGAATATTACCGGCGCGCTGGACACGGCCGAGCCGGGCGCCCCACTTAATGGGGAGGGGCAGCGACAGGCAGAAGCGGCATTGGAAACTTGGGAGCAACTCGGCCTACCCGATCCGCAACTCATTGTGACCTCGAATCTGATCCGCACGCATCAAACCGCCCGACCTCTCGAGGAACGTTTTGGCCTCACTCGGACGCAAAATGGGGAAGCTAACGAAGTCCAGGCGGGCAAGCTGGAAATGGCCAGCGATATGGCTTCGGTAGAACAGTATGTGCGTACTATTGGCGCTTGGATGCAAGGGGACACCCAGGTGCGGATGGATGGTGGGGAAAGTGGCGCGGAAACTTTAGCGCGTTTCAACCGGGTGGTTGCGGGCGCCGCCGATCAGGTGGGCCCCAGTGGCTGTGCGGTGATAGTCGCGCATGGCGCGATTATTCGGTATTGGTCCTATATGAGCACTCCGGAGATTACTTTTGCACTGGCGGCCACGAAGCCAGTTTCGAACGCTTCACTGTCGGTTTTTGAGGGAGAGCCGGGAAATTTCTCAGCTAAAATCTGGTCGTCGCGTCCCGTAGGAGAATGGGAAGTCGACGAAAGCGTAACTGAACTGCGTCCTTCGAAAGCGCTACTAGATAAAGTACTCGGCACTCCCCAAGGAAAAACTGAGTAAGTTACCGTATTACCGCTGAATTAGCTGTTCAGAGGCTAAACCTAACGGTAGCTATTACTTCCCGCGTAACATCCGGCGATTAATCTTTGCTTTGTTCGGATCGACTCCACCCGGGAGACGGTAGGCCTTATTCTGCAAAGACTGCAGCCGCTGGCCTACGATGGGAACCTCGTCCTTACTAAGCTGTTTCTTCAAACGGTTAATGGTTTTAAGTAGCTTTGAGATTGGAACCTGATCTTTTCCTTGTCCCGACTGAATCTTGTGGATAGGTACCGAAGGCGCCACCCGGTGGCATTTGCGCTCTTGGTCGCCCAGCAGCTCGGCAGCGCGCGAGGAGGGACCCTCGGAGATAAGGACGATTCCCGGTCTTCCCACCAAGCGATAGACCATGTCTTGCTTGCGGTTAAAAGCTACCGGCTCTTCTTCGACAATCCAGCCCCGTTTAATCGAACGCAAAATAGCATACACATTGCCTTTGACGCCTTCTAGCTGCTTGTACATAGCTTTATTAGCTAAGCGGGTCAGCAGGGTAGTAGCTAGCAGCATTCCTGCGGAGGCGGCAATAATCAGATAGAAGACGGTGCGCCCCACACTGACCTTGGCGACCAAGCAAAACATCAGCATTGCTAGCGGGACTGCCAAAAGGACGGTGAGCATTGCCCAACCGATCCAGGGATAGGAGCGTTTAGTTACCCGGTAAACATCCGCAAAGTTGTTCCACCAGTGCTTCTTTTTCTGCGGGGCATTTTGTGTAGTCATGATGCTCTAAGCCTATCGAAAAATCACTCAAACCGTATATTGCGCAGTTATCCCCACAGTAAGGGCGAGATAATCGGCGCTGGCGGTTGTGGAAAATAAGGTGACAAAAAAGTTTGCAGGCATTGAAGTAAAGACATGGAGAGTAGAAAGAGCTTAAAAATAGCAGGATTCCCCTCGCTCACGCAGGAAAAAAATATTGTAGACGCAGTCGGCAGCAACTGGATTGCCCTGGCGGTCAACGATGATCAGTTGGCGGTTTTAAAGCTGATAGTACCGCGGGGCCAAACCGTTTTCCCCTGTCCCCATCTGGTAGCAGATGAGCAAGGGAAAAACTGGCTGGTGCGACCGGATGTCGCGAAAAATTTACTAGTAAGTGGAAACAGTAGTGCGAAACTGCCGCTTATAAAAGATAAAGGGCAATCGTTTTGGTCTCCACGGGGAAAAACGGTAAAAATCGCGGGATTTGGCGCTCAGCAGCCGGTACAGAAACTAGATGCTAGCGACTCTAAAACTACAGCTTCGATTGCTTTGCCTATTCAAGCTGGAGGAGAGCTGAGAGTCGCTTTAACTCCCAAAGCAGATAACACTGCTGTTCGCAGCCCCTCAGTTACTGGGAAGGCTAAGCAAACAATTCTCCGGCCTGCCGGAAAACCTAAAACTGTAGCCCGGGGTGCGCTCAGTCGCCCCCGAAAAAATCCTTTCTCTGCTGACCACCATCCGGTCGCGCCGTTTTCGGCCTTTGCCCCGAAGCCCCCTCCCGAAAAAATGGCCCCGCCCCCTCCTGGTGATCGCTTCGGTCCGAAGTTCGCCAGCGCTCCCGCCTCTGCAAGTGAAACCTCTCTGGTTAAACCGGCCTGGATCAGGTTAAAAGAAAAAGTTAGCAATAAGTCATCTGCAGAATCTTCATCGCCAGCGCGGTTGGAAGAAATCGAAATCCTTTCCGCGCCCCCTACGGCCTGGAAACTGTGGTTACATCGTTTGCTGCCGCCAGCTTCGGTATTCTTACTCGCCCTAGGCACTTGGCAACTAGCGGGCGGGTACTGAAGCTGTATCCGGGTGGGGTGGCTGCTGTGAGGCGCGAAGACAGGGAGCTTTCGTGTCTAACTCAATGATTCGGTTTAATGACGCTGCGAATTCCGGGTCGCGACCTACAAATCCGGTCCCGCTATTTGGCTTCTTCCCCGGCCTCAGCGGGATTTTCCACCTCTGCAGAGGTATCTCCGCCTGCGGCGGCCTCCGGATCAGAAGAGGTATCTTCCACGCTGTCCCAGGGGACCGGATTTCCCGCGGAATCTTTATAGGTTTCTTCTTCCTCATCCCAATAGACCGGGTTACCCTGCCTATCAAGATAAGTCTGGGAGGAATAATCGTAGTTAATGGGGTTGCCTTCGGTGTCGGTGCGGCGATACCATTCGGTGAGCTCAGGAGCAGTGGAATCAAATTCTGCGCCCGCTCCCTCACCTTCTTTAGTGGGAACCACTACGATCTTGAAATCGTCACCGTAGCTCTTCAGCCCGCCTACTACTGCTTTAGAGAGAGCTGCCCGTTCAAATTTACTTCTAATAGTAAAAGGATCACGCGATAAATCCCTCAGCAGCGCAAAAACAATTCCCGCGATGATAATCGCGAAAGGCAACGAAGCCACGATAATCAAGTTCTGCATGCCTTGCAGAGCATCTTGGCCGCCTATTAGCATCCCGACTACCGCGATACCTGCCAAGCACAATCCCCAAAATACCGTGATTTTACGATCCGGAACCGGCTTTCCTTGCTGAGACAGTGAGCCCATTACTACCGAGGCCGAATCTGCGGAAGTAATGAAGAAAATCGCCAAGCAGAACATAGCTACTACCGAAGTTATTTTAGCGAGAGGCAAATTTCCTAGCAGGGCAAACAACATTACTTCTGCCCCTTCTTTTAGCTGCATATCCGTTCCATGTATCTGCAGATACATGGTGGTTCCCCCGTAAATACAGAATGAAATCAGGCAAACCAGAGTGGGAGCCAATAAAACGCCAGTCACGAATTGGCGGAGAGTACGTCCGCGTGAAATCCGGGCGATAAATAGTCCCACGAAGGGGGACCAGGAAATCCACCAAGCCCAATAAAACACCGTCCAGCTAGAAGCAAACTGCGCGGCCTGGGGCCCATAGGAGGGAGAGGTTGCTAGCAGGCCGAATAGGTCAGACAGATAGTTCATCAAGGTGGAAGGAATCAGATTCAAGATGAACACGGTGGGGCCGGCGAAGAAAATGAAGGCCATTAAGCAAAACGCCAAGGTCATGTTGATATTGGATAGTAGCCGGATTCCCCGTGAAATCCCGGAAACTGCGGAAGCGATAAACGCGGCGGTCAGCAGGGAAATAATGATTATTAAGCCCGCGTTACCAATTTTGCCTATTCCCCCGACTATTTCAATGCCGCGAGTAATCTGCATGCCGCCCATCCCTAAGGAGGCACAGGTGCCGAACAGAGTAGCGGTAATCGCCAACATATCGATTACTTGCCCAATCCCACCCTTGGAAAATTTGTGTCCCAGTAACGGCGTGAAAATCGAGGAGATTAGGGGAACCCGTCCCCGCCGGTAGGTGCCGTAGGCGATCGCACATCCCACCAGGGCATAAATCGCCCAAGCGTTTAATCCCCAATGCAGCATCGTTTGCGACATCGCATCATTTAAGGCTTGATAGCTGCCGGGCTTTGCATTGGAGTGGGGGGCGGGATTCGTAAAATAAATCATCGGCTCATAGGGGCCGAAAAACAGTAACCCAATCCCCATACCGGCGCTAAACATCATAGCGATCCAAGAGCCATAGGAATATTCGGGTTCCTCGTTATCGCGTCCTAGGGGAATATTTCCGTAGCGTGAAAGCCCTATAAACAGCATAAATAATAAAATAACGGCCGCTAGGATAGAGAATAACCAACCGGTATTATCTACCACCCACTGCAGAACCACATCAGAAACCGTGCGCAAGGAATTGGTAGAAATTATCCCCCAAAGGATGAAAGCTAACACTAATGTTCCGGTACACAGGAACACCACTTTATCGGTGCGGTATTTGATGATTTGTTCATCAATCGCGATTCCGCGGACTAGTCCGGGGTGCATGCCATGCGGATAAGGTACCTTGTGGAGCAAATGTTGGGTTTGTTCCCGGGCGATCTGGGTTCCGCGTTTCCAAGCGTTGGGCTGAGTAGCGCCGGGGGTTTCCGCTACCGCAGCGCTAGCGGTTTCTTCGCTAGCGGTTTCTTCAGGCGTAGCAGATGCTTCGTTCCTGGAAAAAATCTTTCGCGCTAACCTATTGCGCAACCGTTTCCTTGGTAACGTCAGCTGGCTATCGCGTTCACGATCAGACTGTTCTAACTGGGAAATCCGGCGCTCATACTTTTCTAGGAGGAGGCGTAGCTCTTCCCCTCGCCCGGGATGCCTTTTCCGTGGGTATCGGAAGATACGCGGTCGTTTTTCTGGGTGATGTTGCTGATTATTCTGGTTATTCTTAGTCATACTTAGCTATATTCGTTATCTGTTATTAACCGGCGACCGTGCTACCGCCTGTTGCGACTATCTAAACTATCTAAACCAGTTGTTTGCTTAGCTTTGGTGCTGTCCGGCTGCCTTCAAGCCCGCTACCAAAGAAGTGCGGATTTCCTCCATCGTGTTAGTAACCCCGGTGGGATTAGACGGCAACATCAGGGTCTGAGTGTTCGAATGCTTTGCCACCTCGGCTAGGGTATCAAAATATTGGGTCATCAAAAGAATCTGTTGTGCCTGGTCACCGATACCGGCATCGCGTAAAGATTCGTATTGCTCTACCAGGCCTTCTACGATGGCGCGCCGCTGCAAGGCGATACCTTCACCCTGGAGGCGCTTGGATTCGGCATCTGCTTCCGCTTGTTTAACCAGCTTGATTTTATCGGCTTCTGCTAGCTGAATGGCGGCTTCTCGTTCGCGCTGGGCAGCGTTAATAGAGTTCATGGAATCCCGCACTCGCTCATCCGGATTGATATCGGTTACCAGCGAGTTCACGATCCTAAAACCGTAACGCGCCATCTGTTCGCCCAAGGAAATCTCAATTTCTTGGGCAATAGTGTCTTTCGAAGAGAAGGCCTCATCTAAGTTCAATTGCGAGAGGGAAGAGCGTACTCGGTCGAACACGTAGGAAGTGATCTGTTGGGCAGGGTTGGATAGCGAATAGAACGAGGCAGCCGAGTCTTGCACCTGGAATTGCACCGAAACCGGGATGGCTACGAACACATTGTCTTTAGTTTTGGTTTCTACTACCAGATCGAGTTGTTGAATCCGGCGTTCTACAATCTTGGCAATTCGGTCAATAACTGGAATCTTAATGTTAAGACCGGGGGGACATACGCGGCGATACTTTCCGAAGCGTTCAATGATCGCCTCGGTCTGCTGTTTAACAATAAAAATAGCGGAGAACAAGAAATAGCCAATCAAAAATAGCAGTAGTAAAAATACGATCATGCTGCCCCCTAAAAAACCCATTATGCGTAATCCCCCAAGAGATAATCCTGATTTAGCAGGTCTTCAGAGAATATCAGGGCTAATGCCCGAATATCAACCCTGTCTGCGGTGCGCGCTTTGAACAATTCGCCAACCGGCTATCCTTTGCAGGTACTGACGGTAGGTCATAAAGTTCGAAGCCTAAAATACGAGATCACAGCAGTTGTGAGCAGACCCACTCAGAGTTAGTTTGGTAAACCTTGGGTCTTTATAGATATACTTTCATACGCAACGCGGATGTAGCTCAGTTGGTAGAGCATCACCTTGCCAAGGTGAGGGTCGCGAGTTCGAGTCTCGTCATCCGCTCGATTTAGAGGGCGTCGCCAAGCGCGACGCTCTTTGATTATGGTGGGTTGGTCGAGTGGTTAGGCAGCGGCCTGCAAAGCCGTGTACACGGGTTCGAATCCCGTACCCACCTCGGGCGATTGGCGCAGCTGGTTAGCGCGTTTCCTTGACACGGAAGAGGTCGCTGGTTCGAGTCCAGTATCGCCCACTCTCGCCGCCCCAGTTCTGGGGCGGCATATATTTTTCTGCGGTCTCGCCCTTAACCGGGTTAAACTCCGCGCAGTTTTTCTTGTAACTCGGCCGGTAGCGTCTTAAGTACCGATTGCGGCATCGCCGCAGAAAACGGGTGTTCTTCCTGGTAGCGGCAGAGTTTACACAGCTCGCCTTCGCTTTTCGGATGCGGGTTGCGGCAGCGTTTGCATTCCCTCATTTCCTGGGGGCTTTGCTGGGTTTTGAGGGCGGTGAAAATCTCGAGAGAACGCTGGCTGGCCATTTCTGACTCAGAGTGCTCGGGACAGTAACGCACCGCCAAGCGGCAAGCGGGGCACAGCTGGTGCCAATTGCTGCCGGCTGCTGACAGCTTAAAATCTTTATTTTCGGGGCACCGCCGGATTTGTGAACGGCAGGCATTACAACGCAAGACGTGGATGGCATCAACGCGTTCTAGCAAGGGGAGGAGCTCTTCGCTGCCAGTATTAGCCCCCGAGGATTCGGATCCTAAAGAGCGTTTACTGCCATCGGTATCGGCAGCGGGAGCGCCGACTACTCTATTTTTGATTCTCCGCTGCCCAGCCAGTAAATGGTAAGCCTGGAAGGTACGCACTGCGTGGGAGGCGCCCAGCTGCAGGTAGGAGCTATTTGATACCGGCAGGAAGAGGCGACGGGGGAGGGGAACCGCCCCCAGCAGGACCTGCCGCGGGTGGCGGGCAGCCTTCCGGGGCGGGTCATAACTAATTATCAGTTCTCCAAGACGAGTCCGGGCCGCAGACAAGCTTTCATCGAGGCTGCTCGCGCACTGAGCACACCCTAAAATCTGCAGGCTTTGAATCTCGCTTGCTAGCAGCTGCGCCGCTAAATCGGCATTAAAGCTTTCGCCTAAGCAGCCCTGCCAAGACAGGTGGGCATCTTTCTTTCCAACTTTCAGGGCGGGCAGATTTTCACAGCTGATCACCAGAGTATTTATGGGATCTTGGGCGCTAATCCAACGCAGTAAGGACGAAAACTTAGTAGGAAGCAAAGCTTACTGCCCTAAATTAACGGACGGCGAGTTAAGGGCACGGGGACGGGGCCGGAAAAATCTTCTTCCTGGGGAGGACGTAGCCGGGGAGCAATCTTTAGCTCATAACCGGCAGCCACGAGCTCCTGCTCCCATTGCGAAAGCGTCTGGGCAGAAAGAATCAGGACGGTGCGAAGCCACTGCGTTTTTGCTAGTTTTTCCCCCTCGAGACAAAAATCTGGAGCCCAAGTTAGCAGGTGTTCGCCGCTAAAGCCACACAGTACTCCCAGAGTTTGTCGCCCGCGTTCTTGATTACCGTTCGCGAAGTCGTCTGCAGCTTTTAGTAAACATTTGCTGACAAAGTCCATCTCCAGTCCGATATGGTCGTCAGGTTCCTGGCCTAGATGGGGGGCCTGGAATCCCATGGCGCCATAATATTTGCGGACTTCCACGGTATCTTGGTCAAATACCAAGCCATCGTCGCAGCGATGTACCGATTCAAATGGAGGTAGCTGGGCGCTACCCGTGATTCCGTACAGATCATTTTGATCTGACCAGAGGGCATAAATGTCCTCTGCACTCAGGTCGGGGGATAGCTCGGCGCGCAGGTCTGCTAGGGCCTGTTCCCCCTTCGAGGTTAGGGGTAGGGGCCACTGATTGGTCATTGCTAGAAAATCTTTGACCACCTCCTCATTGGGAGGGCTTAGATGCAGAGCACCCAGGAAACAAAAAGCAGCAGCGTAAGAATCTAGTACCTTTGGCTCCATAGATTTAATGCTATCCCAATAAGGTGTTGATACCCGCGCGTACCAAGCCTTCGTAGTGCAGGCCCCGTCCGACCAGCTCGGTTGCAAAGGCCAGGAGGAAGGTTACCCACAGAGTAATGACCAGGGAACGCTTGGGGTAAGCAGAATCAGAAATATAGTTGCGCAATACCAGTGCGATCAGCAAAATCGTGACTACCAGTAAAAGCAATCGGATCAGTAGGTAGCCATGAGCAGTCATATTCTGTGCTACTTGTCGTTCTACCGCGCTACCGAGACCAAGCTGGGTCATAAAGAACGCGTAGGACACCAAAATAATCAGGCCGGCAGACGCGGCAATACCGGTGGTAATCCGCATAGACCGTTTAGTTAGTTCGATTAGGCCCTCCGGAAGTTTTCCAGGCGGAAAGAGCCCCCGGCGCAGAGCAGCTTTAAGGCCCTTACTGTTCGCATCTAAGTTTTTATCACTGGCTCCCCGCTGTTTCATCCGCCAAGTGGTTAACAGAGCGATCGCCACCGCTAGGGACCCGGTGAAGAAAGCAGACGAGAAGAAACTGACCCATACGAACCAGGAATGCCAGGCAGGCGCGGTGCCGGTAAAGTAATAGACTCCGCACATTGATATCAGCAAGCAAAGGCCCGCTAACGCGGTCAGTGCCGCGAATATGTCACGAGTAGTGCGGCTAAAACGGTTGAACCATTGGGTCAGTGCGAAGATCAGTCCAAACAGGGCGTAAAGCACCCCCGAGATCAGTTCGCGCGAGAGCCAGGATGATCCCAGATGCAACAGGGTAAATGGTGCATGGAAGGGGTCGTTGAGGTGGAAAAACGCGGCAAAGAACCCTAGGATCAGCAGCGGCCCCGCTGCATACAACCCCGCGTTGGTCAGGCTGTCGATTGCAGACTGTTTAACGCCTGCCCGCCGACCAATCAGCTGGATAATTCCCAGGATCCAAAATGCCCCTACTGACATTTGAGCGACAGTAGTAAAGATAATCATGGGCAGCTCGCCGATATGCATGATGCTCCTTAACCTAGCGGGTGAATAAAATCTTCAATGTTTAAATCTCTTTGGGACTCTGGATAATCCCGCTGCCTTTATCCCACTCTTGGGCATCACGGTGCGGCTTAATTACCAGGTGTGGTTGGGTAATAGATGGGTCAGGAAGCGGGGCTATCCCGGCCTCTTCTCCGAATTCTTTACGCAAATCCTCGATGGGGCCCCAACCAAGCGCGCGGGTGGGACAGGCATCTACACAAGCCGGATTTTGTCCCTGGCTGCGATAGTCATAGCACAAATCGCATTTAGACATGTGGCCACTGCGGGCATCCAGTTGGGGAGCGCCGTAAGGACAGGCCCACTGACAATAGCGGCAACCCACGCATTTAGATTGGTCTACATAGACGGTTCCATCTTCGCGCTGGGACATGGCAGTAGTTGGGCACACCTGCACGCAAATCGGATTCTCACAGTGGTTGCAAGCTATAGAGGTATAGTAACTAAAAACATTGTGGCGGAAAGTCCCGTCAGTTTCATTTACTTTCCAAGAGCCACCGGTATATTCAATAACCCGCCGCCAGGTCATACCTACCGGCAAATCATGCTTATCTTTACAAGCGATTTGGCAGGCCTTACAACCGTTACAAAGGTTTTGATTGAAAACAAACCCATACTCGGCACCTTTTTTGGTTAAAGGTTCCGTTAAAGTGTTGTTCCTGCTGGGAGTAGGAATCGCATCGTCGGCCATCGCGTCCTCCTTGCAAAGACTGTGGTAAATACGAGTGGCAGCCCCACTTGCTGCCCCTTTTTAATGTTATATTCTGCTGGTTTATTTCACAGATAATGCGAAATGGTTTTAGTCTTTTAGGGAAATAAATATTTACTCTATTTACCCGGTTACTACAAAAAATATTTCTTATTGATCAGGTTCTGTTAATTTATTTGGAATCTTCCTCGCTTAGGGAGCCGGCATTTTTCAACACCTCCCCGGACTGGGTAGCTGACTGTGCCCAGGCTTCTATTTCTTCTTGAATGGTCTCGCGGATCATCTGCTTGGGGCTATAACTGGAGAGGTTAAGGTTCCGCAAAACTTTCAGGTTTTCTAGATCCTCGGGAGTAAGCCCCGAAAAATCCCCGGAGGTTTCTTGGCGCAACTTTGCTGACCAGCCCCGAAAACTGGTGAGTGCTTTGCGTAGCGCCGTTAATCCTTGCGCCACGTTCTTCGGCCCCAAAAGCAGGGCAGCAATCACCGCCAGCACCAAGAATTCGCTTCCGCTGATTCCAAACATTACGTCTTACCTCTTACCTATGAATATTCCGGTTAGTTATGCCTTTACGACCTGCGCCAAAACAGTATGAACCCCCATACCTTTGGCAATCGGAGTCGGGTGCAAAGAGGTCAAAGTGTTAACCGAACCGGCCACATCCACCGGCTTCTTAGGATTTGCGCCCTCGGGAGGAGCTACTTCCGAATCCGGCTTGGGATCATACCAAGCACCTTGGGGCACCGAGATCGTTCCGGGAACGATCCTGGTAGTCACTTTGGCAGGCAAACGTAAAGTGCCGCGTTCGTTGTAGACGAACACCAAATCATCGTTCTTAATCCCGCGTTCCTCGGCATCTTTCGGATTCATCCACACGGTTTGGATATGGGCTTCCTTGAGCCAATCCACGTTGCCGTAACTGGAGTGAGTACGGGCCTTGAAGTGATGCCCGATTACCTGCAGCGGATACTTCTTATTCTTGGCAGCGTCCTCGGCGCCTTCCCAAGTTGCTAGGTGGGCGGGAATGGGGCAAAGTTCGTCACCGTCTAGGCGAGGACGGAAATCTCCGAAGGTCCATTTTTTCGCCATATTTTCTAGGCGCTGGGAATAAATCTCAATCTTGCCGCTAGGAGTACTGAGCGGATTTGCCGCCGGGTCTTTACGGAAATCTTCCAAAGGAATATCGGAACCCGCGTTGCGGCGGACGATCCCCACTTTCTTCCACTCTTCATAAGTGGGCAGGGTGGGATCTTCCTCTCGCCCGGTCTCAACGATTTCTTTCAGCCATTCCTCCCGGGTCTTACCTCCGGTGAACTTGTCCTTAACCCCCAGGCGATCGGCCAGTTCGGTGCAAATATCAAAAATAGATTTGCACTCGTAAAGCGGCTTGATAGCTTGCTGGGAAACAATGCCGTAAGCCATCGGGGTGGCATTTTCCCCGTTGTGGTAGTCCGATTCTTCGGAAGTAGAGGTGCCCGGTAACAGATAGTCGGAGTAGCGGGCACTGACAGTATGCATAATGTCGCAGGTGACAATGAGTTCACACTTGGTGTCATCCTGCAGGATCTCTACCGACTTGTTGTTGTCTCCGGTCTGGTTTACCAGCGAGTTCGATCCATAGTTGAAGACCGCTTTAATCGGAACCTCCAACTTGGTGTTGGTGGGATTACCGGCTTCATCTACCGGTACCTTTAGGGCGCGTACGCCCGGTTCTGGTTTAACTCCCACTCCGGCGTTGAAGGTATCCATCTTGGGACCGTGGTCAATAGCATCTAACCAGCTGAAGACGGAAATGATTTTTTCGGAAGGGTTAGCGACTTCGGTGTTGAATGTTCGGGTGATTGGCAGCGCCTGTCCGCCCTCCCGTCCGCCGGTGCCGCCGCCTTTTATGCCGATATTTCCGGTTACGCAGGCCAACAGGAAAATCGCGCGAGCGATGCCTTCCCCGTTAGCGTGCCGCTGCGGCCCCCAACCCTGGGTGATAGTACAGGGTTTAGCGGTAGCGATTTCCCGGGCAAGACGGCGAATATCCGAGGCTGGCACCCCGGTAATCCGGGCGGCCCACTCGGGGGTTTTAACCGTTTTATCTTTTCCTTTGCCCTGTAGGTACGCAAGATAGGACGCATTCTTAGGCGCGCCCTCGGGCATATGCGCTTCATCGAAACCTACGCAGTATTTATCCAAGAATGCCTGGTCGTGTAGGTTCTCTGCTACCATCACGTAAATCATGCCGGCGATTAGGGCAGCGTCGGTGCCCGGGCGCAGCGCCACCCACTCGTCCCCGAGCGCTACCGAAGTTTCCGAATACCGCGGATCGATAACGATGGTTTTAACGCCAGATTTACGTTTAGTAGCCTGAGTTACGAAAGTTTGTCCCCCGCCTGACATCCGCGTCTCTAAGGGGTTATTGCCGAACATCACCTGTAGCTTGGAGTTGGCGGCATCATCGAAGCTGTTGCCAGCTACCCAGTCGCCATAGAAATAGGGGTAAGCCTGAGTGATATTGGTGGTGGAATAGTCAGAGTAGTGATCGAGATAACCGCCATAGAGCGAAAGCATCCGCGCCATCGGGCTGGCTTCGGGCGGCCAGGAACAAGCCATAGCGGAACCCAGAACCCCGGTGCCGTACTGGATATAGAAGCATTCGTTGCCGTACTTGGACTTCAAAGCCTTCATCTTTTCAGCGATCTCATCAAGGGCTTGCTTCCAGGAGATTTCCACCCATTGTCCTTCGCCGCGTTTGGTACCCGGCTTGCGCTTCATGGGCTTCTTTAAACGACCGGGATTGTAAATGCGGTGCCGAATAGCGCGACCACGGGGGCAGGCGCGCACCTGCTGGCTGCCCAGCTCATCGTTACCGGTGTTATCGGGCAGTACTCGTACTACCCGGCCATCTTTGACTTGCAAACGCACTGGGCAACGGGACCCGCAGTTGACAGTGCAAGCTGACCAGACGGTCTTATCTACGTCAGTGCGTCCGGTGCCGTTTGCTACCAGTTTTCCGTTCTTGTCGGGGGAATAAGGAGAAGGAGTGGCACAGGCCACCAGTCCGGTAGTACTGCCAGCGATTGCTGACCATTTCAGGAAAGTACGTCGAGAAGGACGGATATTCGCCGGTTGCTTCGCTGCCATCATTTTCTCCTTGCCGCATCTGAATATTCCACCCACACTGGTGAACTCGCACTCATTGTATGCCCGGAAAGACGAAAATTTGGAAACCTGAATTTAAAAAATATTTACCCGAAATTTCGACGATAAACAGCTGAAAGCTCCGTACTTTAGAGGATAAAAGTCTCTTGGTGACGTAAGTCCTAGAGGGGAATTTTAGGGATATACGTAAGGGGCGACTTCCTTTATTGATAGCGACATGCGCGGGAGCGTTTAACTGGGCAGCCGGCTTAGAACTCTGGGTGATTCTTCAGGAGGGAGCCTGCGGGCATAGTAGGCTGAGGGCGTGGAAAAGTGGGTTGCGGTAGGCGAGGAAATTACTATCTGTGTCCAAGAGTTCGGAGACCCAGACGCCCCCTTAATGATTCATATTGAAGGACACGGGGCGCAGCTCACCTCGGTTCCAGAAAGTTACTGTCAGCGCCTAGCAGAAGCTGGCTTCCACATCATTAGATTCGATAACCGGGATGTGGGGCGCTCCTCGCGGGTACCTTGCCCCTACGATTTACGCGATATGGCCAGTGATGTAGCCGTGCTGATTGCCGCCTACGGATCGCCGGCGGTAGTTACTGGCCGCTCGATGGGTGGGGCGATCGCGCAGCTGCTAGCGCTAGAACACCCGGAAATGGTCGCCGGGTTAGGGCTGTTCTTTACCTATGCTAAGAGCGCCGCCTCCGCGGTAAATCCGATTCGGCAGGCCCCTTATGCTTCCGTTAGCCAGTTTAAAAAATGGCATTTTGGGCAGATTAATAAGATTGCAGGCTCTAAGTACCCTTGGGGGGAGCAGCAGCTGAAACAACTGGTTGCCAGTAACTGGAGACGCGGTTTCAGCTGGGAAGGGCTAGAAAGACAACGCCAAGCGATGGAGCGTACTGATCCTTGGGCAAAGCGTCTAGGGGAAATAAAGGTGCCAGTTTCAATCGTGTATGGCGAGGAAGACCCGGTGATCCCGGTAGCGGCAGGTAAACAACTACACCGCTTGATTCCCCATTCCCGGTTGCATTTGGTTGCGGGTATGGGGCACCAACAGCCCCCACAGGCCGAGGAACTTTTTATCCAAGCATCCCTAGAGGCAGCGGGATGTTCCACTTAGTCAATAGCGGGAAAACCGGGTATTCGCAGGTATTAGTGGTTAATAACGGGCATCAGCCCTTAATAGTTGAAATGGTAACGAGCGAGAAAAATACCAGAAATCACTGGTGCGCGGGAAGGGACTTGAACCCTCACGGCCGTTAAGTTGGCCACTAGCACCTCAAGCTAGCGCGTCTACCGATTCCGCCACCCGCGCTCGAGGACAACTGAGAGATTAGCACATCTTGGAGCTGGCAGAAAAAAGCGAAAAGAAAAATGGGCGGTTAAACAGCCAGGAGTTGGCGGGAAGGAAAGTTGCCTACAATAAGGGCGGGGCGTAGTGCCCTTGAGAAATAGAAGGCTAGAGGGCACAGACAGGATTTTTATGGGGAAGCGTTATTTTGACACCGTGATTTTTGACATGGACGGTACCTTGACCGATTCGGTTCCCCTGATAACCGAGGCGGTGGTGGAAGTTATTTCCCACTATCACCTAGCGGAACAAACTCCGCAAGAACTGAAACGTTTCGTAGGGCCACCGCTACGCATCGGTTTTAAACAGTATCTAGATTTACCCGAGGAACTACTAGATGAGGCGGTCGAAGTTTACCGGAGCTATTATCGACCTCGCATGACCCAGGTGCCTTTATTCGCGGGGATAGAAAACCTGTTGCAGCGTCTGCGCGCCAAAGGAGTAAAAACTGCCGTCGCTTCCTCGAAATTAGAAGAACTAGTACGTGATATTGCGCAGGCGACGGGGATGAGCCCCTATTTGGATTGCGTTGCCGGTACCCAAGAAAAATCCGGAACTAGCGCTGAGAATCCCAGGGATGTGGCCAATCCGCAGCTAAGACGGGGGAAAGAGGGAGTTATTCGCTATGCCCTCGAGCAGCTAGCTGCACCCGGTCCGCTCGGACGAGTAGTTATGGTGGGCGATCGGGAAGATGATTATCAAGCTGCTTGTAATATCGGTATAGATGTGATCGGGGTTTCTTGGGGAGCAGGCAGCCGGGAGGAGTTTCCGGGAGCGCCCTGGGTTACTTCGGTATCCGAACTACAAAACAGGCTGCTAGGAGCAACCGATATAGGAAAGGACAAATTTTGATTAACCAGGACGAGGAAGCCCGACAAGCGGGTAATGAGCATCCCCAATATCAGATCCCGGACCCTCATCGCCCCGAAGATTTAGTGCGCCAATTTCACCAGGTTTATGGGCTGCCGATTCAGCATGACCAGGCGGAAGTCGATCGCGAACGGGTACATATGCGCATGCGCCTCATCTATGAGGAAGTCAGCGAGCTTACCGGCGCGGTTTATGGGACCCAGGCGCGTCGCATCCTAGAAGAAGCTATTTCTTCCTTGCCGGATGATGGTACCCGAGACACGATTGAGGCCGCCGATGCCCTCGCAGATTTGATTTACGTTATTTATGGTATGGCGCTGGAATGCGGGATTTCGCTGCCGGCAGTCCTGAAGGAAGTGCAGGCTTCTAACCTGTCTAAACTGGATGGAGAGGGCAAGCCTATCTATCGTGAGGACGGCAAGGTGCTAAAAGGGGAAAATTTCTTCCCTCCCAATATCAAAACTGCGCTGAAAACTCTTATTCCTGAGTAGGATGGTTACTAAAGAGTAATTCTTTTTTGATACCGTAAGATACAGTATTATCAAAGGAACGATCGTTAGGTTGGTAAGCCTTCATCTAGTCGCTCGATTGGGTGGCCGATGGTAGCTGCTAGTCTTATTAGCTCGCATCGGCTTTGGAACTATCCAAGGCTGATAAAAGGGGAGGTAGCGTGGCTAAAGTAGTAGTCATTGGCGGCGGTTATGGTGGCATCACCGTTGCAGGTGGCCTGGATGACGTAGCTGACGTCACGCTGGTCGAACAAAAAGACCAGTTTGTGCATCACGCGGCGGCGCTTCGGGCGGCGGTGGATTCTGTATGGGGGCATACGGTGTTTATGCCTTACAGTCGGCTGCTAGATCGCGGCAAAGTCGTCCACGGTACTTGTATGCGAGTGGATGGCCGCACCGTTTATGTGGCTGGTCATGATCCCATCGAGGCAGATTTCTTGGTGTTAGCAACGGGAACCACCTACCCCTTCCCGGCAAAGCACATGGTGTCGCAAGCTTCGGTGGCAAAAGCTCGTCTGGATCAAACTCGCGAAAACTTGGCGCGGGCCAAGCGAGTAATGTTGGTCGGAGCCGGCACCGTCGGCGTAGAATTTGCGGGTGAGTTAACCTCCACTTACCCGGATATGAAGATCATTATGGTCGACAAAGAACCCTATATCCTAGGAACTCCTGGGTACCTGGACTCTTTGCGGGAAACTATCACCACCCAGATGGAAGACCGTGGTATCGAACTGGTACTGGGGGCGCCCTTAGCTTATATGCCGCCTACAGATGTAGGAATGCTCTCCACCTTCCAGGTAGAGACCTTGGCAGGAGTGCCCATCGAAGCCGATATGTGGTTCCTTTGCTACGGAGCGCAGACTTCTTCCGGTTACCTCCACGGATCGTATTCTCAGGTCATGCATGCCAACGGTACGGTTATGGTCGATGAGCACCTCCGGGTCAAGGACATGGAAAATGTTTACGCAGTCGGTGACATTACCGATGTGCCAGAATCAAAGCGTGCTGATGCTGCTCGCGCCCATGCCCGGGTAGTGATTGCGAATATTCGCGATCAGCTTTCGGGCCGGCCACCTTCGACAACCTATGCTCCAGGCAAGGAGTGGGTCATTTTGCCGCTAGGTCCCGATGGGGGAGCCTCGCAGCTAGTTGACCCTGACGGTACGACGCGGATCGTCGGATCGGAAGAAACCGCTGAAATCAAGGGCACCGACCTGATGGTGACCATGATTCGCGGCCAGCTTCACCTGCCCTAAGCATCCAGGTTGATCCAAAACCCAGGGGGTAGTGTATCGTGGCTGATCGTTTACAAGTGAAGTTCGATAATTTCGTCGGGGCACTGCAAGCTCACTTAGATGCTGCCCGTAACGCGGAAGACCCGGACTGTGATCCGCAGGTAGCGCGGGCCGCAGAAAAGCTAGAGGCGGCATTTTCTGCCTATGACGAGGCCCTATATTCCCAATTGGGGTGCGACCTTCCCCTAGATATTTTTGAGGATGAAGATATTGATTCGGAGAGTCTTTTTACCCACGTAGACCAGGTATTAGATGAAGACGAATCCGGGTGGGTCGGCGAGAACGAAGAATACGATTTCGACGAGGAAGACGACGGTGAAGACGGAGACGATCTCCTAAACGAACCGCAGGAAATCCTCGACGAAGAATACGATTTTGACGAGGAAGAGGAGGAAGACGAGGAGGACGAAGACTAAGTCTTTGTTACTCGCTGGCCTCGTTCAAAGCTACTCGAATCTGATGGGGTACATGCGCATCAGCCGCTTTTAATACGGCCGCAAATTGCCCAGCGCTGCGCGCCCCGGTTAGAGCACTAGTAACCCCCGGTGCATCCTTAACCCAAGCTAAAGCCAGTTTCAAAGGTTCCCACTCTAAACCTTCGGCTCCCGCTAAAACGGCTTCAATAATCGGCTGGTATTCAGGGGAAAGATAAGGGGAGACGAAACCTTGTAAATGCTGGGAAGCTGCGCGAGAATCCGGAGGAATACTGGTTTGGTACTTTCCAGTTAACACGCCCCGTCCCAGTGGTGACCAGGCGATAAAGCTGGAGTCAAAATGGTCGGCTGCCGCTAGCACTTCCTCTTCTACCTGTCGGTTTACTAAAGAATATTCCCCTTGTACGGCAGCAACTTCGTAGCGATCTTGCCCTAGTAGCACCGCTAGTTCTGCCATTGCCCAGGCCGGATAATTCGACACCCCCACATAGCGGGCTCGTCCAGAACGTAGCGCCATCTCTAGGGCAGTTAAAGTTTCTTCTACCCGTACAAATGGGTCGTAATGGTGGACAAACCACACATCAATGTAGGCAGTTCCCAGTCGTTCCAAAGTTTGATCTAGGCCGCGCAACAGATTAGCCCGGGAAGCATCAACCGAAGGGGGATCTCCCTCCCGAACCCCGGCTTTTGAGCAAATTACCAGGTCGTCTCGGGAAAACTCGCTATCTAAGAGGGTTCCGATAAGTTTTTCGGACTCCCCCTCCCCATAGGTCGCGGCGGTGTCAAGCAGATTTCCTCCGGCATCTAAGAACATGCGTAATTGTTCCCTGGCCTGCTCGAGGTCGGTGTCTCGTCCCCAAGTGAGGGTGCCCAACCCCAGGGAAGAAACCATGAGTCCGGTGCGTCCTAATCTTCTTTTTTCCATACTCCCAGGCTAAGGGGGACAGCGGTGAGAACTTTTCAGGCACGACGTAGGAGGAGGAAATCGTCAGACCATACCGTTACTTTTATGGGTAGCACGGTCATCAGAAAACCACGCCACGGAACGCAGGCCGGCTAAATAAGCCTAGGTGCGCGGCGTAAGCAGGAAGTCGCCGCCCCAGGAGGTGAGAGAAAACACCCGGATAGGAGGCGAGCGAGACGCGCTAAAACGATAGGCTTGGAGGTCGTGAATACCATTGAAGCCATCATTATGGGCCTGGTTCAGGGCCTGACCGAGTTTCTGCCGATTTCTTCTTCAGCCCACCTACGGATTTTAGGCGCGCTTTTCGGCGAGGATCCCGGCGCTGCTTTTACCGCGATTACCCAGATTGGGACCGAAACTGCCGTCCTTATCTACTTTTGGAAAGATATTAGCCGGATAGTGGGCAAATGGTTCCAGGCTTTTGTCCCCGCACGCAGTGGGGTTAGCCAAGGTGACCCCGATGTCCGGATGGGTTGGATGATTATCGTTGGTTCGCTGCCGATTGGGATTTTGGGGCTGCTGGGACAAGACTGGATTGAAAAAGAGTTCCGCAATATGTGGATCACCGTGGCGATGCTCATCTTGTTTGCCCTGTTCTTAGGGGCAGCCGACCGCTGGGGGAAGAAAGAAAAAACCCTAGACCACCTTTCCTGGGGCCAAGCAATCCTCTTCGGGTTCGCGCAGGCCCTAGCGCTGGTTCCCGGGGTTTCCCGTTCGGGAGGCACAATCACTGCTGGCCGGCTCATGGGCTTTACCCGGGTAGCTGCCGCGCGATACTCCTTCCTGTTAGCAATGCCGGCAGTTTTCGCTTCCGGGTTTTACGAGGCCGCTAAATCCGTAGGTAATAACCCCGTAGGTTGGGGGCCAACTATTTTAGCGACGGTGGTGGCTTTCGCCATTGGATATGCAGTGATCGTGTGGTTTATGCGCCTGCTAGAAACTAAAACTTTCGCTCCGTTCGTGATCTATCGGCTAGGCTTAGGGGCTGTGGTAGGAATAGCGCTCGCCGCTGGCACCCTCTCGGCTTTCGCTTAACAACAAAGGAGGATCATGGGGGCAGTTCTTTTTGATATGGACGGAACCTTAATTGATTCCGAACCACTCTGGCAACGCACCGAAGTACAAATAATTGCCAGTTTCGGGCAGGACTGGACCCCGCAGGACGGGGAAGCTTTAACTGGAAACTCCCTGTTCAAAAGCGCCTCTATCATGATTGAGCGGAAAAATTTGCCGCTAGCGCCGCTAGAGCTTGTCGATAAGATGGTCTCCAATATGCATGAGCTGTATGTTACCCAAGGGGTCCCCTGGATACCGGGAGCGCGCGAACTGCTCAGCGATTTAGCTAGCGCCGGGATCCCCACTGCTTTGGTTTCGGCTTCCTATGAAATCTTGGTGGACGATGTGTGTGCTAGTGCTCCGGAGGGATCCTTAGAGGTGATGGTGACCGGGTCGGAACCGGACCTGCGGCAAAAACCTTCGGGTGATCCCTATCGCCTGGCGGCGCGGCGATTAAAGATACCGGTAGAAGATTGCCTGGTGGTAGAAGATTCTGCTCCGGGGTTGGCTGCTGGTCAAGAGGCTGGGGCCCGCCTGGCATTAGTTGGGAACTTCGACGTACCAGGCATTTCGGCGGCGCGTTTTGACTCGGTCGGGCATATGGACCTGAGTGATATTAGAGAGCTATTGGCTTAAAGCGCTGCTTCCTCTTCGGAGTTTTCCCGGGCAGTAAGTAACTGCGCTACGCCCTCGCTAGAAATTTCCGGGGCGATTCCCTCCATCAAGGGACAATAGGCGCGATAATCGCACCAGTTACAAAGAGTTGAGCGGCGTGGGGGAAAATAACCCGAACGTGCCTGGGTAGAGATTTGTTCCCATACGCTCAGAATCTCCCCGCTGGTGGCGTCAATATCGGCGGGGGTAGGGGTGTAGGTGTAGACCTGGCGATCTTTCAAAAAAAGTAGCTGTAGGCGAGCGGGCAGTTGCCCTTGCGTTAAGTACCAGAGCAGCGCGTAAAAGCGAATCTGGAACTGATAGGGGCCGATGTAGCGTTCGGCGGGGGCTTTGCCCGTCTTATAGTCCACGATCCGTACCAGGCCGGACGGAGAAATATCTACCCGATCAATATAGCCATGCAGGTTTAGATGGTTTTTATCGGTAACCCGCAGATATTTTTCGCGGTGGGCCGGGGCCAGGCGGTCGGGATTCTCCATTTGAAAATAGTTAGCTACCAGTTGGCGCACCGATTCTAAGAACTGGTTTTCTTCGTTTTTGTCGCCCTGAAAAAGCTCCATGCGCAAGTCTGGTTGCTTTTGGAGGGTCTCTTCCCAGATCTCTGCTACTTTAGGGCTGGCCGCACCAAAGTTACGTTCTTCAGCTGGCAGTTCAAACAAGTTTTCCAGCACCGCATGCACCAAGGTTCCTCGCTGGCGCACCGCAGTTTCTTTACTCGGAAGTTTGTCGATTACCTGGAAACGGAACTGGAGGGGACAGTTACGAAAAGTACCGATTCGAGAGGGCGAGAGGGCCGCGGTGCGCTTAGAAATGCTCATAAAGATATTGTAAGGCGCTGCTTGATATCCGAGATTCCGTTAGGAAAGCTAGGATTAGGAAGATGAGTCCGATAGAACCAGAAAATAGATGCGGGTGTGCCGCTGCAGCTACCGCGGGTGCGCCGGAGCGTTCCCGGGGAGCTTTCCAGGTAGGAGACCGGGTGCAGCTACAGGGCGCTTCCGGGGATTTACATACCGTAACGATTACCGAAAACGGCTGGTTTAACACCGCGAAAGCCTCCTTTGCTTTGGCGGAGCTGTTAGGGCGAGAAGAAGGCACCTTGATTCGTTCCCGGGAAGGGCGAGAATTTTTGGCTTTTAGGCCCCGTCGCCTGGACTATACGCTCTCTATGCCGCGAGGGGCGGCGATTATCTATCCCAAGGATGCGGCGCAGATCCTGCAATCTGCAGATATTTTTGCTGGTGCTCGGGTTTTTGAATGTGGAGCGGGTTCCGGCGCCCTCACGATTTCGTTGTTAGAAATGATCGGAGAAGCCGGGAAACTGGTTTCGCTGGAAGAACGCGAAGATTTCGCCGATATTGCCCAGGCGAATGTGGATTTATGGTTTGGCACCCCCCATCCTGCCTGGCAGCTGCGCCGCGGGCGCTTAGGGGAAATAGACCTAGACGCTATTTATGGCACCCACTATTTTGATCGCGCCGTTATTGACCTGCTCGATCCCTGGAGTTACCTGGACACTTTGTGGCAGTTACTGCGTCCCGGCGGGGTACTCTGCTGCTACGTAACCACTGTGACTCAAATGTCTACGCTGGTAGAAGCGTTAAGAAGCGATGGCCGCTTCGGATTTACCTGCAGCGAGGAAACTATCCAAAGACAGTGGCATACCGAGGGGCTAGCGCTGCGTCCCGAACATCAAATGGTGGGACATACTGGGTTTTTAGTGACCTGTCGGCTGCTGGCAAGCGGGGCGCGGCGACCGCAAAAACTCGGTAATGCTACTAAAGCGGCGAAAATCAACGGAGGGCAGTGGAATCCGGAAGATAACTGGGAGGAGGTGCGCTTAGGGCAGCGTAACCCGGCGGAGAGGAAAACGCGGCGGGTACGCCGAGACGTAGTTAGGCGCGCCGATTATTGGGTGCGGGGAAATACCACTGAAGCGGACTCCGCCCCGCCCGATCCTGAAAGCAGCCAGGGAGCGCCCTCCTAAAATTTTACAGCCCTGGACACTTAGGGCAGGTTGCGGGCAAAACTAATAGGCTGAAAGAGCTTTACGGAAAGGAAACTCATGCCAGATCCTAGTGAAGAGCAGTTACAGGTACTCAAAAGCGAAGTGACCTCCCTAAAAGGGAAAAATAAGCGTCTTTCCGCAGCTTTGGGAGCTGCTCGCGAACAAGTGGTGGCGATTCATCAGCAGTTAACGGATTTAGCCAAACCTCCCGCAACCGTGGCAGTGATTGCCGAAACCCCCCAAAAAGCCGGTGAAGTTCGTCTTTTCTTAAACGGTAAACCGATGGTGTTGCGAGTTCATCCCGACATTAAACCTGAGCAGTTGCGGGTGGGGCTAGAGGTACTAGTCAATGAAGAAATGGTGGTCTCTAAGATCCTTTCCTATCCCCGCACCGGAACCTTGGTGCAAGTCGGAGAGGTGATGCCGCAGGGACGTGCCCTGGTACGGCTATCAAATACCGACAGTGAAATCGTCTCTTTAGCTGCCCCTTTAATTGGAAAAATTGAGGTAGGGGATTCTTTGCTGCTGGAAGGACGCAGCGCAATCGCGGTACAAAAAGTCCAGAGAGGAGAAGTAGAACAACTACTAGCTCCCCAAATTCCCAACGTTTCTTATAAAGAAATCGGGGGATTGAAAAAGCAGATCGAAACCATCAGGGATGCGGTAGAACTTCCCTTTAACCATCCGGAACTGTATCGGCGCTACGGCTTGAGTGCTCCGAAGGGTATCTTGCTCTACGGCCCGCCCGGTTGCGGAAAAACTCTGATAGCCAAGGCAGTCGCCACTTCCTTGGGAGCTAATGCTCAAGGCAAGTCCGCTTATTTCTTGTCGATTAAAGGCCCGGAACTGCTCTCAAAATTTGTTGGAGAAACCGAGCGACAAATTCGGGCGATTTTTTCGCGGGCGCGCCAGCTGGCCAGCAGCGAGCATCCGGTAGTAATTTTCTTCGACGAGATGGAGGCGCTGTTCCGCACCCGGGGATCCGGGATCTCCTCCGATGTGGAAACTATGATCGTTCCCCAACTGCTTTCCGAGATCGATGGGGTAGAAGCGCTTTCCAATGTGATTGTGATTGGCGCTTCCAACCGGGAAGACATGATTGATCCGGCGGTGCTGCGCCCCGGGCGCCTAGATGTGCGGGTGCGCATCGAGCGACCTAACTTGGAAGAGGCAGCACAAATCTTTGATATCCATCTGGGGCAAAACGTGCCAGTGGAAGTGGAAACCGGAACCTCTCCGGGGCAAGGACGCGAGAAGCTGCGAGAAAAACTGGTAGCGCTGCTGGCGGAAGAATCTGCTCGTACCCAGGTATATGAAGTTGCCTACGAGAACGGGAAACGAGAAATTGTATATGCGCATTCGCTGCTGTCCGGGGCAATGATTGCCGCTATCGTAGAGCGGGCGAAGAAAGCTGCGATTAAAGATTCGTTGCAGGATCCGGCGAAAATAAATGGCTTGATGTGGAGTCACGTTGTTGCTGCCGCGGAAGAAGAAATCCGCGAAACTGCAGCCCTGGGGGCATCTGCTGATCCCAGCGAGTGGGCGCGGACTCTGGGAGTTAGGGGCGCCCGGATTATCGACGTGCGTAGCTTGCAATAGGAGGAATCTTGACTCAAAGCGCCATTAACAGACCGCTGGGAACCGAAACCGAGTTCGGGATTATCCAGGTAGGAAATGTCTACGCTAATCCAGTTGCGCTTTCTACTCAGGTAGTGAACGCCTATCGGGATCAATCCCGCCTGGGGGAGGCGGTTACCTGGGATTATGAAGGGGAAAATCCCTTGCAAGATATGCGGGGTTTTTCGCTAGACCCCCGCGAGGCCGATCCCTCCCAGTTAACTAATAATCCTGATCAGTTGGCTCCCTCGGGACCGGGAGTGCAAGCGGTTGCCCGGCCTAGCGCCCAAGAAGCCGCGATGCCCAAGCCCAGCGCCTGCGTACTAACTAATGGCGCCCGCCTCTACGTGGATCACGCCCACCCGGAATATTCCTCGCCGGAAACTCTCGAACCTAAGCAAGGGGCACTCTATGACGCGGCCGGAGACCTGATTGCCCGCCGAGCTATGGAGCTGGTAGCGGCTAACGGTAATCAGATTGAACTGTTTAAGAACAACGTGGACGGTAAAGGCGCAGCCTACGGCAGTCATGAAAATTATTTACTGCGCCGCGACTTAAGTTTTTTTGATCTTGCCCAAAATCTGATCCCCTTCCTGGTCACCCGCCCGCTTATCTGCGGAGCCGGAAGGGTGGGAATCGGGCAACGTTCCCAGCAATCTGGTTTCCAGATTTCTCAACGCGCCGACTATGTAGAAAACGATATCGGTCTGGAAACTACCTTTAACCGGCCGATAGTTAATACCCGCGATGAACCGCATGCGGATGCGAGCCGGTGGCGGCGCCTGCATATTATCGGAGGAGACGCGAACCGTTTCCAATACTCTACTTATCTCCGTCTAGGCAGTACCGCCGCCTTATTGTGGCTACTGGAAAACGCGAATCCCACGGAACTAAAAGCCCTGGAAGGCCTGCGGATTACCTCTGATCCAGTAGAAGAAACCTGGGCGGTGTCTCATGATCTTACTCTGACCCACCGCTTAGAGACCGTATCCGGGCCGCTTAGCGCCCTCCAGATTCAAAACGAAATCCTCTCTACGATTGCCGGGGCTTTAAAAGAGCGCGGAGGAGCAGATGAAGCCAGCACCGCGTTACTCACAGATTGGCAGACGATCCTCGACTCTCTGCATGGTGACCGAGTTTTAGCTGCCCGCCGCGTGGAATGGGTAGGTAAATATCAACTCTTATCCGGCATGCGCCGGCGCTTAGGGTGCGATTGGACTCACCCCAAAATCCAGGCTCTAGATTTGCAATGGGCGGCGCTACGGCCGGGAATATTTGAAAATCTGTGCGCCGCCGGAATGGTAGACCAACTGTTTTCGGAGGAGGAAGTATCTCAAGCGACCCAGCAGCCTCCGCGCGGGAGCAGATCCTGGGTAAGAGGCACTGCAGTAGCGAACCTTCCGGAAGTCAAGAAAGGCTCCTGGGAATCACTACTCCTAGATTTAGGAGGCGAGCAGCTTTTACGGTTGCGGTTAGGTGACCCGAATCGCGAGGTCACCGCCGCTGAAATACGCGCTCTCGAAGACGGTGATGCTGCCGCTTTCGCCCGCGCGCTCACTGGAGGCCAGGAAAATTGGGCCGAAAAATTCTAGGCTTAACCCTATTAGGAGGAAAAGTGGTACAAGAACAAATTAATGCACCCGGCGGAAAAAATAATGGTGTCGATGAGGGCGTAGAAACCGCGCAGGCACAGATCAATGCGCCCCAAATCGACGCCCTCTTAGAGCAAATCGATACGGTAATGGAAACCGATGCGCAAGCCTTTGTTGAGGGGTTCGTGCAAAAAGGCGGGGAATAGCTTTTGCGTAGAATTTTCGGGATTGAAACCGAGTATGGCATTACCTGTGCCGCCTTTCAGGGGAGATCACCCCTGGATGCAGAACAGGCGGCGCGACGTTTGTTTAAACCGGTAGTTAACCGTCATCGTTCCTCCAATGTGTTCTTAGGTAACGGGGGACGGCTCTACTTGGATGTGGGTTCTCATCCCGAATATGCCACCGCCGAATGTGACTATTTATCCGATTTGCTGGCCCAGGACGTTGCGGGGCAAGAGATTTTTTCCGACTTGGTAGCCACCACTAATCAGCAACTGCACCAAGATGGGATTAACGGTCAGATTCACCTGCTAAAAAATAATCGTGACTCTCAGGGAAACTCTTGTGGATGCCATGAGAACTATCTTCTGCATCGCTCCGCAGATTTCATGGGAATGGCAGATGCTTTGATTGCTTTCTTCATCACCCGCCAAATCGTGGTGGGCGCCGGGCTCCTAGATGAAGAGGGCGGCTATCATTTCTCCCAACGCGCCGACAAAATGTATGACCCGATTTCGGCGGCCACCACCCGGGCCCGTCCCATTATCAACACTCGGGATGAACCGCTGGCAGACTCTAGCCAGTATCGACGGATGCACGTAATCGTAGGGGACTCTAACATTTGTGAGGCCACCACCGCCCTTAAAGTGGGGATGACTATCGCTTTACTAGATGCGATTGACTGTTCCTTGACGCTGAACGACTTGGCGATAGCTGACCCCATGAGTGCGATTCGAGAAATTAATGCGGATTTATCGGGACGGGCTCCGATAAAACTAAAACAGGGCGGAACCCTAGACGCAGTGGAAATCCAAAACCGCATCTACCAGCGGGTGATGAATACTTTAAGTGACGCCGGACAGCTGGATGCCACCCGGGAACGGATTAAAATAGGCGATTTTGATCCCCTGGAGCTTTGGGGACGGGCGCTGAAATGTTTTGAGGACGAAGACTTTCAAGCGGTGCAAACCGAAATTGATTGGGTAATTAAGAAGAATCTTCTCGAGAAAAGCGCTAAGCGACATCGAGTTCCTATGGACTCCGTGGTGATTTCGCGCCTAGATTTGGCTTATCACGACATTACTGCGGCTGGTCTGGCGCCAGCACTATATCAGGCAGGGATGATGCGCCAGGTGCTTAGTCGCGAACAAATAGAGTCTGCAAAAACTTATCCTCCTCGCACCACCAGGGCAAATATGCGAGGTATGGTTTTGCGGGAGGCTGAAAGACTGCGCCGAGATGTTTCGGTAGACTGGTTACACGTACGCATCGATGAATCGAAAATGCCGACGGTGATGCTAGGAGATCCTTTTGCTTGTGAGGGAGAAATCCTAGACAAATTGCTGGCAGAGCTGCAGGATAGGGCATGAAGTAGATGGAAACTAACGCACACAGTCGCGGCCGCAATATCGAAAGAGGCGACTCCTCCTTGTCTGATAAACCGGAAGCATCCCCTGAAGGTAATACCGGTAGCACTAAAGATCGGGCGCGGCGCTTCCCCTCACGCAAAGCAGAAGTTTCAGCGAAGAAAACGCCTGCTCCCTTACATCTACTGCGGTGGTGGCCGGCTTTCCTGGGAGTAATCGCAGTGGCCGCTACGGTAGTTCTAGGATTTTATTTGTGGCAGGCCAGTCGCGGACAACAAATCAGCGGAGTTTCTACCCAGGTAAAAGTCAGTGGTCAACTGGGTGAACAACCGGTAGTACAGTTTCAAGGGCGCATGCCCTTTACATTGCCTAATTCGCGGATAGCTATTCGCGGCGCAGGTCCGCAGGTACAGGAAAATCGTGACGTGCGGGTGATGGTAAGTGTCTATGAAGGCACTACTGGAAAACTGGTTTCCAAAGAAGGAAAACCGCAGCTATTCGTCGGCAAGGCTAACTCCCGTACTTTACCTAGCGGATTGTTGCCAGAAATTATTGGTAGATCCGAGGGGTCGCGGCTAATTGTGCATCGCCCCGCTACTGCAAGTGACGGAAAAACCTCTATGGAAGTAGACATCATCGACGTCTTACCTACTGCGGTTTATGAGTCGCAATTGCAGATTCCGGAAGCGGCAGGGGTAAATTTCACCTTCCCCGCAGGATTACCAAAGTTCGAGTCGGCAACCCAGCCCCATCCGCAAGAGGCTGCTACCTTCGTGCTGGTTCCAGGGAAGGGAGAACAGTTAGATCCGCGCAAGAAGATCCTGGTGCAATACGGGGTGTGGGAATTAGACTCCGGAAAGCAACGTGCCTACACCTGGGGTAAGTCTGGTCCGCAAGCGATTGTGGGGGGAACTACCTTCCAGTCCTTAGCCCAGCAGCTAACTGCTTTGCGCGCTAACTCGCGAATTTTAGCGATTATTCCCGCTGATCAAGCCACTGGGGATAGTGCTTTAGTGGTAGTCATGGATGTTTTGGCCTGCGCAAAATAAAGAAGCGGAGCAACACTAATCCCGCTTTGTCTGCGCTACCTAGTCCAGCTAACGGCAGGGAGGACCGCCAGTTAGATTAGTTTTTTACACTGAGGATAGTAAACCTATCGAGGAGGACAAATGACGGTAGCGATTAGGGTGATTCCTTGTCTAGATGTTGATCAGGGACGCGTGGTTAAAGGCGTAAATTTCCAGAATCTGCGGGATGCAGGAGACCCCGTGGAACTGGCAGAACGTTATAGCGATGAAGGCGCGGATGAAATCACTTTCCTCGATGTTTCGGCTTCTAAAGAGGGACGCGCCACTATGGTGCAAACGGTGGGTCGCTGCGCCGAACGGGTATTTGTTCCCCTCACGGTAGGCGGCGGGGTGCGTTCGGTGACGGACGTGGAACAGCTACTGGGGGCGGGCGCCGACAAAGTGGGGGTTAATACTGCCGCGATTGCTGACCCGGATCTTATCGATCGGATAGCCAAGCGTTTCGGCAATCAAGTGCTAGTTATCTCAGTTGATGCCCGCCGCTGCCCATCGGGGGTGGAGACTCTAAGCGGATTTGAACTAACTACCCACGGCGGGACTCGTTCTACCGGTATCGATGCGCTCCAGTGGTGCAGCGAAGTAACCGCGCGCGGAGCCGGCGAAATTCTGCTTAACTCTATGGATGCTGATGGGGTGAAAACTGGCTTTGACTTGGAAATGTTAGCGCAGGTTCGCTCCCGGGTATCGGTTCCTCTAATCGCCTCTGGGGGTGCAGGCAAAGTTGAGCATTTTGTCGAATCGGCGGAAGCGGGGGCAGATGCGGTGCTGGCGGCCAGTGTTTTTCACTTTGGAGAGATTAAGATTTCGCAGGTAAAAGCGGGGCTAAAGGAAGCGGGGTTTGAGGTTCGGTGAACGCAGACACTTTAGATCCGCAGGTAGCCGCCCGTTTAAAGCGCGATAGTGCGGGGCTGGTATGCGCGGTAATCCAGGACTGGCAAAGCGGAAAAGTCCTAATGGTGGGTTATATGAATGACGAAGCGCTGCGGCGTACTTTAACTACCGGCAGGGTCACTTTCTGGTCCCGCTCTCGCTCGGAGTACTGGCGCAAGGGCGATACCTCTGGACACGCGCAATATGTTAAGCAGGTTCAAATTGACTGCGACGGAGACGCTCTCTTAATCCAAGTTGACCAGGTAGGAGCGGCTTGTCACACCGGGCACCGCAGTTGCTTTGAGGCCGGCGGTGAACTCGCCGCCCGCATCGGGCAGCGCCCAGATAGTAAATAGATTTTTTACTCGAGGTGACAAAAACATAACATGGCCTAGGAGGTGATACTCAGATGAACGCTTTGGAACGTTTGCTTGCGGGCGTGCGCCAAGAAGTAGCGCGGCGCGAATCTGAGGTTAGCCTGGCCGAGATTAAACAGATCGCTGCCAAACGTCCTCACCCCAAAGATGGGGTGGGAGCACTACGCAGCGAGGGCGCAGTTTCGGTAATCGCGGAAATAAAACGGGCTACTCCCGGCGGGGGATTCTTGCGGGAAGTGCCAGATGTGGCGGCACTGGCACGTGCCTATGAGGCCGGGGGAGCCTCGGTAATCTCGGTTTCTACCGAAAAGAACTTCTTTTGCGGTTCTATCGAAGACTTACGCCAGGTACGTGCGGCAGTAGAGGTACCGGTACTTTATAAAGACTTTGTAATTACCCCCTACCAGGTACATGAAGCCCGAGCGCTAGGGGCGGATTTGGTCTTGATTTTGCAAACTTCTGCAGAACCAATGGTGGTAACTTCCCTGGTAGAGCGGGCCCACTCCCTAGGGATGACTGCAATCGTAGAGGTACATTCGCGTTTAGACGCTTTCCGCGCCCTGGAAGCCGGAGCCCGAGTAATCGGGGTAAACGCCCAAGATTTGCGTACTTTAGATTTCAATATGGAAACCTTTGCGCAAATAGTAGACGTGATTCCCGAACAGGTAGTGGCCGTGGCCGAATCCGGGGTGGCCGGCCCGCATGATGTGTTTAACTATGCCCAGCAAGGTGCCGATGCGGTCCTGATCGGTTCGGCCTTGGTAAAGTCAAATGATCCCCAATCTTTGGTGGCAGAAATGGTAGCTGCGGGATCACATCCGGCGCTGGCTACTTCCCGTAAGTCCCGGATCAGCCGAGAAAAGAAGCACGACTAGAAAGTTATGGGATGAACCCGTTTTTTATTCCTTCTCCCTCTCAAGGTGTCTGGTACCTAGGCCCGATTCCGATACGTGCTTACGCGCTAGCGATTCTTTTGGGTATTTTCCTAGCTTGCCTGTGGGCATCGCGGCGCTATAAGCAGCGTGGGGGCGACCCAGAGGTAATCGTGGACCTGGCGTTGTGGGTGATTCCCATTGGGATTATTGGAGCCCGCATTTATCACGTCTTGAGTAAATGGCAAGATTACTTTGGCCCCACCGGTGATCCTAAAGAAATCCCCCTGATTTGGCACGGAGGTCTAGCCATTTGGGGAGGGGTAATAGCGGGTACCATAACCGCTTGTCTAGTGTTGCGCTACCGGCAACTGAAAATCGCTCCGGTGGCCGATGCAATTGCGCCCGCGATCTTGGTGGGGCAAATCTTTGGGCGTTTAGGAAACTACTTCAACCAGGAACTTTTTGGGGGACCCACCACTTTGCCTTGGGGGTTGCAAATCGATCTACAACATCGTCCGCTCGGTTTTGAACAATACGCGACTTTTCATCCCACTTTTCTGTACGAAATGCTCTGGAATCTAGTGGCGATTGGGGCACTGCTGTGGATAGAGCGGCGCTTTAATCCGCGCGGCGGCATGATGATGGGGTTCTACCTGTGCGCCTATAGTCTGGGGCGTTTTTGGGTAGAGAACGTGCGGATGGATCAGGCGAATCAGTTCCTGGGTTTGCGGGTAAATGCCTGGACTTCGCTACTGATGTTTACCCTGGGGGTGGTGCTAGCTATTTGGTGTTACCGCCAAAATTTCCCTCGCTCGCAAGACCCGGAATCACAAAAATGCGGGACCTTGTCCCCAGATAAGCCTCCGAAATCAGTTTCTTCCTAGGGGGTTATTAGGAGGGTCGCGCTGACTATTCTTCCTAAGGAGTGGCAAGAACTAGCGAACCAGTTAGGATAGAGGCATGCGCAGAGCGAAAATTGTATGTACCTTAGGGCCGGCAACTAATTCCCCGTCCCAAATTGAAAAACTGGTCGAGGCTGGGATGAACGTGGCGCGGATTAACCGCTCACACGGCAGCCAAGAAGAAGCAGAGGTTACCATTGCCAATATTCGGCGGGCGGCTCTGCAAAGTGGGAAAGCCATTGCAGTCCTGGTAGACCTGCAGGGCCCCAAGATTCGTTTAGAGACTTTCGCAGGGGGACCGCAAACCTTAGAAAAAGGTGATACTTTCACGATCACCACTCGGGATGTGCCGGGGGATAAAGAAATCGTGGGGACTACTTTCAAAGGCTTACCTGGGGATTGCACTCCCGGAGACGCCCTCTTGATTGATGACGGGAATGTACAGGTCCGGGTAAAAGAAGTTACCGAGACCGATGTAGTTACCGAAGTGGAAGTACCCGGGGTGGTTTCCGACCACAAGGGACTCAACCTGCCGGGAGTTGCGGTTTCGGTGCCGGCGCTTTCAGAAAAAGATCAAGATGATTTGCGTTGGGCGCTGCAGCAGGGTGCCGATATTATTGCCCTGTCTTTTGTGCGTAGTGCCGATGATTTCGCTGATGTAAAGCAGATTATGGATGAAGAGGAAGTCCATATTCCCGTTATCGCCAAGATTGAAAAGCCGCAGGCAGTTGAGCGGTTGGTAGAAATAGTCCAGGCCTTTGACGGCATTATGGTGGCGCGCGGTGACCTGGGGGTAGAGATGCCGCTAGAGGCGGTGCCACTGGTGCAAAAACGGGCGATTGAGCTGGCTCGGCGTTATGCGAAGCCAGTAATTGTGGCTACTCAGGTCTTTGACTCGATGATTCATAATCCTCGTCCTACCCGCGCCGAAGCCTCCGACTGTGCGAACGCGATTTTAGACGGGGCCGATGCGGTGATGTTGTCGGGAGAAACTTCGGTAGGGGCCTATCCGATTGATGCGGTGCGGCTGATGTCTTCGGTTATTACTAACGTGGAAGAAAATGGGGGAGATCGAATCGCCCCGCTTACTACCTATGCTCATGACCGTGCCGGGGTGCTGTCCATGTCGGCGGCGCGGGCAGCCGAAATGCTGGATCTGAAGTTCATGATTGCTTTCACCCAAACGGGTAGCACTGCCCGCACCGTGTCGCGCTTGCGTTCCCCGATTCCGATGCTGGCATTCACGCCGTTAGAGGCGACTCGTAACCAGTTGGCGGTCTCTTGGGGGATTCACACTTATCGTGTCCCCCATGTAACCCACACGGACGATATGATCTGGCAAGTGGATCAGGTCTTGCAGGCGCAGGGCTTAGCCAAGCAGGGGGATCAAGTGATCATTTTGGGGGGAATGCCCCCCGGGGTTACTGGCTCTACTAACTCGCTGCGGATTCATACAGTGGGGATGGAAACCGACTACCGGTAACCTTTTATAGGTTATTTCCGAGGACGCGCATAGGATCTTTGCGTTTTGCCTACTATCTTTGCGCTGCGGGCGCGCGGTGAATTAGCTAACAACGCTTGACAGTACCTGGATGGTAAAATAGAGTTGAACACTTGTTGAAGTTTTCGGGTTTTCTCGGAAATTCGGTTGACTGCGGGCCACCTAGGTGGTTTTCTGAAGTTGGCCTAGACAGGCAGGGTTCTTTTTGAACCCCGGGGTTACCGGTGCGGACAATGCGCCAACCCCGTGAGAAGTAGAAGTGAATGGAGTATCAAAAATGGAAAAATACAATATTGTTGAGGCAGGCACTGGCCGTCAGGCAAACAATCTGCTGATTGACACGATTTCGGATGCGATCAGCCCCTGGTTTGCGGACGTTAGCCAAGACAGTCGAGTACGGGAAGCCATCGCGGCTCTTGCAGATGAAACTCTGCGGGCTCGCGCCGCCCAGTATCTGGGCTTGCAATTGCGTCCGGCTGCTTAAGAGGGCGCCTGCCGTGGCATTGAAAATCTAGTTTTTCAGGTGCCGCACTAAGCGATCAGGTTCCCCCGCGATAGTCTCGCGGGGGAACCTGTTTTTATTGCTGAGGTACGGTGGGCTAATGCCGGGGATAAAGGCCGCATTGCGTGTTTTTTCGGGCTAAAGCCCGTATTGTGGGCTGGACCTACCCGCTTGATCTGCGAAATCCTAGCCCCGTTGTTTTTCCGGTTAAATCTGGCATTGTTTTGCCAGCTAATCCAACTACCGTTTCGCCGGTTAAGCCTGGTGATTTTCCCAAAGTAGCTGCTGAAGCGGCTTGCGCTCGCGCTTTTTAGTGAGGCCAGCAGGGGCTTTGCCTACGGTGCACATCGTGAAAGGCACATAGGGAGCGGCGATCTGGAACTCCTGGCTAACTAGCTCCCGATCAAAAGTGGCAAAGGGGCGCATATGTAGCCCCATTACTTCGGCCTGCAAAAGCATATTTTGCACTGCGCTTCCCAAATCGTAGGGACCGAAATCTAGGCCGTGGCGGGAGGGATATTCCTGATGAATGTTAAGAATCAGCCCGGAAGCATCAAGCGCCCAATCAGAAAAACCGGCTACCGCTCGGCGTAGAATCTCGTAGTTTTTATCGCCGCGGATCCCGGGAACGAACCACCATTCTTGAGCATTCATTGCCGAGGGCGCCCAACGTGCCGCCTCTAAAAGCTGGTTCATATCCTCGCTGCTTATCGAAAAGTCAGGGTCGTATTCGCGCGGACTCCAACGCCTGCTAATGATTTTAGAAATATCAGTCATGTTTCTATCATAACCAGCTGCCCATAAAACGGCACTAGCAGCAAAAATAAATGGTCGGGCCGACAGGATTTGAACCTGCGACCCCCGTGGTGCTTTATTTAGTTTGAGCGCGAAACTTTTTCGGCAGCGTGGGTTTTGATGCCCGTGGTGAGTTTGTTTTTGTTTCTCGCGTATCTTTTTGTGTCTTGGTTAGGAGTTGCTCAGTTGGGGTTTTGGCCAGGTCGGTGAGGATGTATTGGTAGCGCAGGATATCGCGGGTGAGTTCGGCGGGATTGGTGTTCTCACGTAACTGTCGTAGCTCGTGTATTTGCGTCCTTGAGAGTATCCCGGAAGTAAGCAAACGGTCTAAGGGTGTGGTGGGGGTATCGTAGATGCGTTTGCGCCTCCCGGCACCATCCTGACACCTTCTCAAGGTGTGAGCGAACTCGCCCTTAAGACTCGGCCCGCAATGGGCCACCGTGTCCACCTCAAAAAACCCTGGTTCCTCGCCACAATATTGCGATAATTTCTCTCTAATTTAGGTAAGGCTAACCTTGCTAATTGTTTTGAGCTGTGTGATGATTGGCGTTGTCGTTAAATCTTAAGGAGAAAATCGCATGAAGGATAGAATCATTGGTTCGCTGCCTACCGTATTGTTGGGCCTGCTCATTGCCATCGCGCCGCGGACTTTTGCGCCGGTTTGCGAGTTCGCTGCCAAACACAGCTCCGGCAAGGAACATATGTCCGGGATGAAAGGCTCCGGCGGCATGGACCACATGAACCACATGGGGCAGGCTGGCAAAGCGATGGGTGAGGCTCATCAACATATGGCGTGCTACTGGTCCGCTCAAGCCAGCTTGGGGATTGGAATCCTCCTGCTGGTCATTGGGCTGCTGGCATTGTTCATGAACTCCCAGATTCGCACCGGTTTGAACCTGAGCGCGGCGCTCATCTATGTGCTGGAAATTTTGATTGTCACCGTGCTTATTGGAACGTGCAAAAACGAGGAAATGTCTTGCAATGTTTACGCGATGCCCACGCTGTTGGCGCTGAGCTGTATAGGGATCCTGGCAGTCGGTGCGGCGATATTCCTGGATCAAAGGAACCGCCCGGAGCTTCAGAAAGCCGCGGCATAAACTGCAATGCAAAGCAGCCAGATAACCTGGGGTAAACTCCCTTTTCGTAATCTCAAATATTACCGTTACCGCAGTTTAGGACTGTTCCTGGTGGCAGTCCTGCTCAGCGCGATAACGTTCGGTGCAGGGATGGTTTCGCTGAACCTCAGCCAAGGTTTGTCATCGGTCAAGGAACGCTTGGGGGCGGACATAATGATTGTGCCGTCCCAGTTTGAGCAATCCGCAAAGGATATTTACCTTTGCGGGGGAAAACCGAGCGGGTTCTTGCTGCCAGATAACGTTTCGGATTCGGTCGCCAATGTTGCCGGAGTGGAACGGGTCACCACGCAAACCTATATTGCTTCCCTAATGGCGAGTTGCTGCGAGGTGCGGCTGCAGATTATCGGCATTGATCCGGACACCGACTTTGTTATTAAACCCTGGATTCAAGCCACTTATTCACGTGGTCTGCAGGACGGTGAGCTGGTCGCGGGCTCCAAAGTTCAGATTAATGCCCAGGGCAAGAT
Organism: Varibaculum sp. C0165D1; assembly: GCF_056590355.1. NCBI lineage: Bacteria > Bacillati > Actinomycetota > Actinomycetes > Actinomycetales > Actinomycetaceae > Varibaculum > Varibaculum sp. C0165D1. The sequence continues at coordinate 459,469 of NZ_JBWPVY010000001.1, read as the reverse complement.
TCGCCTGTTTAACTATGAATTCCCGGTAAGCGCGCGGCTGGCGCCGACGGGCACGAACCTGGATTCGTCTGTGTTTGCCAATCCGGCGACCACGAAAATCCTGGCGCGCCAAGCTGAAAAGGTGGGGCATCCGGTCTTGTCCGCAGATGAGATTGGACACCGGGTTTCCGCAGTGATGGTAAAAGTCAAGCCCGGTTACGCCCCGGAGGAAGTGGCGCAGTATATTTCTAAATCTCCCCAGCTGAAGGGCTTGGGCTTTGTGTCTGCGAACGGGATTAGTTCCCGGCTCAAGGAGGGTGTGGGCCACATTGTGGGCGCCCTGCAGGTCTTTCTGGCTGTCTTTTGGGCAGTAGCGTTGGCGGTGATGGTGACGGTCAACTGGGTCAGCGTCATGTCTCGGAGCAAAGAGTTGGGCTCGTTGCGGATAATGGGTGCTACCAAGCGGATGCTGACCGCAATGTTGCTGAAAGAGAATCTGCTGGTCAGCCTGACGGGTGGCGTGCTGGGGCTGGGACTCAGCGCGGCGCTGCTGCGACCCTTTGGCGATGCCATTCAAAGGGCTTTGAAGCAGCCCTATCTGCAAAGCGATCTGTGGAGCCAGTGTTCTCTGGGCGTTCTCATCTTGGTGACGGTGTGCCTCAGCGCCGTCCTGGCCAGTGCTATCTCGGCGATTCGCCTGCTGCGAAAAGAAACTTACCAGGTCGTGCGGGAGGGGCAATAGATGTTGTTGGAACTGTGCGAAGTGACCAAGAAGTTTTCGCGGCGGGGACGCGAGTTCAACGCGGTAGACAGTGTGAGCTTGAGTATTGATGCCGGCCAATTTGTGGTCGTTTCAGGCAAATCGGGTAACGGAAAAACGACCCTGCTGAACCTCATGATGGGTTTGCTGCGTCCCAGCTCAGGAACGGTTCTGGTGGCAGGAGAGAATCTGTCTGATCTCTCGGATCGGGAATTGTCCCAGCTGCGCCGGTTTCGTCTGGGAATGATTACGCAGCAGCAAACCCTGGTCAGTTCCCTCAACGTCTTGGATAACGTGGTGCTGCCCGCTACTTTGCGGTCAAAAGGGCGGTCGTCGGGGAAATCGTCGCCGGTGGGGGTGGAGTCTTTGCCCGTCAATCGCGCATTGGATTTGCTGGAAAAGCTCGACATTGCGGATCTATCCCACGCCTGGCCCGCAGAACTTTCCGGGGGAGAGATGCGTCGGGTTGCCATCGCCCGAGCACTCATGGCCCAACCGGAAGTTTTGTTGGCGGATGAACCGACCGGCGACTTGGACGACGACACGACCGCGGCGGTGCTACGGCTATTTCACGAGCTCGCACAAGGCAGTAGCGCGGTCGTGATGGTCACGCACGACGCGGCCGCTTACGAATACTGCAACCGTAGGTTCAATATGCTAGACGGCCACTTGGAGGAGCTGCGGTAGGGCGAGGGGATTTTGTTCAGAATCAGCCTTTAATAGCTAGATTTGATAAAAGGTAAGGCTTGCCTTATTAATTGTTTATTTGTAGCCTTGTTATGTATTTGATTTAGAAAGAAGTTGAGAGAATCGTGAACGCAACCAGAAACCAGCCTTCTCTGTGGGCACGAGGACTGCGGTTTATCGTAGGTTTTTCCGCTTTGGTGGTGGCGCTGTCCTTCGGAGGGGTGGTCTGGTCTAGCGCGGCCGCAGCCCAAGATTCCGATCTGGGTGAATGGTCTGAGGTCGTGTCGGTAATGCAGGAAAAGCTCGCCGCGGTTCCGGAAGCTGGCGATCCGAGCGCGGTCCAGACTCTGATTCGTCAAGCCTACTATGAGAACTACCAGACGAGCGGCCTAGAGGACCAGGTCAAACATGCTTTGGGGCGTGACGTAAACGATAAGTTTGTCGCCGAACTATTGAACTTACGCAATCTCAGCCGTGACGGTGCGAGCCCGGAGGCACTGCGAGAAGACAGCGACAAAGTCGCAGACCTGCTTACAGAAACGGTAACTAAGCTGGTCAAAGCCCCTAAGGTGGCGGATCAGTGGAGCAGGGTTGCCGACACGATTGCGCAAGTTATCACCGATGCCCAAAGCGCCTACGTCAAGGGACAAGCCGACCGGGCATTCACCTTGGCTACCGAAGCGTACCTGGGGCATTACGAAGCTGACGGGTTTGAAAACAACACCATTGTGCACAAAGGTTTCAATCGTGTGACTGAGATTGAGGGCATGTTCAGTGACTTGCGACAGGGCTACAAAGACGGTCGTGACCAGGCTCAACAGGAAAAACTTGGCAAGGACCTGATTGCGAAGCTGGCTGAGGATGCGAAATTTTTAGACTCGAAAACGCAAGACACGGGACCGCTGGGGATTGCCGGTTTCTTTTCCGCTTTTCTGATTCTGCTACGTGAAGGCGCGGAGGCGCTGCTGGTCGTGGCGGCGTTGGTCACCTACGCGTTGAAAGCGGGGCGGCGCGACCAGCTGCGGGGAATCTTAGCTGGCGTGGTTATCGCCGTGGTCATTTCCATCAGTCTGGCTATTCTGTTTGGGCAGCTCAGCGCCAGCGTGCAGAGCGGAATGGGTCAGGAACTGCTGGAGGGGATTACCGGCCTAGCAGCCGCCCTGATGCTGATTTATGTGTCTAACTGGATACTGAGCAAGTCCGGTGGCAAACGCTGGGAGGAATATATTAAGGCCACCGCGGGCGAAAAAACCGTGGCGGGAGGTGTTTTTGCTCTGGCATTTGTGTCCTTCCTCACCGTGGCTCGGGAGGGTGCTGAAACTATCCTGTTCTTTTACCCGATTGTCTCCGGGGCGAAAACACACAGCGATTATTGGTTTATCGTTGCGGGTGGCGTAACGGCGGTAGTCATCCTCGCGATTCTATTCGTGCTGGTCTGGCAGTTCGGGGTACGCCTGCCGCTCAAGCCTTTCTTTAAGTGGACTTCGATATTGCTGGCGTTACTGGCGATAGCCATCGTGGGCGGGGCGATTAAAGAGCTGCAAGAGGCTGCTTTGGTCGGGGCACATGTGGTGTCTGGCGTTCCTACCGTGGTGTTCCTGGGAATCTATCCCACCGCGGAAACCCTCGGTGCCCAAATTATTACCGCCGCGGTATTGGTCGTCTTGGCTCTGTTGCAACTCCGCAAGGCAAAAGCTGACCAGCCCGAGGCGGGCGGCTCCGAGATTCGTTCCGACACCCCTATCTCGGAAAGTAATGATAAAGCTTTCGAAGAAAACTCTTCGAGGGAAGATAAAAAAGACGCTGTCGAAGCGAACAGCGGAAAGGAAGAATAATGAAAAAGAAGCTACTGGCTTTGGCAGCCGTCCTGGCGTTGGGCATGAGCCTCAGCGGCTGTGGCGGAACTTCGTCGGGCGATAAGGCTAAGCCGCAGGAATCCAAGTCGGCGACCGAGCAGAAGCAGCCGGAAAAGGCCAGCGATCCCAATGTTGTGGGTATCAAGGAAATTCCGGTTGGGGATTCTGGCGAACAAACCAACGGGCCGCTGAATGTAAACGTTGTTTATTTCCAGGCTGTCGATATGGAGCACGGCTCGATGAAGATGCCTCCGGCTTCCGAGTCCGATATGCACTTCGAGATTGATGTTTCTACCAACAAGAAGGCAGAAGAATTCGGGTACCCGGCGGATACTTACATGCCTTACCTGGACGATTTGAAGGTTACAGTTAAGGATCAAAAGACCGGTGAGGTAACTGACCTGGGCACCATGATGCCGATGATTGCCTCTGACGGTCCTCACTACGGTAACAACATCAAGCTCAAGCCCGGCCTGTACGATGTGACCATCACCATCCCCTCTCCGGAAGACAAGTTCATGCTGCACACGGGTAAGGATTCCTCCGGGGTCAAGGGCCGTTTCTGGAAAGAACCGCTGAAGTTTGAGTTCAAGAACTGGCAGTGGGACGGGCAGGTTCTCTAAGTAGGTTTCATTGCTCAAGTTATTTGTTGTCGCCCTCCGCTACGGGCTGCCGCTATTCGTGCCGCTGGCAATTTTGCTGGCAACGCGACCGCACACCCCGATGGAACGCCGAGTCGTGGCTCGGATTACCACCGTGGTGTTGGTGGTGGCAGCCCTAGCGGCGGCGACACTGGCATGGCTTCGACTGAACACAAATCTGATAGATGTTCCCACCATGAACTTCTATCTGGTTCCAGTCATGCTGATTTGCTCGCTGGGATTCCTGGGAATGTCTTGGTGGTTTGGTGCCGCCGATCTCTATGACATTAAACAGAGTGCTAAACATCGGGCGCTGCTGGTGGCCTCGCTGTTGACTGCCGTCAGTATCATCATCAATTTCGGCTTTGAATACGCATTTTCGACCGACGAAATTGTGCTGATGGGATCCTCTCCGTTAGAAACAGAATCGCTGGCGCGCTTTTCTGGATTCGCGTTGGGGTCGCTGCTGGTGGTCGTCGCCGGCTGGGCCTACGTGCGCGCCACCAGGCTGGTTCCCGCCATGGTGCGTTTGGCAATCACTACCGCGGTATTTTTGGTAGTTATCGGTCCGCGTTCCATTTTGCTGTATCAACAGCTCGCCATACGTGGTTTCCTGCCACGGTCACGGATTATCTTTGAACTCGTGTTGTGGATTCAAAATGCCAACACCGTCATACTGCTGGCCCTGGTGGTGCTGACCGCCATTCCTGGCATCATCGCCATTTGGTTCGGTTCCAAACCCGTCAATGTTTCTGGCCCCGAAGCGCGTCTAGCGAAAGCGGATCGGGTTACTCGCCGACACTTTTTAGAGCTGGCCTTGGGTGGCACGGTTGTTTTCGTTGCTGCCTTGACCGTTGGCAGGCGCGTGGCGGAGTCTGTTCCGGAGTTATCCCCGATAGAGCCTTCCACGGTGGAAGGAAATGTGGTTTCCGTCAGTCGAGAGCTGGTGTCTGATGGACACCTGCATCGCTTCGCCTATGTGACCAAGGACGGGACGCAAGTTCGTTTCATCGTCATTCAAAAGAACGCTGTAGCCTACGGTTGTGGTCTGGATGCCTGCGAAATCTGCGGAGAATCCGGTTATTACGAAGACGGCGGGAAAGTCATTTGCCGGCGCTGCGGGGTCATGATGAATATTCAAACTATTGGCTTTCCCGGTGGCTGTAACCCCATTCCGATTAAGTATGAGGTGGGCCCGAAAGAATTACGGTTTTTTGCTGACGAGCTGAGTGGGCACGCCAAAATCTTTAAAAGCAAAATAATCTAAGGCTCTAAGGTATAAGTTTCCATGTTCTTTTTCAGGATGATTTTCAAGGCGTTACGTCGGCAGGTCGGTAAACGCCTCATGATTGCGCTAACGATTTTATTAGGGGCAGGTCTCACAACTTCCATGCTGGCGGTCATGCTGGATGTCGGGGATAAAATCAAGCAGGAACTTGGCTCTTACGGTGCCAATATCCAAGTGCTACCGCAAGGAAAATCCGTAGTTTCCCAACTCTATGATTTCGAGGATACGGGTAGCTCGGCGAATTCCCAGTCCGGAGCGTTGCAGGAATCCGAGCTGGCAAAGCTGAAAACCATATTTTGGGCTTTCAACATCGAAAACTTTGCTCCGTTCCTGGGAACCAAGGCTTCTTCCTCAGGCCAAGACGTTGACGTAGTCGGGACCTGGTTTCGCAAGAAGCTAGCCATCCCCACTGGGGAAAAAGTCGATACCGGCATGGCGGATATGCGCGACTGGTGGGAAGTCCAAGGCAACTGGCCAAAGACTGCCGATGAAGTCATGGTCGGAACGAAACTGGCTCAGCAAAACGGCTGGCATCTGGGGGACTCTCTGACCTTGAAACCCCGGCCCGGATTAGCTGGCTCCGCACCCAGTCCAACTTTGACTATCAGCGGTATCTTTACTTCCGGTTCCAATGAAGACCGGCAACTGTTTGCGGATTTGAGCGTAGCTCAGAGCCTCTCGGGTCGTCCGGGCCAGGTCGACCGGGTAGAGGTGCGTGCTATCACCACGCCGGAAAATGACTTGTCCCGCCGCGCTGCCCGCGATCCCAGCTCACTATCTCTGGAGGACTGGGAAACCTGGTACTGCACCGCTTACACGTCCTCAATCGCCTATCAGATTGAGGAAGTCATGACTAACGCCGTAGCCACCCCCGTCCACCAAATCGCCGATAGTGAGGGCGCGATCCTGGAAAAAACCCAGCTCATTATGACTTTGGTGGCGATTTTGGCCATGGCGGGTTCCGCTCTGGGTATTGCTAACCTGGTGACTGCCTCGGTGATGGAACGTTCCGCCGAAATCGGGCTGATGAAAGCTTTGGGGGCGCGTAATCTGTTTGTGGTGCTGATGATTTTGACGGAAACCTTCATCGTGAGCCTGGTCGGGGCCGCGTTCGGATGTGTGGGCGGCATCGGTCTGGCCCAACTGGTCGGACACCTGGTATTTGGGGTCAGTATCAATATCCGCCCAGTGGTGTTCCCCTTGATGGCGGTCATCGTGGGGCTGACGGTTTTGCTGGGCTGTTTACCTTCAATCCGGGCGCTGGTGACTTTGCAACCTGCGCGGGTTCTGCACAGAAAGTAGGCGGGAATGAACTCACACAAACGCATGTTCGTGCGCATCATTTGGAAAGCCTTTGCGCACCGTTTCTCCCGGGTTCTGATTGCTTCCCTGGCAATCGCAATGGGTGCCGCCATCCTGTCCGGGTTGGGGCTGGTGGCGGTGACAGTTCCCAATTACATCGCTAAGGAACTGCGTTCGTTTGGGGCAAACCTGGTGGTGCTGCCGCAAGGTTCCAATGTAATTACTCGGGAAACGGTGTCTGCCATCGACCGGCAGTGCGGCGAGAGTCTGTTGGGGCGGGCCGGCTACAGTTACGGTAACCTGCTCTACGGTCAGCAGCCCGTCCCCGTCATGGTGACGAAATTTGCCGACGCCCGGTCAGTCCGACCCTACTGGTCAATCGACGGGAAAGTGCCGCAGGGCAGCGAACAGATCCTGTTAGGGGTGAATCTCGCAGAAAAATTCCGTCTGCACGTCGGTGACCTGATTGGCCTCAAGGTGGCGCAGCTGCGGGAAAACACCGGGGGGAACGAATCGGGGGATGCCAACCGGGCTGGCAAACAGCTGGAAATCTCCGGGCTGCTGCGCACCGGCGGCCCCGAGGACGACCTGGCGGTGTTAAGCCCGGACAGTTACACCGCTATGGGTGGGGTTGCCGATGGCTACAGTTTGGTGGAATATTCCCTGAAGGGCGATACTTCCCAATTGAGCGCTTTAGCGAAAACCATCGGAAAAAAGAACAACGGGGTTGACGCTGAAGTGGTGCGTCGAACTACCCAAAATGAAACCCGCATTGCTCATACTCTAAGCAACCTAATTTGGTTGGTCAGTATTATTATTTCCGCACTAATGCTGATTGCGGTATCCGCGACACTGAGTTCGATTGTCTCGGAACGCGCTCGCGAGATTGGGCTGAAAAAGGCCTTGGGGGCTTTGAGCAAGGACGTATTCACGGAGCTTATCGGGGAATCGATAATGTTAGGGCTGTTCGGAGGCTTCTTAGGAGTGTTGCTGGGAATCGGTCTGGCCGATTACATATTGCAAAAAGTTTTCCTGGCACGAGTAGAAATTAACTGGATAATTTTAGTCCTCACGATTGTTTTTTCGGTAGCGGTAGCGGTTATCGGTTCTCTGTGGCCGGCTAAACGTATTGCCCGGATTAATCCTATAAATGTTCTTGGTGGAGAGTGAGAATGCTATGGCAGATAATAATGATGAACAATTGATTTATCGAGTTGAGAAGGTGTCTCGAAAATACGGCGAGTTGGCGGCGCTGGATAATGTCAGCCTCGACATAACTCGCGGCGAGTGGCTCTCGGTAGTGGGGCCGTCCGGTTCGGGCAAGTCAACTTTGATGAACATTCTGGGCTGCTTGGATTCCCCCACCGAAGGACTGGTTTACCTGGAGGGTGAGCGTCTGGATAAAATGGGTGAACTGGAATTGGCTGCGGTGCGTCGCCGCAAGATTGGCCTCATCTTTCAACAGTTCCACCTGGTCAAGCACCTCTCGGCGGTAGAAAACGTGATGATGGCCCAGTACTACCATTCGCTCCCCGATGAAGCCGAGGCGATGGAGGCACTAGACCGGGTGGGCATGTCCGCTCGCGCCACCCACCTCCCTCATGAACTGTCCGGAGGGGAGCAGCAGCGCGTGTGCGTGGCTCGTGCCCTCATCAACCACCCCTCCGTGATCCTGGCCGACGAACCGACCGGAAACCTCGATGAGGCAAACGAAAACATCGTTATCGACTTCTTTTCGCAGCTGCACCGGGAGGGCACGACCCTGCTGGTCGTCACCCATGATGCCAACGTTGCTCGGCAAGGGCAGCGCCAAATCATTTTGGATCACGGGAAAATCGTCAGAGAAGTCCACAACCAATCGCAAACCGCAGAAAAATGTGACCCCCAAACGCTTGAGACGGGACGAAACGATGCGTAAAGTGACCGCGGGGGCGCTACTCGCAATCGGCATGGTCGCCCTCAGTGGCTGCGGGTCTTACCCAGCGGCGTCGACCTTGCCGGACGGGCAATACGCGGGCAGCTCGCTGCCCGACGAGGATGGTACGGTCGGTAAAGTTCAGTTTACGATTAAGAACGGTCAGGTGGTTCACGCTAAGTTTCGTCTCTATGACAAAGATGGGACGGAACATGACGAAAATTACGGGAAAACCGCTAGCGGCGGGATAGACACGGAATTTTACCAGCGCGCCCAAGCCGCTATCAGCGCTGAACAGCGTTATGTGCAGCAGTTCCAGAAGACCGGGGATCAAAATAAGGTCGATAAGGTGTCCGGGGCATCGTTGTCACATCGGCTGTTCCTCGATGCGGTTCAGACGGCTATGGAAGCAGCGCAAAAGTAGGCGTTCGTGTACCTCGCGCCGACTCCACCAGGAGAAACCACGATTACCTTTGCGGCGATGGGGACGCTGGTGTCGGCATCGTGGCGCAGCACTCCCCAGGTTGCGGAGGTTCTCCGGGTGAGTCTGCCGCAAAGGGTGGCGCAGTTGGAGGAAGACCTGTCGCGGTTTCGGGCGGATTCTCCCGTGAGCCGCTTGGATACCGAGTGGAGAGATATCGGGCCGCACTGTGCCGCGGTGTTTGGGGCTGCTCAGGATTGGTCGCAGCGTACCGGGGGTTTTTTTAAACTATTTCCGTGCCTGGGCTGGGACGCCGAAACGCTGCAGTTGCGGGGCGAGCAGGCTCGTCTCACCGACGGTGTTGGGGCTGGGGGCCTAGATTTGGGAGGTATCGCGAAAGGTTACGCGGCTGCGCAGCTGGCTTCTCTCATTCAAGAATCAGGGGGTAGCGGCATCTTGGTGTCCTTCGGGGGTTCGTCGATTGTGGCACCGGACCGCCGGGCCATCATCAGAGTGCAATCTCCCTGGACAGGCCGGGAATTCTTGGGAGACCTGCAGATAGAAAACGAGTCCCTCTCTAATTCAATGCTGCCACAAACCCAGATTGTCCCCAGTCTGGTGCGCAGCCACATTCGCGGTCTGGACGGGCAGCTCGCGTTTACCGATATTTGTGCGGCACTTGTGGTGGGACCTGACGCGATGAGTTGCGAGGCTCTCTCTACCGCGCTGATTGCGGGAGGAACCCCCCTGCTGCACGAATTGACTCAGAAGGGCGTTCTGGGTGGGAAGTATCGCGCCCTCGCGATGACTTCCAACGGGAGGGTGTTTGCCGACCCCGCGCTACACTTGAGTATCACACTGGATTTGCCCGAACCGCTGCCGCTGAGCCCCGTGTTGCCGGACTGACGCCGCAACGGGCTTGTGCGGCCCGGCGGCACGGGTAAAACATATGAGCTTCGAGCATCAGACCTAAAAATGATCCACGCTTTGCGGTGAAACTTTGATACCTTGCGATTCCAGTCGGGTCGCAATCCGCCCTGTTGAAAACCGCGCAAGCAGCAGAAGCAAGCTCAGCGAGGCGAAGCGCTCACGCTAGAGGAGCAGGAGGTATTAGACGCGATTCGCGTCCGTGCTGCTGTCCAGCAGAAGGTGAATGAACTGGAGCTGTAATCACCTCCAAAATCACCCACCCATAACACCCGCCATGTGGAGAAAAGCATCTTAATTTTCCGGGTAATGAGAGTGGTTTTGAGAGTAGATTTACTATTTAGCTGGAAATCCTGTTGCCCTAAACAGTATTTTACCAGCGCATTTGTCGGGCTGACAGGATTTGAACCTGCGACCCCTTGACCCCCAGTCAAGTGCGCTACCAAACTGCGCCACAGCCCGTTACCTCCCCGAGTTTATCCGTGCCTGGCAGTATCCAGCAAATCACCAAGACGTGATTCTTAACGCTTACGGAGTCCTCACTACCGTCCTTAGTACCTCTGCCCCTAGTAGACTGGGGGACGTGAGTGAGCAACTGGATCTGCGCCGAGCAAAAAAACCGTTTAAAGTGCAGGCGCCCTATAAGCCGTCCGGGGATCAACCCCAGGCGATCGCGGAGCTCACTCAGCGGATCAACAACGGCGAAAAAGATATTGTCCTGCTGGGAGCAACTGGCACCGGCAAATCCGCGACCTCTGCCTGGCTGGTAGAGCAGGTACAGCGGCCCACTTTGATAATGGAGCCTAATAAAACTTTGGCTGCCCAAATGGCGGCGGAGCTGCGGGAACTTTTTCCCGATAACGCGGTGGAATACTTCGTTTCCTACTACGACTATTACCAGCCGGAAGCCTACGTACCCCAATCCGATACCTATATCGAAAAAGATTCTTCTATCAATGACGAGGTCGAGCGGCTGCGTCACTCTGCCACTAACTCTCTGCTTACCCGCCGGGACGTAATCGTGGTGTCTTCGGTTTCCTGCATCTACGGCTTGGGTACTCCCCAAGAATACGTGGCACGGATGGTGCCCTTAGAGGTGGGTATGCAAATAGAACGGAACGAACTACTTAAACGCTTTATCACCATGCAATATACCCGCAACGATATGGCGTTTACCCGGGGGACTTTTAGGGTGCGCGGAGACACGATCGACATTATTCCCATGTACGAGGAAATGGCGATCCGCATTGAAATGTTCGGGGATGAAATCGATTCTTTGGCAACCTTGCATCCCATCACCGGGGAAGTAATCGAGGAGGAAGACTCGGTGTTTATTTTCCCCGCCTCCCACTATGTAGCCGGGCCAGAGCGGATGCAGCGCGCCCTAGACGGGATTGAGGAAGAACTAGGCGAGCGGCTGAAATACTTCCATGAACAGGGAAAACTCTTAGAAGAACAGCGTTTGCAGATGCGCACTACCTATGATCTGGAAATGATGCGAGAGATTGGAACCTGCGCAGGCATCGAAAACTATTCCCGCCATATCGATGGGCGTGGTCCGGGCAGCCCCCCGAACACCCTCCTCGACTATTTCCCCGAGGACTTTCTGCTGGTAATCGACGAATCCCATGTGACGGTTCCCCAGATCGGAGCCATGTTCCACGGGGATATGTCCCGCAAACGCACCCTGGTGGATTACGGTTTCCGTCTGCCTTCGGCCATGGATAACCGGCCTTTGAAATGGGAAGAATTCCAGGAACGGATCGGGCAAACCGTTTATCTATCTGCCACCCCGGGCCCCTATGAATTGGAACGCTCCGATGGGGTAGTCGAACAGATTATTCGCCCCACCGGGCTGGTTGACCCCAAGATTGTGGTTAAACCCACCGCGGGTCAAATCGATGACCTGATGGAAGAAATCCTGGTACGCACCGAAAAGAATGAGCGAGTATTGGTCACTACCCTGACCAAGAAAATGGCGGAGGATCTCACCGAATACCTGGCGGAGCGGGGAGTATTGGTGGAATATCTGCATTCGGATGTAGATACTTTGCGGCGAGTGGAACTGCTGCGGGAACTGCGGATGGGGCGCTTCAATGTGCTAGTGGGGATTAACCTGCTGCGAGAAGGCCTGGACTTGCCAGAAGTGTCTCTAGTTTCAATCCTCGATGCCGATAAGGAAGGGTTTTTGCGGTCGACTACCTCCCTGATTCAAACCGTAGGGCGCGCTGCCCGAAACGTATCCGGGGAAGTCCATATGTATGCTGACCAGGTCACTGATTCGATGCGGGCGGCAATTGAGGAAACCGAGCGGCGGCGCGAGAAACAGATAGCTTACAACCTGGAACACGGGATTGATCCCCAGCCGCTGCGTAAGAAGATCGCGGATGTCACTGATATGTTGGCGCGCGAAGAAATCGATACTGAATCCTTGCTAGGCACTGGATATCGGGGCGCGGGTAGTGGGCCTGATGCCCAGACCCGCCGGGAAACCGGGCAGGATGTACGGGCACGGCTAGCAGATAAGAACGAAGCTAGTCTCGCAGATTTAATCGCGGAGCTCACCTCTCAGATGCAAGAGGCCGCCCGGCAGCTACAATTCGAGGTGGCCGCGCGGCTGCGAGATGAAGTGCGCGATCTTAAGAAAGAATTGCGGCAAATGCGGGAGGCGAATTGAGCGAAACCGAAAAAGGTCACGGCCCCTCTACTCAGGGTGACGCGATAACTCCTCCCTTTCCCGCGTCGGGAGACACACAACCAGCATTAACGTCCTCGGTAAGTGGGGAAGAGCTTAGCGAACTACCAGAAGGCGCTTTGGCAGGACTCGGCGAGGACGAGGTCGCTAAACTTAAGCAGGCCGGACTGGTTAACCAATTCACCCCGCGCGCTACCCGCACAGTCCGGCAGATTCTGCGCGCCAATGTGTTTACTTTGTTTAATGCGATTCTGGCAAGCTGTATCGTAGTTACCTTGATTTTCGGTCATTGGGCAGACACCGTTTTTGGGATCGTGATGGTGGTCAATGCGCTCACTGGCATCATTAGCGAACTCAAGGCCAAAAGGGTGCTGGAAAAAATCAGTATTCTGCAAGAAAACCCGGTGATGGTGGTGCGAAGTGGGGTAGAAAAAGAAATCTCTCCTCGCGAGATTGTGCAGGGGGACTTTTTGCATTTGCGACGGGGAGACCAGGTGCCTGCCGATGGGGCTGTAGTTGCCACCAGCGGCCTCTACCTGGATGAATCTAACCTTACTGGGGAGTCAGTTCCGAGGGTACGATCCAAGGGCGAAGAAATTTTTTCCGGTGCCGCGGTGGTAGCCGGAGATGGATACGTAAAGGTTAGCGCGGTTGGTAGCCACTCTTGGGCGAACGAGATGGCGCTGCAGGTTAAAAAATTCCAGATGGCACATTCGGAATTGGAAGAAGGAATCAACAAGATTCTGAAAGTCATCACCTATTGTTTACCGCTGGTAATCGTGCTCCTGGGGGCAGCACAAATTCGTAACCTGGGGGGACTTGACCAGGTTAACTGGGGGAATATCGGACCGGTAGTTGTGGCGGCAGTAGCGGGAATCGTGGGGATGATTCCTCAAGGTCTGGTGCTGCTCACCTCTATAAACTTCGCGGCGGCCTCCTTAAAACTGGCGCGTCAAGGGGTGCTGATCCAAGAGCTGCCGGCAGTAGAAGTCCTGGCCAGAGTAGACACTCTTTGTCTAGACAAAACCGGCACCCTTACTACTGGGGAGATTGCGGCGCGCGGCTTCGCCCTCCCCGGTGAAAATAAACTAGTGTCGGCTGGTGATTTAGCTGCAGGGGCGCCCGCCGCCCTGCAAGCTTTGACTCGCGAGCGCGAAAATGACACTTCGGCAGCTATCTATGATCGGATAGTTACCGATTTGGAAACTATGCCGCCGGCTTTGGAGAACCCACTGCTAGTGCCCTTCGATTCTGCTCGTAAATGGTCAGCGGTGGTCAGTGCTGGTAATACCTGGGTACTGGGAGCGCCCGAGATTATATTGGCAGCTGACGGTCCCGCGCTAGAACAAACCGCAACCTGGGCGGGGCAAGGCGCGAGGGTGCTGGCGTTGGCACAGGCTAAAAATCAGGAAATCGACCCGGAGCATCCCGCTATACCATCGGGATTGCGGCTGAGCGCGTTAATAGTGCTCGCCGAACGCCTGCGCGAAGATGCGGCGCAAACCTTGGACTTTTTCCGCCAAGAAGGGGTAAATGTCCTGATTATTTCGGGGGACAACCCGCAGACAGTGGCGGCCTTGGCCGGGAGAGTGGGGATTAAGACCGAAGGTTTTGACGCTCGCGAGCTACCGGAGGACGCCCCCGGGATCACGCGAATCCTGGAGAAACATCGGGTATTTGGCCGGGTTACCCCGGAACAAAAACGCGCCCTCGTGCAAGCCTTACAGGCCGCGGGTAAAACCGTGGCGATGACCGGAGATGGAGTAAATGATGCTCTGGCTTTAAAGGATGCAGATTTGGGGATTGCCATGGGAAACGCTGCCCAAGCCACCAAGTCCGCGGCGAAAGCAGTACTGCTAGATTCTAAATTCTCGGCCCTGCCCCAAGTGTTAGGGGAGGGACGACGCGTACTGGGAAATATGGAGCGGGTATCTACCTTGTTCCTGTCAAAAACTACCTATGCGGCCCTGCTAGCACTCTTAGTCGGGATTTTAGGTATTCGCTACCCTTATCTGCCCCGGCACCTGACCCTGATCTCCTCTAGCACTATCGGAATCCCCGCGTTTTTCCTGGCGCTTGCGCCCTCCAACCGCCGCTACCGTCCCGGTTTCTTGCGTCGGGTGGGCCAGCTATCCATACCTGCGGGGTTACTTTGTGGATCCACTTCGATTGGGGCCTACCTGTGGTTGGGGCGCACCGAGGCAGCTACTTCGGCGGCCACTATTGTGCTGGCAATCGGGGCATTGGGGTTACTGGCTATCCTGTCTCAGCCGCTGCGCAGTTGGCGCGGAGGCCTAGTTGTAGCCATGATCACCCTAGTAATCGCGGCGATTACGATACCGGTGGTGCGAAACTTCTTCGCCCTAGAAATCCTATCTTTCGCACAATGGCTGGTCGTAGTTATCTGCAGCGCCATTTCGCTCACCGGACTAGCGATTATCGGCACCTATTGGGAAAGGCGTCATTGGCCGGATCACGGTTCGGGGTTAGGTCTAAAACACGTTAGAATAAGAAAGTAAATCTGGAAGGGGAGTACTTCCATTAACAGGCCAGTCGTCATCACGGCAAACTTGCCCGGCTGGTTGGGCCTGAAAAGGCGGAAGAAGACCTGAGCATAGACAACGCCAACGAAATGGAGAACGCTGCATGGGTCTGATGGCTGCGCTTAATGCCACCCCTGGCTACGAGGTAATTCACTGGTGGAACTGGCTGTTGCTGGCGGTGATTATTCTGGCGCTGCTGATAGTTGATTTCCGCGGACACGTCAGCAAAGCCCACGAACCCACTATTAAAGAGGCCGCTATCTGGTCCGGTATCTATATGGCGATTGCGGCCGCCTTCGGGTTAGTAGTGTGGCTGCAATGGGATCTGAATCTAGCCGCACAGTATTGGGCCGGTTGGATCACCGAATGGTCGCTGTCCCTGGATAACCTGTTTGTATTCATTATTATCTTGAATGGGTTCAAAGTTCCCCGCGCCTATCAGCAAAAAGTGATCATGCTAGGAATCGTGATCTCTATGGTACTGCGTCTTGCATTTATTCTGATCGGCGCCGCTTTGATCAATGAGTTCGCCTGGATTTTTTACCTCTTCGGTCTGTTCCTGATCTACACCGCGATCAGTCAGGCGCGGGAAGGGATAACCAAAGAGGACGAGGGGGATTCTGCGGAAGGGTACCAGGAAAATAAGTTCACTACCCTGGTGCGGCGGGTGCTACCGGTCTCTGAAGGTTTCCGGGAAGCTAAACTGCTCTATCGCCACCGCGGGAAAACCTATGTAACTCCCATGTTCTTGGTGATTATCGCGATTGGATCTGCGGATCTAATGTTCGCGTTTGACTCTATCCCCGCGATTTTTGGCCTGACAAAACATCCCTTCATTGTTTTTGCCGCTACCGCTTTCTCTCTGATGGGGCTGCGGCAATTATTCTTCCTAGTTGACGGGCTCTTAGAACGTCTGGCGTTCCTACATTACGGCCTGGCCCTAATCCTGGGATTCATCGGGGTAAAACTGATTATCCACGCCGCTCACGAAGCCCCCTTCTTGGGCATAGAAAAATGGGCGCAGGTGGTCCCGGAACCTTCTATTGGCTTTTCGATGGGCTACATCCTAGTTGTCCTCGTAGGTACCGCTCTGCTGTCTATTTGGTACTCTCAGCGCCACCAGAAAGCTAATCCGCAACCGGACTAAACACCAAAAAGTTTCGGCTCGGATACCTGCTAGTTTTGCTAGCAAACTTAGGTAGCCGAGCCGAAAATTCTATTGACGATGCTTACTTTTCGGGCAGGTACTCGTTAGTCCAAGCACCCTCCACGTCCGCTAAGGTAGCGGTGGTAAAGCCGTTTTCGCTCATCCAAGTGGTGTAGGAACGAATCACTTCCGCATCCATCTCGCCCCAGCGCCCCGAGGGTGCATGCCAGGAAGGTGCCATAAATTTGAGGGACGCGGTCAAGGTATCCTCTTCGCTAGCGCACATAGTAGAAGCCAGAATGTCTACGGTTTCTGCCTGATGGTCGCGGGCAAAATCGTAGCCGCGGCCAGTGGCAGCCAGGAACGCCCGTACCTGATCTTCGTGGCTACGCAGATAGTTTTCTTCCACGCACAGGAAATAGGCATGGTGGGGAGTAACTCCCATTTCGTCAAAGGATAGTTGGACTACCTCGGAGAATGGTTTACTACCCTGGTAGGCTTCCCAGCCTAGAACATTGAAGATGGCGTCATATTTGCCTTTTTCAACTGCGCGAATATCGGGTTCGAAAACTCCGGGATCCACGACATTCACCTTGGAAAAATCTCCGCCATCTTTTTCGACGGCTTCCACCACCATCTGGATGAGCCGTTTAACCGGCGGAATCGAGACGGTTTTTCCTTCTAAATCTCGAAAACGGTGAATCCCCTTCTCCTGGAGAGTAATCACCCCACCTAGCTGGTTTTGATTAAAGGTAGCGACGGCTACGAAGGGGTGGTCGCTGTGGCGGGTCTCCAGCAGCTCCCCTAACCTAATGGAGGCAAACTGAAACTCTCCCTTGGCTGCAAGTTGTGCGGGGGTGCCGCGATCAAAACCGTCCCAAGAGATATCAACATCGAGTCCCGCCTCTTGGTACCAGCCTTTTTTGCGGGCCACGAAAAGGCCAGCGTGGTTAGGCCAAGTAACTACATATTCCAAGCGGATTCGGGTTAAATCCATTTTTTCTCCTTATTTAATTGCCCCAGAGGGCGTTTTCGATTTCTTGATAAGCGGTCACAAATTTGGGTGTGGTACGTAGACCGGCCCGGTGAGTAGAACTTCCGGTCGCTGAAGGTGAGTCTGCCGATAAAAACTCGGCACGTTCTGGAATCTGAATCGCTACGTCCGCGATGATGCGGCCCGGGCGCTCGGACATCACCAACACGCGGTCAGCTAGGGTTACTGCCTCGGCAATATCGTGGGTGACTAGCAGGAGGGTTAAACCGCGGCTGCGAGTGGCTTGCCAGAGCCAACGTTGCATTTGAGCACGGGTTATTTGATCGAGAGCCCCGAAAGGTTCATCCAGGGCAATTAAGGTCGGTTTGGCGAGCATAGTGCGTAAAAAAGCTACTCGCGAACGCATCCCCCCGGACAGCTGCGCCGGGTAGGCACGGGAAAATTGTTGTAGGTCAAACTGAGCGAGGAGGGCGCAGGCACGCTCGCGGGCTTCCCGGCGGGTTACTCCCCGGATACGTAAGGGGAGGGCCACGTTATCTTCAATCGTGTTCCAAAAAAATAGTCCGTCGCGTTGCGGCATCAAGGCGACTAGGGGATCTGGCACAGACCAAGAAATTTTTCCCTGATTTGGGGAGCTGAGACCGGCGATTATCCGCAGCAAAGTAGATTTTCCGCAACCTGACGGTCCCACCAGGGCAGTAATCGTTCCTTCAGTGATAGTTACCCGCACGTCCTCCAAGGCAATCAGGGGCGGGGTAGTAAATTTCTTGGTTACCTCTGATACTTCTAGTAGGCTCATTTTGCCTTCTTCCAGGGGATTAAGATGCGCTCGGCCAGTTCTACCAGCAGATAGGCCGCTAAGGTCATCAAGGTCAAGATTCCGGCTCCGAAGAACACTAATTCTGTTCGGAAAGATCCTTGGGCAGTGAGGAGGTAAATCCCCAAACCATTTTCTGCCCCCACGAACTCGGCGGTGGCGGCAGTGGCGGGACCGTAGGTGACCGCGATGCGCAGTCCGGTCATAAAGTCTCCCAGGGCTGCCGGCATTCGCAGATGGGCGAATATCCAGGCGGGGGAGGCTCCCAGAGAGCGCGCCACATCTATCTGGTCGCGCGAGGGTGCAGAGAGACCTTTAGTGAAAGCCACGATCAGTGGGAAAACCCCAAACAAGGCCACCAGGAGGATTTTCGAGGTCATACCAAAGCCGAACCAGATAATCAGCAGGGGAGCGATGGCCACTACAGGAATCGTTTGGGAGATTACCAGCAGCGGCATCACCGCTTTACCGAATGTTTTCGCCCGCCACAGGGCGAAAGAAATCGCTATCCCGGAAATAATCGCTAGCGAGGTACCCGCCAGTACTTCAATCAAAGTTACTTGCGTGGCTAGCGAGGCCGCCGGCCAGTCTGCTATCCCGGCTTTTATAATCACGCTGGGGGCAGGCAGCAATTTGGGGTTAACTTGCCCCAGACGGCACACACCTTCCCACAGTGCCAGGGTCAGCAGGACCAGACCGGCGGCGACTAGACGCGAGCTATGTTTCATTTACTGGTGGTTTTGGCTAGGAATTCGTTGGTTACTACCTCGGGGGCGGAAATCTTTTGACTGTAGGGTTTTCCATCTCCGTCAGCAACCAGCTTTTGCTCAATAATGAAGTCCAAGTAGCTTTGCCACTTGTCCATATCGGCGTGACCGACAGTGCCGGCCGCATCTGGCCAATACTCTTTGGAAAGTTTTTCCTGGGAGGCATTAACCAGTTTGGCATCTAGCTTTGCCTGCGGATTAGCGTCCATCAGGATCTTAGCGGCCTCTTTGGGGTGGTCTATCGCCCACTGGTAACCTTTCTGGGTGGCTTGCACGAAGGCGCGCACCAGCTGCGGATTATCTTTGATTAGATCTGCGCGAGTGGATATCCCCAACAGAGCGGGGGTAGTAGGCACCCCGTACTTTTCGTAGTCAAAGTAGCGTAGCTTATAGCCGGCTTGCTCGGCCTCGATCCCTTCCCAGGTAGATAGGAGTTCCGCAAAGTCGGCGCGTTCTTGTTCTACTGCCTGCAAGGTTTGGGCGCCGGCGACTACTTTTTTGAAATCTCCTTTGCCGCCGTCCTTTTGAATCAGCATTCTGGTGGCAATATGTTGATAACCGCCGCCGAATTCAGCGAGGGTTTTACCGTCTAAATCCCGGGGACGCTGGATAGCGGCCTTATCCAAGAATCCCACCATATAGGAGGATTTGGGTTGCAGGTTGAACACCATTTTGATTCCCAGGTTCGAGGCTTTTGCGGAGGCGATCGAGTCGGTTCCGGAGAACCCGAAATCGGCGCCTTTGGCAGCCATTACTGATTCCACGCCACTCTTAGAAAAGCCCATTACCTTTACGTTTAGTCCCGCTTCCCGGTAAAAACCTTTTTCTTGGGCGACATAGATCCCAGTGTGGTTAGTGTTAGGAGTCCAGTCCAAAATAACCGAAGTGTTCTTTAATTCAGGATCTTTGGTTGCTGAACTAGATCCGGTGGAACACCCCGCCAGGGTTAGGGCTAGAGTGCAGGCTAAAGCCGTAGCTATTTTGCGCATGCTTTTTCTTTCGCTAGTTGATTGATGGTTGATAAATATTTTTTGCCTGGTTCGGTCAGGAACCATTGGCTATGACCCTGGAACCCAATATTCCAGGCCCAGTCTTTAATCTGCGGATCGATTGGAGCGAGCAGGTCGTATTCGATAGCAGAAAGGGAAAACTCGACGTTACACAGGGAAATCATGGCGCCGAGCATCTCGGTTTCCTCTCCCGACAGCGGCCAGACCTGCCCGTAGCCACTTAGTAAGTCGCCAGCGACTTCTGGCCAGTAGCTGTCGGTTTTCCCCTCGGTAATACTTATCCAGTCGATGCTGTGGCGTTCCAGGAGGACCGCCAGGTCAAAAAGCGAGGGATTTGGGCAGGCGAGTCCAAAATCAATCAGGGAAGTAATCTCATTTCCTTCCCAAAAAGTATTGGAAACATGCAGGTCGCCGTGGGTAAAGTAGCGCGGGGCTCTCTTGAGGGGGGTAAGCATTTTTGCAAACGGCCGCAAGGGTTCTAGCGCGCCCGCTAAGTCGGATCCGTTTTCTTTCAAATAAGAGTCAAGTACCGGGTGGGTATTTAAGAAGTCCGCTAACCGCGCCAGCGGGTCTCCCAGCATTAGCTCTATCCGGTTTTGATAGGGGCCGGGTTCTAGCGGCAACGGTTTTATTTTTTGACTGGCTAGGCGCAGCCGGCCAGCTAGCCTCCCCAGTTCCACCGCCTCTTCGCTGGTTTTCGGCGGTAGCCAGGAGCGCAGATCCCGGTAGCGGTCTTGCCCAGGGGCGCCTTGGGAAGCCTCAAAAATCCACTCTCCTAAGCGGAGCGCGGTTCCCCCGGGGGTGAAAGAGAAAAAACGCGGGGTAGAAAAGCCATTTTCTGCCAGTTGATTGACAAAGGAGTGTTTAGTCTCCAGCTCGTTTTCGCTGACCAGATGGTGGTGGTAGCACTTTAAAAACACTTGCTTGCCGTTATCAGTCGTCACTAGCGCAGCGGCGGCCATGGGACGGGAAGAGGGGGAGAGATCTGCTATTCGCTCCTCGCGAAACTTTGGGATTTCAGCTAAAACTTCGGCGGATTGACTGGCGCTAAGGGGTGGCCACTGGTTATTTACCACTTCTAGCTGTTCTTCCCGGTCCATCTGTGCCTCCTAAATATGCGCACAGGTGAACCAGCTTCCTGCGCCAGCATTACCTGGATCAGGTGTAACGGTCGAAGCGTTTTGCTTCCTCTCAGCTTGAAAGCTCCCGTGCTACTAGTAGCGTACCAGAGGATCGACGAATTTGGTTTGCGCCCTCAAATTCCGGTAACGTAGTTTGAGTTCAAGGGCCATTGGCGCAGGGGTAGCGCGCTTCCTTCACACGGAAGAGGTCACTGGTTCGAAACCAGTATGGCCCACCGCTATCAGCTATTTCTGCAGGTAAGACTGCATTATCTTCGCCATCTCCACCTGGTCACTAAGGGCACACATTTCCCGGGCAGAGTGCATTGACAAAATCGGCACCCCCACATCAATAGTGGTTATCCCTAGGCGGGTAGCAGTCATGGGGGCAATAGTTGACCCACAGGTGACATCATTGTTCGAAACAAAGCATTGAGTCTTAACTCCGCAGCGCCTGGCCGCGTCGTTCCAAAGGTGCCAACCGTTAGCGTCGGTGGCATAGCGCTGGGAGGCATTGAGTTTAAGTACCGGTCCGGATCCCATCATCGGCCGGGTGTCGGGGTCGTGTTTTTCGGGATAGTTGGGGTTTACCGAGTGGGCAACATCTGCTGACAGGCACGAGGACACGGCTAGCATCCGTTCAAACCCGTCAGGTTTATTTATGGCGAGGGCGCAGCGGCGCAAAACCTGTTCCAGGAGGGGCCCAGCAGCTCCGGTCTCGGTGTGGGAACCGACTTCCTCATGGTCAAATGCCGCACTAACCAAAATATGCTCGCCTTGGAAATCCGCCGTAGACAGGCTTAATAGGGCTTGAGTAGCGGAATAGACCGATAGCAGGTTATCTTGTCGCGCCGATGCCAGGAACTCGCCCGCAGTTCCTAGCCGCTGGGGTTCATGAGTATCGAAAGTGTAGAGCTCGTGACTAGAGATTTCCTCAGCGTTCCGCAGCCCCGCCTGCGCGGCGATTACCTCCAGAATCGCCCGCGGGGATTCGCCCAGGTACCAAAGGGGTCGCAAGTGCTGTTGGCGGTCAAGTTGCAGTTGCTGAGCAGAGTCCCGATCCAGGTGGGGAGCTAGCTGGGGGATAGTAGCAATCGCCTGGGTGCGCACCAGATGGCACCGTCCGCAGCGGTCGTAAACGACCCCGGCGATTCCTAGTTCCCGGTTTAGCCAAGAGTTGGGGAGCATTCCCCCGTAAACTTCTACGTTGAGCTGCCCCCAACCATCGGGGCTGAGGGTATCGGGGGTGGGTTTTAGTTTGAAGGCCGGAGAATCGGTGTGGGTGCCGATAATCCGGAATCCTTTGGGGGAGCCAGCAGGCACTATCCAGGCAATGAGGGCGCCTTTGCGGCGCAAAAAGTAGCGGCCGGGCTTTTGTGGCCACTCCTGCGCGGGATCGACTTGTTCAAAGCCCTGCGAGGTATATAGCTCAGCCAGGGTGTGGGCAGCGAAACTGGCGCAGGGAGAAGCAATAATGAAGTCAGTTAAACCTTGGCGGTAGGTCTCCAGATCAAAACTCGTCATAGCTTCATCTTAGAGCTGAGAAGAAAAAGTTCCTGCCTCCTAACTGTAGATGCTAGTTAAGAGGCAGGAAAAAGAGCTACCGGTTTTTTATTAACGCGGCAAAGATACTGGGTCGGTAGAGATGAAATCATCATCGCCATCTTCAGTCCGCACGTGGCGTCCGCGTCTAACGCGTGTAGCTCGCGAGTTCCCTAACTCCGCGGGTTCTTGTTCTCCTAAGTGGCGAGGATCTGAAACGCGCTTCCCGCCCTCGCGCCCCAAATTTGTTGGGTCATCGTCTTGACGCTGGGCCTTTTTAGCTTTTGCCTCGGCTAGTTTTTGAGCTTCGCTTTGTGCCTCTTGCTTTTTAGCGAGTTTCTTGCGTTGCTTCTTAGTGCGCTTAGCGAGTTTCTTGCGGAGTTTTTCTTCCTCGCGTTCTTGACGGCGGGCAGCTTTTTCCTGGCGGCGACGCTCTTTCTCGGCAGCGTGCTGCTCCTGCCATGCTGCGTAGACTAACGCCTGTAAAAGTTGTACTTGTGAAACCCATTCGGGCAATTCTAAAGATTCGCGCAGATAGTAAAGCTGGTGTGCCAGCCGTCCGCGTTCGGCTAGCAGCAAAGCTTTAAGATCCTGGCAGAACTGCACGTAATCTGAAACTTCCCCCCAGGGGGCGCGGTCAGCTTTAGCGAACAGCGGGAAAATCGCAGGACGAAGCCGAGCAAGAATAGCTGCTGCTGCCTTGGGCTTTAATACCAGTGGATCCTTAGTTAGCGCCGTCCAAATCTGCGCTAAAGGCCCACTTTCAGTTTCTAAAACTTCATCGGCAACATCTACCAATTCGGTGTTGGTAGGAATTTGCTCCATTAATTCAGGTAGCGGTTCGGAAGCAAAAAGTTGATCCAGACCATCACTATCGACCTCAATATCTAGGTTTGCGAGAGCCAGAAGATCGCAATCGCGCATACTGCAGGCGCTTTCCCAGGAGCTACCTGCCAATTGTGGTTGCAACGGAAAACTCGGGGAAAACTTTGAGGTCAAAGAAAATAAGGTTATCCGGGGATTATGCCTTTGACAATAGTAGGCGGTAAGCAGACTGCGCGCCTGTTCCCAGGAGTCAGCATCTCCGCGGGTAACTCCGGCAACTATTTCTGGAACCGTGCTAATCATTTTTCCTCCACCACTAGCTTATTACTCTGAATTGTAGTCGAAGATGATTCCGTATTGGCGGCTGCGTCCACTGATAGCCGGATTTTAATCCACTGTTAAACCGGTTTAGCCCGGTATCGGCGCAATTGCTGTTCCCGTAAATTTTTTGAGAGCGCGCCGCCTCATTTTTCGCGTTTACGGTTTAAACCCGATATTCCTGCCCGGCACGGGCTACCTGCCGGGGCGTGATCCCTGCGGGTAAGGTGCTGGCAGCCTAAAAAACGAGTCTTCGCCCTAGATAAACAAGGTGGGGTCAATAATCAGTTCGGCAGTCTTTTGCTGTTTGCAGCCGGGAGTTACCCGGGCGGGGACTCCAATCGCGGAACATCCCGCAGGCACATCGCGTACCACCACCGCATTGGCGGCAATCCTGGAATCGGAGCCTACGTGGATGGGGCCGAGAACTTTGGCGCCGGCTCCTACCATCACTCGATCCCCGAGGGTGGGGTGCCGTTTACCTTTCGACATTGACACCCCACCTAGGGTGACCTGGTGAAACAATACGCAGTCGGTACCTATCTTGGTGGTCTCTCCGATTACTACTCCGTTGGCATGGTCGATAAACAGACGCCGCCCCAGCCGGGCACCGGGGTGGATATCCACCCCGGTATAGCTGCGCGCAATCGAAGAAACTATCCTAGCCAGCAGTTTCAGATTTTTCTTAAACAACATATGTGCCAGGCGGTACGCCCAGACTGCATGCACTCCCGGATAGGTCAGCGCCACCTCTAATTTGTTGCGGGCGGCCGGATCCGAATTAATGGCAGCCGCTAGATCTTCTTTACATAGTTGCACCAAAGTTGGTTCCGGCTTCGCCATTTTCGCTCCTAGTCCATCAAATCTTTAAACAGCGGGGTGCTGAGGTAACGCTCGCCAGTATCGGGCAGCAAAGCTACGATACGTTTACCTTTCATATCAGGGCGCTGCGCTAAACGCAACGCGCCCACCAAAGCGGAACCAGCAGAGATCCCCACTAGTAGTCCCTCTTTAGCGGCGGCTTGGCGTGCCATGGCGATGGCGTCTTCAGTTTTAACCGTTAGGATTTCGTTCATTACTGCCGAATCGAGAATCTCGGGCACGAAGTTTGCTCCAATACCTTGAATCCCGTGCGCCCCGGCCTCTCCCGTAGTGAGCAGGGCAGATTCTGCCGGTTCAATCCCAAAAACCTGGATATCGGGATTTAGTTCCTTTAGCCGCCGGCCCACTCCGGTGACGGTGCCCCCGGTTCCGATTCCGGCGACAAAAACATCAACTTTTCCGTCGGTGTCTGCCCAGATTTCTTCGGCAGTGGTTTCGAAATGAGCCTGGGGGTTAGCGGGATTGGTGAACTGAGAAGCCAAAATGGCTCCTTCGCGTTCTGCCACCACTTTCTGGGCGGCGTCCACAGTCCCTTGCATCCCCTCTGCTGCCGGGGTCAGTACCAGCTCGGCTCCAAAGGCGCGCATCAGGGCGCGCCGCTCTTTGGACATAGATTCTGGCATGGTGATTACCACTTTGTAGCCACGGGCAGCGCCTACCATCGCGAGCGCCACCCCGGTATTTCCGGAGGTAGACTCCACCAGGGTGCCGCCCGGCTTTAACTTTCCAGAGGCTTCAGCGGCGTTCACCATCGCTAAGGCTACCCGGTCTTTAACCGAGGAGGCGGGGTTAAATGATTCGACCTTTGCCACCACTTCTGCTTCTAGGTTGCTAGCTAGGTGGTTGATCTTTACTAGGGGAGTGTTGCCGACCAGTTCGGTTACGTCTTTTGCGATATTCATGTTTAGTCCTTGATAAGTATTTACAGATTAAAAGCGCTGGTTACCTGGTTATCCAGCTGCGGGAAGTTAATGATCCAGGGCCAAAAATAGGTAGATGCCCTGGGGGACAGCCCGCGCCTTAGCGGTCGGCGGGATGCCCCTAGATACATACGCGACAGTAGGAGACGGCAGGAAAACGCATTTGCCTCTCCAATCTGTCGGGAAAACTCGGTCACTTCAAGTTCTAACATCTTAACTTTTCACGGCGCAACTTTTATGCGCTCAGTAAAATTTGAGGCTGGCTGCCAGTTGCCAGTTTTCTTGTTCCGGGGCGCAAGTAGGTGCGGGAAGCTGCTTTTTAGCTGGTCGAGCATTTTTATCCGCTCGGTCAGAGGTAACGAAAAAGGTCTAACAAACGCACTTGGCTGGGTGGCAATTACTCCCGCACTTCTCGGGTAATATCCGGCACCCTATCTACGGTGATTTCGCGTCCACTGATACTCGACAGGTAGCTTTCGATCTGCGATTGGGTGGTTTCGAGCGGAGCAGCGAATCGCAAAGTGGCTTCTTCGGCAAAGTCCCGATCGAGAATCTGGTAACCGTTTTGGGTAAGTTTTGCCTCGATTTTTCCGGCTTCACTGATCGGTAGCTGCAGCTGGTAGGCAGGCTGGGTAACAATCCGCACCGTTTGGGCGTCCTCCAATACCGCTTGCACCGCGCCGGAGTAGGCGCGCACTAACCCGCCCGTCCCCAGTTTTGTACCTCCGAAATAGCGGGTAACTACGCAGGTTAAATTAGTTAGTCCCGATTCGGTTAATACGTTTAGCATCGGGCCTCCGGCAGTACCTGCCGGTTCCCCGTCATCACTACTGCGGGTGGTGTCGGGGCCAATATCTTGGTGAATGATAAAAGCGGTGCAGTGGTGGCGAGCATCGGGGAACTCGCGGCGAATCTGGGAGATAAACTCGCGGGCAGCCTCCTCACTATCGGTGCGCGCTAAGGAGGCAATAAAGCGGGATCGTTTGATCTCGATTTCACTGCGGGCAGGGGCATAGATAGTGCGCATAGCTCGATCCTATCTACTAGCCAGGCGGGGGAGGGCGAGCTTTGAGGTTTTGGGGCGAGTGCGTCCCAAGTGCATCCTCGGAAAAAATTGCTTTGGGAGTCCCGTTTTCCCGAAATGGCGTGCTCGCGAGACAAATCACATGGTTGAAACTGGATTCTTTCCGCTATAAATGGCACAGTTATAGAGGTTATTTTTCTATTTGTATTAGTTAGAGGAGTCCGTGATGGCAGTACCAAAGCGCAAAATGTCTCGTGCGAACACTCGCACCCGGCGGTCTGCTTGGAAAGCCAA
This sequence comes from Varibaculum sp. C0165D1, assembly GCF_056590355.1. NCBI lineage: Bacteria > Bacillati > Actinomycetota > Actinomycetes > Actinomycetales > Actinomycetaceae > Varibaculum > Varibaculum sp. C0165D1. Next base: position 432,794 of record NZ_JBWPVY010000001.1, on the reverse strand, counting down.
GGCACCCCAGCTTACTTCGGTCAAGGGCAATGATGGACGTTCCTATGTGGCACCTCGTCACCTGGCCAAAGCCGTAAAGCTGGGGCTGTACAGCCCGGCAGACGATTTCGAGTAAAGCTCGAAGTTAAGAAAAAGCCCCTAGCAGTTTCCTGCTAGGGGCTTTCGTTTATGGTTTTTAGATTTTTTGCTTCCCGAATGAAGATCCCTCGGAGGATACCGAGGGATCTTCCGTCATTCACTTTCCTTAGCGTAGGGAAGTGCCTTTTTTCAGGAGTTTAGCGGTGAGATAACCCGCGACTATCGTAAGGACGGTGGTGACGAGTAGCCACCAGATCGAAATTACCGCTGGTTCCACGATCTGGGCGTCATTAGAGGGGAGTACCTGGTCGAAGAGGGGGCTTCCCCAATCGAAAGAGATAAACGGGGCGTTGGGGGCGAAAAATATCATCTGCCCGGGGACTAACAGTAGTAGGAAGCTAATAATTTGTATTCCCACGTAGAGCAGCACCGCCACTAGTATCGGGCCGCCAATTTTTCCGAAACGATCCAGGAAAGGTCTCGCGTTACCAGCAGTAACTATGAACTGGTAGGAGAAAACACTGACAATGGAGGATAGTACTAGAGCCGTTAGAACCAGAAAAGCTACTTGCCAGACCTCTGTGGTGGTAAAGAAGGATTTAAGGCCGGAGCCAGTAGCGTCACCCAAAAGTACAGCTGTGATCAACAGTAATCCTCCGCCAAAAAACAGTAGTGCAAAGAAGCAGAGAGTTAAGAGGTTGAAGATACTTTTTGCCCAAAATAGCTCGATAGGACGAGCCGGGATCGACATGGTGAAATACCCGGTTTTTCCATACATAGAACGGTAATAATGAACCAAAAGGATTATTGAATAAACCAGGTAGGCGGCTAGTAGTCCTAGGAAAGCTAGAAATACTAGGAAGATCCCGATGCCGTTACGTAAGATCACCATGGCTATCGCGGATAACAGGACGGTACCTATTGCCACAGCTACAGTGATTCCTAACGGTTTACGTAGCGCCAGGAAATCGTGTTTCATTATTTTAGTAATCATCGGTACATCCCCCTAAATAGTCCGTCCAGACTGGTTTGATAGGTGCTGCGGAGCTGGTCTGCATCTCCGGTTAAAAATACTTGTCCTGCCGACATGAAGACGGCAGTAGAGACTACGGGCTCGACATCGCTGATCAGGTGGGTAGATAGCAGCATCACTGCCTGGGGATTGAACCGAGAGATCACTGCCCGCAAGATGACGTCCCGGGCCGCCGGATCTACCCCGCTAATGGGCTCATCCAGCAGATAAACGCGCGCATTTCGCGACATAATCAGCGCTACTTGTAGTTTTTCGCGCATGCCTTTGGACATGGCAGATAGCTTTCGATCGGCTGGTAGGCGGAAAAAATCTACCATTTCGTAGGCTTTCGCGGAATCGAAATCGGTGAAGAAATCCTGGTATTGGCGGATTGCCGAGCGTGGAGTGAGGCTATCGGCCAGCAAAGAACTGTCGGGTAGGTAGGAGGTAAAAGCTTTGGTTTCCGCTCCCGGGGTTTTCCCGAAAAGTCGAACTTCGCCCTCGTAATCCTGCATTACCCCCGCCAGGATTTTCATCAGGGTTGTTTTTCCGCACCCGTTTGGCCCCATGAGGCCGACTATGCCCCCGCTGGGCAGGGTCAAGTTGGCGTTGGCCAGCCCGATCTGGGAGCCGTAGAACTTCGACACTCCTTTTATTTCGATAGCGGGCACAGCCTGCTGGGGAGCGGGCCTGGCGGTTGAAGGGCTCGCCATTGCCAGCTGCTCGGGGTTTCCGCCTTGGGGTAAAGACGGAGGGGGTGGGAACTGGTTTAACTGGTTGTCAGTCATGAGATTCTCCCTGCTTCCATTGTTTTTCTACTAAGTCGAGTGTTTGGGGTAGGGTAGCCCCAGCTTTTTTCATGGTGGCGGCGAACTGGTCGGTGTGCTCCCGGAATACTTTCTGGCGCGTAAGCCAGATTTTGTCCTGGTCTTGGGTGACAAACCGTCCTGCAGTACGTTCTGATACCGCCAAGCCTTCGCGCTCTAGTTCCGATAGGGCACGCTGCACCGTATTCGGATTGGCACCCACCATTTGCGCGAGGTCGCGCACACTGGGAATCTTGCTCCCGGGTGGCCAGCATCCAGTAGTGATGCGGCGAGAAAACTCGTCGCGCAGCTGGCTCCAGATCGGAATCGCTGAGTTTAGCTCCATGTCCCCTCCTTTCGGTCCTTTCGGTTACTGTATCAATGTAGTAATACAGTAACTCTGTTGGGGTGCTGTGTCAAGCGTTTAATACAGATTTCTTTTTTTGGGGGGCGGTCAACTGGGGTGTGGATAGGAAAAATCCCGCGACATATGCGGACATATGTCGCGGGAGATCACTAAGTCGGGGCGACAGGATTTGAACCTGCGACCCCCTGCTCCCAAAGCAGGTGCGCTACCAAACTGCGCCACGCCCCGTCGGTTTTCGGTTCAGACCTCTAATAGGTTACACTGTTTCTCGCGGCTTCCGTTAACTCGAAGCGAAAGCCAGTTGCGAGTGTAGCTCAATGGTAGAGCCCCAGCCTTCCAAGCTGGTCATGCGGGTTCGATTCCCGTCACTCGCTCCACTTGGACGTCGAAAATGATAAGTAGGCGTTTGCGTTAGCGCGTACGCCCCAAGGGGGTCAAGAAAATCGCTTGCGTTAGCGAGTGTGTAGCGCGTTTGCCCTGACCTGCGGAAATGCTTCCTGAGCACTATCGCTTCCCCTGTTGCCATGATTTCTGGGCATGAGAAAAGCCCGTCCGCGCTCATGCACGAACGGGCCAGAATCTTCATCTCAAATCTAAAGCTGAACCCTCACTACCTCACCAACTCGGAATACGAACCGGATCGTATCTTCGCCTACGATGGCGTGGTCGATGAGTGCGCTCCATTGTGCGGGGTGAAACTCGCTCACCGGTTCCCCTGTCAGATCATTCAGGGTTGTGGTGATGGCGGCGTGCTTGGCGGTGTTCGCTGCGATATCTGCCTCTAGGCTCGCTTTGCGTGCGAGCGTCTTACGGTAGGCAGTATCGAGCTCTGTGTAGTGGGCTTGGTAGGCGTCTTGGTCGAGCGCGCGTTGCTGGTTTTCCGCAATCAGTGCTTCGATCTGCTCGGTCAGCTCCACGATTTTCGCCTGGCAGGCGGCGGCTTGTTCTTCCAAACGGCTCGTATCGAACATGTCGCCAAGCACCTGCGGTAGGTGGCTTTCGTACCGGTGGCGGGCGATCAGTTGGTTGAGCGCTTGCACGAAAGAATCCTTGATCTGCTCGTCTTTCACTGTCGCGCTGCTGCAAGGGTGCTGCCCTGCGTATTTGTGGTTGCATTGCCAGACTGTGTACTTGTATTTCGTGTTCGATGCCCACGTTTTACGCCCATACCACGCACCACACTGAAAGCATTTGAGCCGGGTGGAGAACAACCCGACTTTCGCTGATGATATGTTGCCATGTCTGGTGGAGAGTTCGTATTGCACCTGATCCCAGATATGCGGAGCAATAATCGGCTCGTGATTGCCTGTTACGTAGTATTGGGGTACTTCGCCTTCGTTGACCTTCATCTTTTTAGTAAGGAAATCGGTGGTGAACGTCTTTTGGAGAAGAGCGTCGCCTTTGTATTTTTCGTTGGATAGAATGGAGCGCACTGTCGATGTTGACCATACTTCTTTCCCGCGCGGGGTGAGAATCTTGCGGGCAGCGAGTTCGGTTTTAATCTCACTGATCGCCATCCCGTCAAGGAACAGCTGGTAGATCAGCCTGACGGTCGGTGCCTGGGTTTCGTCGATGACGAGACTGCCGTCCGCTCCTTTCTTATATCCGAGTAGTGATGCGTAGGGAACCATAATCTTCCCATCGGCAAAACGTTTCCTGTGTCCCCAGGTGACGTTTTCGGAGATCGAGCGGGATTCTTCTTGCGCCAGACTCGACATGATCGTGATGAGTAATTCGCCTTTGGTGTCAAAGGTGTAAATATTTTCCTTCTGAAAATAGACCTCGACGCCTGCGTCTTTGAGCTTGCGCACGGTGGTCAAGGAGTCGACGGTGTTGCGTGCGAACCGGGAGACGCTTTTGGTGAGGATGAGATCGATTTTGCCTGCCAGGGCGTCATCGATCATGGTTTGGAATCCCTCACGGTGCTTCATAGAGGTGCCAGAGATACCTTCGTCGCAGTACATGCCCGCGAACTGCCAATCATTACGGGAATGAATGTAGGTGGTGTAGTAGTCGATCTGAGCCTCATACGAGGAGGTTTGTTCTTCCATCTCGGTAGAGACGCGAGCGTAGGCAGCGACCCGTCTGCGTGCCGGTGCGCCAGATGAGGCTGTGGCAGATCGAAGCTTCTTTGTTGCGGGTATCGCTGTGACGGTGCGGCTCATGCCAGCCTCCCCTCACTGGTTAACCCCACTGGTGCAATGGTTCCATCCGCGAGGTGGAAGGTGAGCTGATGCTCGAAGGCCTCAATCATCACGACCTGCTCAGCAACCGCAGCGGGGTCGAAACTTTGGGTGCCGAGCATGTCTGCGCAGGCTTGTTCGAGGAGTGTTTCGCGCAGGTTGTGCCCCCTACAGGGGTTGCCATTCCCGGTGCAGGCACTCCAGCACCGCCAAAACTTATACGAGGTTCCAGACTTGTAGGTGCGGGTTTTGCGTTGATAGTTCTTCCCGCACGCCGCGCAGCAGATCCGCCCGGTGAATACGCCCGTGTTCTTCGACGGGGTCGCAGCCGGGCCCACCTCACGCCTGTACGCGATTTCTGCTTGCACCGCGTCAAACATCGCCTCGTCAATGATTGGCGGGAGGGCTTGCTCGACCCAGTAGCGTGGCAGCTCCCCGTTGTTGAGGGAGCATGTGGGTGCTTGGATTGTGGGGCGGTACATTTTCTGTAGCATTTGGCAGCCCTTGTAGCGCTCGTTTTCGAGCATGCGACGAAACACTGACCCGTAGAACCGTCCCCCTCCCCGAGAGCGTTTACCTTCAGCATTGAGCATCGTCGCGGTTTTCTCCGGGCTAATCCCATCGAGATAATTGGCAAACAGTAAGCGCACAATCTTGGCTTCTTCGTCAATGATGGTGAACTCGCCGTCTGTCCAGTGGTAGCCATAGACAACGAAGGAGTTCGTGCCCCCGTTCTTGTATCGGTTGCGGATCGCCCATTTCACGTTGTGGGATAGCGAGCGGGATTCTTCCTGGGCGAACGACGCCAACAAAGTCAGCAACAGTTCCCCGTCAGCGCTAAGGGTGTCGATGCGTTCGCGTTCGAACCGTACGGCCACGCCAAGGTCTTTGAGCTCACGGACCGTAGCCAGTAGATCGACAGTGTTGCGGGCCAGGCGTGAGATTGATTTACACAACACAATATCGACACCCCCGCGCCTGGCTGCGTCCATCAGGTCTGCCAGGCCTTGTCGGGATTTTGTTGACGTGCCGGTGATACCCTCGTCGGTAAACACCCCGACATAGGCCCATCCGGGTGTGGACTGGATCAGGCGCGAGTAATACGACACTTGCGCCGATAGGGATGCTAACTGCTCTGTGCCGTTCGTTGAGACCCTCGCGTATGCCGCCACGTTGACCAGTTTTGGGGTCGGCGGCCGAACTGGTGTCACCACACTGATGTGTGCCACGTTTTCTCCTTTCGCGTTAGGTCTATACACGCTCTAAAGGCGGTGTTTATCCAGTCGTTTTGCCCACAATCTGTGGTTGATAGATCGGGCTCCACGCCTGGAACAACAACCGGTGAGCACGCTGATGCTCTGCGGGTGTGAGCACGCCCCGACCTGCCAGCATGCTCAAGATGTGAGCGTCCGTGATGAAGGCGAGTTCTCGGGCGAACACGTCAGGTTGGGCCAGTTGATCAACAGGAGCGGCGAGCGTGTTCATGGTCGTCCGCCCCTGGTGCCGAAGCGAGCACGTACATAGCAGGCGTGACAGCAAAACTTTTGACCTGGCTTGTCCACGATCGCGAAGCAGCGTCCGCAGTGCGTACAGGTCTGCTCGCGCATAGGCTCAGTTTTCTGTCGATGCCGCCAAGCTTTATGCCTGCAGGCGGGCGAGCAAAACCGAGCCCGAGCTGCTCCCTGTATAGGGTTGGCACACCACTGGCACACGTGCTCGACCATCACCGGAGCAGCGTCAAGGTTTCGGGTTGTGCAGTACGAGCGGATCTGGTCACGAGTCAGGGCGCAAAACTCGGCAATCGCTTTATACCCCCAGCCCGCCGTGCGCAGGTTACGGATACGTTGTTCATCAAGATCATTCACAGTGGGGTCACTCCCTTCACCCCACTGCCGACGAACCCCCGTTTGTTAAATCCATCCATGAAACGACGAAAAGCCCCGCCACCACCGGCTCCCCGAGGATTGGGAAGTCACAGTGGTGACGGGGCTCGTATGAGCAGATAGATAACTGCCCGAAAAAAGGACATAAAAAAATCCCTCCAAATTTAAAAACAAATTCAGAGGGTAATTTAGGGTATAACAAAATAACCCACCCGAATATCGTTTTTTTTATTTGGTGAGTTTGTTCTTTCAAATACGAAACAAAAAGAGCCGATGATTCGTGAATTGTTCCACAATTTCATCGGCTCTGCGTCTTAAGCGTCTGGCTCTTTGATGACAGTTATCTTCAAGTTGTCAACTTTAATCAATCTTTCTTGTCTGCATTTTGGACAATAAAGGGGATAATTCTCCAAAACAGTGTCCTTCCTAATTTTATTACGGGTTTTGCTCCCACAAACAGGACACAATATCCATTCGCATTTCATCATAATTAGTCTCTAATCCTTTCAAATCTCATTTTATATGACTTTTGCAAGCTGTTAAGCTAACTTGTGGAACATATGCCGAACCTTATCTATACGGCTATTCGGGCGGCGGGGTTGGCAAATAAATTTACCAATAGCTGGATGGTATCCTTTTAACTCTGTCAAGCAGACTCCCTGCCCATTTGTGAAATAAGTTAAATCGTTCCTGTATTCTTGAATACATCTAGCAGGGATTTCTCCTTTCAGAATGACCTCGTCATTCTTTATCTGAGTACTTACAATATCTGCACAATACCTTGGAGCATCATGATACGCCCGTGAGAGATATTCCTGCGGTGCATAAATTTCAAAGTGGAGATATGGCTCTAATAGTTCTGTCCCTGCTTTTTTTAAAGCCTGCTCCAATACGATAGGGGAAAGCAGCCGAAAGTCTGCGGGGGTACTTACAGGACTATAATACAATCCATATTCAAAACAGATTTTACAGTCTGTCACTTTCCATCCATACAGCCCCTGCTCGCAGCCATAAAGAACCCCCTCCATAACCGCATTTTGGAACGATTGATTTAAATATCCAAGTGAAACTCTGCTTTCATACTGCACTCCGCTTCCAATAGGGAGCGGCTCTATGGACAACCCGACAGAAGCCCAGAAAGGATTTGGCGGGACTTCTATGTGGATGGTATATTCTGCTTTTCTAAGCGGTCTTTCCATATATATAACAGTAGGCTCTTTTATTTCTGCCTCCACATGATATTTTTCCTCAAGGATGGCACAAATGACTTCCATCTGCACATTCCCCAAAAAAGAAAGTATAATCTCATGCGTTGTAGTATCCACATAATATTTTAAAAGAGGGTCGCCATCTGAAATTTCTGTAAGTGCCCCAAGCAATATTTCCCGCTGTTCAGATTTCTTTACTGCAATCGTTGTTTGGAGCATAGGGAGAGGATTTTCAATAAATTTTCTCTGCGGCAACAGTATTTCGTTCCCCAAAATACTGTTTAGCTGCAAAACATCATTTGGTAAAATTACAATATCACCAGAGCAGGCTGTATCGGATGAATATAATTCACCGTTTGTCGGAACACACATCTCTGTGATTTTTATTTTCTCTTTTTCAGATATTCTAATAACATCCCTCAAATGCAATGTTCCGCTATATATACGCACATAAACAAAACGCCGCCTTTTCTCTGAATATTCAATCTTAAAAACCTGCCCGCATAGTTCAGATTGACCTTCAGGCGTTGATGAATAAAATTTACTGGCAATTACTTCTATAAGCTGCCGAATCCCCAGATTGTTTTTAGCGCTTCCGTGATAAACGGGAAATAACGTTCCGTTTTGGAATCTCCTGTTTTCTTCCTGTTCCAGTTCTGACATTTTAAACGGTTTCCCTGACATATATTTCTCTAATAGTTCATCGTTTCCCATAATTACCGCATCCCACTGTTCCATATCGTCATTGTCCGTTACATTTATATGGGGATGCTGCCCAACCTTTTGCTTCACTATAATTTCCGAAGAAAGCTTTGCTTTCATTTCCCGATATACCATTGGCAAATCAATCCCCTCTTGGTCAATTTTATTGATGAAAAAAATTGTCGGAATCTTCATTATCTGTAGTGCATGAAACAGTATACGGGTCTGTGCCTGTATGCCATCCTTTGCAGAAACTAATAATACTGCTCCGTCTAATACGGATAAAGAACGGTATACTTCCGCCAAAAAATCCATATGGCCTGGCGTATCTATAATGTTGACTTTTACATCCTCCCACTGAAAAGATGTCACTGCTGTCTGGATAGTGATTCCCCTTTGACGCTCCAAATTCATTGTATCTGTCCTTGTTGTGCCTTCATCTACGCTCCCTAGTTCTGCAATTGCACCACTGGTATACAATAAACTTTCCGTTAATGTTGTCTTTCCTGCGTCAACGTGAGCCAGAATGCCTAAGTTAATTATTTTCATGTGATTTTCCTCCTATCAACACCCAAAAAAGGGCATAAAAATACCCAGTGATAAATACTCCTATCACTGGGTAAATAACTCCAATAGCCCCAAAACACTTATATGTTTTCGGGCATATAAAATTACATGATAAAAGTATTCTTAAACTGGGTACAAAAAACTAAGCCCCATATTAAAAGTGAAACGGGACTGCTACTTTTTGTTCCCACTATCAAATTGACAGTTTATTTAAGAATACCTTGCCGCATATTTATTAACTCCTTGTATAATACTGAATCTAATTATATTCCTTAACCCTTTATTTGTCAAGCTGACAAACTAAAGCAGAAAAAGCGGCAGGATTTCCCCCTGCCACTAATCATCTGTTTATGCAAAAATAATTTCCTTTTCCACAATCTCCCTCGCACAAGCCCTTATGTTATTGAGGCATCCTGTCCATTCTAAGGCGTTTTCTGCCTTTAGCTGTTCCGTTATGCCCTGTGCCTGTTTCATACCCTCTATGAGCCTTTCAAAGCGTTCCTGTGCCTGTCTGTTGATGTCGGCAAGGTAGGCGTTTAGCCTGCCGCTTGTAAGAAGATTGGTGTATGTAACTTTACGGTACTGTTTTAGATAATCTAAATGCCGTTGCCCCCAGATGCCTATTGCCTGTTCTTCTTCGGCGGGTACAGTTAAGCACGGTATCAAATAATCCCCTTGCCTTTCGTATTTGCCGCCCAGTTCCTCAAATAATGATTTTGCCATTGTCTGTTACCTCCACATTCTTTTTTATTTTGAATGTCCGCAAAATCCGTCCTACATCAGTCGCTCCGACGTGGCGCGGATGTTTAGTAGCCGAGCTTGGCATTCACGCGCGCCTGAACAGCGGCGTAGAGGTTGCCCAAGCGGCGCTTACGCTCCTCACCATTGCCATAGTCGCCACGGATCACGGCGTCGGCAAGCGCGTCGATGTTGGGCCCTGCTGGCTTCGTCGGCGTGTTGCCAGAGAGCTTCTCGTTCACTCGCTGCTGGACAGCCGCGTAGTTGGCTCCGAGGCGGAGCTTACGCTCCTCCCCGTTCCCGTAATCACCGCGAATGACAGCGTCAGCCAATGCGTCGATGTTCGGTGCTGCAGGAGCGGGTGCTGGTGCGCTACCGCTCATCTGGTCATACCAAGACTGTGCGCGGGACATGTAGGCGGCATGCTGGGAACCAGCAAGAGAAGCCGGGCAAGCCGTGGCAGAGAAGTCTTTGTGCCCGAACACGTTCTTGCCCCACTGGGGTCGGCCAAGGCCGTAGAACTTGCAGATCGCGGCGACGAGGTGTGCTCCGTTATCGAGGCACGCCTCCGACACAGCCCACGGGCTGGAGCTCACGTCGGCGTGTTCGATGCCGATACTGGTGGTGTTGGCTGCAAAGTTGCCTGCATGCCAGGCGGTATCGCGATCCCATACGAGCTGGCCAATTGTGCCGTCGGTTTGGACTTGGTAGTGGGCCGATGCAGGACGGGTTTGCCACACGTCGTAACAGCCCCTAATGGTGAGGTTTCCGGCGTTGTGGTGAATGATGACCTTATCGATCCGCCTGCCGTTGCGGCCGGGTGTGTAGTGTGTGTTCATGATGAGGTCGATGTCGGCCTCAAGCGTGTTCCAATTCTTCATGACTGGTTCTCCTTTGTGTTTTCAGTGGTCGTTTCGGTCAGTGAGGGCCTGGTTTCGGCGCGGTTGGCGATCGCATCGAGCGCCCCACGCATCTGGGATGGGACAGGCAGTCCCAAGCGGGTGGCGTTCTCCACCAGCGAGATGCCTTCGTTGGACAGGTAGAAGAAAATGACCGCCGCGCGTAGCACGCCGGGTGCTCCGAGAATATGGACGTCGATGAGGTGGGCCAGGCCGACGAGAGTGAAGATGAGGATCTTTCGGCTGATACCCCTAAAACCGACGGATGAGCTGAGGCGGCGCTCGTTGATGGCGGCCAGCACCCCGGTGATGTAGTCGGCGATAGCGAAGACGATCAGCGCATAGACGAGGCCGTCGAGGCCTCCAAGATAAGCGGCGAGCCAGGCACCAATACCAGCGATCCCGGTTTGGATGGCGTGCCAGATGGCGTGAAGAGACATGGGAATGATTCCTTTCGTGGGCATAAAAAATTGCCCACACCCATCTGGGGTGAAGGCATCTAAAAATTGGTGTAGTACTGGGCTACATGGTCGGGTCGGTGAGGACCTCGAGAATTGGCAGGCTCAAGTCGAAGGACGCCGCCTTGGGCGCTGGGAGTTCTTGGGCTTCGATGGTCTCTGCTGGTGGTGAGGGCGTGGCATCGGATTCGACCGGGACGATGGGTAGCTGCACTTCTTCGCTAGGCGTTGACTCATTGCCGTTGGGCTCAATCAGCTCCGTGTTCGTTTCTTCCTCGGTGGTCATTGGCCACCCTTGGTGATCGCGTCGTAAAGGACGTCATAGGCCTCGGCCGCTTCGCCAGAAAGCTCACCCTCATAGCCATCAAGAAATGCTTTCACGTCCTTGTCGTGGCCGTCGTAGGTTGGCCCCGATACTTCAGCGATCGACGCGAGCAGGGCTTGACGGGCTTCGAGGAATTCACTGGCCTTGTCAGGGTCGGCGAGGACGAACGTGCCATCGTCGGCGAACACTGGGCGACCCTGATCGTCAAGTGTTGCGAATTGGGCGACGAGGTCGTATTCATCTTCCCCGAATCGCGCAATCGCTTCCTTCACTAGCGTGAGGAGTTTCGAGCGGGCACGGGACTGCGCCGCCTTGAGCGGCATATTGGTGAGTAGGTCTGCGATGGGTTGCAAATACTGGTTTGCGAGCATGATCTTCATCAGTGTTTCCTTTTACTTATGCGAGGTTGGTGGACATGGCCGACAGGCCAGTGTTGGAGAAGTACCGCCAGGTGATGTTCGACCCGGTTCCGGAGATGGATGTGATCCAGCCTTGATTGAGTAAGCTCAGGATTGCGTTCATTCGCGACATCAAATCCTTGGTGCGGTCGAATAGGCGGGTCATGTTGTAATACGACCCATTGGTGACCACCATCAGGTCGTAGGTGTGAAACACGATCTTCGACAGCCCGCTTTGCCCCACCCAGCCCGAATAGGTTCCCTTGCCCGTCAGCGTGCAGTCCTGCAAGGTCACATATCGTGAGCCCGTCGTGTAGAACTTGTAGCCACCTGTTCGCAGATCGGAGCCGAGGTGGATACCTGCCTGCCCGTAAAACAGGCCTTTCGGGTCAAGGGTGAGACAGGTGTAGTAGGTGCCGCCGTCTGCCTTCTGGTAGGTCCAGGCGACGTAGTCGCCTTTGTAAGCAAGTTGGTTGACGATGCCTTGCACATTCGGCTTGTCCTTATGAGCCCGCCGAGCAAACTCACCGATATAGCGGGTTCCGTACCAAAACTGCATCCCAGCGCTCGTGATCTTGCCTTCCAGGGTGGTCCCGTCATACCAGGCGATCTGCGTGGGCGTAATGCGGATCGATTGCGTCCAGTCTGCCAGGCCTACTTGGATGGCGTTGGTCGCGAGCTTGTCGGCCGTAATCGACCGCGCCCCAATCCGAGCGGCGTTCAGATACCCGGTGGTGATCTTCCCAGCATCCAGCGAAGCAATCTTGGCCGATGTGACCGCAGCGTCCTTGATCATCGTGGACTGGATAAAACCGTTAGCGATCGTCAACTTGTCCGAGGTAATCGAACCGGCAGCGATCCGTGCCGCCGACAAGGTACCGGTCGTAATCTTCGACGCCGATAGACTGCCAACCTTTGTGTCCGTGATCGCGGCGTTGGCAATCATTGCGGTGGTGATGAACCCACTCGCGATGGTCAGCTTGTCGGAGGTAATACTTCCCGTGGCGATACGGTCAGCCGCCAAGAACCCAGCCGTGATTTTGGCTGCCGACAGTGAACTGATTTTCGCGTCGGTGATAGCGGCATCAGCGATGTGTGCGGTGCCGATGGCGGCATCTGCGATGTGTGCTTGGCTGATCGCTTTCGGCCCGATCATCGCGGCACCGACCGGTGTTTGTTCCCATTGGTTGTTGGTGAGGAGATATTGGCGGGCGATCACTCCGTCTACGCGCACTTGCCACAGCGCACCCTCCGGTCGGCCAGCCGCATCCGCTACGCTAGGATCAACAACGGCAACCGTGAGCCGCCCATCCGAGGTTACCGCGATGTCGTGGGCATCCTGCGCCAACTGGGTAGCACCAGCGGCTGCGGTCTTGGCCTGGTCAATCTCCACCTGCGCCGACGCCATCTGAGTGGCGACAGCATCGGCGGCGGTTTGTGCATCCTGGGCCGCAAGCAGGGCGTGGCCGACTTGTGTGCGGACGGCATCGAGTTCCGCACCGAGCTGGGCATGATTCAGATCAGTAGCGAGTGCCACCCAGCCGGGCTGCCCGGTATCAGTGAGCTGGTAGATCCAGATCTCGACCTGTTCGCCATTTTGCCGGAACCACGTGTCACCCAGCTTGGCCTTGGCGGGCTGGATGCTGCCGTAGTGGTTGGTGTTCTTCCCATCCGCTGAAGCGAGTGCGAATCCTGCCGCATCCGACGCAGCCACCGCCGTATTGACGGCGGTTTTGACCTGCCGGGTGACAGACGTGAACTTCCGAGCAGTAGAACCCAGCTCAACGGAGATGTACTGGAGCGTGAGCGGGTTGTATTCGTAAGCGACCACCCGTGCCGTGAGCGCAATCCCAAGATCAGCGTGACGGACGGTCACGGTGTCGCCAATTTCGACGGTTTCCAGGCGTGCAAGATCAGCGTATTCACGGGTGGTGGCGAGATCGACGAACCGCACCTTATACGAGCCCGACGGCTCATCGACATGTCTTGCGCTGAATTCTGCTGCAGCTAGTCGGCGCAGCTCAGAGTGGGCTTGGTCGAGTGGGAGTTCACCCTCACGCGGGTTGTCTTTGTCGGTGATGGCTTTGACTTGTCCGTAGCGGATGACGCGGATACGCGGCACCACATAATCACCCAACTTCGGACTATCGACATACAGTTCAGGCAGGAGTAGGCCGTCGTATCCGACTGGCAGAATCCGCGTCACCACCGTCGAAAAATCAATGGATGATTCGAAGCCAGTGAGGTTCTTCCGATCACGAATGACCACCCCATGGTTGGCTCCGCGCATGGGCGCGTGATGGATATGGAAATTATCGCGGGCCAGTTCGCCGCCCCAACGCGAGATGAGCGTGTTGTCCTCGCCCGCGTCCATGAGCGCAGCGGTGATGGGCATGCGCACCATCCGCGCCGACGAGCGCGTCACCGTATCCGACGAGGTAGCAGTAAACCCGTGGCTCGTGTTCGCCGCCCCAAGGATCTGGGTCAGTGCGCCTTTCGCGGTTTTGTTGACCACGTAGGTGTCGGCGATGAGATTCCCCGCCAGATCATAGAACACGTGAAACGCCGTCACTTCGAGCATGCCGTCAAGCGTGGTGACAACCTCGCTGATGCGGAACCCCTGACGTTGCTCCAGCCCTGGCACGGGCGCTGCCACAATGTTCTCAAGCGTCAGGTGCGTGGCTGCTGGACCGTCTGCCGGGTAGGTGAAGGTTAGTGAGAATTCGCCACCTAGTTCCTCGACCACGATCGGATTGATGATCTCCCGATCCAAGACTCCTAGCCCGGTGGTGGTGAATGTCGTGGCGGTGCGGTCGTGAACCGTAATCATGAGGAGCCTTCCAAAGACAACAGTGGCCACCCCACGAAGGGATGGCCGTCAGAGAATGTAGTGAGTTGGGTGTTAGGGGTTGCGCCAGTTCGGCGTGATCACGATCTTCGAAATACCCGCGCCGAGCGTGAGGCGATTGATCCCAGGCTTGAAGGTCGGGAAGGCGTCGGTGAGCGCATCGGTCTGGACTTTCCCGTGGGCGTGAGCGACGAGACGTTCGCTGTCGAGCGTGACGGAACCTGCTGGCGAATTCACGTGATAAATGCTCGTATTGATCGTCAGCGAGAGCGCCCCGGTGCCGGTGACTGTGATGATCGGATCAGCTTCCAGTAGGCCGGGGTTCGTGATCGTCCCAGATGCAGTGAGCGTTACCGGATTCAATCCCTCGGTCAGGTACGTGAAGGGCTGGCAGGTCAGGCGCGCGGTGAAGAACCCCCACCCCGACAGCTCCCGGCGCAGTTCGCTCACTTCGCAGTGCTTAACCTTGCGGTAAACACCAGGCTCGGCAGTCAACGCAATCGTCGAAGAGCCCGTCAGCTCGTGAGCAGCCTGCCGATACTGGTCGAGCCCGTCACGAACAGGCACCGCGAGGTCGAGATCGATCTCGGTGTCCTCCCAGCCCGTGAAGCGCGTGAGGGTTCCGGCGCGTCCTTTGACCTCAATATCATCAGCCCTGCGCACCGACGCTGGGATCGCAACGGGTGCCGTGAGTCGCAGACCCAGCGAAGCAGAAGACACCTGGTTATTGAGGGTGAAGCCGAACATGGTTAGTATCCTCCTGCCATCACGGTCTGCCGCCGATCAAGGCGGGCAAGTTGTTTATCGAGGGCGGGTGCGAGTTTGCCCACCAGCGTCCCATCCGACAACGTCACCGAAATATCCAAAGACCCGAGGATACGCTTTGCAGTCGCATCCACGATCCCAGCGACATCCACACGCTCTGCCGCTTCATCAGTACTTCGCTGAGATACAGTCACGGGTTGTGGGGTGAGGTCAACGCTCGGCACTTGCAGGTCTGCCACCGCCTCGATCGGCACGGCCAGCCCGTCCTCAAGGTCGGCGAAGGCGTCTATCGTGTTGCGCGCGAGCCCTGAAGCTGCGGTGACAGCCTTGTTGCCGTCCGTGCGGATGGAGCCTGCGAGGCCTTCGACAAGCATCCGTCCTGCCCAGGCCATCTTGCGTGACGGTGAGTGGATGCCGAAGAAGCCAGTGATGGAGTCCCAAATACCTGATGCCCAGTTCGAGACCGAATTCCACAGCCACCCCGCTAAGGATTGGATACCGTTCCACAGGCCGTAGACGAGGTTTTTGCCCGCCTGGGCCATCGCTGAGACGCCCTGACCAACAGCAGACACAATCCCAGAAATAATCGATGGGATTGCTGCGACGATTGTGGAAATAATCTGCGGCAGGTTTCGTACCAACGCGGTCAAGAGTTGGATGCCTGCTTGGACGAGTTGCGGGATCGCCCCACCAATCGCCGACACAATAGCTCCGATAATCTGCGGGAGCGCGGCCACGATAGTTGTAATGATTTGCGGCAACGCCCCAATCAAAGCCGTCAACAACTGAATGCCTGCTTGGATCAGTTGTGGGATAGCACCAACCACGCCGTCCACGATTGCAGTAATAATCTGCGGGAGTGCTGCGACAATCGCTGTGATGATCTGAGGCAGCGCCCCGATCAAGGCGGTGAGTAGTTGGATTCCTGCTTCGATGATCTGCGGGATCGCCCCCACAAGGAACGTGACAATCCCGGTGATGATCTGTGGGAGGGCTTCGATGATCACGGGAATGGCAGCGATCAAGCCTTCGGTAAGTCCGGTGATGAGCTGCAACGCCGCATCAAGAAGCAACGGGAGGTTGTCGACCAGACCCTGTACCAAAGCCATGAGCATCTCCACCGCCGCAGGAACCAGTTCCGGTAGTGCTTCGCCGATACCAGAGACCAGTGTGGCGATGATCTGTATCGCCGCCTCCAACAGGGACGGCAACGCTTCGATGATTGTCTCGACCAGAGCGATAATCAACGTCACGGCTGTTTCTGCTACTTGTGGCAACACCTTGATAATGCCTTCAAGGAGCGCGGTCAAAATGCTCATGCCGGTCTCGACCACCATCGGTAGCTGCTCGGCAATAAATGCGAGAGCTTCCTGTAAGACGGTGCCGAGGGTGTCGATGAGGGCGGGTGTTCCGCCTTCTTCGAACGCTGCCGTGAGTTCGTCGATCCACCCGTTCAGCATCGGCAACACCGAACCCGCCAACGCCTCCGACAGACCACCAGCCAACAACCCCTTGAGATTTTCAACCCCATCCTGCATCGTCGCCAACTGGCCCGAAAAGGTTTGGGATTGGGCGTCCATGGCCCCGTAGAAACGCCCGCCTTCAGCAGTAGCACTGGCGAATGCGTCAGCGACCATGTCAGCCGAAATAGCACCCTTGGCCATATCCTCCTTGAGCTCACCAATGCTTTTGCCGGTCTTGCGGCTGATCTCTTCGAGCGGGTTGAATCCGGCGTTGATCATCTGCAGCAAGTCCTGACCCGTGAGCTTGCCGGTCGAAGACATTTGGGCGAAGGCGAGCGTGAGCGATTCCATCTTCACCGCATCACCTTGGGAGATGTCGCCGATTTCGTTCAGGTGCTTTTTCGCATCCTCAAGGCTCATGCCAAAGCTCAGGAGGGTTTGCATGTTGCCCGCGAGTTCTTCCATACCAAACGGAGTCTTCGCCGCTTGAACTTTCAGATCGTTGACGAGCTGTTGGGCTTTTGCTTGGTCGCTGAGCATCGTCGTGAAGCTTGTGGAGTATTGCTCCATGCGAGCGTTGTACTCCACGCCCTCTTTCAACGCGCCTACCATGCCGCGACCAATACTGGCGATCGCATGCCCGATGCCTTTGACTCCGGCGATGATGGCTTCGGAGGCGAGGTTGGCTTTCAACACGTCGCCGAAAATGCGGGTCTTGGAACTGGTGGTGTCCATCTCGTCACCGAGATCATCCACCGCGCCCTCAAGACGTCCTGCGTCCTTGGCGGCGTCTTTAGCATCGTCGCCCGCACCGTCTGCCTCGTTCCCGAAATCAGAGAGGGCGTCGTTGTTGGCTTTGAGTTCGCCTTCGAGCCGGTTGAGCTCCGCGCCTGCGTTGTTGAGCTGGATCTGCCAGTTCTTCGTCCGACTATCGTTCTCACCAAAGCTCGTAGCGGAGTTTTCGAGTGCGGCGCGTAGGGTCTCGATCTTGGCTTTCTGCACCTCAATCTCTTTGCCCAGCACTTGGTTACGGGCCGTGAAGGCTTCGGCAGACTTGTCGTTCTTATCAAACGAGGACGCCACGAGCTTCATCTCACTGCCAAGCACACGCATCTCACGGTTAATATCCGTAATCGCGCGCTTAAACTCCCGCTCGCCCTCAAGCCCAATCTTCAAACCAAAACTGGAGTCGGCCATGGCAAAGTCACCTCCTCGAAGGGATA
The DNA here is from genome assembly GCF_056590355.1 of Varibaculum sp. C0165D1. Taxonomy (NCBI): domain Bacteria; kingdom Bacillati; phylum Actinomycetota; class Actinomycetes; order Actinomycetales; family Actinomycetaceae; genus Varibaculum; species Varibaculum sp. C0165D1. The sequence continues at coordinate 414,871 of NZ_JBWPVY010000001.1, read as the reverse complement.
ATGAAAAGGGATCAAATTGCTAAACGAAGGGGAAACCTATGGGAATGAGTGCAGAAGATTTCGGAGCTGTGCTTGCTGAGCTAAATGGACCTACGCCGCTTGCTGATGCTTTCGAGACGTGTTTCCCTCAACAAGACGACAACCGCTGGTGGTTCTCGATCCGGACTCACGCTACGTCAGTTTTTCTATCGAAGGAATACTTTGATTTTGAAACTGCAAGGAGAAACAAAGTAAAGCGAAGCTATAAGGAACTCTTGGCTCGAAAGGTTTGGGAAAGCCATTCGTTCACTCGTCGACCTGAGCTTCGCCTATGGATCCTCGAAGCGTTGGGACTCCTAAAAAACGACAAGGAAGTATTGAAAACCATGCTTGAGATGGAGACGAATACTTCTCGCTGCACGTACCTCAAGGATTTGTTTACTTGGGACGAAATCGAAGATGCAGCACGTAAGGAATTCCATCGTCTCGTGAACGAATCACCCATGACTCATCGAAATTACTAAATCCCTGGCGGGATGACGTCGTCGATGAACCATTGACGCAGCGGCTCAGCTCGTCCGGTTTCGATGCGCCAGCAGTCCACGAGGTCGAGGAGTTCTCCGAAGACAGTCAGACCCACTTCCACGCGTGATAGGTGAAGGTGGGCCATTCCAATGTAGGTCAGCCGCGTGAACACAGCCTGATCGGTCTCGACTATTCGTCCGTCGGTGGTGCTTTTGGGGCTGGCTCGGTAAGGATGTCTCGTCGTGTTCCGCGCTGGAGGGCTTCGGCGATCGCGCCGCGATAGTCCGCCAGATCAGCGGGAACGGTGAGTAGTTCAACCTCGTCCTCGCTCAGCTCTGGGCGCTTGTCGTCTGGGTGGCGCAGGTTGTGGATCTGGATGGACTGGTTGACCAGCAGCGTGATTAGCCAAATCACCTCACCCAATGTTTTGCCCAGATCGTCGGAAGTTTCGAGGGCGTTGCCCAGATGTTCGAGCCCGCCGTATCGCTCGGCGATCAGACGCGTGGCTTTCGTCGTCAAGACAAGCTCGCAGTCGGTACCGCCGATGCTGACAGTGGCGGAGCGCCCTGGGTCAACAACTGATTCAGTTTTCTTCTTGGTTGTCATGGCTCATGCTCCTTAGGCTTCAGATGTGGTGCTGGCGGGTTCGTAAACCTGTGCATACCAGTTCGTGATCGTCTCGGGCTTGACGCCGGTTGTGCCTTCGGTGACTTCGGCCTTCCACGGATGCCGCCCCTTACTATCGGGTTTGTTACGCCGCAAAATCGTGCCCTCAATTGAAGGGGTGGAGAACGTGATGGAGTCGGCTTTAGTTGCCAGGGTTTCGGTGGGCAGGGCGAACTTGACCCGGTACAGCCAGAAATACTGATACTTCCCCGTAGAGCGTGCGGCTCGGAAACCGATCGCCACCGGAGCCCCGCCGTCCTCGGAAGCTGAAATGAGCACCCCGTTGGAATCCACGGTCGCACCCGTCAAGGCTGCGGCTGCTTCACCACCCAGGTCGTCGATACCCAAAGTCAGGGTGCCGGATTTGAATTCCTTGACGATCTCACTCGGCCCGTCATCGGCATACAGAATCGCTTCAGCGACCTCAACACTGAGTTCTGCGGAGATGGCTTTGGCGAGGGGTTTGGGTTTGGCGTAGGTTTCCTCACCCGTGTCGGGGTTTTCAGTGATGGTGGCGTAGTAGAGCTTGTCTAAACCAATAGTCGCCATGAGTAATGCTCCTTCATGTGTAGGTGTGGTGGGTTGCGACATCTATCGCGTAATGATGAAATCCGGTATCCGCTTCGAAGCCGACATAGGTACGGGCAGTGATCGTCAGTCCAGTGTCGAGCAGGGCGCGGGTAATGCGGCTACGCAGGTCGAGATAGTTTCCGCGAGTGAAGAGTGCGAGGCGGACTTCCTCAACCTCAACGCTGGGTTGGTTATCGGCGAACACGTCCAACACGTCCGTCAGCGGGGTTGCCACCAGATACGTCTGCGGCGCAGGCGTAGCCGTGTAGAGACCGACCTCGAACGGCAATCCGAGCTTGTCAGCAATCTCCATGAGTTGTTCGAGTAGCGGTGTCATGGCCCCACCTGCTCAATCCGCGCCGTCAGCGCCGCCTTCATGGCCTCGATTGCACCACGCCGTGTTTGCGACCGTGTGGGTGCAAGGAACGGGCGTGCGGGCTGGTTGGACCGGCCATGTTCGAGGACGTTGGCGATCAACGCATTCGCTCTGCCGTCGCGGCGGTTCTCAGCGAAGCCGACCTTAATGTTGTGATCGCCTCGGCTATTGACTTTCACCGAGGTCGTACCAAGCGCGCTGAGTAGTTGCCCTGTTGACCGCGAGGGCTGATTGGTGGCACGTCCGATCACGCCCGTGAGGTTGGCTCGCATACGCGGCTCAACCACCGCGGCTCCCGCCTCAAGCACCTCATCCGCCGATGTTTCTAGCACACGGCTGGCAGCATCAAGAGAATCAATAAACGCGTTCGGCAGACGAATCTGAACTCTAGCCATGGGCGTCTCCTTCGGGCGTGGTCTGGTGGGCAAGAATCTCAACATACCTGCCGATCACCCCAACTGCGTCAATCACATACCGCCCATCCGGGCCACTGATCTCCATATCAGTGGTCACGGACAGTCCGGGAAAAGATCTGATGCGGAAGAGGACGTCGGCCTTTGAGTACGCTGCCCGGTTCACCCACGCGCTCGATGCGTGCCGCACCTCGATCTGCGCCCGCACCGTCGCCTTCACTTCATCGCGCGTGGTGGTGAACCCCGCCTTATCCCGAACAACCGTCGGCTGGATGAGGTCGATGGTGGTGCGCATGGATCCCAAAGAAGCCATTGGTCTACACCTTCCAATCCCGGTCCAGGCGCAGCAGATTGTTCACCGCGTTCCATACCGCCCGAGCCGCATCTGGCTTATCTGCCCAGAACCCTGCCGTGGAACCATCACGCGACTCATAAAAATGGGAGGCGAGCATGACAACGCCCTGCCTGGTTGCCCCAGACATGTCGTGTGTCTCGTAGTAGCCCTCATCAAGGTGTTGGTAGGAGCAGGCGTAGGAGGTGGCCGCGTTGATCAGCGCGCCGATCAATTGATCGTCATCGTCAAAGGTGATGAGCAGATTCGCCTTCACCTGATCGATAAGCTCAGTCGTGGTCATTGCGGCCACCTCCTCTCAGTGTGTAGAACCGCTGGTTATGCGGATGCCTTTTGGGTGAGCAGCTTGACTGCTTCGGGTAGGACGAGCTTGCCGTCCAGTCGCTGGGATGCGAGGAATCCGACCTGTCCGGTGGTGGCGAACAGTTCGTTGAGCCGCTTAAAGGAGCGGCCCTGTCGGTCGGCGATCCAGTAATACGACAAGTCACCGAAAGCAACCGTCGACGCACCAGCCTTGATCTCCGGCACAAACGTCGACGTGTGGACCGGGCGGCCAAGAACCAGATCCGGCGTTCCTGCGGTCAGGGCAGGTTGCCACAAGTACTGGCCGTTACCATCCTTGAGCTTACGGATGGTTTTCACAGTGGAATCGTTCATCAGCCACACCGCGTTCTTCCGATACGGGCCGCGCAGGGCGTAGTGCAGGTCGATGAGCTCATCAGCGGTAATGTCGGTGGCCTTGCCCGTGGTCACCGCCTTCTCGCCACCGCCAGATGCAGTGAAGATGCCGGTGGGTTTGCCCTTGCCGTCTCCGGTGAGGAAGGCTTCTTCTTCAGCCGCGCCGATACGGCGAGCAAACTCAGCTGCTAGGTACTGCTCGACATTAAACGCGCTGTCATTGAGTAGCTCTTCGCTGATTTTGAGGAAGGTGCCGAGCTTAAACGCCGACAAAGTGACCTGCGTGAAGGTTTCATCGGATTCGGTGTACGGCTTGCCTTCATCGAGCCACCCGGCAGTGCCATGCGTGGAGACGACTGGGATCTTCCGATCCCCGCTGGTGGTTTGAATGACCTTGGCCAGGCCGCGCATGATGTTCTGATCTTCAAGTGAGGAGATCAGCGTGCGTTCGAACTCGTCGGGCACCAGATAGCCGCCTTCAGTATCAACACCCTCGCTAAGGGCGTTGCGCACCTCCATCGGAGAAGCGTTGAGCCGCATGGCATCCCAGAAGGCTCGCTTATAGGAGGATGTAGCGCGTGGGGTTGTGTGCTTGACCTCGTCATTGTCGGGGTTGATGCCGGGCATGGAGGTGAGCGGTGTGTTGGTTGCCTTAGCGAGGTCGGCGTCGCGGCGCAGGGCACGTTCAGAACGGGCAATCTCGTTGGTGAGACGATCGATTTCGGCTTCCATCTTCGCGTAAGCCTGATCATCTTCAGCAGACAGGCAACCGGTTGTGGTGTCGCGGCGCTCGTCAAGGAATGCCTTCGCCTTCTCCCAAGCATCTGCGCGCTTGGTGCGAAGGTCAGAAACAGTCATAGGGGTTGTCATGGGTGTTGGTCCTTTCAGTGGGGTTGGTTCGCTAGTTCGGCGTACAAATCGAGAACCCGCCGACCAACAGGCACGGCGGGTTGAATGGTTGGGAGTGGTGGACGCACTCGCTTCGACGGAGGTGGCGGTGATGTGGCGGTCAGGTGTGCGACGAGCTTTTGTTCGGAGGCGCGGCGGGAAAACACCGTGCCTTGTCCCGCGTTCTTGGGTGGAAACGGCAGGCGCTTCGGATCTTCATCCTCGTCGTCTTCGTCGGGTTCGTCTGGTGACTCGGCCTCGTCCTCATCGTCATCCGGCTCGTTGTCCGGCTCAATCGCAAGCATTGGGTCGCGTTGGTTGGTGAGGAGTTCGTCGGCGAAACCCATGTCGATCGCAGCCCGCGCATCCATCCACGTCTCAGCGTCCATGAGCTTGGACAGCTTCGCCCGACTCAGGTTCGTCTTCTCCTGATATGCATTCAGAATCGATTCTTTGACCGAATCAAGCATGCTCATCGCACGTGCGAGTTCGTCCTTATCGCCAACCGCCATGGTGGCCGGGTTATGAATCATCAACATCGACACCGGGCTCATGGCAACCTTCGTGGCGGCCATCGCGATCACAGACGCGGCCGATGCGGCGATACCGTCGATATTGACGGTCACCTCGCCTGGGTAGTCGATGAGCATGTTGTAGATCTGCGCCGCAGCCACCACATCACCACCCGGGCTGTTGAGCCAGATCGTCACCGGCCCCGACCCAGCGTTCAACTCGCTGGCGAAGATGCTGGGTGTGATGTCGTCATCGAACCAGGATTCTTCAGCGATCGTGCCGCTAATGCGCAAAACCCGGACTGCATCTGCGTCCGGGTCAGTTGATGGCTCTGGTGTGAGCCAGTTCCAAAAACGTCTCATATCCTCCTCCTTACAGAAGATTCACTCATAGGTTCCTCAGCCGGTTCAGGCTCCGATTCAGACCCGGTTGTCTGCGCGTATGCACCTGCGAGACTGAGCGGGAGCATGTTCCCGTTGACGAGGTAGAGGTCGCCGCCAGCCTCGGGACTGATGCGATCGAGGTTTTCTAGTTCGCGGATATCGTTGGCGCTCATCCAGCCGTTTTGCCTTGCCACCGCATAACCATTCATTCGGGATTCGTAATCCCCACGTAGCAAGCCTTCGAGGTTGAACTTCACATACACGCCAGGTTTTTCACGCGAGCTGAGGAGTGTTTTGGTGATGGCCTGTTCCCACCGGATCACCCACGGGTCCAACGTGTACTTCACAAACTCCAACGACTGCTGCTCAATATTGGAAAACGAGGATTTTTCGAGGTCGCCGATCATGTGCGGGGGTATGCGGAAGATTCGAGCAATTTCGTTGATCTGAAACTTCCTCGTTTCAAGGAATTGAGCTTGTTCTGGGCTGACGGAGATGGGCGTGTATTTCATGCCTTCCTCGAGCACAGCGATCTTGTTCCCGTTGCGGGCTCCGCCGAACGTGGACTGCCAGGACTCCCTAACGCGCGCGGGGTCTTTGATCGTTCCCGGATGCTCCAACACACCACCAGGTGCAGCACCGTTAGCAAAAAACGATGCGCCGTAGTCTTCTGTTGCTTGGGCGAGGCCGATGGCATTCTTTGCCATCGCAATCGGGCTATAACCAACCAGCCCGTCAAAGCCCAACCCTGGAATGTGCAGCACCTCGCGCGCCGAGAGTCGCACCGTGTCGAAGCGTCCAGCTGGTTCGTCCCAGGTGCGCTGATACTCGTAATAGAGTCGCCCAGCCTCGTCGCGCCCCACCATCATCCGGTTCGGCATCAACGGATACAAACCAATCACTTCATCTTTACCGTTGCGCAGCACTTGGGCGAACGCATTACCCCAAAGAAGCAAATGCGTCATCAGAGTTTCCCTAAAGACAAAGGATGTCATTTCAGGGTTCGGCTCATCATGCAACAGCCGGTATAAGGGATGGTCGAGCGCCTTCACCTTCGCCCCATCACTGCTCTGCTGGTAAACATGCAACGGCAGACCCGCGATAGCTTCAGCCAAAATCCGCACGCATGAGTAGACGGCGGTCATTTGCATCGCGCTGCGTTCTGTCACCGGACGGCCAGAGCTCGTTGCCCCGAAGAAAAAGCTGTAGCCAGAGCTGATCGCGTGATCGTCAGCGGAGCGGGTGGTGTCGCCACGCAGCCAATTCAGAAAACTCATGCGGTGTCCTTTCACATGTAGAATTGGAATATGAAAGCGCCCTCAAAACAGTCGTGGGCACTGATGAGTGTCCTGCTAGCGGCATTTTGGTTGTTGCCGCTCATTTCCATGTGGATCAGCAGGCTGAGCGATCCCAACGCCAAGTGGTTCATCGCGTTGCTCTTCCTCGCGTTTCCACTACTCACCATCGTTTTGAGCGTTATCGATGGGGCACGCCACGGGTTCGGCTGGTGGTGGCTACTGGCCCCGTTCGCAGGGTTCTTGACCACACTGTTCGTGTACTACAACGATTCAGCCCTCATCTACGGCGTCGCCTACTCGATCTTGGGACTGATCGGCGCAGGCATCGGCGCGTTCATCCATGAGCGTGCTCACAGCACGAGTAGGCCGCGTTCGTCATAAACACTGCCGCTGACGTGCCCGGTGCCGTTTCGGATGGCGCGGTCGAGGGCCATGATTGTTGCGACGACGCCGTCGATCTTCTCGGTGCTCTTTTGTTTGTCGGGTTTGATGTTTCCTGCTGGGTCGGTGCGGACGTGAATGTTGTCTACCATCCACGAAAGCACTGGATGCCCGCCATGTGCCAGTTTTCCCTCTAAAGCGAGTTTCATGAGTTCTTTGGATGGTGGGCTCATGTCTTTGAAGCCTTGCCCAAACGGAACAACCGTGAAACCTGCTTCGTCAAGGTTTTGGCTCATTTGGACTGCGCCCCACCGGTCGAATGCGATCTCGCGGATATCGAAGCGTTCACCGAGTTGCTCGATGAAGGCTTCAATTGCGCCGTAGTGGACGACGTTGCCCTCAGTGGTTTGTAGGAAGCCTTGCTGTTGCCACAGGTCGTAGGGCACGTGATCACGGGCAACCCTTAGTTTGAGGTTGTCTTCGGGTATCCAAAACCATGGCGCGACCGTATATTTGTCATCGTCCCCGTAGGGTGGGAATACGAGAACGAAAGCAGTGATGTCCGTCGTGGAAGCCAAGTCGAGGCCGCCGTAACACACGCGTCCTTCCAAATCTGACAGGTCGACGGGTGCTGAGTTTTGGTTCCAGATGTGCATGGGCATCCACCGCACGCTTTGTTTGACCCATTGGTTGAGGCGAAGTTGGCGGAATGTGTTTTCTTCGGCTGGGTTTTGTTTCGCGCTCGTGCAGGCTTGGCGGACTTTCTCGATCGGGACAGTGATCCCTAAGCTCGGGTTAGCCTTATGCCACACGTCCTCGTCGGTCCAATCATCATCTTGCGCCGCCCCATAGATCACCGGGTAGAACGTGGGGTCGTGCTTTTTGCCATCTAGGATGTCTTGGGCTTTTTGGTGTTGCTCATAACAAATGCTATGCGTGTCGGTACCCGCTGTCGTGATGAGGAAGTACAGGGGTTGGGTGCGCGCGTCGCCTGATCCTTTCGTCATGACGTCGAACAAGGCACGGTTGGGTTGGGTGTGGAGTTCGTCGAAGACAACGCCGGAGATGTTGAACCCGTGCTTCGAATACGCCTCCGCGCTCAGCACCTGGTAGAAGGAGTTGGTGGGCTTGTAGATGATCCGCTTCTGCGAGGCAAGAATCTTGACGCGTTTGGACAGCGCTGGACTCATGCGAATCATGTCCGCTGCGACCTCAAACACAATGGATGCTTGCTGGCGATCAGCCGCGCACCCATACACTTCAGCGCGTTCTTCACCATCCCCGCAGGTGAGTAGTAGCGCAATTGCGGCGGCGAGCTCACTTTTGCCCATCTTTTTGGGTATCTCGACGTAGGCGGTGGTGAATTGGCGGTAGCCGTCTTCTTTGACAGTGCCGAACAGGTCGCGGATGATTTGCTCTTGCCAGTCGATGAGCTGGAAGGGCTTGCCTGACCAGCGGCCTTTGGTGTGCTTTAAGGCTTGGATGAACGCGACCGCGAAGTCGGCTTTACGCTTGTCGTAGCGTGAGCCTGTGGCCATGAATCGGGTCGGCGTGTAGGTGTCGAGAGTGCGCATCACGCCCTTCAGGCTCCTTCCTGTGCTGGTTAGTTGGTGTGGGCAAGCGCCCAGGCGATGGCGTGGCCGGCGTCTTCGAACAGTTCCTCAGCCTCAGCAACCAGGGCGAGTTCGCATTCAATGAAACTGCGGGCGTCCGATCCCCAGCCAGGGATGGGCTGCTCGGCGAGTTTGTAGACGCGGGCGTCGTTTCCGATCCGGCCTTTGCCCAGGTGCCGGTATGCCGAGGCGAGGACGAAGTCTCCGTAGGCGATAACCGTGCCGTAGCTGTCGGTCGCGATCTGCAGCTGCTCCATCGTGACCTTGCTGGTATTCATGACCTCGCTCCTTTATTTCTTGTTCGATCATGTACATACAGCCATAGGTGTGCGCGGTTATCCAGTCGCTTTTCGCCGGTTCTCCGCAAGGAACTCAGTGGTCGGATTTGGGCAGGGTTTTCCATGCTGCGTTGCCTTCCAGATTCGCTAGCAGGACTCGGCGCACGTGCTTGTAGTTGTCGCCGATCATGCCCAGGCGCAGCAACCAGCAGCGCATCGCATACTTGTCATTTCCACCTGTCTTGGCAGGCTTCGCGGAGACTCTCGTGGCGGTTTTCGCGTGCTCGATCATGAGCTGAATCAGCACGCTGACCGCTTCAATCACCTCCGCATCTGGGAGCTGGTCAAACCAGGCAAACTCAACGGTCCCTTCCGCCTCATCGATCGCCATGGGCGTAGCAGGAATAACCAGTGCCTTAGCGATGAGTGCTCCCTTGGAGGCGAGCAGGGCGTCGAGCTTCGCGCCTGTGGCCTCGTCCCACCTGGTCGTGGGGAATGTGAGCGTGAGTCCGTAAACCTCACCCGCAGGCGCAAACCCGGCCGCGCTCGCGGCGTCGGTTATCGCGTCGCCGTCTGCGTTGTCTGGGAGGTGGAGCACCCAGTCCCGATCCAACCGCGCCTCACCAATCAGATAGTCAAAGGTGGGCATGCCAGCATACCTGGCTTTCACGCCAAGATGTTCCGCGATGACTTCGGCGAGTTTCTTACGCCCAGCCTTGTTCGGGGTAAACTCGATCGTGGTCATCGGGTCACCTGTTCAAACCAAGAATCAACCAGTCGCAGATAGCCATGCGGGTCGTGTTCGATCGCACCGGCAACCAGGGAGAAGTTCCACTTTCGTGCAATGTCGAGGGCTTCTTCAATGTCCCAGATGTTGATGCCTGCCTCCAGCATCTCGCTGATCTCGATATGTAGATCACTCATGACCATCCTCCATCTCATGTTTCCCCCTTGTCGGGGTTTGTTTGGTCATGTACATACAGCCATAGGTGCGAGTGCTTATCCAGTCCCTGCGCGAGCAAAATTCTTCAGTCTTTCAAGGACGTGGCGAGCAACGGGCAAAGCGATCGCGTTACCCCACAACTTGTACTGGGCACTATCACTGGTTGGATTCTCCAACCAAGTAGTGACTTGGCGTGCGGTTCGTGGTTTCACGCCGCGCGCCAAGTTCCAGGTAGCCCAAATGCCCGTCCAATACTCGATGTCCTCGCTTGTCGGATCCTCGATAGCAAGACCGTCACACCAATCGTCAGGAAACCCCTGCAACCGGGCACACTCGACCGGCGTCAACCGCCTGGGGCACAGCGACGAGCTGGCGACCATGGGCGGATCGGTGTAATCCGTGGCCAGCAGCGCACCTGCCTGATCCTTGGTGACGCGGGTGAAATAGTCGGCCTTGGATGCGGCATAGACGGGCTCCAAGATGACCATGCCGCCCTGATTGCAGGTCGGCTCCCCGCCTTTCAAGTCGAGGGTTTTCGACACTTCCGCTTCGTAGCCGTAGTGGCCGCCACCGCTGCGGGACTGGTGGATCGAATTCAGGCCAAACACCCTGCGTTCTTCTGGGGCGTCGAGGAGGATGGGGACGTTGGTGGGTGAGTTGCCCATCCGGGCAGTCAGCGTCTGCACCACCCCCGAGGAGTTAACGGTCAACCTCGAGTCCTGCGGATGATGATCCAACAACATCACCGAGCTGCTACGGCCTCCAAGGCTTGCTTCAGGGGTGTGGGCATGGTCTTGTTCTTGCGTGCCGCACGATTCAGGATTCCTTGGCAAGCTCGCGGGCTCAAAAAGAATCTCGGGTGCGGATCGGCCTGCAAAATCTGCGACAAGGTAGATGCGGCGGCGTCGTTGGGCGAGGCCGAAATGTTGCGCATCGAGTACACGCCATGCCAGTGAGAATCCCTCACCCATGACACATCCCGCGTACGGCCATCCACCCTCAGGGACAGGCATATCAGGCGTGCTCGGGTCGACGATGCGCGTGAGCGTGGTAAGGACGGTGGCGAAATCGGATCCTTTGTGTGAGGAGAACGCGCCAGGGACATTCTCCCAGATCGCGTAGCGTGGAAACATTCCATGGGTTGCTTTCCTCATCTGGTCAATAATTCGTACAGCATGAAAGAACAGACCCGAGCGTTCACCCGCCAGGCCTGCTTGTTTACCTGCAACGGATAGGTCTTGGCAGGGAGAACCAAACGTGATCACATCCACCGCATCAACATCAGCCCCGTTGACCGTGGTCACATCACCCACATGAGTGAGCTGCGGCAGACGGCGGGTCGTAACGAGAATCGGGAATGGCTCGATTTCACTCGCCCACACAGGACGAATACCCGCCTGAATACCTGCGAGAGGGAAACCACCCGAGCCATCAAACAAGGAACCCAACGTCAACTCACTCACGGTTCACCCCCCTCAACATCGCGCACCAAATCCAAATACGCGTATTCCTTGCCGCCTCGCAGGCAAGTAATCCCGGCAGCGTCCCCTGTATGTTCGGCATAACGGCGCAAAATAACGCTCGCGTATTTCTCATCAAGCTCCATGCAATAGCAGATGCGGTCGGTTGCCTCAGCTGCCATGAGTGTGGAGCCTGAGCCTGCGAAGGTGTCGAGCACGATCGCGTTGGCCTGCGTGGAGTTCCCGATCGGATACGCCAACAAATCCAGCGGCTTGCTGGTCGGGTGGTCAGCATTACGGCGGGGCTTGGCGAAGTTCCAGATCGTGGTTTGTTTCCGGTCGGCGTACCACTTGTGCTTACCCGTCTTCACCCACCCGAATAGCACCGGCTCGTGCTGCCACTGATACGGGGAACGTCCCAATACGAGGGAATCTTTAACCCAAATACAACAGCCCGACAGGTAAAAGCCTGCCTCAACGAAGGCGCGGCGGAAGTTCAAGCCTTCAGTGTCAGCGTGGAACACATACGCGGACGCGCCCTTCTCACACACGCCCACCATGTTCGAAAACGCTGATAGCAGGAAATCGTAGAACTTATCGCCATCCATCTTGTCGTTCTTGATGGACAATCCGGATCCTGATTCGAAGGCGACGTTATATGGCGGATCAGTCAACACAAGATTCGCACGTTTACCATCCATCAACAACTCGACGTCCTCGACGCTGGTGGCGTCGCCGCACACGAGTCGGTGACGGCCAAGCGTCCAGATATCCCCACGCTCCACGAACGCGGATGCTTCGAGTGCGGCGGTAAGGTCGAAGTCGTCGTCCTCAACCTCGTTCTCATCCAAGGAGCCGATCAACTGCTGGATTTCGGCGTCGTCGAAACCGGTGAGTTCAGCATCGAAATCCGAAGCATCGAGGTCGGCGATGAGGAGGGCAAGTCTGTCGTTGTCCCATTCGCCGCTGATCTTGTTGAGCGCGATGTTGAGTGCTTTCTCGCGGGTCTCATCGAGCTCAACAACGATCACGTCCACGTCCGTGTGGCCGAGATCTTCGAGCACCTTCAAACGCTGGTGTCCACCGACGATGTTGCCAGTGGTGGAGTTCCAGATGACGGGTTCGACGTAGCCGAACTCGGTCAAGGATCGCTTGAGCTTCTCGTATTCGGCATCGCCAGGCTGGAGGTCTTTACGCGGATTGTAGTCAGCGGGCTTGAGTTCACTGATGGGCATTGGTTTCATGAGCATGTGTGGTCACCGCCTTCTTTAATGCGTCGACGTGAGCGAACGAGTTCTCCCAGTGCAAACCGGCATGGCCGAAGTGTCCGTAGGTCGAGTAGCGGGTGTAGCCGGGTGCTCGCAACCCCAAAGCGTCAATGATCGCTCCTGGGCGTAGCGGAAACACCTCACGCGCAGCCTCGGTCAGGATCTTGTCGGAGTATTCACCACTGCCGAGCGTGTCGATGGTGAAGGCGACCGGATCAGCCTTCCCAATCGCATAGGAAATCGCGACCTGGCATTCCTGCGCAAGACCGGAGTCGACGATAGTCTTGGCTATCAGACGCGCCATATACGCACCCGAGCGGTCAACCTTGGACGCGTCCTTACCCGAGAACGCCCCACCACCATGTGGGGCGAGACCGCCGTAAGTGTCGACCATCAGCTTGCGACCAGTGAGCCCCGTGTCTGCCTTTGAACCACCCACCGTAAACAAGCCCGAGGGATTCACCAGAATCTCGGTGTCAGCGCTAATTGGCAGATACGGCTTACACGCGGGTGCGACGATCAGTGTTTTGACCTCAGCCGCAAGCTCGTCCAGAGTCTTCGTAGCGTCGTGTTGGATCGACACCACCACGGTTTCGACTGCTACGGGTTGTCCGGCGGCGTCGTAGCGAACCGTCACCTGCGCCTTACCATCGGACTTGATACCGCTGATCGTGCCGTCCTTGCGGGCGTCATCAAGACGCCCACAGATCTCATGCGAGAGTACGAGCGGCAATGGCAAACGCTGCGGGGTTTCGTTGGTGGCGTATCCGTAGACGGTGCCTTGATCGCCAGCGCCCTGCAACGCAAACTCACTCGTGTCTCCGAAGCGAGCCTCCAAGGACTTGGAAACTCCTGCGTTGATGTCTGGGGATTGGCGGCGTGTCCAGACGAAAACGAGGAACTTCCACGGCACATAACCCGCCTTCACCAGCGCGTAACGCACCGACTCACGAATACGCGGACGAACCTTCGAAGTGATCTCGCCAGTCACAATGATCCTGCGGCCAGATGCCATCACTTCTACTGCAACGCGGGCAGCAGGATCCTCGTAGAGGATATCGTCAAGGATCGTGTCAGCGATCAAATCACAGAGCTTATCGGGATGGCCGATACACACGGCCTCAGCAGTCTTCGTAACAGACATACACACTCACTTTCCAAAGAATCGGGACATAGAAAAGTGCCCACCCATCTCGGGCAGGCACACGAGAATCAAAGGGGTGTTAGGAGCGGGCTTGCAGCAGGCGCTCCATCACGTCATCACCCGGCGCCGAACCTGAGTAGTCGCTGGTGCAGGTGGCGCGCACTATCTCGTAAATCTCGTACCAGTACACGTTCGCTTGCTTCCCGAAAGACTGGGACATAGCAACGAAAGGGGATGCGATCGCAGCCCCTGTGGTTGGGTGTTTGCCGAGCAAGCCGAACTTGGAGATCGCCTGTTCACACTGCACATAACGCGCGAACGCCTGCGCATAGGATTCGATCAAGCGCGGTGCGACGAACTGGGAACAGCCACGTTGATCGAGCCATTGCCATGTTTCTCGGTAGACGAGGTCAGCGCCGAGGGGTTTACCATCACGCTGAATCTCCGACAGATACTCGGCAGGCTCCGGCATCACCTCACCAGCAAGCACCGCACCATCCCCGATATCTGAGCCTTCAAAGTCAAACGGCTCACCCAGCGGATCATCAAGCCGCGTGGCTGGGCGGCCAGCTGCGAGCTTCGCATTCAGCGGATCGGGTTTCGCACCTGCCCGCACACGGCGGCCACCCCGGTTCGTTCCGTCTTTCGCCATAGGTTTTCATCTGCTTTCCTGCTGTGAGACAATTAGTGGCGTGCCGAGACCGAAGACGAAAACTGAACTATTGGATGCCGCCGAGGCGCAGTATGCGAAACTGGACAGCCTCATTGAGGGCATGAGTTCCGACGATCAGCATACGAATTTTGATCCCAGCATCACTCAAATCGGTAAAGAAGCCCACTGGGCGCGGGACAAAAACCTGCGCGACGTCCTTGCCCACCTGCACGAGTGGCAGCGCATGTTGCTTGGCTTCGTCGACGCCAACCGCCAGGGTCAGCCTCGACCGTTTCTTCCGTTTCCTCACACGTGGCGAACCACGCCAACGCTCAACCAAGAGATTTGGACTCAATATCAGGGCACTGAGCTTGAGGCTATCCGCGAGAACCTCGCTGACAGCCACACCGCAGTAGTGGCTCTCATCGGCGAGTTCACCAACGAGGAGTTATTCACCAAGGCGCATTTCCCGTGGACGGGCACAACCTCGCTCGGCTCCTACTGCGTGTCAGCCACATCAAGCCACTACGAATGGGCAATCAAAAAGCTCCGTGCATTCACCAGAAAGCCGCCAGAACAACCCCATAACCAAGCCGCCCCCCAGTAGCTTCTTACCACGCTGTACACCACAGACAGATACTCGGGAGCCTCTGGTATAGGCGCTCCCGTGCGCCTTTTCGTGACTGTCGGGTTCAACGCACCAGGCCTCGTGCCTGCATTCACGCAACATCCGCCCGATCAGCGCTATCCTTAGCAATGCAGGGAAACCCTTCTTGTAGAATGAGAACTTATTGGGGCATACAACTCCTGATGCCGTTGCCGTATCAAAATGTGTAGCGAAAAGTTGAAGGGACTGGTCATCAAAAAAATATCTGTGTTTCTTGTATCCGCTCTGGCATATTTTGTCGGCGCGTGGCTTTTCGCCGCCATCTTTCTACGGTGCAAGGATCAGGATCAGAGATTTTTTGTGGTCTTCTTATTGATGCCACTCATGTATGTGTGTTTCACGATTCTTCTTCTGCTTTTTAATAAGCATTTCATCGGTATTCAATCTGCCCGCGCGTTGCAACTTTCAGCAGGAGCCTTTATCGGACTCTCAGCTTTTCTCTTTTCACTCGATGGTGTCGGCTCGTTAGTTCATAGTGATTCTTTTTCTCAACTGCTGAGCCAGTTTTCCGTTCCCGCCATCGGCGCTCTTGTTGCTGGTGGTGTAGCGCTTGGGTTTAGCGTTTTTACCCAAGCGCCACACCAAGGAAAAGACCAAATCAATTATCGGTAGATGAATTCAGCTAGCTTTCGGCAAGCTGTCAAACGAATCTCTTCCTTGACGTATCCAGCCAGGAACCATCCTAAAACGGCGCTATCCAAGTCGGCATATTCACTTATTTTCTGATATGCCTCAGTGGAATTATTCGCCCCCAAGCTCCAGCCAATCTGCTTGAATCTGTTGGCAAGTTTGCTGGAATTGTTGTAGTACTCTCGCAATGTTGCTGACAGAAGATGAGCGTTGGAGTCGTTGCCGTTTTCTAGCGTGTTAGCGATAACGATGGCATCTCCGTCACAGCAGAGATCGTCACGGTTACAGTTGTTTCCTACCGATTCCCATTTTCCCTTGTCGTTTTTCTTGTCAAGTACTAGCCCCTTCAAGCCAGGATGCTGACGGTAATCGTTACCTTGACCGATTAGAGCTGTGGCCACCTGATCCAGGTTCGCACTGGGATTCCACTCAAGTGTTTTCTGAATATTCTCCATGGCAGTAGCTAGGTCTCCGGCCCAGCCAGTCCACGCATCAGGGATAACATTCCAGTTGGTGTATCCAAGTGTTGTTGCCGCCAGATGCGCCAGATCAACCGATTCTCCGGTCTTGTCGGTCATGGATTGCCGCCACGTGTTATCAATATAGCGATTCAAGGCAGCGATGATCTTCTTGCCTACAGCGTCCTTCTCGAGTACGCTCGCGTCAGCACTCCTGAAACTTTCGGCAGACACGGACCAATTCACCGCAGATCCACTACCACCGTCACGCAGGTAGGCTTTTGCTAAATAGTTGAGGATGCAACGCCAAGTCGGAACGGCAATCCGCGTTCCCGCACCATGAGAACCCGCAACGTAGTCTTTTCCAACCTTGCCACTGGCACGAAGTTCTTCGAAGCGTTTCTCTAAATGCCAGATCAGATCAATCGGAGCCAGCTTGGTGTAATCAATGCTGGTGTCGGGCGCAGCGCCACCGGCACTCGAAGGAGCAACATGATCAACTGCCGCTGCTTGTCCTGAATAGGCGACCCTGTCTAGGTCAAAACCAGCACCCTTGTAGTCACTGATTTCAGTGAACTGGTCATAGTTCCAATCGTCAGGAATAGGGAAGCCAAGGTTGCCAGAAAATCCTGTAGACATGTCCGAGACGAACGCGCTTCCAGCGTAGCCGGCTTTAATGATGCGGCTACAAATGTTACGCGAGGCGTAGATGCCTACTTTGTATCCGCCTCCCAGGCTTCCACGCACACCCTGGAAATACGGAAGAATGTGACTTGTGACCTCGGGGTCGGTCGCGTCGAAATCAACTGCGAAATAGATATACGTTCCCGGAATGCCAAGTCTTTGGGCTGCTTGCCTTGCGAGCGTCGCGTGCCGAGCGCCGTTTTCCCGCGTGAAATGTCGAAGCTTGGTTGAGTACTCCTGGAAAATCGGGAAGAACTTCATTCCTCCGTTGGTGATGCGTTCAAGTTCTCCGGGGCGAATTGCTTTGAAATAGTCAGACGGATCTTTTGAATCCTGATTCGGCTCAGTCAGGTAACGCCCCACAATCTCATAGCCGTTCGCCTTAAGTAGGTTGAGTCGCTCAGCCGTAATCTCGAAGCGTGTATCGCATGCTTTGCAGGCGCGATTCGGATCACCTTTCGAGGTCAACAGGCTCATCCATGTAGTCGAGTCGACCACCCCGCTTCGTGGGAGCTGATACTTTGCTTGGAATTGCGGAACGAACGTTGACAGTGCGGTTTGTGCAGAAGGATAGATATCGGGAGAAATCCGGTTACACACTAGAGCAACCTGAGCTAGCCAAGCCCACTTCGGTAAACTTGCCGCATTGCTGGGTGTAACTATTGTTAGACGCGCTTTGGTGCCATTGCCGAAATTACCTGTGGCTTCCGCAGGGCTAAATCCTTCAATGGCTTGCAAGACCTGAATCAGAGCAGTGTTCATTTCCCGACCGTAGAGTCCATCGGTTGGGATGATTCCGGTATAAGCGCGATACTGTTGGTTGATTTGTTGCTGTGCTTGCCGAATCGCTGAAATGCCCCCATAAGAGCGAAGCAGGACGAATTGCTGCATTGACAACAGCGCTTTCATGACGTCGAGCGTCACAGTGGAATCTCCACCAATGCCCATGTCGCTCTTAAGCTGTTTGATGGCCTTTCCAGTTCCGCTATAGAAATGCGTAGTGATATCGCTGGCACCAGCAGAATATCCCTTACACCACAAAGCACCTTGGATAATGCCGTACACATTAGAAGTCTCCTGCGCACCGTCATCCTGCTGGTGGATGCCGTTAGGCCACCGAGACTGGAAGCGACTGATAGTTCCCGGTCCGAAATTGTTCGCCGTTGTCGTAATACCCAGCTCGATTTGCAGGGCCCGAATCAAAGCGTTGACCGTGCCCCAGCCGGTATATCCGTCCTCTACGACTGAACCGAATCCAGCCTTGCTCCTATAGGTGCGATTGAGCCATTGCTGTGTTTTTAGCACCATTTGATCTGTCATGATTCCTCCTTTTTAGAAACCAGTTTGTTAACTCAAGACAGGCGAACACCTGCCAGAGAGGGATCCAGAACACCGGATGAGAAGCTCCGAGTTTTTTGCCCTCACCTGTACGTCCCTGGGAAACCCAAATCCGGACGGACAAAGCGCAAGAAAACCGAGCAACACTCAGCGGGATTTCACCCCTCACTGGTACTGCCGACGAAGCCCGAAGTGTTAATACCTTGTTTGATTCGGGGACTTTGCGCACGGTTGGCCCCGCCCGCTGACCTTCGCCGAAGCTGTAGAGATTCGAGGCCCCCAACCCCTAACCAGACATCCCAAACGTTTCGCAGCAACTTGATAAAATCGAACCATGGATTATGAAAATTTTGAAATGCCGATTCCCGTGGATTTCCACCTAGAGAATGCGGAGCAAATACATGCGGAATTTCCCGATACTTTTTGGATCCCAGATCGCTACACTCGAGAAAATTTACAAGTAGGTGACTTCGTCAAGCTAATCTTCTCGCTGGATACCCCAGAGGGAGATGAACCTGGTGCAGAGCGTATGTGGGTACGCATTACAGATGTGCAAGGTGAAAGCTATGTTGGAGAGCTCGACAATACTCCTGGCTTCTTAGAAGGGGCTGAAGCCGGGAACTTCATCGAATTTGGACCAGAGCATGTCATCGATATCTATGACGAAGACTCATAGAGATAAACCCGTAAGCCTTGCCTCCATCTGTCACCGTCTAACGCGCTCTGCCTGGAGTGGCAGGGTTTGCACAGGCTGCGCAGGTTAGAAAAGTCGTGGCTGCCACCATGCTCTAAGGGCAGGACGTGGTGGACTTCCTGAACTGGGGTGGTCACTCCTTTTTCCAGGCAGTCTTCACATAGAGGATGCTGGGAAATGTATGCGGCACGGATGCGTCGCCAGCGTGCACCGTAACGCTTGTTGATTCTCGGGTCACGTTGAAACTTACGGTAGTTCTTGTCTGCCTTTTTGGCGTGGATCTGGCAGAACCTTTCGCGAGTTAGTTCGGGACAGCCAGGCGCAGAGCAGGGACGTTTTGGTTTGCTTGGCACCAGCCTCACCCTCCTTTGCTAGGCAAGACGAAACCCTCCGGGCAGTGATAACTGCTTGCCGGAGGGCTCGTTCCTATATTTTCAACCACCTACAGTATTTCAGGGTTAAGTAACGATTTCCATAGCAGGGTTCGGATACTTGCTAACGCATGGGTGCAAGTTAGCGTCTGCCATATAGCGCTACTGCCAGGCGATCTAATGCTCGGTTCTTTCGCCGGTAGACACTGTCTCGTTCAATATAGAAGTGGTCACCGATCATTTGGACTCGTTCGTCTTGATTGCCTTGGCCGAGGAAGAAGTTTTCCAACACGAACTGGTCATCGGTCTTGAGTGCTTGCCAGGCGGGCAGGAACCAGTCCAGGTACTCTTGGGCTTGTTGGCTACGGGCTGCGAGCAGATCAATCTTGTCGAGGGTGGCAGCTATGCGGCGTTCACCAGCGTGGGGGTCGCGTGAGCGGGGCATGCCAGTGATTTTGGGGCTAGTGGGGCTGGCGAGGTCTTCGCGTAGCTGGTTTGCCTCAGCTTGCGTGTCTTGGCTGGCTGCTTGTTCCATCAGTGGGTAGTCCTCTAGGGCGCTGATTGCTGCCTTGCGGGTATCTAAGTATTTCGTCATCACATGCATCATGATTTCTCCTTATCTAGAGTGGTTTGCCAGTTGTGTTTTGATTGCCTCGATCAAGGCAGTCTGGGTGAGGTTCTTGGCGTCTAGGGCTGTAAGTACTGCCTCATCGAGGGTTTTTTCAGCGACCAGGTGAGTGATCGTTACCGGCTGGGTTTGGCCTTGCCGGTAAAGCCGGGCGTTAGTTTGCTGATACAGCTCCAGACTCCAGGTCAGGGAGAACCAGATGAGTAGGTGCCCGCCTGCTTGTAGATTCAGGCCATGGCCGGCAGAGGCCGGGTGAATCAAACCGAGAGCGATCTCTCCGTTGTTCCAAGCCGCTATATCCTCAGCGGTCTTTAGGGGCCGGGCTTGCGGGAAGCGCTCGATGATGCGTTCCAGGTCGTGTTTGTACCAGTAGGCAACGAGGAGGTTCTGCCCGTTCGCCGCCTCAACCAAATCTTCGAGTGCATCCAGCTTCGCGCCATGAACAGCAATGACATCTCCGTTTTCGTCGTAGATAGCGCCGCTTGCCAGTTGTAGGAGTTTTCCAGATAGGACTGCCGCGTTAGCCGCATCCACTACTTGCCCGTTCAACTCGATCACTAAATCCTGCTCTAGACGCTCATATACTGCCCGCTCTTGATCGGCGAGTTTTACCTTCGTGGTTGTTAGCGTCAGCTCAGGCAAAGTGAGGTGGTCAGTGGTGCGCATCGACAATGTCATATCCGAGATGGCCTCATAGATCTCATCTTCAGCACCTGCTCGCGGTTTATAGGTAAACACCTGCATGCCGCCGCGTTTATCAGGTACGAACCAGCGATCCCTAAACCGGGAGATATAGCGCCCTAAACGGCTACCGCCATCTAGGAGTCGGAACTGTGCCCATAGATCCATCAAGCCATTAGAGGCTGGGGTTCCGGTTAACCCAACCCAACGGCTTACATAGGGTCGCATCTTCACCAGCGTGGCGAAGCGCTTTGCACGGTGGTTTTTGAAGCTGGAGAGTTCGTCAATGACGACCATGTCGAAAGGCCAGGCCGCGCCGTAGTGGGCAACCAGCCAGGGCACGTTTTCCCGGTTAATCACCGTCACCATTGCTAACTTAGCTAACGCGTGAAGGCGGTCTTGTTTTGATCCGACGGCTACCGCCAACGTCAGCCCCGTAAGGTGATCCCACTTGGCCGCTTCTTGAGGCCAGGTATCGCGTGCCACGCGTAGCGGCGCGATTACTAGCACTCGCTGTACGAGGAAGTAGTCGAGGACAAGCTGCCAGATCGCGGTCAGCGCAATAACGCTTTTTCCTAAACCCATACCTAAGAACACTGCGGCTTCGTCATGGTTGATGATGAAACCCGTTGCCTGGGTTTGGTAGTTATGCGGCTTGTAGCGCATTTGCCACCTCCGCAATCCCATCCACGCTGTCTACCACGAAGACTTGGAAGCCTTGACCTTGCAGCTGCTTGATACGGCGATTCTGGATTGGTCTAGGTTTGGCTCCTGGTGCTTTTACTTCAGCGAAAACAACTCGTCCGCTCTTCAGACAGATCCGATCTGGCACGCCAGTGACGCCGGGGCACACGAGTTTCCAGCAGATTCCGCCGATGGCTGCAACTGATTTCTTCAGTTCGTTTTCTAGGTGTTTTTCTTTCATGTCACGTCTTTCATAAGATCTGTGACACTCGTGTCGGTCTGTCCCTAAACCCTATATAGGACTGTATTTTTTATTTTCCTATAGAAAGGGCTAGTAACGACTGACACGACTGTCACTATTGGCCGGTTACAGGTCGAATTCGCTGATCAAGGCGAGCCCGTCTACGAATCGTGCCCGAGCTGTTCGCCTGCGCCTATATCCGCCTTTATCGACGGCAGCATAAAAGTCGCTAGTGGAGCGCACATACTCGCCTCTGCCTATTGCCCAAGACCGGTACGCGTCGTAGAGATCCTTGGACTGCTCTGATAGGCCTTGACCTACCTGGCAGCAGTCCTCAAGGAAGTGAGCGAACCAGTCGTTAGCAGCCCGGTACGCCTCCGATGCGGCAACGACTTGTTTAGGTGGGGTCAGGTGGTAGTTCTCGGAGTGGATTAAGCGAGCACCTTCCATAATCCATGCCAGCACCGCTCCGCCAGCTTTGGCGTATAGATGGTCGGCATAATTTTTGATGTCCACACTCGGGGTGATGGTTTGCTCGAATGGAATCACAATTAATCTGCGCCAGATGCCGGTATCCATAGCTCCTACTCGCGGTAGATGGTTCGTGTACAAAACCAAGGTGTGGGAAGGGGTGAAGGAGAAGGGGTCTTTGTATTTCTTCTCTGCGGCGATCTTGTCAGTC
The DNA here is from genome assembly GCF_056590355.1 of Varibaculum sp. C0165D1. Lineage (NCBI taxonomy): Bacteria > Bacillati > Actinomycetota > Actinomycetes > Actinomycetales > Actinomycetaceae > Varibaculum > Varibaculum sp. C0165D1. Next base: position 392,733 of record NZ_JBWPVY010000001.1, on the reverse strand, counting down.
GAGGCTAATTGTTTGGTTGATGAGGTTGATAGGCGCACGCCTTCATCGTTTTCGCCGGCTATCAACAAGCGTCTGGCCCTGGTTTCTGCCATCTCGTGTTTGGCATTGTTCTTCTTACCCGCGATCAGCACCTCTGACGAGATCGTCTCCGCGTAAGAGCCCAACACGCGGGCGATGGTATTCCAGAAAGTGGATTTACCGTTATTACCGTCCCCGTAGGCAATGATCAACGCTTCGATAAGGACTTTACCGATTGCCGCCAGCCCACACACCCGCTGCACATACCCAATCAACTCAGCGTCCCCGCCGAAAGTGACGGCGAGGCTGTCTAGCCATATCTGCATCCCCTCATCGGATGGGTCAAGGGCAGTTTGTTTAGTCAACATGTCACCGGGGCTGTGTTCGTGCCGGGAAGTATCGCGCAGATCAAAGGTGGCGCTTGGGGTGTTGAGCAGATAAGGGTCGGCATCGAGCACCTGCGGGTTAATCAACGCTAACGGGCGTGCTTGGCGCATGACCGCCAAGATTGTGCGATCTGAGCGGCACTTGTATATGAACTTTAACCATTCTTGCGCTGCCATCATTTCCTGGTAGACCTGGGATTGCTCCCGGGTGAATGCAGAGAGGGCTTTGGCCTTGCTCATCGCTACCAGCATTGCTGTTACTCCCAGCCGGCTTGCTTGCTGGGTGGCTGTATCCAGTTCTTTTTGGGCTTGTTCTATTTGCCGGGAGGTGAGTTCTTGGACAACATGCTGGGCTTTAGGCTCGTTTTCCTCCCATACACCCTTGTCGTAGGCCATCCACGCGGTAGCAGGCGAATAACAAATCCGGTCAGCATACTCACCAGCAAGAATCGTCGCCTGACCAACATCGGTAAAATCATCAGGGCGCAGACTGGTCAGCTGCTTATATACCTCCGGTGGCACATAACCCGGTTCGGCGGCAACCTTGGCAGCGAACTTACACGCGCTATCCCAAATCAGGCCCAACTCTGCATCTGGTAGTGGCGGGTCACAAAGGGTGGCTTTACGATCAAATAACTCCCGCGCCTGGGCGGTGTTGCCGTAGCGGATCAACACCCGACCAGCGAACCTAGACAATGTCGCATTTCGAGAGCCCTCGCCGATAGTGATCGTTGCGGCATCGAAAGCAGCAAACATGTCCTGCTCATCAGCTGCCGCGATCCATTCATCCAGTAGCTGTTCACCCTTGAAAACATGCACTTCGGGGGTGGGGTTTCCGTAGATGAACCTGCCCGCGTCGAGTGCGTTATGGTCAAAGAAATCAAAACGAGCAGCCAGGCGTTTCTTCAGCCCTGCATACTCGCTAGCGTCGTTAATCTTGTTTATTGGGTAGTAGACATGGAAACGCGGCCTAGCAGACTCGCTGCCCTTGATTCTCATATGGTTGCGGGAGGTGGCGGTCATAAACTCGACCCCTGCCATCACCTCAGATAACGATTCGGGCGTGACCCATTCGTCGGGGTTTTCGGTGTGGTCGTTGTCGATATCCATCACCACGCAATCCGAAACCAGGAAGTTCGCGCTCGAGCGATGATTATTCTTGTAGGTGGCTGCGACATGATCAAAACGTACCGTCATTTCTAAGTCGGGTCTGCTGGTGATCTCGTGGCGGTTAGGGTAGTGGCTGTTGGTTTGCCTGCCTGCCATGTCAGTGGCGTAAAGCGTGAAGGGATGCATCAAAAGGTAACCTCCTGGAAATCAGCGTTGAAATAGTGGATGGGTAGTTCAAGTTCGCGGGCCCACTCGATCTCGGCGCGCATCCCGCGGCTAACGTGGCCGGTGTAAACCCACATGGCCGCGCAATTGCTTAAAAGTACGCGGTTAAACTCCATGGCTAGTTCGCGCTGATCAGGGTCGGTATCATCCATGAACTGCGGGAAGAACAAGTGTGGGGCTAGCGGGATATATCCAGCAGCTACCGCGAAGGCGCAAAACTCCCGCGCTAAAGCCTGGTTCTGGTGGACATTGCCGCAATAGGGGGAGCAGATATATGTAAGCGGGCGAGCCTCATATTCAGCTCCTTGGATCTTCTTTAAAGCCTTGTAGCTGGTCGGGTCAGCATAACCGTGGGCATTTGTGCGCGAGAGCCCAACGACTTGATCTGTTGTAGCGCTCATCAGGCTTCCACCAGCCCCTCGCGTTCAATGACCGGCAAAATCCCGCAGCGGTTTTTAAGCAGGTCATAGATGAAAAGCCGTCCAGCTTGAGTCCATTTGGTATGCATCCACACGTGACCGTCCTTACTGGTTCCGGTCTCAGACTTCGTATAACCGTTAGCGGCATGTTCTTGATAGAGCAGCCACTGGTCGCCCTGCTTGTACTGGATACCAAGATCATGCAAGAGCTTATTGAGGCGGCGTGCGCTCATCCCGTAGTCTTTAGCAATCTTAGAAATCGCCACCGCACCTGGTGCTCGCAGAACTTTCTCGTAGTACGACAACTTCGGGCTGGCCTCAAGGAGAAGCTGCGCTTGGGCTAGATTTTGAGCTTCTAGCTCCTCGCCACGTTTCTTCTCGGCGATAAGAGCCTGCAGTGCGGCCAGCAAGGCTTCAGGATTTTCGGCCACATCTGAAATCGCATACAAGCCGTGCTTGCGGATAGCAGGGAGCACTTCGTGGGTGATCCAGCGCTTGAATGCCCGGGCTTGGGGTTTTCGGCATGCCAGCACCAGCGAGTACAAGCCCGGCTCGTTAACGCACCAGGTTGACCCGCCGGCTAACCCTAAGTTGAACTTAGCCTTCTCATCCTTATCAAGCCTGCCTACCGTTACAGTGGGGTTGGCAAGCTCTAGGGCTGCACATACATCGGCGGCAACAAACCACGATTGGCCACAGTGCTCGATGATGCGAATCTGGCCGAACCGGTCACTGGCGAAAATTTGTAGTTGGTTACCCATGGGGCTTCCTTCCTGAGAGCCCCAGGTAGAGGAAAAGTGGTGCGCCGGCGGCGCAGTAGAGTAAGGGCTCCTACACGACTGCCGACGAACCCAAAAGTGTTAAATTCTGTCAGCTTCGCTGGTAACCCAAAGGAACGGTCTTTCAGCGGCTAGGCGCCCGCAGGGTTCGTGTGGTACGCTGATATCAATCGTTCAGCCCGCTGTGACTTTTGGTCGCAGACGGGCTGGATTTCTTTTTGCTAAAGGAGGCTGCAGGTGAGCGCTCTGAAACCGGCAACGAGCATTGATCAGCAGATTGAGATTTTGCGTGAGCGCGGGATGAGTGTTGATGAGCCGCTTGCCCGCCAGTGGCTGGCGAGCGTGTCGTATTATCGGCTCTCTGGCTACTGGTATGCCTACCGTGTGCTACCCGCAGATGCTGATCCGAAGAACCCTCACCGTCTCGATAAATTCCAGCAGCAAACATCGTTTAGTGACATTGCGAGATTGTATGAGTTTGATCGCAAACTTCGAACCCTCATTCACGATGGTATGGAGCGCATCGAAGTGGCGTTACGTGCCAGAATCAGTGACCGGTTAGCTTCCATAGGGGCGCTGTCTTACCTTGATCCTGCAGTTTTCCGCCCGGAATTTGAACACAGCGCATGGTGTAATACGGCGCTTGCTCGAGTCGAAAGAGCAAAGAAACGTGATACCGCGATAAAACACTATGCCAGCAAGTATGGTGAATATCCGATTTGGGTTTTAGTCGAAGCACTCGATTTTTCGGATATTTCGCAGCTCTTTGACGGGATGGTGCTTGACGATCAACGCGCCATCTCTGAATCGCTAGGGCTGGTCGTGGATCCAGATAGGCTCACCGCTAAGCAGAAAGGCAGCTACTATAGGCAAGATCCTTTGGCTCGCTGGTGTGAACAGCTTACGGTGCTACGTAATATATGTGCCCACCATGGCAGGTTATGGAACAGGTATCTCACTCCTGCATCAACGAACGCGTTGCGTACAATCACCGATCTTTTCTCTCTTCCTAAAGGCCAAAGCGACCGTCTTTTCGGTGCAATCCTGGTCATGTCTTTCCTGTTGCTCCAGATTTCTCCGGGAACCAGTTGGCCGAACAAAATCCGTCATCTCATCGAGGCCGAATACCTTCCCCTTGAATCTCGATCAACAGTAGAAATGGGCATGCCTGGGGGCTGGCAGCAGTTGTCTTTATGGAATAACCCGGACGTTTAATCTTTGCGGTAGTAGTCGCATTCATATCCATCAGCCGTGAGCGGTAAACCGCCAGCCCAGGCCGGCAGCTTAGACATGAGTTGACAGGCATCTTCGACGGTGAAGCCGGAATCTAGGGGCTCGTCGATGACGATTTCGTCGTGAACATGCATCACGATCTGGTGGCCTGCTTCAGCAATGTTTTTTATGCCGTTGACGAGTAGGTCGCGGGCTATAGCTTGAACGATATTCTCTGCGAGTTTGCCGCCGTAGGTTTCTAGGCGTCCCCACTTGCGTCCGGTGTTGATTCCCCAGTAGGTGATGGAGGTGCCACCGAACCGGTTTTGGCCTAAACCTGGTTTCACATACGCCAACCTTCGACCGGACGGCAAGGTGATGAACAAGATGCCGGATTCGAGCGTGAAGGTGAGGTTGCGCAGCCGAACAGGCTGTCTAGTGGTGATGGCTGTAAGTGCTGCTTCTTCTACTTCTTGCCATAACCAGACGGTATGGGGGTTAGCTGCTCGCCAAGCGTCCACGATGGGTTTGAGCTCGTCTTCGGCCAGTCCCATGCGCAATGCGCCCATCGCTTTGAGCGCGCCGACCGAGCCGCCGTATCCGCAAGCCAGTACCGCTATTTTTCCTTTTTGTCGTAGCTCGCCGTTTGCGCCGTGTTTTTCAACTGGAACTTTGAACATGCGACTAGCAGTCTCGCAATATAGATCCTTGCCGTCACGGAAGGCCTCGAGGGTAGTTTTTTCACCTGCGAGCCAGGCAATCACGCGAGCCTCAATAGCGCTGTAGTCAGCGACAATAAAACGGTTCCCCGAGGCGGGTATGAAGGCGGTGCGAATCAACTGAGAAAGCGTGTCTGGTACCGAATCGTAGAGCAGCTCTACGGCTTCAAGATTTCCGTCTTTGACTAGGGTGCGTGCCTGGTCGAGATCGGGCAGATAATTGCGAGGTAGATTCTGCACTTGAACTAACCTGCCTGCAAAACGTCCGGTACGTCCTGCTCCATAAAACTGCAGTAGCCCACGCGCCCTGTCATCGGTGCCTGCCACGTTTTGCATGGCCTGATACTTCTTGACGGAAGATTTTGCGAGATCCCCGCGCAGCTGAAGTATTTCTTTAACTACCCCAGTAGCGTCCTCGAGGGCGGTTGCCACTTCAGCTTTCGTAAGCGAATCGAGAGGGCAACCGTTTTGGGTCAGCCAGTCTTTAAGCTGTATCGGGCTATTCGGATTCTCCAAACCAGTCAGCTCTTGGGCACGAGCCAAAGTGGCATTGCGGTGTTTTTCATCGAGGGTAACGGCGGCATCCACGAGGGTCGTATCGAGCTTGATCCCAGCATCGTTAATGCGCTGATCCAGGGCATAGGCTTTCCACTCCTCATCCGGTACGGGAAACTTTGCCAGGCGGGTGTGGATGGCTTGTTCTACTTCCACGTCGCGGCGGTTATATTCCTTGAATGCCTTCCAGCCTTCCGGATCTAAGGACGGTAGATTACGCCGCGCGCCCTTGTTAATCAGGTTTGGGGTCGCTGGCGTGCAGAACTGCTTGATTAGTTTCTTACCGGCCGCGTCTTTCTTCACCGGCAAGTCAAGGACGCGAGCTACTTGGTCTAGGCTCATTGGCATCCCAAGATATGCAGCCCATACCATGGAGCAGCGCCACTGAGCAGGATCCAGGAAACTGCCTTCAGGTAATAGTTCTGGGTGGTAGCGGTGTAACCAAGATGAGAGGCAGATGCGTTCGAAGGACGCGTTGAACGCCCACTTAACCACACCAGGATCCACCAGAGCGGCAACTATCTCATCGGGTAGTTTTTCTCCGCTCGCCAGGTCAACCACCTGCACTGGGCCATCATCTACGGCATAACCAAACAACAGAATCTCAAAGTCTGGGTGAGCAGCATAGGGGTAGACCCCAGTCTTGGAGAGATTAAGGGGGCTGTAAGTTTCCAGATCAATACTTAGATATTTCAAGGTTTTATCCTTCAAAATCAGGTGTGGTGGGCAGCAACCATACAGCTACTGCCCACCACTAATATGTACTTACCAGCTAGTTAAGGAAGTCCTCGTTAGCAGTGGAAAACGCAGCGAAGTCTTCCTCAGCGCTGACATGTCCGCCACCGAGCGGTTCACCATCCCTAATCTTTTGGACATTCCCCAGTCCGCAGGCGATTCCCTTATTGCCATTGGTGTTGAAGGCATAGAAAGTAATACTCGCGCGGGCGTAACACCCGGAGTAGACCTGGGAGCGATCCAAGATTGGGGAGAGCGACTCGTCTACCACTTGAGGTGGGGTAGTGGAGTTAGCGTTAACAAACATCGAGTTCGCGTAAGCTTCGTCATCGCGCTCTGTATCCCCGTCACGCAACGGTAACTTCAGCGCAGCCTTATTAGGACGTTTACCCCCGAACTTGGCTATGCCTGCTTCAATGGCTGCATCGATAGCGGCCTCAATCTTCGCCAACGTCACTTTGTCAGACTTCGGGATAATCAGGCTTACCGAATATTTCGGTTTGGATCCTTGGATGGATTTCGCCTCGAAAAGATTCGCGTACGAAAGACGTACTTCGCCGGTGATGACTCGAGTTGGATTCTTTACTGACATGGTTATTTACCTACTTTCTGTATTTTTCTTGGTTTCAATTTTTTGAAATTCTTCAGCCGCGCTGAGTGCTAGCGCGGGTCGTTTATCGGTTTCAGGCACCAGTGCAGGTTTACCGGGCGGCTTGATAACCAAATCTCCAAGGAGTTCGCCAAAGCGCCGCTTACCCAACTGTTTCTCCAACGCCGTAATCGTCTTGAGCTTGCGCTCAAAAATGTCGTTAATCCCGGCAGCCTGGGCTGTCTCCACGACTTTTATCTCGTCGACGTATTTGCGGATACTTCTGCCTTCGACGAGTTTGAAACCGGCCCAGGTCTTGCCTTGATTGACCGCAAGGGACAGTGCGTAGGACTCTACATCGGATGCCCATTTCTTTAGCTCAGGTAGTTTCGCGAGTACCTGGGCAATCTCCGCATCAGAGAGTTGGGGTGGGGGAGCGAACTCGAGTTTGGCTAACTCCAGATTCTTTTCGGCTCTCGTGCGGCAGGTAGGGGCTATTTTGCAGAACCGACACCAGCTACCTGCAACAAAAGAGCCTTCGCCTTTCGCAGCCAGCTTCGCTGTAGGGCGCACAACCTCTTCAGCCCAGGTTTGAAGATCAGCTACGCTGACATGCCAGGTCGCTACGTTGGATCGTCTGGGCTGGAAGATCGTCACCGCAACCTCTTCAATCTCGTAAAGAGCATCGAAAGCATGAAGCGCACCGATGGCATACAGCGAGAGCTGCGGATTCTTCTCAGCCTCAACCAGTACGCCTTGCCCGTACTTGAAATCAATAATCTGCAACAAAGGCTCGGCAATAAGCACGCAGTCCCCGGTACCAAACCCGCCAGGCACCAGATGAGAGAAATCCAAACGCTGCTCGACGAGCGCAACCGGATCCTTGCACGTCTTGCGCGCCTCACGCAGGCGCTCTTGCACGAAAGCAAGATAATCGTCGGTGAGAGTCTCCATTTCACTGTCAATCCAGGTGGACTCTGGTTTCATGGTTGGTGAAAGGTTTAGGGCGCGGCGTAGCTTCCACTCCGCCAGCGCGTGAGCGATGGTGCCTTGTTCGGCAGCAGCCGAAGTAGAATCCGGCAAGCCCACCTCCACTAGGGCTGATGGCGGACAATTCAGCCACCGGTGCGCACCAGAAGCCGATAAGAGGGCATATTGCTCAGGCATCAGCAAGTCCCTTCGCCCGCGTAAGCAACCACCCATAATTAGCTGGATCTACTTCCGAGAGACGATCAGCCCCCGCATCCACAATCAGCTGACGCACCTGCTTGGTCAGTCCTTGACCGGAAAGATCAGAAAGAACCGCGCGTACATCCTCAAGTGAAAGCGCCAAATCTGGAGTTTCAACCTGAGCCGAATCCTCTGCTTGCGCCTGGTTATGTTCAGCTGCTGCAGCCTCAAGGGATGGCTGAGCGAGCTGGGCAGCAGCAATAGGCCGCGTACCTGGCATGCCGGCATGATCCTCGATGCCTTGCCAGGCAGCCGATTCCACATCAGCCGCTAGGCTAGTAACCAGCTCGGCAACACGATTAAGAGCAGCAATAACGTTGTTTGCTTGCGTGATGTTCACTTCGCTTCACCGCCTTTAACCACACCGACAGCTTCAGCTAACGCCATCAAAGAGTCATCGGGTTTTTCACGAATATTAATCTCGTCAACACTGTCGCCAGGGACGATGATCATCATCCTGCGCGGAGCACCAAACAAAATCCGTGCTATTCGTTCGCGTATTTTTACGATTTTGGTGCCAACGATTCCCGGATCGGCCGGGATTCGATTAGCGATGGAAAGTCTTAAGCCATGAGATGTCATGATTGCTAATCACCTTGCCTTTCAGTTATGGGAGCCGCCTGATTGGTATCTCCCTCTAACTCACTGCCGACCGGGTGCAAAGTGTTAAATCCGCTCTCCGCTAGCGCCTTGCGAAGCATCGCGAGAGCCTCTTTATAAAGCTGGGAAACCCGGGCTCGAGTAAGACCAAGCGCACGAGCCACGTCAGCTTGAGAGACTGGCTTGCAAACATAGGAGTCAGAGGTTTCTGTGCCGGGCTTTTGGCCGTAATCATCTGGATGCATCAGGTCAATGACCTGGCGATGCTTACCAGTTAAGTGCTCACGCGCCACCCTCAGGGCATCAAGTAAAACTTGGGAATAAGCATCGGCGTGCTCTAGAAACATTTGGTTCTCAGCAGAGCATGAGGCAGCTTTTCCATCACGGTTTTCTTCCATCGCAGTATCGAAAGACTCCGGAAACGATTCCGGTGCTCTGCAGCCCTGACGTTTCTTGCAGCCATGACCACAGGTACACCTCTTGCGACCTTTGCCTCGATCGCCACGCTTCGCACCGTGGGCAACCGATTCCTCTGCCCGCCACAACTCATCGCAAATCTCCTGCGCACTGCGGGGCGCAACCTCGTTGAGGGGCAACCCCTTTTCTTGGGCTCGTCGGCGACGGTCAGTATCAATCATCACCGCGAAATCACCAGCATCAACATCAAAATTCGCAACCTGACACTCGTTCTTAAACGTATTTACTTCAAACTTGAGTACGACCTTCACGGTCTCGTCTCCATTTCTTCGGCATGACGCCGAGGTATGGAGACCTGTCGGTGGGTGGGAATCTGTGGCGGTTAAGCGAAAACAAAACGAGCCACCCGACCAGCCCAGCTAAGGGGCGGTCAGGTGACCCGTCGAGCGCTTACCGAACAGGTCCCACTAGCGAAAAGTAGGTGTGCTTACAACCAGGAATGCACAAGTCCTGGAGGGTGTCCCACGTGCGAGGTGGGTTCCCATGAGGTGATTCGGCTGCGTTGGCCACCGCAGTACGTCCGAACTCATCCGTCTTCCTTGACATCCACTTTTTTCGGATATCAAGAGCAAGAAGAGTGCGTTGAGGCGGTGCGCGAACCCTTGGTGAACTACTCATGTAACTGAGGATGCTTGCTTTTGAGAGGTATATCCTGACTTGGCAAGTCAGACTAAATTGCCTGTTCAGACGGTTTGTGTGGAGTGTTAGGGCATGAAAAAAGCCCCTTTCGGGGCGTTATTCTGACTTTCGGAGTTTTCGAGTTTTAGTTGGTGCGGGATTTGCTTCCGAGTAAGTCAAGACCGTGGGCCTCTAGGATGCCGTTAGCCTCGTGAATCGAGATACCTGGGAAGCGCTCAAGCATGAATAGATAGACGTTGTCTGGGGAAATGTCCCGGTTCAGGTGGATTCCCGACTTTTCCATTAGTTTGGTGGTGGCGTGGGCATTCAAGCCTAGGCCAACAGCGATCGCCATGAGCGTCTCTCGCTTCATCGTGGTCAGTTTGTCGTGCTGAATCTTGTTGAACAGCGCGTCGTAGAGGCCGGTACGTTCCGTGAAAGTCTGCGGGTAACGGATACCTCGATACTCAAGGAGATCAGCAATGACTTGGCAGAGAGACGCGCGGCGGTTGCTAATGATGTCACCAAGCTTGCCAGCTTCTTCAAACGCGGCACTCATTGTCTTGGCTGCTGCTGCGTAGACTTTCTCATTGTCATGATCGTCAGGTGTTGCCTGGTGGGTGGGATCGATATAGATGATGCGCTTGTCGACCCCGTGTCGGTGTTCTAAGTGGAACAGGGAGTCGAGATCTTTATCGAGACCGACATAGTCTTTGGTTGTGACCGATCGGATGCGCAAGAAAGCTTTCTTGGGGCTCTTCTTCGCAGCTGGCTTAAGCCGGTAAGCGCCACGGGTATCGATACGCACATATTTGGTGGCGTTTCTAACAAAGTAGCCTTCAACAAATATGTAGTCGCCTGCTTGTACCCATTGGCGTAAGCGGGGATTTTGACTGAGCAGGACGGCAGCTTCAGTGTGGGTGATTGCTATGAAGTCCTCTGTACCTTCGCCCATGAATCTGTAGACCAGGTCATACTCGGGAAGTTTCGAGATGCGGTTCTTTAGCCCCACTTCGAGGAGTCGGTATTTCACCGCAGAGCGGGAGACCTGGAAGAGGTCAGCAAGTTGATCCAAGAAGGCTCCACAATTCACCTCAGGAGAGGAGTCCAAGATGTCGGTGGCCGCCTTGGTGAACGTGGGCTTAGGCATGAGGACTCGTGGCGCTAGGCGGTGAGCCTGCCACTCGAGCCACTGCAGCTCGGTTTCCTTTCGCCTAGACTTTTCCGAAGGCTCGAAAAATGTCGTGGACACCCGAGATTTCATCGGCTCCATGCCTTCACCGACACTAGGGAGTCGCGCGTGGTGGATTTGGAAGAATGTGCGATCCTTCTCCCAGTGCAGGATCTCGTGCATGAGAGCGTTACGTCGCGCTCCTTCACCCATCGACCACTCTGACTGGGGATCAATCACAATAGTACCTGCCGGGTAAAACGTCTGAGTGTACTCACCGGTGGTGGGCTCATAGGTGGTGACCTCACCGTCAACAAGTACACAGCAGGCAAACACATCTGAGCTCGCAGATAAGCAAGCCTTTTCTATCCGCAGACCACTTTCTTCGACAAGTTCATCCACTGGGATAGCCATCGGCGTTTCGAGGGCGGGTGGGTAATGCTCGGAGAGATACTTTTCGGCATAGTCGTCTAACCGGTTCTTGCCCAGAATCAAAGCGCCGGTTCGTGGGTTAATGTCAAATACATCAGAGCGACTACGCGTCGTTGTTGGCAACTGATGTTTCTCCTTCATTGATGTAGTCCAAGGGCATCTCCTTCAACGCCTTGTCGGCTTCTCGCCAGTTCGGGCAGTACTTTTCCACCAATTCGTGAAACCGGTGCGTGTGGTTTGGCTCAACCAAGTGGATCAATTCGTGGATGAGCACGTAATCGAGACATTCAGGTGGCTTCTTCACCAATTGGAGGTTAACCCAGATGCGGCGTTGCGGAATATTGCAGGTTCCCCAACGCGTTTTCATGTTCTTGATCCGAAAATCGTCAGCCTCGATTCCAGTAATCTGCACACAACGCCGAGTAGCAGACTGAAGCACCCGACGAAGCTCTCCCCGGTACCACTCCGTCATGACGCGCTCACGTTGCTCGACCGTGTAACCGTCTGGAACCTTCATCACCAGCTTGTTAGCCTGCTTCGTGACCGATGTACGTGTTCCTTCGTAGACCACTTGCAGTCGGTAGGGCTTGCCCCAGAGGTAGTGAGCTTCGCCCGAGACATAGGTTCGTTCTGATTGCCGAGGCTGTGAACGCATCCGTTCTTGACGCACATAAATGTCGGGTAGCTTTGATAAAAGAAAGTTAGAAAGCTCTGCGTTAGTCACATAAGACGGTGCGCTGACAGTAACCTGACCATCCGGAGGAAGGATACGCAAATACACGTTCTTCAGGTTTTGTTTGCGAAGCACCGTCACAGGAACATTCCCGATTTGAAGCTCCTCTTTAGTCATCGAAATACTCTTCCTGCCTAGTTGCCATCTCGTAGACCTGGTCGACAAGATTGTCGATCTGATCCGCTGGGCACCCATATTCCCTCAAAGTGTCGGCAATAGCACGCTTAATGCGCTGCTGTTTTTGCCTGTTTGCCAACCAGCCAGTTTCGAGAGATTCGATGATTCCATAATGCAGGTCAAATGCAAGGTCACCTAAGTCAGCTTCACGCAGTGCGTCCTGTTCACCGACGAAGTCATACATCGCTCGGCCTGCTTGAGTGTCCTGGATCTGCTTTGGGTAGTTCTCAGTTTCTTCCGGATTATGAATGCGCCGAGCAAGCTCAGTAACTTGACGCAGGTATTCGGCATACGACAGAGCGCCAAGGCGACGCTCGCCAATGATCTTCTTCAACAGCTCAGACATTTTGCCGTAATAGGTCTGGTTCATTGGCATTTTGCGAATGATCTCGCTGGTCAAGTTCGCATCAATGATCTCTGCTTTGGCATTGTCGTCCCCGGTGACAGTGCTCAAGATTTGGTCAACCGGAGTGGTCGAGGCATTGTTCAGCAGCAATTCGACTAACGGGGTGTCGTCCAGCTTAGAGACGAGCGTGCTGTCTTGCGCGGTCACGTACGTGTCCAAGATGAAGCGCATGTCTTCTTGATAACTACGCAGGTCGATCCAGTCTTGGGCAGCCAACATGACAGCATCTTTCAACTGGTTGTAGTTATGCACATCCGCCCGAATCTGCTCGACGTCCTGTGACGTGTAATCGAAGTCTTCAACGAGCCGGTCTGCACAATCAGAGAAAGAACGTGTCAGAGCCGAGACCAGGCCATAGAAGGTATTGCGTTTACGAGAATCAGCGTCCGCTTCGTCCTCGGCAGCAGGTGGCTCACAGAAGAACTGAATGTGCGCAGCATCGTCACGCGGAGCAGGAACTTCAGATAGAAGCTGGCGCAGCGAGTCCCGCGCACCTTCCATCTTGGCTTTCGCCTCAAGAGCACGCTGCTTGATCAGCCCTTCCACATCTTCGGGGGCAAAACCATCGAACGCTTCGCTCGTATAGTCAGCAAACGCGGACTGCACGGAACGGAACAAGTCCTTGTAGTCCACGATGTAGCCATAGTCCTTGGACGGGTCATCAGGACGATTCACGCGACAGATCGCCTGGAAAAGGTCGTGATCCCGCATTGACTTGTCAATGTACAAGTAGGTAGCGCTAGGCGCATCAAAACCAGTAAGCAGCTTGTCGACAACAATCAACAACTTCATCCGAGCGGGCTCGTCCTCAAACAGGCGCTTTGCCTCGTCCTCGAAGTCCTTGACTGATTTGCCATCAAGCATGCGCTCATAGATACGCTTTTTGTACTCGTCCTCGCTTTCCTGATTTGGATCAGTCGCAGACGTGCGAACAGATGCGTCGGTCGGCTCATACGAGGTAACGACAGCGCAACGCTTGAAGCCGCTCATCTGGAAAAGCTCCCAGTAGCGGCATGCTTGGTAGATGCTGCCCGCGACGAGCATGGCGGTGCCACGATCTTGTTTAAGGCGCGGCTTGGTCTGCATGTCGAAGATGACGTCGGAAACTATCTTCTGCAGGCGCTCTTTTGACGAATAGAGCTTGTTCAGTGTTGACCACGAGGCCTTCAGCTTGTCTTTTGCCGTCTCGGTCAGTCCAGCAGTGCGACTGTCGAACCACTGGTCAACCTTTGCTTCATTGGACAGCTCTTGATCAACGTCACGTGCCTCATAGCGCAGATCAAGAATAACTCCGTCAGCAACACCTTCGTTGAACTTGTAGGTATGAATATAAGGGCCGAAGACCTCTAAAGTGGTCTTTTTGTCTCGCTTCAACAGTGGCGTGCCCGTAAAACCGATAAGTGTCGCGCCGGGCATGAGCTGCCGAACTGCCTCGTGTAGCTTCCCTGAATTGGTGCGGTGTGCCTCATCTATGAACGCGACGATGTGGCCCTTCGCCTGGTAATCCGACGGCAGACTATCCAGCAGCTCTCGCCGATATGCCTCAATGTCCGAGTTCTTGCCAGCACTGTGGCCGTACTTGTGGATCAGAGAGCACACCACCCTATCCTCTGACTTATTCAGGATCTCCCGCAGATCTGCGCCACTAGTAGCGCGGCGAATCTTCTCTCCGACGTCAAAGAACAAGTCCTGGATCTGTTTGTCCAGCTCATCGCGGTCAGTGATGATCACAACGCGAGAATCGTCAATGCGTTCGATGATCCACTTGGCCAGCCAGGCCATGATCAGCGATTTTCCCGAGCCCTGTGTGTTCCAAATGATGCCGCCTTCAGCGCGCTCGATGAAGGGACGAGTTGCTAGGTTAGCAAAGAACTGATTGGGGCGGGGAACCTTCTTGATTCCAGCATCGAAAATGATGAAGTCGTGGATGATCTGAAGCAGACGGCGCTTCTCGCACAACGAGATAACGCCATGTTGCAAGGGATTCTTGGCCTGGTCGTGTAGACGGCATACCTCAATGGACGTTTCGTCCAAGGCCTTGGGATCCTCACGCCACTGGAGATAGAACTTCTCAGGTGTTTCGATGGTTCCGTAGAAGAGACCCTGAGCCTCATTACCGGCAAACAAAAGCTGCTGAGTGGTGAAGAACCCAGAAATATACTCAGGTTTTTGGTTCGTGATCAGCTGGCGAATGCCTTGGGAAGCCTCCACGCAAGACTTCTTCAACTCGAACGTACCAAGAGCAATCCCGTTCACATACAACACGATGTCAGGTCGTTTAGACTTCTTACCAGTCGTGTAACGAACCGTGACCTCTTCGGCGACGGCGAAGTGATTGAGCTCGGGTTGTTGCCAGTCGATGTAGTGAAGCCGCTTATCCTTTTGCCCGGACTCGCGATAGGTGATGCCGTAGCGCAGGAGCGAATAAATCTTCTTGTTCAGCTCGTAGAGCGAAGAGACCCGATCCTCAGTCAGATCCTTCAGCTCCTTGATGGCCTTAACTACAGCAAGCCTCGGATAACCCCGACTGTACAGGTAGCGCTCTAGACGTTCTTCGTCAACAGGCTTATTTGACTGATCATGCAAGTTCCCAAGGTATTCGTAGCCCAGCTCGTTGATCAGGCAATCCTTGATCAGTCGCTTCTGCGTATGAAACTCGCTACTCACTACGACGCTCATGCCGCTTCCTCCTCAACAGGCAGGCGCACCCGCCCAGTCAACAAGTCATCCATTGCACCCAGTTTAAGCGCCTCAATCTTCGACCGTTCTGCTTTTAGCACGCTAATCTCCTCGTCCATACTGAAGAGTGATTCTGCGATCATCCGCTGCTCAGTTAGAGAAGACGGAATCTTAAAACTGAACTCTTTAAGATCCTTCTGGTAAAGATGCTTAATGGTCGATCCTGCAGACAGAGCCTCAATAAAATCTGTAAAAACTGAAGATGAAAGTACCCAATAAAGGTAATCGCGTCTAAGATTTTCATTTGGCCTGAAAACGAAAACACCACTGTTTAATGTGGCGGGCTTATCCAGTTCAGGGACGAGAGCTACTTTGCCAATTGTGCCATCCTTGGTAACTAAAACGTCACCAGATTCGACTTGGATAAAAGGGTCTAACTCAAACCGTTCCCGGTCAACAAAGCTGATTTTATCGAGTGAAATAGTCCCCGAACGAAAATCTGTGCCACCTATAAGGTAGCTATATCCCATAGGGAGGTATTCTTCCGCTTTTAGACCTTGCCAACCTATCCTGGCTTTTGGCGTGATGGAATCACCGAAGCTGATTTGCACCCAAGGATCTCTTGAATCAGAGATGCGAGTATCACCTGTAATCAGCTGATCCAATGCTCCGTCGCGGATCGCCTTCTTCTTCACAATCAGTTCATCCAGGTTCGCCAAGTGCTCATCAAACCCAGACAACACCCCAGCAATCACACGTTGCTCATGCAGAGGAGGTAGAAGAATCTCTGTACTAAGGATTAGATCATTGTAGAGCCTATTGATCGTTGTTCCTTCCATGCCTTTCCATGGAAAGCTATCAAAGACATACATGAGGAACTTGTTGTCGACAAGGGACTCGTCAGTATCAAGCCAGACAATATTTGAATCTTGGAAGTAAGAGGGTTCCCCTTTGTACTCCACAGTCCGCCCTACGGTCCCGGCCGCAGAGATGAGGATCTGCCCACGTTTTGGGTACGAATACTTAGACCGGTACTCTTCAAAAAGCCGCTTTGAGATAAAAGCGTCGGGCGCTTTCCCAAACGTTCCAATCTTGTAGAAGGGAATAGGGCCGATCTCATTAGTTTGATCTTTAAAGATTCGCCGACACATTTTCACGGACCCCAAGTCGCTTAACGTGCAAACCGTCCAATTACTAGGAACTACCATGTGTATCCCATTTTCTTTAGGCTATTCAAAACCGACTCGCGAGAATAATTAACTGCGGTTTGGATGCGAGGCAGGGTACGTTCGTAGCGTCGGGCGACGTTGGTGATTCGCGTGGCGTAGGCGTTGACTTGTTGATCGAAGAGACTTTCTATTTCGGATGCCAGATGAACCAACCATTTGCGGTCGAATAGCAAGTGCTTGATCTCGTCTTCAGTAAGTTTGTCATATTTCGCGATTACCTTCTGATCGAGTTGTTCGCGGGCTTCCTTGGCTTGCTTCTTCAGAGCCTTGATCCGTTCCAGTTTGTTCCGATAACCAGTTAGGGCTTCATATTCGTCTTTGTAGGCTTCCGGTACTGGCGTGAATGATGCTAGTTGCTGGCGTGCTGCCGTGAGTTTCGTCTTGATTGGTTTTCCGGTCTTGCCATATAAATCGAGGTCTGCGATGTCTGGATGCTGCTTGAGCACCCAACTGACACGTGTGTTATGTTTTGCGGCAAGGTGTTCGAGTAACTCATCCAGGATGTTGAGTTGTGCTGATGTTTTCATACTGTCGAGAATTTTGAGGCGAGCGGTGAGCTCCTTTTCCACGACTTTCCCTGTGTCACTGAGCACTTCGGAAAATGGGGTATCTTCTTCAGACTGGTCTTCCAGTAGTGCCTCTAGTTCGGCTTCGATGTCGAGAATTGCTCGGTTGAGGTTGGCTAAGAGCGTCTGCGTTTCGGGATAGTACTCTGCCTCGATGAGTGTTGCCGGGATGAGAATTCCTTCGAAGCTCTCAACTTTGCCAGTATCGGTGTTTTGGCTGCTGGTGCTCTTCTTGTAGGTGTAATCGACTTCATGGCCTGCTTGATATCCGGAGGCTTTGATGATGTAGATGTCGTCTTGCAGGAGTGCGTTCCAGTAGTTCATCAGCACGTCGAAAACATCGAATGGGTCGAGTACTTTCGCTGCTGCATAGTGTTCAAGGAGTTCCTGCCCGATCTGACGGATCATCATACGTGGGTCTGTGTCGCTGCCCACGTCAAGAAGTGCTGGCCTAGCGCAGGCTTGTGCCCACGCATCTAGTAGCGCCGAGGATTCGATAACCTTCTGCGCAGCCAGGCTCTCGTCGGTCGTGATTTCTGCCGCTAGTTCATCCGGGGCGTGAAGGAGTGAGAACCTGCCAGATTGTTGTTGGGAGAACAGGAGTTGCTTCAGGTTGGGTGCTACTTGCCACAGTTCATCCAGGGAGTCGACGTCGTCAGCTGGGATTCCGCCTTGAAGGTGGGCAGCGATGTCCTGTGGGAGCTCGGTGTTTGAGCGTTGGATGTAGCGAGGGACGTTTAGGTTGCCGTCGTTTTCCTCGAGGATTTCGTCATAGCCGACCATCCGGGAGTATCCGTCATCCTCGAGGCGGTTATTGAATGTCAGAACGATTCGTTCGATGTCTTGTTCGCGGAGCCGGTTCTTGTTGCCGTCTTTCTTGCAGCCTTGGCTGGCATCGATCATGAAGATGCCCTCGTGTTCGTCCGCGTCCTCCTTGTCGACTATGACGATGCACGCGGGGATACCAGTGCCGTAAAACAGATTCGCCGGCAGGCTAACGATGCCAGTTATGTACTTGCGTGCCAGGACTTGCTTGCGGATCGTCTCTTCAGAGTTTCCTCGAAACAAGATGCCGTGCGGCATGATAATCGCTGCTTTACCGTCCTCGGTCAGTGATTTGAGCACGTGCAGGAACCAGGCCCAGTCGCCGTTCTTTTCTGGCGGTATCCCATACCCATCGAACCGGTGGTAAATATCGTTTTCAGGCGTGATGCCGTCAGACCATGACTTATCGGAGAACGGCGGGTTCATCACGATGAAGTCGAACTTGCGGAGGTGCCCGTATTCGTCGAGGTATTGGGGAGACGTCAACGTCGAGTGCGTTTTGATTTCGCCGGTGCCCTTTTGGTGAAGCACCAAGTTCATCTTCGCCAAACCAGCCGTCGAGTTGTCTTTCTCTTGACCGTAAATCGACACGATCGCATTGCCTTGACGGTTCACTGGAGCCTCATCGGCTGCCCGAATCAGCAGAGAACCGCTGCCAGCAGCAGGATCATATAGAGTCCATGGGCGGCCTTTGCGGGGCTGGATTTTTGAGATTCCTAGTAGCCGCGCCATGGTTCGGGACACCTCGGACGGGGTGTAGAACTGACCTTTGCTCTTACCGGATTCTTGAGCAAACTTCATCATGAAATACTCGTAAGCATCACCGATGATGTCATCGCCACTCGCGCGGTTGGTCTTGAAATCAATCGCCGGGTTTTCAAAGACCGCAATCAGATCAGTGACCTTGTCCACCAGCTCCTTGCCTCGCCCGAGCTCGTCCTCATTGTTGAACGAAACGTCTGGTAGCGAACCTTGCAGTTGGTTCTCTTCTAAGAAAGCGGACAGGATCTTGTCGACGCGCTCACCGATATCCTTCTTTCCCTTCGCGGCAATCAGGTCATCAAACGATGCGCCTTCTTCCACGATGAAATCGCCGTAGCGCTGACCCTTGTACCGGTCGGACACGTACTTGAAGAACAACAGGGTCAGCACATAGTCCTTGTAGCGAGCAGGCTCCACCCCTCCACGAAGCTTATTAGCTGCTTCCCACAGCAACGAGTAAAGCTCTGTCTTTTTCACTGCCATCCAAAATCCCTCGTAGAAAGTAATATTAGTAATCAGTGATGTCTATGCCGGCCTTCATCAACCGCTCATACCGGTCAATCGACATCAACACCGCCATGGGTCTGCCATTCTTCAACACAAAAGCCGCCTCATCTTCCTCGGACAGCTTCGTGATGATCTTCGATGACTGGCCACGCAGAAAATCCGACATGTTATAGAAATCCATCGTCGTCTTCTCAGGTTCCGCTTCCATTCACGCCTCCCTCACCTAAATAAGAAGGTAGTTAAGTTAGCGACCCTAAAAGTCATTACAATCCTCACTATTCTACGCAAACAAAGAGGACTGTGGAAAGAGCAACGCCCCCCTTAGTTGATACCCGCTAACGGAAACCGAAAGCCACACCCCCTGAGCGCCAAGAGCTAACCGGAGTTAGGCTTGAGAACGGCCCCAGAACGGGAAGAAGTGCAACCTGAGACCGAATGAACTTCCCTCAGAAACAATAAAATCCCTGTTCAACAAGGATTCTTAATCTCAAGCAGCTGTTATCAAATCCGACGTCTTAATATCCACTTAGACGTCGGATTTGATAAGTACCCTTTTGCGTTAGCGAGTATCGCTTAGGGGGGTGTGAAAAATCGCCTGCGTTAGCGGGTTTGGATTTTGTGTTACCCAGTATCGTGTTTTCCCTGTTCGAATATGATTTTGGGGTTTAACTCGCTAACGGATGGCAGGTGGCGTGCCCTCCCGTGCTTGTGATGGTGGTTCTATTTCTATTTTTGAATCGGATCTATTTGCGTTGCCCGTGTTTGGCTTTTAGTTAAGTTCTACTCTGTTGTATACGTAAGTGGCGGTGAAAAGCAGCGCAATGATTAGCAGTAGGCTGCTGGTGATTGGCCAGAGCCAAGGTGCCTCGAGTGTGTCTTGAGCGAGGTTGTTGATTATGGGGGCGAGGCCAAGGGGAGTTTTGTTGCCCTCCTGGATAAATATCGCTGACATTGTTATTAGTAGGTAGGCTCCGAATCCGGCCGCAAGGGGCATGCCGATGCCTGGTTTAAAAGTGGCTGCGACCGTTTGTGTTGCGTGAATGAGAATGATTTGTAGCGCCCATACCAAACTAGCCAATATGATCGGGGCGGGATTAGCGCCTGGGAATAACAGTGATGTTCCTGCCCAAGCCAGGGTAGCGCTGAAGACTGCAAGGAATAGGGTAGATAGCCAGCTGCTGATAGCAAAGCTGATGAGGTAGTGAGAGCGCTGCACGCTACCAGGGAAAATAAAAGGAATGTCACCATTGCCGGTAAGCACGCTGCAACGAAAAGAGTTCATTGCAACCAGGATTACGGTAAGAATTTGGGTAAGGTTCTTTATCCATCCCGCGTAGGATTGCTGCCAGGAGGGTTCTGGTAGTGACTGTATTAGCGTGGTTACTTCTGATCCGGCCAGAAATCTGATGATTCGCGGCGTGTATTGGGTAAACAATCCTTGGGTGAGAGCAAGGACAACGAATACCCCACCTATAATCCATGTCCCATAGGAGCGTAGGAGCCATACAGCTTGATAGCGCCAGATCAATCTGAAACTCGAGGTATTCACGATTTTTTACCGCCGTCCTTAGTTAGTTTGGTGAAAAGTTCATCTAAGCCGGTAAAGGTGGGGTGAATCTTTGCGGCAGAATCGAGGCTGTAGATAGCCTTAGCCACGGCGGTGGCAACGTCTGAACGCACCGTGACATCAAGGGTAACGTGTTTAGTTTGCTGATTGACCAGCTCGCCTAACTGTCCTTGAGCGAGCAGGCTACCGCGATGCAAGATCCCCACGTGGGTAGAGACTTTAGCGACATCGCTGAGGATGTGGGAGGAAAATACTATCGTTACCTGCCCGGTTAACTCGCGTAGTAGCGCCAGAGCATCTGCTCGCCCGATCGGGTCAAGAGCGCTGGTTGGTTCGTCTATCAGTAGTAGTTTCGGGGCAGTAACGAGTGCTGCTGCTATTCCCATCCGTTGCTTCATGCCTCTAGAAAAGGAGCCGATTCTTCCGGGGGCTTTGTCGAGGTTAACCAGATTGAGTAGTTCGTCGCTTCTTTCGGCTGCAAGGTCTGGGGAGATTCCACCAAGGCGGGCGAGAGTGATGAGTGCATCCTTGGCTCTAAGCCAGGGGCTAATCTGGGGGGCATCAGTCAGGTAAGACACGCCAGGGATCGGTTTGACCGGAAGTTTGCCTCGACTAACTCCCAGCACGGTGGCGCTGCCACTACTGGCTCCGGCCAGTCCTGCAAGGATCCTCATGGTGGTGGTTTTGCCAGCCCCGTTAGCTCCCACAAACCCATAACAGGAGCCGGTAGGAACTCGAAGGTTTATGTTGGTTAGTACTTGGTGCTTACCGAAGGTTTTGGACAAATCTTTAGTACAGACTGCTAAATCCATGTTCATTCCTTCAGATACAGCTTGCTTACCACTGAACTCGCATCAACCTGGTGATGCTTGGCTGTAGCTTTCTGTTCATATTCACGCTGGACCTTAAGCTGTCTTTGTTCGTGAAAGTACATAACCAAAAAGACGATTGGCCCAATCAGTTGGCCAAAGAGGATAACCAAGAGCCACACTAGGCGATTTAAGCCGGCAATGTGAGTTCGCTTATCGCGCAGCAGACAAATTAAAGACCAGACCACCGCTATCAGTTGCACTCCTATAAGGATGCAAACTCCTATTAATGCTGGGGTCGGCAGATCCAACAGTTTATCTATAGGGTTCATTGCTTGTCTCCTGAATTCTGTAGCCGGGTTTTTATCCTGGCTAACGCGGTTTTTACATAAGCGAGTTGGCAAGCGCCAGCAACGAGGGGCCATAAAGCAACAATGGGCACCATCGACCGGCGGCTCATTTCCTGCTTGTCGCCAGCCCGGCGCATTGCTGCAAGCCAGGCTATGGACATGGCTTCAACGCCCATCAGATCAGCCTGATTAGCCAAACGCACGGCATCTTCGGATTCTGGGTCATCGCGTCGGAAGACCTGTGGCGCTAGTGCTGCAACAGTCGTTAAAACCACTGGAGCTAGCGCAGCCTGCTTGCCGGTAATAAATTTTTCAGACGCTCCGCGTGTTGAGCGCTGGAGGAGAACCTGCTCCTTGCGACTAACGAGTACCGCCAAGAACGCAACCCCAATCCCGCCAGCAATAGTGGTGAGCTTAATGCCTCGCTTTAGACGTGTGGGTACATAGTTGGCCAAGTCCGGTAGAGAATCATCGGGCCGAATTAGCCCTAAACGCACACCAATAGCACCCAGATTAATGTCCCAACCCAGTCCGTATTTTCGAGGAATGAACAAGCGCGGATTCTCTGGTTCAAAACCATCCAACGCAGCATCAGAGCGCCCTAACCATAGCCCGGAGACAGGCATCCCCAAAACTCGCGCCTGCCCTTCTGCGTCCTTACCGAACCACTTCATTACTGTATTCCTTTCTGCGTTGTTCGCTTCACAGCACAATCAAGCGCCTCCCACTCGCGGCGCATCTGCAATAAGCGATTCTTCCCAGATTTTGCGAGCTTATAAATCTTCCTCGGCGGCCCTATCGGAGACTCCTCCCAAGCCGTAACTACCAACCCTGATTTACGTAGCCGCGCAAGCAGTGGATATAACGTACCCGTCGAAATCTCCAACCCCGCTTCCTCACGAAAACGCTCTACAAGCTGCCCCCCGTAAGAAGGATGAGACGAAAGCAATCCAAGGACAATCAGTTCAACAGCGCCCTTGCGTAACTGTGACTCAGACACCAGCCCCTCCTTGCTTAACCATGTTCCTTGCATAACATACTACCGCATACATAAAGGCCTAGCAACTACTTTTCGCTAGGACGTCAGTTCTGATAAGTGCCCCTTTGTGTTACCCAGTATCGTGTTTTCCCGGTTCGGGTAGGGTTTTAGGGTTTAACTCGTTAACGGAGATGAAGAATGCGTCTTTCTGACTCGCAAATAACGCTGTGTTAGTGGTGTCGGTATGGGTTCTTCTTTAGCTCACTTTCAAGGCCAATCTGCAAACCGAAAGACGAATCAGCCACAGGCATTTCCCTCTCTTTCCGGTAACGACAGTTATGGGATAATCAGTGAACGAGCACGTAAAATTGAAAGGGCATATATGGGAAAGAACAATGCGCGAGTGCGTAACTGGTTAATGTTGGTAGCCGTTGGGCTATTAATTGCAGCTATCTGTTTTGCTGTTTTCGGGTTCACACACGTGATTTCGCCGGTCACCGCTATCGGAAATGCTGCTGGTTTTCTGATAACTAGCCTGGTTGCAGGTTTTTTCGCGCTGCGTAAATGAATGATGCCCAAGAGGTCGTGTTTCTGCACGGGTTGGGTGAAATCCGTGATATTTGGAACCCGGTAATAAAACAGCTACCACAAACCGAGTGCATATCTTTAGACGTTTTGAGAACGAAACCGCCGCTGGCTTGCTGGTCGCTCGAAGACGTATGTACCCAGATTGTTGACTCGCTGACCGAACCAGTTCACTTGGTCGGGTTATCGTTGGGTGCAGTGATTGCTTTAAATATCGCGATCACCCATCCAGATAAGGTGTCTTCACTGTTTGTTTCAGCTCCGCAAGCTAAACCCCCAAAAATGTTGATGAGTCTGCAAAAGGCACTAATGCGAGTTTTACCAACGAAATGGGTCTGTCCGCCGCAGCTTAGCAAACCTGAGCTGGTGGACGTGCTCGATAGTTTGAAAGGTTTAGACCTCACTTCGCAGCTTCCAGCCTTATCCGTGCCCGTAACTGTGGTTTGCGGCAGTAAAGATAAAGCAAACCTTCCCGCAGCCCGTAAAATCTCAAGCCTTATCCCCACAGCTCACCTAGAGGTTATCCAAGGTGCAGGGCACCAGTGGCACGCCACCCATCCTCAGCTATTCGCCTGTTATCTCACGAAACATTTAGCCCGCTAAACCCCGGCAGGAATAATGTCGTTGATAAAATTTGAGTGAGTAGCAGAACTTCTTGCTCGTTGTAGTTGCGATACCCGCTTGCGTTCCTCTTAGGGTTCGGCAGTCCCTGTGCGGAAGGCTCTTACCTCGCTCAAAGCTTGGTGGTACAAGTAGGGCGCGCTTTTTGACGATAATAAAACACGTTAAGGTATTCACAAACACTGTGAAATCAATGCGAAATATAAAGAGGGCATACCAGACATAATCGGAATAAAGAGTTGTGTAGACATGGCTAAACAGGCGTTCTAGATGGCGGGAGTTACAGAAAGATACTCAAATGGTGAAGTTAATAGTTGAGTTTATTTTGTTTGGATGTTTAGCGGTATTTTTCTGCACTGTTTCTTGGCTTGAAATGCCTAATGCTAAAGATAAAAAAACTGGACGAAAACGTACTCTATATCAACGTTTACGTTTAGCTAATAGGCAAATGTGCTTGCAGCTTTTCCTGGGAATTGCAGCGGCATTAGTTACGGTATTAGCTGCGCTTCAGCTATTAGGTGTTATACCCTACCTCGACATTGTTTAGGTCACGCATGTTAGCCAAAGGAAATGCGTCTGCTGTAGGTTTGATTGATAGTTTTTCTGTAATTTAGGCCGTTACAGGGTTGGGGTTTTGCGTTACTCGGTGTCATGTCTTCCCTGTTTAAAAAAGTTTTGGGGGTTTAACTCGCTAACGGAGATGAAAAATGCGCCTCTGTGACCCGGCGTTAACGGTGGATCAGTGGTGTTGGTTTTAGGTCAGTAAACTTAGAATGATATTGTCTTATTTCTCCTTTTCCTTTTGGAACCCAACCGCTAACTGACCTTTTTCTGGAATGGATTTACAGCTCAGTTTTGCATCCTTAGAAACGGCGGGGTCAAACTCCGCTACCAGGAATAATGCGGCTCCGGAACTTGACGGAAGATTGAAATGTGAATCATGGGTGCTAAAGCTATCGCTGCCGGGTTTGCATTGAGTGAAGTCATAACCGGTCTCGAGTAAGTCACGAGAAGCGAAAAGGTAAAGAGGTTCCTTATTTGCATATGTAGTGTCAAGCTGGTCACCGCTGTTTAACTCGTCGTATACCCAGGAAGAATTTATCGCAAATTCTTCCTGCTCAGAATCAATTTTTCTATCAAGGAGAACAAAAATAGCAACGATTATTAAAGTGAGCAATAACACGCCTGCAATAAGTGCAACTATCCGTATGGATGTATTTTTTGCCATGATTCAACGCTCCTTACGTATTGTCCTCTATGTATTGAGATGCTCAAAGTTTAGTAAATCGAGGCGTAAAAAATAAATACCCAGACTTAAAGTATTAACAATTAGTTTTCTGCGATAAAAGTATTGTCACATCGTAAAAAATGCCTGATCGCGCGTTAGTTAGGAATAAGGGTATACCCTTCTGCGAGCGTAACCTTCGCGCTGGCAGCTGTGTGGTCGATCAGGGCATTCCATTGACAGGACTGGAAGTGTTCGATGGGTTTGTCAGCTAGCTGGGAGTAGGCGGTTTTTATCGCGGTGGCTTTGGCGTTTTTGGCTGCTATCTGCGCGTCAATGGCGTGTTTGCTGATAGCTTGATTACTTCGTGGGTAATCCAGCGTTTTAACATTCGCGACTAGAAGACCGTCGGTTGCGTGTGATAGCCTGATATTAATCGTTCAGCCCGCTGTGACTTTTGGTTGCAGACGGGCTGGATTTCTTTCTGCCAGTAAGGAGGAGTGCAGGTGGCTGTTCTGAAACCGGCAACGATCATTGATCAGCAGATTGAAATTTTACGTGAGCGCGGGATGGCGCTTGATGAGTCGCTTGCCCGGCAGTGGCTCGCGAACGTGTCTTATTACCGCCTTTCTGGCTATTGGTATTCTTACAGGGTGCTGCCCGCAGATGCAGATCCGAAAAAACCTCACCGTCTCGATATATTTGAGACGAAAACATCGTTTAGCGATATTGCTCAATTGTATGAGTTCGACCGCAAACTTCGGACACTCATTCACGATGGTATGGAGCGTATCGAAGTAGGTTTGCGTGCCCGCGTTAGTGATCGACTAGCTCTCACAGATGCATTGTCTTATCTGAATCCCGCATTTTTTCGTCCGGAGTTTGATCACAGCGCCTGGCTGGATACGGCGCTTGCCCGAGTCGAAAGAGCAAAGAAACGTGATACCGCGATAAAACACTATGCCAGCAAGTATGGTGAATATCCGATTTGGGTTTTAGTCGAAGCACTCGATTTTTCGGATATTTCGCAGCTCTTTGACGGGATGGTGCTTGACGATCAACGCGCCATCTCTGAATCGCTAGGGCTGGTCGTGGATCCAGATAGGCTCACCGCTAAGCAGAAAGGCAGCTACTATAGGCAAGATCCTTTGGCTCGCTGGTGTGAACAGCTTACGGTGCTACGTAATATATGTGCCCACCATGGCAGGTTATGGAACAGGTATCTCACTCCTGCATCAACGAACGCGTTGCGTACAATCACCGATCTTTTCTCTCTTCCTAAAGGCCAAAGCGACCGTCTTTTCGGTGCAATCCTGGTCATGTCTTTCCTACTGCGCCAGATTTCTCCGGGAACCAGTTGGTCGAACAAAGTCCGCCACCTCATTGAGTCTGAATACTTACCTCTAGAATCCCGATCAATAACAGAAATGGGAATACCTCAAGAGTGGCAAAAATTATCTTTATGGAATAACCCCACCAGTTAGTCTGTAATAGTCGCCCTCATGTCCATCAGCAGCTACATTTCTGATACGGGGCCAGCTAATATCGGGCGAGATCCACTCGTGATGGGCGGGTTAATACCCAAATGTGTGATACTGGGATTCGTGCAAGACGAAACGAGTAAACCTAATCCGCCAGAGCCTTCCGGCGGCGATGCTAAAGCCGTGGCCTATGGAATGATTGCCGGGATAATGACCGGCACTATCTTTGGGTTCATTATGGACGATATCGCCTTAGGGGTAGCAATCGGCACAGGAGTCGGAATCGCGCTAGGGGCAGGCTTCAGCGCAACAAAACGCTCCAAATAACCCCCGGTAAACAACGAGGACGCATCTACGAGCGTGCTTTCAACAACTGCTCCATAACCTCATCACCAGGAGCCGCACCCGAATAGTCACTAGTGCAGTTAGCCCGCACAATCTCAAAAATCTCATACCAATACACATTCGCCTGCTTACCAAAAGACTGGCTCATCGCAACGAACGGGGAAGCGATAGCAGCCCCCGTGGTCGGGTGCTTGCCGAGCAAACCAAACTTGGAAATCGCCTGCTCATACTGCACATACCGGGCGAAAGCCTGGGCGTAGGTCTCAATCAGACGCTTAGAAACAAACCTTGTGCAGCCACGCTCATCAAGCCACCGCCACGTCTCTCGATACACAATGTCCGCGCCCAGTGGCTTGCCATCACGCTGAACCTCCGACAGATACTCAGAAGGCTCCGGCATCACCTCACCAGCAAGCACCGCGCCATCACCAACATCTGTGCCCTCGAAATCGAAAGGGCTCGCTAGCGGTCCTTCCAAGCGAGTCGCAATCAGACCCTTTGTCAGTTTCTCATTGAGCGGGTCGGGTTTCGCGCCCGCTCGGACGCGTCTGCCGCCTCAGTTTGCTCTATCTTGAGCCATCGAGTCCTCACAATGTTGCAGTATTTATGCTGGTCACGCAGGTGGCAACCATCGGTAGCTGGTAGGAAATCCCGCGTAGCCATGTGATCGCTTGCGGCTGCCTCCGACGCGGTAGACGCTTATAGTATTAAACCGATCGAAGAGAAAGGATGATTATAGCACTGGCAGAACGCATTAAGGAATGCCCCACTAACCTCGGGTTCTCGCAAGCAGAACTCGCTGAGAGAATTCATGTCTCGAGGCAAGCAGTCACGAAATGGGAATCCGGAAAAGGCTATCCAGATATCGATAACCTCAAAGCCATGTCTGTGTTGTTCGATGTCGCGTTGACTACCTACTTGACGAAGCGCCTGGTTCTACTACAGATGCGAAGATGCGAGTACCGGTTGATCTGGAAAACGTGGCTGCCGGACACGGATCTACCGGATCCAAACAGGCAAAGTACGACGCGGCAATTCGTCATGTATTCCCGAATGCGACCATCCTGCCACTACGGCACAGGCACAAGAACACAAAAGCGGAATCAGCGATCGAGTGGATCATGTCTACGTTGAACTACTTCATCGTCGACATTTTGGGTATTTTCAATCTTAAGAACGGTCTTGAGAAGCTCAATGAGCGCTATTACCTCGTTGAGGATAAGAACCGTCAACTCCTTGCAACCGTTACCCCAGTGGTCGTCATTGCAGAGGAACTTAGTCACCGTGTGGATAAGAAGTTCCGGATCGGCCAGGATGCCTACCGTGTCGTCAACCGCACAATTTAATTATGATGGCCAGCGATAAGCCCCTCCTCGCACAGCATTTCCAAGACCTTGGTATTGAGAAATTTCAGCAGCCTTTCAAAGTAGTTGACGCGTGTGATTTGTGCTGTCACATTTTTGAGAACTGAAGCGTCCCAGGTTTTGTTCCGCTTCTTATGTGGGTGCTAGTTGTTTAGCGTGGGTTTGATTGTATCGGGTTATAACCTCCTCGGGTGTGGAATAGTCCAGGGATTCGTGAAGGCGGATATTGTTCCACCAGTAAACCCAGTTCATGGTGGCGAACTCGACCTCGGAGAGGGTTTCCCTGGTTTGCGAATAGATCAGTTCGCTCTTATATAAACCATTTACGGTCTTTGCCAGGGCGTTATCGTGGGAGTCTTCCACGGTCCCAGTAGAAGGTTTTATCCCGTAATCAGTAAGTTTGTCGTTATAGGTAATGGAGGTGTACTGGCTACCGTGATCGCAATGATGCACCAGACCTGCAAGATTGTCTTTTGCTAGGGCTATGGCCTGCTCGAATTCTTGCGCAGGGGCAGTACCTCGGTTTTCATTGATGACTGGGTAGCCCAGCCCACAATTTTTCGAGAATACACATCGGTTACGAACGCGGTATAAACAAAACCAGACAGAGTACGAACATAGGTAATATCTGCTACCCACAACCTGTTAGGCCTATCTGCCTTAAACTGGCGATTAACGAGATCCGGGCGCGTATCAGAGGCTTTAGAAGGACGGGTAGTAACTGGTCTGCGTCCCCTACGTGCCCCACAAATCCGGGCCAAACGCATCAATCTACCAGTTTGTTCCCGCCCGATATCCCAGCCAGCCCGGACCCGTAGCACGCCACCGTGACGCAGACCGAGAACAATACCGAGCTTGCTCGTATTGGCGAGGTCAAGGAAACGGTAGGGAAATCCAATAGATTTCCAACTAGATTTTACGAATCCCGTAGACCCGGAAGGTATCATCGAAAATCTTCACGATTTCCTCTACTAGCACGACATCTCTTAATCGCCTAGCACACACTTTTCTTGACTTTGCCGCCCGGTAACCACGCGGAGTAATAAAACCCCCAACCGTGTGTTCGCTCATAACCCGGCAAATAAACTCGAGTAAGAAACAATCACGATACTTATTGATAAACGCAATCATGCTATCGCGGGGTGGTCGAGCTCTTTCGCGAAAAAACCGATGCGAGCTTCAAAATCTCGTTAGTACGCTTCAGCTCCGCATTTTCCTTACGCAAACGCCTTATCTCGGCAGACTCTTCCAGGCTAAGTCCGGGTCTTTGTCCCTGGTCTATCTCGGCTTGAACCACCCAGCGAAGCAATGATTCACGACTATCGCCAAGCTTTAACCCGGTATCACTAATAATCGCTGCTCTCGAAACACCAGGATCATCCCGAAGCCGGTCAAAGACCAACCCGACAGCACGATTGCGAAACTCTTGCGAATACTTCCTAGGCATAAAACAATCCTCTCAAAAAACCAAAAAACCTAGGAACAAAACCTGGGACGCTTCAAATCTCCACCACGCTAGGCGGTGCTTCGATGGTAATTGTGTGGGTCATTTACCGTTCATCATTTATACGAGCAGGAATGGGGAGCAGGTTTCTATATAATAAAAACTAAAGGATGCGGAACTTCTGTCCTTTGGATTGCATAACCCTATGCATCTCAGATTTTTGGAGGTTCTAATGGCTAGTAACATTCCGTTTATCTGCGGCGTTCGAGTGCAACGCGGAGCCTTCTCAGAAGGGCGTGATATCACTCTTTTTAAAAGCGAATCAGGGAAACGCATTTCGATTATCTTTGGTCATAACGGTTCCGGAAAATCGACTATTGCACGTGAAATTAAGGATATTAGAGAAGGCAACAGTTCAGGGTATTTTTACGATTCAGATTGTAAAATAATAGATTTGGACGATGCCGATTATACGCGAATAAGGGTTTTCAGCGAAGAGTACATCGAGTCGAAAACACGTATCGATGACGATGGTATTGAGGCATTTGCGATGCTTGGCGAACAAGTCGAAGTAGCGGACGAAATCAAGAAAATCGATGAGCAGATTAATAGCGTTAGTGCCGAAAACGAGAAGCTGAGAATAATAATTGACGAACTCAATAGTGGCAAGAATT
This sequence comes from Varibaculum sp. C0165D1, assembly GCF_056590355.1. Classification (NCBI taxonomy): domain Bacteria; kingdom Bacillati; phylum Actinomycetota; class Actinomycetes; order Actinomycetales; family Actinomycetaceae; genus Varibaculum; species Varibaculum sp. C0165D1. Next base: position 362,130 of record NZ_JBWPVY010000001.1, on the reverse strand, counting down.
CTCTTAAAGTCCTGGAGGAAGAAGCGAAGAAGGCTGCAAAGGACGGTGGGTGGGGATCTAGGGCAGAAAAGGTAGACGGCAAAGCCCCGAATCTCACGTCTAACCGATGGGGTGAAATATGTAAATCAGCGTCTGGACAGTCACGCGAATCTCTCGAAAAACAGTTCAATGACAAACTGGTGGAATATAAAAAGGCTAGCGGAGCTGGTGACAGCCATCTACCTGGGCTTTCGCTGATAGAGGTTAAGCGACACGACGAAACGCGGGTTTTAGAGCTTCTGGCAAAACCCGTAGAAGATCCCACGCTCAGCGACCGAGAAAAGCGGATTCTTAGACTTGTTCAAAACGGGCATCAGGTTCAGGTTGAAGAATCAGCTAAGATTTTCTCCAGCCCAGAGACTGATGCGTGCCCCATGTGCCTACGAGAGATTTCCACGCAGGAAAAGACCTCTATTGTCGATAGTGTGCACAAGGTACTCAGTAAAGAAGTAGACGAATTCAAAGCGGAGCTCCGACAAGCGCTCTTACAAGAAATTGTTCAGCAGAGTGTCGCCGACCAGGTATCTGATTCGCTGAAGGCTAACTTGCTCAAGGTCGAGCAAAAGGTAATCAACCTGGTGAAGGGGTACAACAACTTGATACTGGAGAGGGAACGGAACGTCTATTCACCAAAGACTATTGACCCCCTGGGGTTGTCGGAAGCGCTTCAGGACTTGAACGAAGTGATTAAGCGCATCAATCAGGAAATTGCATCGATAAACAAAGCCATCGACGAGAAGGCAGAAATCCACAAGGCTCTTCTAGACCTGAATAATAAGATTGCTGCGGCGGATGCTCTTCCAAAAATTAAAGAGAGTAAGAAGGCGTCTGAAGACCTAGCCAAAGCTCAAGAAAGTCAAAAGAAGAACAAGGATACTCTTAAAAATCTGCGCCAGCGTAAGGTCGAGCAGCAAGCCAGAATGCAGAACGTGGACATTGCGGTCGACGTGATTAATGCGTATCTCGCGAACGTCTATTTCGATACTAGGAAATTCCAGCTTCAACCGAATGGCAATATGTACAAGGTGATCTTGAACGGTCATACCGTAAAGCCAAAGGATATCTCGACAGGCGAGAGAAACATTCTTGCCCTCTGCTACTTCTTCGCCGAAGGTGGAAAGGACAGGGAGAAGAATCACGAGGATGACGACCCACAGTACCTCGTTCTCGATGATCCAATTTCTAGCTTCGACATGGAGAACAGAATAGGGGTCTGTTCGCTGATTAGAGAACGCTCCGAGCATCTTCTGAGGTCAAATCCGGAGAGCCGTATTACGGTCATGACTCATGATGGGGGCGTTGTAGAAGAGCTGGCAAATATCTTCGCGGACATAAGTGAGTGCTTCGACGGGAAGAAAATCAAGACTGATCTGTTTGAGCTTAGGGGAAGGTCTTCTGAACCGCGCGGCAAGAAAAGCAGCGAATATGTTGTTCTGCTAAAACGCGCATATCTATTTGCCAGTGCCGAGGATGTCGACCCGAACGAGTCGTACGTGATTGGCAACATACTCAGGAGGGTTCTCGAGGGATACAGTACCTTCAACTACGGGATAGGAATGTCTCGACTGTCGCGCGACCCTGACCTGCGAGAGCGTCTCGGTGACCAGCTACCCTTCCTTGACAGGGTCATGTATCGCCTTGCTTTCAACGATGCCAGTCATATGGAGAAGCGAGTAAAAACGTTAAATCCCGCAAACGCTTTTGAACGATACAGCGATGAGGAGAAAAAGGGATGCGCTCAATGTGTCATGGTCATTCTTGACAAGCTTGACCCTATCCATCTGAAAAAGCATCTTGGTAGTTGCCAGATTAGTCAGCAGGAAATTGAGAACAACTTGAGAAAGTGGTCTGGTAGATTTACTCCTGTGGCATCGTGATACGCGATATCCAGCAAGAAATGTAGTCGTAGCCGTGATGCGAAGTAGTATTTTTTCAAATTAGAGTTGTCACTCTTCACTCGGAATTCGCCACTTTTGGGGCGGGGGGACACCCCACACTGACGACACCTCTTTATCTAATGTTCTCAGCTGCGCGTCACTGAGCTGCGTTTCCACAGACCAGGCGGGACAATCTTCGGTCAGGTAAAAATAATCTCCTCAGGCCTGAGTCGTGCAACTTTTTTGGTTTTCTGGTTTTTCTTTGGTGTTTGTGCTGGTGGTGGGGTTTTGGTTGGTGATTTTGGGGCACTAAATTGGTGGTGGTTTCGGTTAGACTGTTCGAGTGTCGTCTTTTTTGCGTAGAGTGAGAACCGCCTCTGGTGCTACGGCGGTGCAGATAGTGGAGAAACAGGGTCGTGTAAACCGGGTTGTGAAGCATCTTGGCTCGGCTCGCAATGAGGCTAGCCTTAAGGTATTACTGGAGAAAGGTCGCCAGTAGCTTTGTCCCGATCAGTTGGAATTCGACTTGTTTGATACTGGCTGTCCGGGCGCCTCGCGTGCCATTACCTTGTCTAAATGCTCGGTGCTGCTGTGGGGAGTCCTGCGTGATGCGTATCGAGTTCTTGGTTTCGACCAGGCTATCGGGGATGCGGCCTTTGAGCAGCTGGTTTTGGCTAGGATTGTAGAGCCCGCCTCTAAGGCCGATACTGTACGGATTCTAGACGAGCTCGGGGTGGAGCATGCGAGTTTGCGAACCATGTTCACTACCCTGCAACGCTGTGCCAGGCAAGACTACCGTTGCCGGGTTGCTGGGGCTTGTTTCCAACATGCCGCTAAAATGGGGGATTTGTCCTTGGTGTTGTATGACGTGACGACCTTGTATTTCGAGGCCGACAAAGAGGATGAGGACAGTGGAACCGATCAGGGTCTGCGCAAGGTCGGGTATTCTAAGGAACGCCGGGTAGGCCCCCAGATTGTGGTTGGTCTGCTGGTAGACCGTAGCGGGTTTTCTCTGGAGATAGGGTGTTTTAAGGGTAATAAGGCCGAAACCAAAACCCTCCTGCCAATCGTGAAGGGTTTTCAAAAACGCCACGGGCTAGATGGTTTCGTGGTGGTAGCAGACGCTGGCATGCTCTCCGCCGAGAACCTCAAGACTCTAGATGCGGCTGGGTTCAGATTCATTGTGGGAGCGCGGCAAACTAAGGCACCCCACGACCTGGAACCGCATTTTCATTGGCACGGCGACTACTTTACTGATGGACAAGTTATCGACACGATAACCCCCCCCCAGGCACGCCAACGCGAAAGTAAACAACAAGCTGGTCAAAGCAGAACCCGTATGGAATCCTGAGATGAGTAAATCCTGGCGGGCGATATGGCAATACTGTGCAAAGCGAGCCAAAAGAGACGCGGTGACTTTAAAGACCCAGCACCGCCGCGCTCTAGATGTGATAGAAGGTATAAAACCCGCCCGTAAACCCCGATTCGTCAAACAATCCAAAACCGGTTACAGATTTGACGAGAAAGCCTTCCAACGCGCCCACAGACTACAAGGATTAAAAGGCTACGTCACCAATATCCCCGCCCCGCTCATGCCAGCAAACCAGATCATCAGCTCTTACCATGAGTTATGGCATGTGGAGCAGTCCTTCCGCATGTCCAAAAACGACCTGAAAGCCCGCCCGATATTCCACCACCAAAAAGATGCCATCGAAGCGCACCTGACCATTGTTATGACCGCCCTCGCCATTTCCCGCTACCTGTATCAAAAAACCGGAATCACCACCAAAAAGCTCGTCCGAATCCTACGACCTATCCAGGAGCAAACCATCCTCTACCAAGGCCACGAAATCCAATCCAGCGCCCCCACCACCCCACAAGCCCAAAAAATCCTAGACAAACTGGGTCACTAAAGCTGCACGAGTCAGGGGGGCGTGATACGATCGCCCCGCTCGCGCTGTTCACACAACGGATGAACGGCGCTGTATCGGTTGCGGATTTGAGAATCGGAGAAATAAGGCTAACTCTAAGAAGTAAAAGCTTCGATTGGCTAGCATGACTGGTCAACCTTGCAGAAGCTGAGAATGAGATATTCCAAGGTGACTAGTCAGGTTCTCATCGATGTTAAATAAAAACGATTTGATATGGACTTGAAAATGCGAGCTGGCTGAGACTACACCGATAGGTTAATAGGGCAGATAATCTGGCATGGGGTCAGCCGGTGAAACAGGGAAAACGTCACTTAGTTCATAGGCCAAAACTGTAGCCAGTCTGTGTTCGCACGAAACGTAAAGTCGATCTCCGTAGATTGGTTGAGTCACCACACACGAAACCGAGTCATCGAAAAGTATTGAAGGTAAACGTTCTTGCAATAAAGCTCCCAATTGCCCTGTCGGAAGCTGAATCATGGAATATGGTTCGGGTCTAAGGAATGAAGATTCTTCTGGACCGATAATATTTGCTCGCCATTGCTGTTCAGCATATCCGCCCCAAAAAATTCCAGTCCAAGAAGAACTTTCAGAAGAATTTGATAGTGCAGCTGCTAGCTTAGAGGCATATTCTTTATCAGGAATCTCTCCTTCTGGATAGTAAATACCTTCAGCACCACGATTTTGGAATGTTTTTCGAGTCAAGCAATGACTAGGGACAGAAATTTTGTGTTTAGAGGCTAGAGCTGTCCAAGTGGTCTCTTCTTGGTCGGTTGCTAGGGGCAATAAGAGGACTATTTGTTCACTAAACCCGTTAAAAACTAGATCTGAAACTAGTCCGGGGCTATGCTCATTTACTTTGGATGCCAGTTTTGGGTTAATTTTCTGTAAAAAGGTGTTGTCAGATGCCCGATGAGCGCGCCTGTGCACAGAATGCCTCCAATTTTTTGCGGTATCGAACCAAATCCAAGAGCCAAAAAGAATATACCAGTCATTCCTACAGGGGAAAAGAAGAATCTTCCCAATTCTCGCAATTCGCGCCAAACTTTTGTATATCTACAACACTTTTTGCTTGTAAAATAAAACTTTCCGATTCTACAACAGTGCTGCCTAACCAAGTTTCTGCATCTGCCATCTTTATCACTCACTATCTTGGATAAAACTGAACAAATAACCGTCCAACTTCCGGGGTTCAGTGCACTTTCGGGGTTCTGTGCATTCATATTGACCTCAATTATTTTTATTTCAGTACCTGAATACCGCATTATCGAATGTGCTTCTACGGCAAGCGCCTAAAACCGAATTTTGCTCTGTTTCCAGAGCGGGCCTAGTGCCATCCTAAGCACATCTAAGGCCTTGGAGTACACGCCTCCAAGGCCTTAGACTCAGCGATTTAAAGGGCAAAAATCCCCACGGATTTAACCGTCAATTTGCGGAGACACATCAACAAATTCGGTTATAGGCACCGCCTGCTCACGTACCTTTTGAGCTTCGGCTTCGCTAACTATACCCTCCGCCTTTTCTTCGGCATCACACCGCGCCTTGTAGTTTTCTATCTCATGCGCCTTGGCCGCCTCATCCCAGCCAAGAATATCAGCAGCTATCTCCGCAACCTCGTCAATAACAGCCAATCCGCGATCCCGATGCTCGTAACACAGCCTGGTTCGGCGCGCCAACAAGTCTTCCACATGCAAAGCACCCTCATACAAAATACCAAACGCTATTTCTGCACGCAGATACTCTTCAGCACCCTTAAGCCCCTTCCCTAAAGAAGGATCCTTCTCAATCATTTTGAAAATCAGCTTGATGTCACTTCCATACCTATTTAGCAGATCTTCTACGTGATCCACGCTCAAACCGTTTTCCTTTGCCAGCGCCTCACGCTGTTCCCACATAGCTCCATAGTCAACAGCTCCAGAAAGCGGAGTGGTTCTGGTAACGCACGGCATTTGCTTAGCCAGCTCCTTACCCAAGGCAAAATCAACAGCATCTTCAGCCATCTGCCTGTAACTCGTAAGCTTTCCACCTGCTATAACAGTGAGCCCCGGAGCAGCTTCGGTAACTGTGTGCTCCCTGGAAACCTTGGTTGACCTAGCCTTATCTCCGTCCAAAGTTCCCGGCTGCAACAAAGGCCTTAGCCCAGCGAAAGTCCCAATGATGTCATCACGCGTTAGCGGGTTAGCCAGCACCGAGTTCGCATGCTCAAGCAGATAATCAATATCCTCAGAATCAGCTACCGGTTCTAACCTATTTTCATGGTATTTAGTATCAGTAGTTCCTATAACCCAATAACGCTTCCACGGGATTATAAACAACACAGACTTCTCTGTGCGCAAGAATAAACCAACTTTGGAATCAATCTTTTCCTTCGGCACAACAATATGAATGCCCTTGGAGGCCAAAACTTTCAAGCCACCCGTAGAACCGGAAAGAGACTGCGATTTCTCAGTCCAAACCCCCGTTGCATTAATGATGGATTTTGCCTTAACCACATGTTCAGCGCCTGTTTCCATATCACGAAGTTTGGCGCCAACCACCTTGTTTTCATCCTTTAGCATTTCAACAACCTGGGTACGATTCACAGCCAAAGCGCCAAACTGAGCGGCCGTGCGAACCAGATTCACCACCAGACGGGCGTCATCCACCCTGGCATCGTAGTAAACCAAAGAGCCAATAAGTGCGTCTTTTTTCAACGCGGGCGCAAGCTCCAATGACCCTTTCTTCGAGTAGTGCTTTTGAATGGGCACTGAACCCCTATGTGCAAACTGTGCGATGGCGTCATACATTCCCACCCCAACAGCCGAATAAGCCCGCTCTATTACGCGCATTTTTATGGGCCACAAAAAAGGCTGTGCTTTCACCAAATGCGGAGCCGTGTGGGTAAGCAATAAGCCACGTTCCCTCAAAGACTCAGCAACCAAGGCAAAATTAAGTTGATAAAGGTATCGCAGACCACCGTGCACCAGCTTTGAAGATCGCGACGAAGTGCCGGAGGCCCAGTCTTGCGCCTCGACTATACCGACTCGCAAACCACGGCTTGCCGCATCTAGTGCGATCCCCGCTCCCGTAACACCTCCGCCAATCACTAAAACATCAAGCGGATTTTCCTGCATATCGCGTAGCGCCTCTTCGCGCTTGCTTGGCGATAACTGCGTCGTGAACATCGTAGCTCCATTCGTATTAGTTAATTTAGGGCAATCCAATTAGCCCTAAGGTTAGGCTAACCTAAGTGAGCACTAATGGGCATCACATTTGAGCATTTTTTCACCGACCGCTCACCTTAGGACATAAAATCACGTATTTACCCGTGAAAATAACCCGGCCTTAAAATAAGTAGAAAGAATTGTCTCCTTTGACAACTCCCCAGGCCCGCTAAAAATCCTAAAAGAATGAAGAGGTAATCAAAACAGGCCCTAATGCGCGGAAGGAAACACAAAAATGGGGGGACGGTTATTAACCGACCCCCCAAAAAAGCTTTCGTTGGCCAATCACAGATGCGGCCAAAAGGAAGCATCAATTCTACTTAAGGTCATATAACCCCGCTGTGCGGCCTTTATTAAAGGTTGTTCCGCGAGGGCGGACTGTGTGAGAAAACATCTAGCGGCACGGAATCTGGTAGCTACCAAAGTCCCGCCATCTTCCGAAGCAGGCATCAGTACTTCGTTGACATCCAGTGTTGCCCTGGTGAGTGCGGCTGCTGCCTCGACCCCGAGATCATCGACAATGAGGGTCAGTGCGCCGGATTTGATTTCCTTCAGTTGCCATGATGTTTCCTTTCTGTTGGATCCTCGTATTGAGGGGTGATCTGCTTTTCTCGGTTATTCTTGAGGTTAGGTGCGTGTGAACGAAGGGCGTGGTTGTGATGGCGCGTGGTAAAGCGGTAGAGCTTTTTCTGGTCGATGGAACCCCAGGTGGTATGGCTACTGCAGGGATAGCGGATTGGACGGGCATTCTCACCTCTGCACGCCGCGATCAACTTTCCCAGCTTTATAAGCGAGAGGAAGACAATAGTGGAAGATTTCGTCGGCTTCTTTCTTCACGTTGATGTTCGTCGAAGAGGTAAGCCAGAAGTCGAGATGGAGGTTTCCTCTTCGTCCATACGTAATAGGGTGGGCTCAGTCTTCAATATAGGCTGCGGATTCCTGGGAGAAGCCTGTGTACTGTGAAGAGCGATAGCTAGTTCATTGGCGGTGCCGTATTTGACGTAGTCGTACTAGTTGTTTGGGAAGCTCTGGATATAGTGGATCTTCTTGTATTTATTGGAAAATCGCAGGAAATAGAGGGAGAGGCTGAAAGGCTCTGCTCTTAGCTGGATGCCTTGCGATTTTGGGCAATATTTTATGCGTATTGATGATTTCTCTTGTTCACGGGTTCGTTAGGCGTTTTCGCGAGGCAAGATCGCTATCTCTAAACCGGCGAGTACGACTTCTATGATGATTTCAAAGTATTCCTGACTCATGCGGTCTTCGTTCTTCGGGTTGGCTAGCGGAATTAAGTAGCCCTGGATGATGTCAGCCAGCGTTGTGGAGCAGGCAGCTAGGGGCTGAAGTTGGGTAATCATTTGGCCTAGGTCGTGGCGCTGTTCCTGCCTGGTTGGACTGCGCAAGTTGCGAGCAGTAATGCTCCACAGCATCGTGTTGATGATAATTGAGTATGCGATGTGAATGTACTTGCTAAAACCAGCGTCCCGTAGTTTTTCGTAAGCCACCTCCAAGATTGGTATAAACGCGGCGTCCATATGTCCATACATCAGTTTGTCGGTGACTCCGGGGAATTCAAGAAAGACGGGCCTGACATTTTCTGCTAGGGAGATGAACCAATCTTTCCATTCCAGCTGCTCGTCCGGTAGCTCGATGGTGCTAGTGATCTCGCCGATTACAGAAGCGGTAATGGCGTCACGGTTTTGGTAATGGTGGTAGATGACAGAGGGAACTACTCCCAGATGCTGCGCAAGGTCGCGAATCGACCATTTTTCTAGACCGCACTCTCGGGTCAGTTCCATTGCGGTGTACATGATCTTTTCCTGCGTCAGCCAGGCGCGTCTACCCGTGTTTACCCGCTTGTCTTTATTTCCCACGAAAACAGCATACCCTCAACCTCGACAATACTAGAACATTGTTCTAGTATTGTTTCAGCTTGATTGGTAGCTCACTTTGGAAAGGATGTTTTAATGTGCGCCACTAATGAACGAAACGAGAAAGTCGAATCAAAAATAACGGGACTGTTTCCCCTGTTTTTGACGGTTTTACTGGCATATATGGGGCAGATGATTCTTAATCCAATTCTGGCTCCGCTATCGCGCGAAATCGGGCTGAAGGAATGGCACATTGGCGCCACCATTTCGTTAGCTGCCATAATGTTTTCTCTTACCTCCACCAGGTGGGGACGGGTCTCATTGCGATGGGGATCTCGGCGTATCTTGCTTATTGGCATGCTTGCCGGAATCCTGGCTCTAAGCGGATTCGCCATGGTGGTGTGGCTAGGATTTAAGGGTCTGCTCACCGGCATAGCGTTGATCATAGGAGTAGTCATAACTAGGGGCGTGCTGTACGGCGGTGCCATCGCATCAGTTTCCCCAGCCGCGCAAACCTACGTTGTGACTCATACCTACAATGAGACGCAACGGGTAAAAGGTCTGGGAGTCTTGGGCGCTGCACAAGGATTCTCGTCTATTCTTGGAGCCTTATTGGGTGGCAGCCTTGCAGCTATAGGAGGTTTCATGATGCCCTTGCTGGTGATGCCTCTGGTCATGCTTTTGGGCGTTGCCGTTTTGCTGCTAACATTCAAACCCACAGGTGGCGAAGAAAAAGTCGCTCAACCGGCAAAAGTTTCCTATTTTGATTCAAGAGTATTCGTGTTCCTGGCTTGCGGTTTCCTAATGTTTACCGCTTTTTCTACCGTGGCTACACTTTTCGGCTTTTTACTGCAGGATGTTTTGAAGCTAGCGGCCGGCGCCACAGCAGGGCTCACCGCTTTGTGCATGTCAATAATGGGTGTGGTGATGATACTGGCGCAGGCCTTGGTGGCTCCAAGGTTAAACTGGGGTGCTAAAAAGCTCTTTAGAAGAGGATTAATAATCGTTCTTCTCGGGTTACTGCTCTTGGTTTATCCACTAAATCTTGGGCTGTTCATCGTGGCCAGCATCTTGACAGGGTTTGGTCTAGGCCTGGCGATGCCTGGCTACAACACGGCGCCTACTTTGCAAATGAAGCCCGAAGAGCAAGGTGGGCTGGCCGGGTTGATTAATGCTAACAATGGTGCAGCCTATGTAGTGGCACCGATAGCCTCCACCGCACTTTACGGACTCTCTCCGTGGCTACCAATGACATGTTGCACAGTCCTGATAGCTGCGGCAATTTTGTTGAGTTTTTACCATCCCGAGTTCCGCGAATAATCTCTTTATGATTAGAAGCAAAAACCATAAAAATCCCTGCTAAAGCGGTGTTGACTTCAGCAGAACTATGATGTCTAGTCGCTACGGGATTCAAACAAACTCAAACGTCTCAAAAACCCCATGCAAACACGGGGTCATTCAGCTCAATCGCTTGTAATGGTGTGTATATTCTTCTTGGTAATGACCTTGAAGCTATTGAGAACACTTGGTGCTATATAGGTAAGACAGAAAACTTTGTTGAGCGTTTACGCGATCATGACAAAAAGAAGCCGCAGTGGGAAAAGGTCGTTATTATTGCGAGCTTGCAGCGGTCTTTTAACGAGGGGCATTGGGGTTATTTAGAAGCCCGTCTGGTTGAATAATGGTGGTAGCCGGTATCATCCTCGGAATCGAGAAATAACCAAAGCTCCCAGCAAAACCGATCCCGGGAGCAGAATCCACAGGTAGCTGTAGACGGCGGTCATCTACATCGCGCTACGTTCGGTCACCGGACTCCCAGGGGGTGTTTGCACAAATAGAAACGAGTAGGACGAGGATATCTGTTGGCTTTTAGCATTATACGGTTTGGAGCGTAGTCAGTTTCTAAGACCCATGGTTTTTCCTTTCTGATCATGGAAAAATGAGGGTATGCGAAGGTGGGAAAGACGCGGCACGTGGGTGCGACTTGGCGCGCTTTTCGCCTGCTATCTTTTACTGCCTGCTCTTACTAGAGCTGCCATCGGATTAGGCAATGCCTCCGATTTAGGCATGATGGCGTTTATCTTGCTGCTTTTCATAGCGTTTCCACTCGCCACTATGGCGCTAGCCGCCTGGGATGGAATCGCGGAGGGGTTCACTGTTTTATGGATAGTGATGCCGATAGTGTTTTTCGTGGTGCCCATGCTGATCTTTTTCAACGAATCCGCGCTGATCTACGGGGTTGCTTATTCGCTGGTGGCATTAATAGCTAACAAGATCGGCAGCTTGTTTTACTCAAAATCTCACAGTACTAGCACTCCCCGCGGAGCATAAGCTGCCATAGCGTTAGCTACTTCTGCCATTGCTAGAGCGGGTTAGGTTTGTGCGAAAATAGCTGTATGACTAAAATCGGAGCTTCGCATTTGCCTGTGTTAGGTGTAGGTCCGTTGTATGTTTCGGGTATTTTCGCTCTCACGATTGCAGCGAGTATTTTCAATTTTTTAGGCGGGATTGCAAGCGGAGCTATCGGAAATAGCTGGGTATGTAGCCTCATGATTGCGGCGGGCCTGGTTGTGATGGTGGTTGCCGTAATCGTGTGGATTTCAGCTGTTTTTGGCTCTCACATGGTAGAAAGCGTTAAAACTGGTCAGCTTATGACTAGCGGAATATACGCATGGGTTAGGCATCCCGTATATTCTTCCTTCCTGCTATTGAACTGCGGTCTGCTGCTCATACAAGCGAACTGGTGGCTACTAACCCTACCGTTCATTTATTGGGCGGCGTTGACTATCTTGATGAAACGCACTGAAGAACGCTGGCTCGAAAATGAATTCGGGGAAGAATACACCCAATATGCTGCCCGCGTTAATCGGATTTTTCCCTGGCCGCCCCAACGCCTCAACAAACCCCGCGAATCATAAACTGATCCGCTAGCGGGTGTTGCGGCGCAAGCGGCAAACAATGCTGCCGGCGGCCCCTAGCAAGCAAGCTAGAAGCGCGATTTGGCCAACCAAAGTCCCGGTCTGAGGCAAAGTGGAGATCTGGGCTACCGCAGTAGGCTCAGTTTTCTTCACTGGAGCAATTTTAGGGACTGGCTGCACAGTGGGGTGCTTACCAGAATGCTCTGTGGGCTTAACGGAAGGCTGGTTTCCAGGTTGGTTATCAGCGCATATGCGGATTTCCTGGTCGGTCATATCCCGCGATTGACTCTCAGTTTTTTCCTTCGCGTTTGCAGTATCTAAAACCCATTCATGTTTATTGCTATCCCATTTATGAGGGGTAGTGGTGATGGTCCTACTTTGGGATACCTTTCGATCGGCACAATTTTTAGCCCCCGGGTGATTGTTATCAGCCCACTTAGAAGTATCAACTTTAGCTTCCGGTTGCTCTGGGCGAGCATTAACATTGAGAATTCCTGCGGTAAATTCTAGTGAATATGCTCCGGTTACTGCGTCTTTAAGTTTTAAAGTTCCTTGCTTAATCGCAACCTGTCCCGCCGGGGTCTCTGCCCCGTAGTCAGCGCTGAGAGCACCGGTGAGTAAATCTTTGCTATGAGCCGCATCCACCTGGTAATCCAAGACTGGCAGTGGTTCGCCTTGCCAAACCTGTGCCGGAGTTGCCGTTACTTTTACTATTTCATTAGGGCGAATTAGGTAGGTGGCCTTATCTACAATTTTGTCTTTAACCGAATCCAACATGGCAGAAACTGTTTGCCCATCACCCGGGGTAGCGTTTAACACCGTGCCATCGTCAACATTGCGAATATGATAAGGGTCGGCTATAAACTTAAACCAGCTAGAAATATTACGCTTTAAAGTAGTGCCTTTGATCCGTACACTCGTGCGCCCCTCAGTAGCGAAAACGTCTGCGTCGGTCTCTACCTCAACCTGGCTAATATCCCAGCCAGATACGTCCAAATTTTCTATGCTGCTGGCTCCGGCAAACATATTGTGCATATTGGTAGCTCTGTTGGCCTTCCACTTTGACACATCTGGTTTCGCGGCAGTTGCTGCAGTAAAGACACCTTCCATGTTGGTGACTTGGCTGGTATCCCAATTGGCGACATCCGGGGTGGCAGCAGTAGCTCCGTTGAACATGTCGCTCAAGTCGGTGACTTGGCTGGTATCCCAGTTTGATACATCTGGATTAGCCACTTTCGCATTCTGGAACATACCGCTCAGATTAATAACCTGTTCGGTTTTCCATTTGGAGGTGTTCGGGTTCGCGGCGATTGTTCCTTTAAACATTCGAGCCATATCAGTGACTTGACTGGTATCCCAGTTTGATACATCCGGATTTGCCGCTTTCGCATTCTGGAACATTCCATTCATTCTGGTGACCTTGCTGGTATTCCAGTTTGAAGTTTTGGGATTAGCTGCTTCCGTCGCGCCGAACATTACACTCATATTGGTGACCTTGCTGGTATTCCACTTTGCAGTATCGGGGTTTGCGGCTGGCGCTTTATAGAACATGGCGCTCATGTCGGTGACGTTTTCGGTGTTCCAGTTGGAAGTATTCGGGTTGGCGACCGCGGCCGTATGGAACATTCCGTTCATAGTGGTGACCTTGCTGGTATTCCACTTTGCAGTATCGGGATTAGCTGATTTGGTGGCGCCGAACATGCCGCTCATACTGGTCACCTTGCTGGTATCCCAGTTAGAGGTATTCGGGTTCGCCAGCGTCGCCTTATAGAACATATGGCTCATCGTGGTGACTTTGCCGGTATTAATACCAGTATCCGGAAAGTCGATGCTGGCCTTGTCACAGTGGGAAAAAAGGAAGCTGGAATCTTGTGGGAAATCTATGGTGGTGCCCGGATCAGGAATAAATTTTATTTCCACTGGCTGCGGTTCGGCTGGCTTGGCGTTGCCGTTTGCATCTTTAACAGTTCCGCAGAATCTACTATTGGACTCATTGTAGGTAGCCGGAGTTTTAGACATCCATTTGTCTCGATCTAGCTGGCCATGCCCGCTGACGGTCAGGGTCTTGGCTGTCGGATCCCAGGAGGCAGTGAGGTTATCTCCTACACTGGTCGTTTCGGTATCTGCTGCATGGGCTACTGCAACTCCTAAAGAAGTTAAGAATAGGCTCGCGGCAGCAGAAATAGTGCCCGCAATAAACAGGAGACGAGAAATAGTAGTTTCCCTAAAATTAGATGTATACCTCATGATTTCCCCCAAATCCTTCAGTGAATTCATCAATGCCGAATCAGAAAAATAATTGGCATTAATCTCTAGACTTTTTCCTTAAATATTGAAGTAATAGCCATTGCAACGACCTCTAACCGGAAAATACTTGCAAATAATTCCGTGTATGCTACCTACCTATTCCGAACTATTGTGCGGATATTTTCCATCCAGAGGCCGCTTGACGCTCATCCCAAAAATCTCGGTAAATACCCTGGCAGCTAACAAGTTGATTGTGGGTGCCAATCTGAGCCACTTGCCCCTGATTGTCTAGAACCACAATCTGGTCAGCCCGAGTAATCGTGTTGAGTTTATGCGCGATCACCAACATGGTGGATTGGCGACGTAATACTTCAAAAGAGCGCAGCAGATTTGCTTCATTCTCGGCATCAAGAGCGCTGGTAGCTTCATCGAAGAGCACAATCGGAGCATTTTTTAAGATCGCGCGAGCAATCGAAACCCGTTGGCGTTCCCCTCCCGATAATGCACAGCCACCTTCACCAACATGCGTATCCCAACCATCGGGAAGTCGGCTGACAATATCGTTGACACCAGCTAACTCTGCCGCATGTAGGAGAGCCTCTTTGGTGGCCTTGGAGTTACCAATGCGGACATTTGCTTCCAAAGTGTCATCGAAAAGATAGACATCTTGGAAAACCATTGAAATTTGGCTCATTAAATCTTCAGTCGTTAGTTCTCTGACATCTCGACCTCCAACGAGTACTCCACCCGAGTTTACGTCCCAAAATCGACAAATTAAGCGGGCAATAGTGGTTTTACCTGCCCCCGAAGGGCCAACGAGTGCGGTCATAGTGTGGGGCGCAACGGTGAAGCTGACTTGGTTGAGCACCTGTTTATCGTTCCCGTAAGCAAAATCAACCTCTCGAAGCTCAACTTGATGGGGTAGGGATTGGGGTAGCGAAGTTTCCGGCTCAGGAAGAGGGCGCGCATCTAGTACTTCGTTAATAGTCGCCATTGTCGGTCCAACCGCCAATAACCCGGTTCGACAATCAGAAATCGTGGAAAGGTAATGAGTGATTTCCAGGCTTATCCCAATAACCGCCACCACTGCCAAGGGAGCAAGACTTCCAGTAAAAGCAAGATGAACGCTGGAAATAATCATTACAACGCAAATTGTTTGCGCGGCAATGCCGCCGAGAAAATTTCCGATACATTCTACCCATAGTCGGCGAGCGGATCTGCGGCGATTTTCTGCTAAAGCCGTGGTCATTTGGGGGTAAGTCGTCTGGTCACATGCGCGGAGCATGGCTTGACAGGTAGAAAATTCTACGATCCGATCAGCTAGTTCAGTAGCCGCCGGTGCCGCGTAGGCGCTGGCAGCACTGTCAAGATAAGTTAATGCCCACATCAGTATTAGGTAACAGATTAGACATAGCGCAAAGATTGACCCCAGGGCGGGATACCACCAGAGCAGACCAGCAAGCAACGTCAACAAAGTGACGGTGGCGGCGGACATTTCCGTGAGCAAATGGGCACTCAGGTTTCCGAGCTCATTGACAGTAGCTGCCCCTAGGCGGGACAAACGCCCGGTAGTATCGGTGGAGAACCATCCCAGGGGCAGTTTTGCCAACTGATCCCCGACGCGGCGATGGACAGAGCGCATCACCGAAAAAGCACCTTCGTAGGAGAACCTATCTCGTATGTAGATACTGATCGCCCCGATAATTGCCGTTACCAGCAGGGTTACAATCCAGGTGTTAGCGTTATTAGCAGTTTCTTCTTGCCTACCGGCCCAGGTGTTTGCGAGCTGAATCAGTGCAAGTAAGCCTACCCCCTGCGCTATGCCGCTGATGATCCGAGCTGTCCAGCTGATACTTCTGCTGTGATTTTGCGAGTTGGCGCTGAGCCGGAAATTTGTTCGAATTATGTCGATAGCTCCCATTGACTTATCCATTTCAGTTTCGTCCTCCTTCCGTGAGCTCAACATTGGATGCCGACCACAGGCGACGGTAGAGTTCTATATTTTGTAGCTTCTGGTGATCACCGCAGGCCACCAGCTGCCCTTGATCAAGTAGGACGATTTGATCGACGTTTTTGACTGAATCGGGACGGTGATCGATGACCAGAACAGTACGTCCGGCCATTAGATGGTTAATAGCTTTTTGGATTTGTGCTTCACATTCCGGATCTACCATGGCTGCTGCCTCATCCAATATGAGTATCGGCGCATCCAATAGTAGGGTTCTGGCGATGGCAATCCGCTGAGCTTGCCCTCCCGATAGCTTCAGATCTTCCCCGACAACGGTGTCATATCCTTTAGGTAGTGCCATGATTTCGTCATGAATCTGTGCCTGGCGAGCAGCGTAAATAATCTCGGTCTCATCTGCATCGTGTCGCCCGATAGAAATATTGTCGCGGATGGAAGCCCGCAAGAGTTGCGCATCTTGCAGGACGAACCCCAGGTGACGGTAGAGATCGGTTCTACTCAGGTCTTTAAGGTTGACTCCACCGATTAGTACTGTGCCTGTATCGGGATCCAGGAAGCGGGCGGCCAATTTGGCCAGGGTGGTTTTTCCGGCCCCTGATGGTCCCATGAGTGCGGTTACTGTACCGGGCGCACAACGTAAAGAGATATTATCCAAAGCTAGGGTATGGTCATAGCTGAGCGATACATTTTCAAATTCGATGCTTGCGTCTTGGGGTAAATGCAGTGACTGATCAGGGCAGGCGAGGGGCTTTACCCTAAGAAGATCAAGAATCCTTTTGGCCGCGGCACCTGCTAACTGGTAATTCCAAGCAAGCTGGGTTACCAGGTTAATTGATGAGGGCAATGCGATGGCAATTAAACAACCGGCAACTACTTCTACCGGACTAACCCAATGCTTGGAGACGAACCAGGGGCCGACAATCCCAAATAAGAGAACTATCAATGGGGTAGAGGTGAGGGCGGCGGTCAGGGAAGCCGCATGCACCATTGGCCGATTCCATTCCTCCATATAGTCACAGGCTTCATTAGCGCTGTGGGCATATTTGCGGTGTGCTTTTCCGGTGATCCCAAAAGTCTTAACCACCTGGATGCCTTTCACGAACTCCACCATTGCGGAGGAAACCTGATCAAGTTTTGCATCAAGTTCTAAGGATTTATCGCTCA
Organism: Varibaculum sp. C0165D1; assembly: GCF_056590355.1. NCBI lineage: Bacteria > Bacillati > Actinomycetota > Actinomycetes > Actinomycetales > Actinomycetaceae > Varibaculum > Varibaculum sp. C0165D1. The sequence goes on along the minus strand of NZ_JBWPVY010000001.1, from coordinate 344,917 downwards.
TTCCCCGCATCATCACCGCGTAGGCAATGATGTAAATCGGCACCGTAACAATTACTAAAAGTCCGAGTCTTAAATCAATAGTGAAGGTATAACCCGCGCAAAATATGGGCATTAGGGTGGCGATCAGCGAATCTACGGGGCGGTGTGCTACTAGCGCATGTAGATTCTTTACATCGTCTTGCAGCACTTTCCGCACATGCCCAGAAGTGTTATCGCTAAACCAAGTTAAAGGAGCTTGCCCCAGAAAACGAATAATCTTTTGCTGAATACTTGCAGATAGACGATTATCTGCAATATGGGTAACTAACAAGCCCACAAAATAGGCGAGTAGCCCTCCACAAAATGTTCCGATTAACACCTTTACCCAAAATATGATGACGCTTTGGTTGGGGGATGCGCCATTACCTAGTGAAGTTAGGAGTTCGTTGCCGATCCCCACTAGAGCAACGAAAGGAAACACTCGCAAAATAGCGGATATAACCGCCATTACTTGCCCAACTCGCAGCGCCAATTGTACAGGAGCTAAAAGTTCTCGTAATGCGGCTTTACCTTGTTTGCTGGTCAGCTTGATATTCGCCGCTGCATCTTTTGCCGGTTCGCTAACTTGGTGATCAGTCACTTGTCTTCCTCTTTCCATGTTTCTCTTGGTCAGGCGCGGTAAGTTGCACGTTTATTTCGTTATCGAGAGGCCGGAGCAATAACTGGTAATCGGCCACTTCATTGATGAACTCCAAGTCGTGACTAATGATCAGGATTGCTTTGTTCTTAGCGGCTAGTGAGCGAATCTGGGAACTAATCGACAGTAGGTGCCGGTAGTCAACCCCCGAGGTGGGTTCATCGAATACGTAAAGCTCTGCCTGGCTCGCCAGGGCGTTGGCAATCACGAGACGTTGTTTTTGTCCCCCGGAAAGAGTCAGCGGGTGGCGTTCAGATAATCCTTGCAACCCCAGATCGCCTAGAAGCGCCTGCACCTGCTCTTCGCTGAGATTGTCATTTCCTAGTACGACCTCTGCCGCTACTGTTTCGGCAAATAGCTGCCGGTTCACATCTTGCATTACTAGCACGCTGCGTCTTTGTCTGTCTGCCGCCCGGCAGGATTTGCCGCTAAAACTAATATCGCTGCCTCCCTCCGGGTGAGCTAACCCGATGAGGGTGCGCGCGAGAGTAGTTTTGCCCGCTCCGTTCGGGCCGACTAGCGCAACTACCTTTCCCTTCGGTAAACATAGGGAGGGAATATTGAGGACGCGGTGTTTGCCGTAACTGAACCTTAAATTTTTTGCGGTGATACCGTCTGCCTGCTGATCAGGAGTGGCTCTAACGCAATTTTTTGGTTTTTCCAGGGTGCGCAACCCCAACTCTTTACGCTGTTTAGAAGACAAACTAAAAAACCCGTCCGCAGTAAACAAATGCTGGATTCGTCCTGCAGCCATGATCGCGACTTGATCTGCGAGACCTTTTAGGGGGTAAACGCGGTGCTCTGCTACTACTAGGGTCCAGCCGGCGCTTTTTAATCTTTGTAAGACTTTACTGAATGCGGAGATTGCTTCGGGGGAAAGGTTAGAGGTGGGCTCATCTAAAAGCAGGATTTGCTGCGGGCCGGCCACTGCCGCTGCGCAAGCAACTAGCTGTAATTCACCTCCGGAAAGCTGACGTAACCCTTTGCCCAGCAGCCGCTGAATGCCCCAGGTGTTAACAGCTTCCGCGATCCGGTTAGCGATTGTTTGGGGGGTATCTCCGGCATTCTCGCTCGCGAATGCTAACTCTTCTAGTACATTTGCCGTAAAAAATTGGGAACGGGGATTTTGAAAAACTGTCCCGGCGGTACGCCCTAATTGTTGGATATCTGTTTGCGCGGTATCGAGACCGGCAAGGGTAGTGCCTCCGCTCAGGTTACCCTTATAAAGTTCGGGTATTAAACCGTTCAGAAGTTTTAATAGGGTTGACTTGCCTGCTCCGGAAGGACCGGTGATTAGGGTGCAAGATCCTTTAGCGAAATCGAGGTTGATATCACTGACTGCGCTTACGTGAGCTGATGAGGTTTCTCCGTCCGGGTTGAACTGGTAATCGAAGGAGACATGGTCGATTGAGGTTCTCATTTGAATCCGCCCGAGAGTATAGCTAGATGATCTGAGTAGGGGATGAGAGCAATCAGGGCGATTAGCGTCAATATCCAGAGGGCGTCTAGTCGGTTAAATCGAAGCTGTTTCAAAGTGCTTGGGCAAATAGTGGATCCTAAACCGCGCACCATGCCGGCGGCGGTCATTTCATCAGCGGTTCGCGCGCAGGATGCCAGTAAGGGAACTAAAACCATTTCTAGAAAATGGAGGGGATGTAAGAGGGCGCGCCATCCCATTTGTAATCCCCGCAGGGACATTGCTTCTCTTACTGCACGGTATTCTCGAAATACTGTCGGTATGAATCGTAATAGCACTACCAGGGGAACGGTTATAGCTATCGGTATGCGTAAGCTGCGAAGACCGGCTACGAGTTCTCCGGGGACGGTAGCTTTAATCGCGTAACCTGCCAGACCGCCAACAGTGCAAATCCTTATCATCCAGTAGCCTAAAACCATTAGGAATGCGGTGAGGGCGCTTGGCCAGATTTTTGGGAAAAGATAGATGCAAGCAATCCAGGTTCCTTCCACGGCAAGGAACCCTAGAGCCCATGAATAGCAGCGCGTCGATAGTAAAGCCGAGAGTGCAATACCTGCTACCAAGAAAACGATAAATATGGGTAACCGGGACATTACCAGGGCATTTAATACAAATATAACCAGTAAAACGGTGCGCGGATCTGGCCGGGAGTGGCGTTGGTTGGCTGCTAAGATTTCAACGCTGGTCATCTGATCCTGGTGATAGCTTGCTGCCGATCCGTGGTCGCTGATTTGGCATTGAAGAGTCATTACTTTGCGATGCCAGCTTTACGGAAGTGCCGAGCCATTAGAGAATTTCCGAAGACTCCGCCGATGAGCCCGAGAACGAAAACTCCCGCCCCCCAGGCCACAATCATCCATGGTGACAAGAACCAGCGTAATGAATCGGCGTAGGCGGTTCCCATAGAGGAGGCAATATTTTTGTAGTAGCCCTGAGCATCAATAAATACGGGGAACCAGGGCACGACGTACCACACGGACATGACGGCGTATCCAAGCACTCGAAAAACCGCTGAGTTTTTAGCGAAGAGGAAGTCTGCGGCTAGTCCCAGCAAGGGTGCAAGCAGGGCAACAATCCAAGGGTGACCGGTAATTACCATTAAAACCCCTACTAATAGTCCCATTAGTGCCAGAGCCCCAATCTTTGGTACCCGTGACTTAAACAGCATTATTACGGCGCCGTTAGCGATAAGTCCTAGGGCGTAGCCCACGAACATCATTGCTGGATTAATAATGCCTAGCATTCCGGTGCCGAAAACTAGCACAAAATAAATTGCGGTGAAAACGCCAATGTTGATAAAGTCGCGTGTTTTCACGTTATATACCCCTTCTAAATAATTAATTAGGTAAGCCTTGCCTAATAATTAGGGTAGCGTAAAAGCCTCCTATTTGGTCAAGTAGTTTCCGGGTGACCTATCCGACACATAGGTAGGGAAAAGGGGAGAGCTAAGAGGCTGACTAGCCCACAGATGGCTCGCCTATTAGCGGATTTACTAGCCCATACTGAAGCGTCCCAGGTTTTGTTCCTATTTATTCCAGGTGGGACTTAAATCCAAGTTTGCTTCAAAAGTTTCGGGTATCCTAAACTTAATGTTCGGATACCCGAAGTTTTATTAGTAATGAATTAGGAGTAATAAATATGGATAACATTGCCAAGATCCTTAGCGATGCCGGGCTGGAAAATTCCGCAGTAGCTGAGTACGTAGCGCACTGGGCCGGAATTACCGAACCCGCTGCCATCGAAGTCATTTCCGCAAAGGATGACGACCGGCTCATCACCGAAGGCCTAGCCACCGGTGAAATCGCACCTGCGGGCGATGGACTCTACTACTCCCGCTCCTACTACAAGGACACGGCGCGCAGCGAGGAACGCACCGTCGTCGCCACCCACAATCCGCAAGAAGCCGGAATCTACAACAACTGGCACGACGCCACGGAAGTAACTGCCCGGCAGTTGGAAAGCATGAAGGGCGCCTCCCGAGGTAAAACAATGTACGTGGTGCCCTATCTGATGGCACCGCCGAAATCACCGCTAGAAAAGTGGGCTCGCGGGGTGGAACTTACCGACAACCTCACCGTAGTTCTTCACATGATCCGCATGGCCCGGGTTGGCGTAGAACACCTGAACAATTTGGAAAATCCGGCAGAATTCGTGCGCGCAGTGCACGTGACCGGCGACCTGAAGAACTTGGGGCAGGGCACCGATAAGGATAAGCGCCTGTTTGCCACGGTAGCTGACGAACGCACAATTTTGCACTTCGGTTCCTCCTACGGCGGCAACGCGCTGCTCGGCAAGATCGCCCACGGTCTGCGCCAAGCTTCTTACGACGGCTGGGCCTCCGGGGAATTCCTCTCCGAACAGTTCATGCTGATCGGGATTAAGGATAAGCTCAAGGATCACACCTACTACGTGTGCGGCGGCTTCCCCTCAGCTTCCGGTAAAACCAACCTTGCTATGATGCTAGCCCCGGACGCCTTGGGTGACCGCTACGAAGTTTACTTCTACGGCGATGACATCGTGTGGCTGCACGTTGGCGAAGACGGCAAGATTTACGGCATGAACCCCGAATACGGCGCGTTCGGCGTGGCAAAGGACACCAACTGGCAGTCTAATCCCACCGCCATGGACGCCATCAAAGAAGGCTCTAAGACGCTTTTCACCAACGTCGCCTACAACCCCGAAACCCAAGAGCTGTGGTGGGAAGGTAAGACCCCGGATTACCCCGAAGATGTTACTGGGTGGCTGGATTGGAAGGGCGAAAAGATTTCCGACCGCCCGGCCGATCGGCAGCGCTCCGAGGCCAAGGGTGACGAGTGGGCACACCCTAATTCCCGCTTCACCACATCTTTGGCTAACGTGCCCAACGTGGCCCCCGACTACGAAGAACCGCAAGGGGTGCCAATTGACGCGATTATCTTTGGCGGGCGAGTAAAGGACCGGGAGCCGCTTATCCGGGCAATCACCGACCTAACCGAGGGCGTTTACGACGGTTTGACCCTGGGCGCCCAGGCCACTTTCGCGGCGGAGGGCAAGGAGGGCGTGCTGCGTTACGATCCGATGTCGATGCGCCCCTTCATGTCCTACCCCGAAGGGGACTACGCGGCCCACTGGTTGAAGATTATTGGTTCCGCGAAGGAACAGCCCATTTTTGCGCACGTGAACTGGTTCCAGCGCGATCCGGAAGACGGCCACTTCCGTTGGCCTGGCTACCGTGACAACCTGCGGGCACTGCTTTGGCTGCTAGATGTTAAGGAAGGGCGCGCTGAGGGCGTGCTAACACCGGTAGGTATTTTGCCGAAAAAGGAAGAGTTGAATCTGGATGGTTTCGAAGGTGACGACGCCGATCTGGATAAGCTTCTTTCCATCGACACCGAACTGTGGAGGAAGGAGATGGGCTACCGCCGCGAACACCTTGCACAGTTCAAGAATCTACCTGAGCAGATCTGGGCCGCGCACGAGCGCATAGAGCAGGCGTTTAACGCTTAATTGGCCACCTGGTTTTGCACTAGCGACGGGTGGATTTCCTTCAGGCGGGTTAATTCCAGCGGGTAGCTATGGCTCTTGTTGGGATTAACCCGCCACTTTGGGTATTAACCCTGGAATCTACATTTGGCTGGAGCCGTGTTGCATGATGTGGCACACATTGAAGTAGCGATTCGTAATGCTTACGATCAAGCTTTTAGCCTTCACTGGTCAGGCGACGCCAAATACCGCTACCCATAGCTCCCACTCTGGGCGGGTGATTCATGTACAACCCGAGCGTGTGTGAGGGCGTGAAGGAGAAGGGGTCTTTGTATTTCTTCTCTGCAGCGATCTTGTCAGATGAGGCCAGCTGCTTGGTTGAGGAAGTGGACAGGCGCACGACCTCATCTATAAGACGTCAGTTTCGGTTGCTAGGACAACAATCTGGGACTTTGTTGAACTGCTGTGCAAATCTTAATTATTTTGTTAGGATTAGCAAAGTCAAAGAGGACCGTTGTAGCTAGGAGCTTTAGTGAATCAACTTGCATTGTCGGCGCCGATGAGCGGCGTTATCGTTCCATTAGAAATGGTTCCCGATCCGGTTTTCGCTAAAAAAATGGTTGGGGAAGGTATTTCGATAGACCCTATCGAGGCTCACCTTTGCGCCCCGTGCGATGGGGAAGTCGTGCTCGTCCAGCCCAGCGGACATGCGGTGACGGTGCGTCACGCTAGCGGCGTTGAAGTGTTGATGCATATCGGTTTAGAGACCGTCTCGTTAGAGGGGGACGGATTTAGCCCCCTAGTCAAGGCTGGCCAGCAGGTTAAATGCGGTGAACGGCTGATTGATTTCGATATGGATTTTGTGGCTCAAAAGGCCAAAAGTTTATTGACTCAGGTGGTCATTTCTAATTCAGATGTGATTGAAGATTTCGCGCCAGCCGCGACGGGTGTTGTTAGCGTCGGCGATGAGCTAGCCACTATGAACGTCAAAGCAAGCGTTGAGGGTGAAGAAGTGGGTGGCGCTACTGTTTCCTCAGACGCTATCGTCATTGGTAACCCAATCGGGCTGCACGCCAGGCCAACAGCCACCTTAGTGAGCATCGCCAAACAATTCGACTCAAAGATTCGGCTATACCGTGACGAAGATTCAGCCAATGCCAAATCAGTCGTTGGTGTTCTAGGTTTGGCTGTTGCTTTGGGGGATAGGGTGCGGGTGGTTGCTACCGGCCCAGATGCTGAGGACGCCGTCAAACAGTTGCAGGTCGCTATAGCAGACGGTTTGGGCGAGGAAACTGTTGTTGTCACCGACATTCCGGCAGCCGAAAAGGCGCCGGCAAAGCAAGAGAGTGTCAGCAAAAAGCGACGCAGTGATGACCCGAATTTGTTTATCGGCGTCTCCGCTTCTCCTGGGCTTGGGGTTGGCAAAGTCAGGCAGATGCGGCGGGAAGAAATTAAGGTTAAGGAAGAATCTGCTACTGACAAGCATGTGGAGCGGCGTCGGTTAAATACTGCGATAGACCGTTCGCTAGAAGAATTGCAGGCTTTAGAATCTTCAATGTCTGACGCCTCGAAAGCGGCGATTTTTGCGGCTCACCGAGAAATATTGGCTGACCCGGATTTGCTTGATTTAGCCTCGTCCGCCATTGACAAGGGCAAAACTGCTGAGTTTGCTTGGCGTGGCGCATATCAGTCCTATGCAGACCAGTTAGCGGCAGTAGATAACGAGGTTATTGCCGTGCGTGCTAACGATGTGCGCGACGTGGGGCGCCGCGTCCTAGAGGAGCTCACTGGCGAAAAGAGCGAAGAGGTAAGCCATGAAGCAGGCACTATTCTTATTGCCGAGGATATGACGCCCTCCGACGCGGCAACGCTGGATCCGGAAAAAATCGCCGGTTTTGCTACGGTCGGCGGCGGATCGTCTAGCCACGTGGCTATCTTGGCTCGCGGGTTAGGTATTCCATCGATCGCTGGAATAGAGGCCGCAGCACTGGATGTGCCTAACGGCGAACTGGTTTTCTTGGATGGCACTCGTGGTCAATTGCGTACCGGCGTATCTGAAGAAGAAGTTAACACCATTCGGGTCAGGCAAAGCAGAATCGCTGAGCGCCGAGCCGAAGCGGAAGCGCATGCCCACGAACCGGCGGTCACTACAGACGGCCACAATGTGTTGGTGGTGGCAAATATTGGTGGGGTGGAGGACGCCAAGAAAGCTGTCGCCATGGGCGGTGATGGTGTTGGGTTATTGCGTTCGGAATTCCTTTTCTTGGGTCGCCAGCAAGCGCCAAGCGAGGAAGAACAGGCTCAGATATATTCCGAAATTGCCAGCGAGCTTAAGGGTAAGCCCCTAGTCATCCGCACTTTAGACGTTGGCGGTGACAAGCCACTGCCATATCTGCCCATCGCCCCAGAAGAAAACCCATACTTAGGCTTGCGTGGGGTGCGTGTTGGTTTGGATAGGCCAAGTATTTTGCAAACCCAAGCAAGGGCAATTTTGCATGCAGTTTCGGCTGGCGCGCAGATTTCTGTGATGTTCCCAATGGTGTCCACCTTGGCTAATTTTCGTAATGCTAAAGAGATTTTCGAGGCAGAACGGGCAAAACTTAAGGTGCCACAAGTGCCGTTAGGCATTATGGTCGAGGTACCGTCTACGGCAATAATGGCCGAGCAATTCGCTCGCGAGGCGGACTTTTTTAGTGTCGGTACGAATGATTTGACGCAATATACTCTGGCGATGGATCGTGGTCACCCGATGCTCGCTCCCCAAATTGATGCCCTCAATCCAGCGGTGTTGTCGCTTATCGGCCGGGCTGCCGAAGCTGCTCACCGTTATGACCGCTGGATAGGGGTTTGTGGCGGTGCTGCCTCAGACGAGCAGGCAGTGCCGTTGCTTCTTGGCCTAGGAGTGGACGAGCTGAGCTGTTCTTTACCAGCTATCGCATCCGTCAAGGCTCAAGTTCGAGCTAACTCGTACGATCGGTGCAAATCATTGGCGCAAAGCGCGCAGCGCAAGACAACCGCTCAAGAAGTTCGTGATCTCGTCCCGTTAGAGGAGGACTAACAATGTCCAGTGCAGCAGAAATCGTTGCCGCCCTTGGCGGATCAACAAATATCAAATCCCTAACTCACTGTGCCACCCGGCTACGTTTCGAGCTTTACGACGCCAAACTGGTTGATAGCGCCAAAGTTGAACAAGTCAAAGGTGTAATGGGTGCAGTGCCCCAATCTGGTGACCGTTACCAGGTTATTTGTGGTGGCGGTGTGGCTACCGTATTCAACGAGATCAATAGCTTGCCCGAAATGGCTAACCGTAAAGCACCGGCTGCTGATGGAGAAATGTCTGACGCCGATATAAAGGCTGCGGCTCGCGCTGGTGGTATTCGTGGCAAAGCTGCCTGGATAGATAACTTTTTCGAATATCTATCCGATAGTTTCCGACCTATGCTTGGGGTGCTGTTAGGCGCCTCTTTAGTACTAGCGGTAGTAGCCGTTTTGGATGCATTAGGAATTGTCGATTCGCGTGCTACAGATAAAACAGCGACCTGGGTTTTCGTGGACGCGATGTGGCGTTCGGTGTTCTATTTCATGCCATTGATGGTTGCCTATAATGCCTCGAAGAAACTCAACGTTGACCCTTGGGTAGGTACGTCCGTTATGGCGGCAGTAATGACGCCAGAATTTCTCAGTCTTGCTAAATCAGCAGACACGGTGTGTACTACAAATCAAGCCTTAGGCACTGAAAGTTGTGTCGCCCAAGTTTTCGGGTTGAGTATGCAGCTAAATTCCTACGGTGGACAGGTTTTCGTCCCGTTAATCATGGTTGCAGTGTTAGCTCCAGTTTATAAACTGTGGCAGAAAGTGATTCCAGAAAGTCTGCATATAGTCTTCGTGCCATTCTTGTCGATGCTGGTGATGATTCCAGTAACCGCTTTCCTGATTGGTCCACTTGGGGTATGGATCGGTACCGGTCTAGGTAGTGGACTTGGATGGTTAAATACAAATGCGCCGGTGGTATTCGCCATTTTGATTCCGTTGCTGTATCCGTTCTTGGTGCCTCTCGGTTTGCATTGGCCGTTAAATGCTTTAATGCTTGCCAATATTAATACCTTGGGTTACGACTTTATTCAAGGACCGATGGGCGCATGGAACTTTGCCTGTTTTGGTGCTACTGCCGGAGTGCTGGTAATAGCGATTAGAGATAAAGAAAAAATCATGCGGCAAACGGCAACCGGTGCTTTAGCGGCTGGTCTGCTAGGCGGTATCTCTGAGCCGTCTCTCTACGGTATTCACTTGCGCTACAAGCGGATTTATCCGAGAATGATTGCCGGCTGTTTGGCTGGCGGCATTACTATCGGCGTGTTGTCCATGATTACTGGCAGCGCCGGTCTGCAAACGAATGCCTTTGTTTTCACCTCGATTTTGACGATCCCAGTATTCAAGCCAATGTGGATTTACGTGGTGGCTATTGTCTTAGCGTTTGTCACATCCTTCTTGGCTATTCTCATTACCGATTACCGCACTCCTGAGCAGCGTCAAGCAGCTAAGGCCGGTAAAGACTTGGATGCCGTCCAGAGCGAGCCAGAGGTTATCGTCGTCACGGACGTAGAAACCAACCAGGCGAAACAGTGGATCGAGGCGCTCGGCGGCGAGGACAATATCGAAAATGTTGAGCTGCTAGCTGAAACACGGCTGCGGGTCACTGTCGCAGATTCCTCGAAGGTCGATGTGGAGGCTTTGCGCAAGGCTGGTTTGCCTGCTGCGATAGCGGTCTCGCCTGGGGTTTGGCACCTTGTTGCCGGGCTAGAGGCTGACCACTTCGAATCTGCTATGCGGCGGCGATTGGCACCGTCCAACGCCTAAAGCACTGATTGCTATCATCGACGCCACACAGCGTCACTATGATTTGTTGTGTGATTCAAACTTGGCTAAGTTTTGCTTGCCATCAAGATGATCGCTAATGCAACCGAAATGCTGCTAACGCCTCGATAAGTAGTTTTTGGCTAAAAGAGAATCAGGAACTGAATTGACAACCCTCTCCGTTGCTGTGAAGTGTCTTGGGTTTTGTTCCGCGCATTCGGAAGGGAACAAAACCCAGTACGCCTCATTTCACTCCCATGGATACTTTGTTGAGGTCATGCGAAAATAGCTGTATGAGTAAAACCGGAACTTCTCATCTGCCTGTGTTAGGTGTAGGTCCGTTGTATGTTTCGGGTATTTTCGCTGCCACGATTGCAGCGAGTATTTTCAAATTTTTAGGCGGGATCGCAAGTGGAACTATCGGAAATAGTTTGGTACGTAACCTCATGATTGCGGCGGGTCTGGTTTTGATGGTGATCGCCGTAATCGTATGGGTTTCAGCTGTTTTTGGCTCTCGCATGGTAGAAAGCGTTAAAACTGGTCAGTTAATGACTAGCGGGATATACGCCTGGGTTAGGCATCCGGTGTATGCTTCCTTCCTGCTATTGAACTGCGGACTGCTGCTCGTGCAAGCGAACTGGTGGCTACTATCCCTACCGTTCATCTATTGGATGGCTTTGACTATTTTGATGAAACGCACTGAAGAACGCTGGCTAGAAAATGAATTCGGGGATGAATACACCCAATACGCTGCCCGCGTTAATCGCATTTTTCCTTGGCCGCCTCACAGCAACAACAGTCTCCGCGAATCATAAACTGCGCCACTTTTTGGGCTGTTAGCACATCCGGTTACCCTATCCAAGCCATGATGGTGGCGATGACTCCGTCAATTTCGCGGCGGATTTTGTCAGTCAGGCTTGATGTTCCCGGCAGGGGGGGGGACGCAGATGGATATAACTTTGCCCACCTCTTTTCAATAGAGGTGGGCAAAGTGCTGGGATCCGATCTAATCTTTAAATTCGCGCTCGATAATATCGCGCAAGACGCCAGTAGAGCGGGTCATCTGCCAGAAGTATTGCTCAATCCGGGGCGCTAGAGCAGTGTTGCTCAGGTCTACCCCGAACATGGTCGAATTCGACAAAATCGGTTCCAGTAATTGATGGACATCGAATTCAGATCCGAGAGTTATATCGGCAAAATGCCTGTGCAACTCATCTACCAGCGGATCCGGAGCAAAATCAAAAGGCGTTCCATCATCGCGAATCCCCAGCAGGTAACGGCACCAGCTGGCGAAAAATAGTGGAATCGCAACTAGGTTGTCCAAGTCCATATCGCGTGCAATGTATTCTTTGACAGTTTCACCGAAACGAATCGAGATTATCTGGGAGGTGTCAGTAGCCACCCGCATCAAGGAATCCGGCAAGGCTTTATTGGCAAAGCGAATGTTAAGCACTTCATCGATGAAATCCGCGGGTTTGACTATCTTCGGGTCGGCGACTACCGGCATGACCTCTTTATAGCCTAAGGTGTCTACCAGCGCCCTCACAGTAGGATCCGTTACCCCCTGATCTACCGTTTCCAACCCGAGCAAAACCCCGATAATCGCCAGTGCTGTATGCAGCGGGTTCAGGCACCCGGTAACCTTCATGCGCTCGAATTTATCTACCGTTTCGCGATCAACTACATGGGCTCCATATTTTTCAAAAGGAGGTCGCGGAGCGGCAAACGCATCTTCAAGAATCAGGTATTCGACGGGCTCAGAGTTAACAAATCCCGCAACTTCGGTACGGTTTATAACTTCAAGCCCCATATCGCTGAAACCAAGTTCGCTTAAGTATTTAGATACCGGTTCGGTAGGACGAGGAGTGATCTTGTCAATCACGCTGACGGGGAAACTAACCTTTGTACGGTCTTCCAACCACTCCACAAAATCATTGGTTACACTGGCATTCTTCAGTCGTTCCTTCGCGATAGTTAACACTGTATTACGCAAGGTAACTCCGTTATCAACCAGGTTGTCGCAACTGAGTAGATTGATAGGGGCCGCGCCCTCGTTATAACGATGCAGCAACAAGCCGGTGAGCAAGACCATGGCATTTGAGTGCGCCGCTATGGCGGGGGCTGCTAGTCCTTCCCGGACGCCGGGCAGAAATTCGCCCTGGGCATCGCGAATCGCGTATCCCTTTTCGGTAATAGTGAAGGTTACGGTGGACATTTGCGGATCGGCGAAAATTTCAAGCAGGCGCTCGAATTTTTCTGAACACACGATGGCTTCCCCTATACCGGCAATGACGCGTAGATCGCGACGATTATCGGGGTGCAAGATGACGCTTAAGGTCAAGAGATCATGGTCCCAAAGCTGTCGTTTCATTTCTTCGACAGCAAAAGACTCCGCGGTGGTAATCGGCCAAAACTCGCCGTCAGCTAACATATCGTCTGCCATGCGCGCTAAAAATATCCGGAAGATGTTTCCCGGACCAAAGTGAACCCAGCGCGGGTTTTCCTTAGCGTCTGCTTGCATCTTGGCAACGTCAAAACTTGGCAGAGCGATGTTCTTGCTCTTGAACGCATCAGCGTTCGAGACTATTTCATTTAGTTTTAGTTCCATGGAATCCTCCGTGATGGTCGGACGGGGTGAAAGATACATGATTCAAAGCTCTAAACCATGATTCTTACTTGATTATATGGCGATATGCATAGATAAGTTGGGTTTCAGGTTCTCTAAACGAGTGAACGAGGAGTTCATTTCAATGACAAATAAGTAGGACACGGGGCAAGCGAATCGCTTTGAAATCCCTTCCTTAAGCCAGAAGACATGACTATTCATCCGGTTGGAGTCGCTAGGCAAGGCAGGGAAATGACCTGCACTCATGAGGGCGTTAAATCTGGTTTCTCTGAGGCCGCTAGGGGCGGGGAGCGAGGCGGGCGAACTTTTCTACCTGCCTCGCGCTACCGTAAATTTGTACTTGGTCGCCCTCGGTAAGTTCGATGTCTTGCAGTACCGGTTGCCATTGGTTTTCTCGCAGCACCGCTACGATCTTTACCCCATACCGGTTCCAAAGATCGACCTCATCAAGAGGCCCGACCGCGGACGGAGGCAGAATAGTTCTTACGATGGCGGTTCCGGCAGATAGCTCCACGTAGTCCAGGTTTACTCCCCGTACCAGGTGGGCTATCCGCCGCCCCATGGCTACTTCAGGATGCACAATATGAGGCACCCCGATTTGTTCCAAGATACGGCCGTGAGCAGTCCCGGAGGACTTTGCCCACAGATTCTTAACCCCCATATCGGTGAGCAGGGAGCAGGCGAGGATAGACGCCTCCACGTGGGGGCCGCCGATACCGACTACTACGCCATCACAATCAGCGACGCCCAGTTCGGTAATGGAGGCAATATCGGTGGCATCGGTTTGCGCCACTTGGCTCAAGATACCGTTATTGCGGTTCACCACCGTCTCATTTAAATCGATACCGATAACCACGGCATAGTCGGACATCAGTTCGCGAGCTACCGCGCTGCCGAAGCGTCCTAATCCAAGAACCGCGTAACTAGGTTTTGAGAAGTTAACCAATGATCGGCCTTTCTGTGGGGAAGGAAATCTGCGAGGCGCTAGGTGCGAAAGCGAGTGCGGTAGCAACCGTAATCGGACCTAGGCGTCCAATAATCATCAAAGTTATCAGGATTAGTTGCGAAGGATCGTTAAGTTGTGGGGTTATCCCAGTTGATAACCCCACAGTCCCAAATGCCGAGAGCACTTCAAATAGGGTTTGGGACAAATTGAAGGGGGATAAAAATAGGATGGCGATGGTGTCGGTAGCTACCAAGAAAAAGGCCAATACCACTACCGCTACCGCTTGGTGCACCACGTCAGCTGAGATGCTTTTACCAAAGACCACTGCTTGCCGCCGACCGCGAATAACCGCAGCCACGATAGCTAGCAGAGCAAACAAAGTCGTTATCTTGATACCGCCGGCAGTTCCGGCCGGTCCAGCGCCAATAAACATAAAGGTATCCATCGCAAACAGGGTGGATTCATGCATCTGCCCAATATCAATCGAGTTAAAACCGGTGGTACGGGTTTGCACCGCTTGAAATATTCCAGCCAAAATCGCATCTAGAGCAGGGAGCTTGCCCAAGGTCTTGGGGTTATGCCACTCAAAAGCAGTAACGATCAAGGAAGAAAATACTAGCAGACCTGCGGTGCCAGCTAACACCATGCGAGTATGAAGTGACCAGCGATAAGGTTTTAGCAGACTGGTGCGAAGCTGGAAGAGGACGGGGAAGCCCAAACCCCCAATAATGATCGCTACTATCAGGGGTAAACATATTCCCCAATCGCCCACAAAGGAAGACATATTGTCCGAATAGAGGGCAAAGCCTGCATTATTAAAAGCCGAAACTGCATGAAATACCCCATGCCAGAGGGCGCGCGGCAGCGAATACCCTAGGGACAGGAAACGAATCGTTAGCGGAATGGCGGCGAATAGCTCAATCAAGAGGGAAGTGCCCAGAACCCGTCGCAGCAGGGTACGGATTCTGCCGCTGCCGCTGCGCCGCTCAGCGGCGGAGGCTAGTTTGGCGCCATGGCTTTCTCGGCGGATCACTGCTTGGGCGAGCACCGCCGCAAAGCTCATTACTCCAAAACCGCCCACTTGGATGAGTACCAAGATTACGACTTTGCCGAAATCTGTCCAGTAGGTGGCGGTGTCCACAATGGTTAACCCGGTAACGCACAGAGCCGAAGTGGCGGTAAATAGGGCAGGTAGTAAGGGGATCCCCCCGACATGCACAGTTGATACCGGTAGCATCAACAGGCAAGTGCCTATCAGCAGGGCGATGAGGAACCCCGATAAAATAACCGCCGCATAGTTAAAGTAATGGCGTTGTGTTCTAGCCACGAAGTGCATATTACGCAGACACCCTCGCGGGTGCAAGCATTATTTACTAAACAAATTCGCCGCCCTTGCCGCGGTAGTAAATCGGGGCGGCAGGTACCCAGCAAGTGTCCAGTATGTGAGCAGAAGGCCGGGTAAGAAAGTTGTGGGATCCCAGGCTGCTTTTAACCAACCTAGATTCTTATTCCTGCAGTTAAAGAGCACTAAAGGACACAAAGACGCAGGGTGAGGAGGGCTGGAGTCACTGTAAAAAATAATCTTTCGGGCGTGATTTTTCTACTAATAATGGCTCCGCTATTTTCAACGTTTGTTTCCGGTAGCTAAAATCACAAAGTATCACGAAAAGGAGCAAGGAAATGTTTGTACCTGACGTTACCGCTGTGGGGGGCAGACTCTGGCTATCTGCTCTGGTAGCAGCGCTACCGATAGTGGTATTTTTCATCCTGGTAGGGGCGTTTAGGATGCGTTCGCATCTGTCAGGTTTGATTGCTTTAGCTACGGGTCTAATCGTTGCCATCGCCGGGTTCAAAATGCCGGTGACTATGGCTATATCTGCGAGCCTACTAGGGGCTTTAAAAGGTCTAATCCCGATCATTGTGATTGTGATTGCGGCGGTGTGGCTGCACCGCTTAATGCAGGCCACCGGACGCGAAACTGATTTGCGCAAAGTTTTCTCGGCGGTGGGAAACGGGGATTTACGGATTCAAACCATGCTGATCGCTCTCTGTTTCGGAGGCCTGCTCGAGGGGCTGTCTGGTTTCGGGGTGCCGGTAGCGATTGTCGCTGCTCTGCTAATAGGACTGGGGTTTAAACCGATAAAAGCTGCGATGATCGCCCTGGTGGCAAATACTTCCCCGGTAGCCTATGCGGCTTTCGGGGTGCCGATCACCACTGCCGCCGCCCTCATGAGGGGGCATCACTTAAACGAAAACGCAGCCGAGATTGCGAGATATGTGTCTTTGACGGAGCCGGCGGTTGCTTTGGTGATTCCCTTCGTCCTTATTGTGCTGATAGACAGGCAGAATTTTCGGCAACTATTTCCTCTAGCTCTGGTGATGGGGCTGGTAGAAGGGTTAGGTCAGTTCCTGACGCTGCGTTTTGTGTCCTTCGAGTTAGGTGGAGTGCTCCCTCCGATAGTAACTTTCCTGGTGGTGTGGCTGATGGTGCTGATCTATCGTCCTCCGATTCCGGAAGAGTTCCTGACTGAAAAGCCCACTGATCTGCACATAGGACGGATAGCGATGGCGGTGCTGCCCTATGTTTCGGTGATTGCAATTTTGTCTCTAGGGCGGATGGTGCCCCTGTTTGCGAAAAGCCTAAGTGCTACCGACGTGCAAGTTAGCTGGCCGGCTCTGGCCGGGAAGGTAGCGAGCGCCGATAACCCCCAGGTAGCCTCCCATGTTGGCACCGTGATCATCCCCATCCTTTCCCAACCGGGAATCCTGATTGCGGTCTCCGCGATTATTACCGGCATAGCTTTTTCCCTGCTGCATGAGCAGGGTACCTATCCCTTGGGGGCTAAGCGGGTGTTAAAAGAACTGGGGGCCGCCATCGTTTCTATGCGTTTTTCGACGGCCACCATTTTAGAAGTGATGGCTCTGGCGTACCTGATGAACATCTCTGGCATGGTTTTGACCATCGGAACTTTGCTGGCCAGCACCGGAACTTTCTTCCTGGTCTTGTCCCCACTGATTGGCTACCTCGGCACCGCGATTTCTGGGTCGAGTACCTCCGCGAATGCTCTCTTTGCCTCCCTGCAGGAAACCACCGCCCTACAGATTGGGTTGCCGGGAGCCTTCGCAGTCGCAGTTAATACCGCCGGGGGAGTGATCGGTAAACTGATCGCCCCGCAATCCCTGGCAATCGCGGCCGCCGCGATGGGGGCGCCAGAAAAAGAAATCGATTTGTTGCGGGCAGTGATTCTCTGGTCACTGGGCCTGCTCGTTTTCGTGGTAGTTGTTTGTTTCACCGGCGGAATACTGCTCTTGCATTAGTAGCAGTCCCTAGGGGGCGAGCCAGGCTGCCTTTGCGTTGCTGGCAGCGGGGCGCGGGCGATATTCTGTGATTAAAACTGCCCCAATATAACCGGTAGGGAAAATGACTAAAAAATCTGCGAACTATGCTTTCATCACCCTGGTAATGGCGCTAGTCCTGGGAATGGCGTTGTTAGCCCCCCCTGGCTGAGGCCGCAGGCGAGGATGAAGATGCCGCTGCCCTTTATGCCACGATTTATACCCGGGCTAACTGCACCGACTTAGAAATCCAGGAAGGTACCGGCTGGTTTGCTGACTCCTACGAGATTGAGGACGCAGACGTCACCTCCGACAAAACCCTAGAAAATGGGTTGCGCAAATGCGAGATTGAATTCGCTCTCGAGGCCGCAGATTACCCGATGGGCAAGGAAATCACTTTTTCGGTAAAGAAAGGTTTCTCGCGGATCGGGGAGCGGGTAAAAGTCAAGGTCGAGGCCGCCAGTGATGGCACCCCGCAAATGCGGATGACCTTCAAAGAAAAAATTTCTAAGCGCTACCCGGTAACGATGAGCGATGAGACGGGGGCTGCTATTGCCGGCAGCGCTGAATCTTTTGAGCTGCCGCTCTATAACACGGTTAGCAAGAAAAATGAGAATGTAACTGTCACTAAGGATTCTTCTGGTCACGGTTTCCTACAAGCGGCTGCCTATGACGATAACGGCAAGTTTGCCCCGAGCTCACTGGTTCCGGCAACACAGGTAGATTTGCCGACCGTAACCATGCAGGACGGCGGGCAGAAAACGCCGTATTCAGTGCAAAAGGTACTGGCCAAAGATGACGGTTTCGAGCTGGTTCTAAAGCAGGTAAAGCTGGTGGATCAGACCTATCACGTCACTATCAAGCGCCCTCTGGAGGTGCTGGCGGAAAGTGACAGCTGGAAGTTTAATATCGGGGGCAAAGCAGATCCCCAGGCAGAAAAACAGCTTTCTCTGCCTACTGCCAGCGGTGATTATTCTTTCGATATTAAAGCCAGTGGGGTACCCGAAGGGGCGAAGCTATCTTTGCCTAGCCTGCCGAAATCCTATATGTATTACGGGATTGCGGAGCAAAAATTCGATTCGGAGACCAACACCTTGACGGTTACCCTGGGAAAACAGGTTTATATCCTGACTTCTAATATCGAAACCGTTAAGTATGACTCTTTTGCAACCGAACACGCGAAAGCCGGGTTTACTCTGGGGCTCTATGACCAGCAAGGAAAGCTGATCGCAAAATCTACTGCCACCAAAACTGCCTACGATTTTCCGGCAAGTCTGTTTAAGGCAGTAACCCCGGGGGACTATACGGTTCGGATTGAGGACGCGGCGCCAGCGTTCAAGAAAGACTATGATCTGTCCTTACAGTACGGAGTTCGCCTGGCAGAAAATGGGCGCTTAACTATGAAGATGCTCCGCTCAGGCAGTGATGAAGAGGTATGGACTAATCCCTATGGCGGTACCGATGACCGCTTTAAGGATGATGCTCGCTCGCGGGCTTTGATTGGTTACAAGACCCCGCTGCTATTGCTGGTACCGAAAAAACCGAGTTTCGCCAAAGTGATTGACCAGGCGAAGTATCCGATTGGTGAGGACGGTAAGAAAGCCTATGCCGGTAAGGGAGACCTGATCGACTACCGGATTAACGCTAAGGTACCTGGAGATCACCGCCTGGTGGTTAAGTTTGGCAAGTATGTGGACATGGGCTTTAAGAATACGGTCACGGTAGTCGATAAGCTCGATGAACGCCTGGAACTGGTTCCGGGTTCCTTAAAGGTGATGGAGGGCGAAGCGGTAACTACGGACTTTGAGGCCAGCTACAACCCGACCAGCCGGGAGATCAAGCTGCTAGATCACGCTAAGCCCCAGGTAGCAGAGTTCGATTTTAGTAAGGCCATCGAGTTCCCCGCCGCACGGGACCTCACGATTATGTTCCAGGTGAAGGTGAAAAAGGTGGGGGAGCAGCCCCTATTTAACCGGATTCCTGATTCGGAAACCGAGATTGTCCCCTACCTCGATTTGTTGGTTAAGAAACATTGGGAGGGCGGGGATGACCTGCTCAAAGATCTCGATATGCGGGACTATATCGATAACTTCCAGCTGGAAACCTGGCAAGGAAAGAACAAAATAGCGACCGAGCCGGTGCGAAAGTATCTTCGGGCCGGTAGTTTCCAGCAGGGCGAGGGTAAAGATTTCCAATTCGCCCTCGAGAAGTTACCAAAATATACGCCAGCAGATGTGGAGAAGAAACCGGCTGAGCGGGTAGCGCTCACCTATAAGGTGACCGAGAATTTACCGGCAGAACTTACGGGTAAGTTTAAAGTCAGCCAAGTAGCTCAAGCCGAGCAGAATGATGGGGTCAACCTGGTATTCTTCACCAATACCTTTATTCCGCCCACCCCTCCGGTGACCCCACCAACCACCCCGCCGGTGACGCCTCCTACGGTTCCTCCTACCACCCCGCCGGTACCGGAGAAAATAGTCCATACCGGCAGCGGCGCTGCTTCTCTTTTAGGGATTTGCTTCCTGGGAGTAGCGCTGGGCGGGGCAATTATCCTGCGCCGCCGCTACCGCTAAGCTGAGAGCTCGTCCTAAAGTTAGCTGAGAATTATCGCTGTTCGTGCAGCTTTAGAGAGGGCAGTGCCGGGTTTACGGGTGCTGTTACTGCGGTGAAACTTTTCCGACTTTAGGGGTGAGGATGCGCAGCCAGCTGGGGAGGGTAATAGCGACTAGGATCACCGCAACTGCCAGCGCACCCAGCCAGCCAAACTGTTCATTTAACACGAACGCGCCGATTATCGCTGCTACCGCCGGATTTAAAGCTGCTAACAGTCCGGTCATTTCTGCCGATACCCGCGCCTGAGCAACGGGCTGGAAAGTGAAACCGAAAACCGTACACACCACTACTAGCATTGCCAACATTCCCCATTGCGCGAGGGAGGAGGGCAAATGCGGGGATTCTAAGAAAAAACTGGCGATAGCAGCTAGGAGCGCGAGCGTACCCAGCTGAATAATTCCGACGGTAAACCCTTCCTCGGGGCTATGGGTTACTCGATCGGTAACAATGATGGTTGCTGCGTAGCAGACGGCTCCCAGCAGGGCGATTAATAGCCCTGCAGAGAGATTCCCGCCGGGCAGCGTCAGCATCCCCACCCCGGTAACCGCCAGGAATGCAGATACTAGCATTATGGGATTAGGGCGCACCCTGGCCAAAGCGGCTGTTGCCAGTGGCACCATCACGATGCTGGTGTGTTCAGTGAGTGCTACGGGTCCCGTATCTGCCATGGTCAAAGCGGTCAGTTCCAGTGACATCACCAAGAAATATAGGAATCCAATCAGGAATCCCGCTATCCATACTTTCCGGCTGGCTCGATAGAGACGGCGGGCAAACAGCGCTGCCAATAGCAGGAAGGCGATCCCAAAACGCAGCGCCAATACGTTGAAGGTGTTCATGGTTTCTAGCAGAAGTTTGCTGAAAATAAACGAGGTACCACGCGCCATCATCACCAAAGCTAACAGTATTTCCAGCCCGCGCGTACTCGTTTTCTTCATCCTTGCCACCCTATCAACGGGAAGTGAGCACAGGGAGCCAGGTTCCAATACCGAAATTCCGGTTAGGGGAGGGCATGAAACTTTTAAGAGTGGTTTTGCCCTGGGGAAAGCGCGCGCAATCCGCGCTGCCGCGAAAGATGCTTTTGTGACCAGCCAGTCCGGGGTGTTTTCTCTCTCCCGCGCAAACTGGTTTTATTTTCCCGCGCGGGAAAGATCGATCCGGTAAAGGGTGACTTATTTACCGTCCTCGGTTGCCGGTTCTACGGGAATATCTTTGATGCGCCAACCCAAGTCTTTCTTATTGACCTGGGGGTTATGGTAGGTGGCATCAATGGTGATGGTCTGGTCCTTAGTGGGCGGATACAGGACGGGGATAGTCAGTTTGTAACTCGGTTTGATGCTGGTGCCGGCGCCATGGACCCCACCGCCAGTTATCACCGCCTGTTCGGTGCCACCTTGTAGGGGACGCGTATATTCTAGCGGGGCGGTGCGAGCCTGGCCCCGCAAAATATCGGCACCGTAAAACTTGTTGTTACCATTGGGCGTGCCATGATAGTTCGCCTCGAACTGCAGACTTGTAAACCACATACTCACGTCTTTGGCGGTAACCGTAAAGGTCACCAAAGTATAGTGCGGGTACGCTACCGCTTTCGAGGCACTAATTTCCATAGTGGTGGGTTTAGCGCCGGTAGTATCGGCATCGTATGTCACCGCCGCAGGCCAAGTAGACTCGCTAGCGGCTGCAGCAGGCATCTTGGCACTCGCCGCCTGCAGTTCGGCGACCTCTTTCTTAACTGGAGTTTTTATGCTCACTTCTACCCGCCGGTTCTTCGCGCGTGCCTCGGGGGTTGTGCCCTTGACCGCGGGCTGGGTAGCGGCTTTACCAGAGGCCTTAAAACTAAAACCGACCAGCTCAGATTTTCCTGCCAAAACTGCTTTAACCGCATTCGCGCGGTTTTCACTCAATACTTGGTTCCCCACGTTCTTATCAGGTATGTCATCGGTGTGGCCCACAATGGTGACTTCACCAGGCTCATGAGTAGCTAGAGCGGCTGCTGCCTGATCGAGGACGGATTTGGAGTCCGCTTTAATATCCCATTTGCCCGAGTCAAAGAACACGTCTGCCGCCAAAGTTACATTCAGGTTCTCTTTACCGGAGGAAATCCCCATTCCCGGGGTCATAGTGTATTGGGCATAGGGGGCATGGATATTTACCTCTGCGTCCTGCGGTATCTTTCCCAGTGCTTCTTGCACCTTCTGGGGAGCCTGCGCACTGTCAAGAACTGGCACATTTGCTGCAAACCCAATCAGCCCCACCGAAACCCCGGCTGCTTTGGTGCCTTCACCGATGTCGCCGAAAGGCACCAACACAGATTCTTTCAATTCGCCTTTTTGTTGCTCCTTAAAAGAATGCATCTGTTCTTTTTTTAGTTTTGCGTCCTGCGGCACCCAAGCAACCTGGTTATCTTTCATTCTGAGCGGCTCGAACACTTCCGAATCGTTGAGCATGAAAATCCCCGAATAAGCGATTTGCTCAGTGTTATTGACGCTAGTAATCGCCTGCCCCACATTTGTGTTAGCAGGCCACCCGGTCACTTCTTTTGAATATCCTGCCGCTAGCGCTAGAACTGAGGTTCCGTCCTCTTGTCGATATATGGGACCTACTTTTGCCCACATTGAACCATTATTGTATTCACCTTTAATGTCCACGGACGCTGGCGCTTGATCCGCGGTTCTGATAGAGGCCGGCTTTGAAGAAGAGCTGGAGGGGGGAGTCTTAGAACCGCAGCCGCTAAGACCAAAGGTCAAAGCGACTGCGGTTATCAGGGAAGCGGTAATCGAAAAAATTTTATTCATGGGCGTCTCCTGCAGATATTGCAGTTAACATGCTATAAGACGCAAGTTAAATAAAATCGGACGATTACGTAAATTCTAAGCAAATAATAAATGGGTTATTTTAATCTGTTTTACTTAATGCCACTCCGGGAGAGATTACCCGGCTAGCGCTGAAATACCCGCTGGCGAATGTCTTGCAGCTGCTTAGGCGAGGGCTCATCGCTGGCAAGCCCAAACGGCATTTGTGCATCTAGTACCCAGGTTTCGGGCAGGTCAAACATTTGCTTCACCGCGTGGTCAATCACCGGATTGTAGTGCTGTAGCGAAGCGCCAATGCCCGCCTCGCGGAGCGCTACCCACAGCGAAAACTGCAACATGGCCAGGGATTGCGCTGCCCAGTGCGGGAACTTGTCAGCATAGGTGGTGAACTTGCCCGCCATTTCTTCGGTGACTTCCTGGTCATAGAAGTAGAGAATAGTGCCGTAACCAGCGCGGAAAGAATCGATCTTTTCCCGCGGAACTTTACCTTCAAAAACCTCGAAAACCCGATTCCAGAGGGCGTCTTGATTCTCGCCGGTAACTACCAGGAGTCGCTGCGACTGCATATTGAAAGCATCCGGCACCTGCGCGGTAACCTCGTCAATCAAATCCAGCAGTTCCTGGTGGCTTAAGGGGATTTTCCTCTCCAAATGGTAACGGGAGCGGCGATCCTGTAATAGTTCCAAGGTCTTCATAGCTATTCCTTTCCTCTGTTTCCTCTTAATCTTCTAGGAGAAAGCTTGCCCCCCGCTAGGGGAGGAACCAGAATTCAGCTCCCGGCGCATAAAACCTCTCCCCACGAGTTGTGGTTCCAAACGGGTATTGACGAGACTTCGTAGTGTTGCTTTAGGAATGTTCGGCACTGTTCCCCTAGGGAGCGCGCTCCGGGGAGGTAGTTTCTTAGGTTATCCTCGCTACTTTCTTAAAGGGCTATCGGGTAGAATGTTGAAAAATGTCGGGTTATTGGCTGAGCGGTTGAACTTTGCCTTTATATATAGGTTTAGGGCGATTCAGCTGAGTAGACAGAAAGGCAGAGCAATGAGGCATTTGCTTTCCCTCGTTACTACCACAAATTTCCGCGATAACAGTCGCCGAAAGATCCAGAAAATAGCGGCTGTCAGCGCCGGATTTTCTTTAGTGCTACTAGGAATAGTAGCGGTGATGTTCGGAGCGTCCTCGCAGCCAGCTTACGCAGAGGCTCCAGCGAAATTCCGGGATGCCATTGATTCTTCGCAGTCTCCCATAGACGCCAAAACCGTCTCCGGTTCCGTCAAGAAACTACTGGCAGTACCGGCTACCGGTAATATTTCTGCCACCGCAGACTTGGGGGTCGGACTGGCGAATGTGACGGTGTACGCCCAGTGGAGCGAAGGCTCTAAGTCCAAAGGCAGGTGGGCGTCGCCCATCTACAAGGGCACCACCGATGTCAACGGTAATTTTAAGATAAAAATGCTGCCCTACACCGATGTTAATGGGGTGAAACGTACTTTTGACGGTGAAGTCGGTTTGCATCCGGGGGGAATGTATAACGAAAAAATCCAGATTTGGGTCATCAACCCGGATCGCGAAAATCTCAACCAATTCTGGGGATACGGTCAGCGTCCCTCTCCGGACGGTATAGTTCAGGACTCCACCGGTAACGCCTATTGGGGTAACACCTACGGTGTCAAGGGCGCGGACACCTTCTTTGTGGAGAAACAAGACCCCGCCAAGACTAGCGCCGCCACCGTCAACACCACCAACACTCTGTCGAGTTCACGAGGTGGTCATATCTCCGGTAAGGTCTACTGGAACTGGGTGCAGGGCGTGGGCTCGGCGCGTTGGTTGGATTTAAATAATCCTGCCGGTGACAAGGTAGCACAGGATCAGAAGGTGCGGGCGTCTTACCTGAGCGATTGTGCCGTGAAACAAGTTGAAAAGTATTACGCCGACAACAAAGCCGCGATTTTTCAGAATCACACTTTCCGTGCCTCCGCCTCCACCACTCCTGTTACTTCCCGGTGGGATGCCCAGGATGAAGCCAACTTACAAAAATACATCCAGCAACAAATCCCTAAAGACACGGGGTCTTGTAAGTGGATCGCAGAAACCGTGCAGGCCACTACCGGAACAGATGGCACCTACACGTTGCAGTTCAACGGCAGCTGGGGTAATAACCAACGCAGCTGCCAGACGGTTCCGGCGGGACGAACTTGCGGCGAGGTTGCGCCTGATCCCGACACCGGATCCTGGGAAGGGATTGGTAGGAATGACCAGAAGCACGTGAACTGGGACTATTTGAACGTTTCTTTGGTTGATAAGCCAGAGGGTATCGGATACATGGATCCGTGGCGCGGCAACAACTTCTTCGACACCCGCCAAGGCTCGGCTATGTTCAAGCCGTTCGGTGTCACCGGAAATTTTGCTGGCTCCAATGAACAGTGGGATGACTTGAATCTGGGATTGGTGCCGGTAGAGACCTATTTTGATGTCCTGGAATATGACACCAGTACCCATGCCGCCACCCCGGGTACCACGGTAAACACCTCTACCGAGGGGCTGGCTCCTGCCAATAAGATTGATAGCAATAAATATAGAATCACCTGGTACGACCCCAGTGAGAAGCAGGTAGAAAGCTGCGACTTAACAGCTGACAACAGCGGTATTTTAAAATCTTGTCCGTTTAAAGTCCCGGTAGATTTGAAGGAAAACACTGTGTATAACGCGGTGTTGACCTCGGTAGATGAGCAAGGGAAAGACGTAGTAGTTTTAGGTACCGATTCCTTCCTGGCGGTGCTGCCGGATTACGATGCCAATTACCAGCAGACCAAAACCAAGGTGGGCGTGGAAGCAACTTCTGCGGCTCCTACTTTCGATAAGAAAGATACTGACGAGGTAGAGCAGGATCCGTCATTGCCTGAGGGTTATAATCCGGTTTTCGAACTCGACAAGGCAAAGATGACCGAGGCCGGTCTAAATGAGGATGATTTTTCCATTAATCCCTCGACGGGGGCGGTTACTTGGAAGAGCCCCGCCGGTGAGGACGGCACCGTCATTTCGGTCCCGGTGAAAATGACTTACTCCAAGCGAATTGCTGGCGGAGGATCCGTCAAAATTTCAGAACCTGCGAGTGTTCCCTTCATTATCCAAGCTCCCCTGGATGACGATGGTGATGGGGTAGCAAATGATAAAGATAAATGCTCCAATACTCCCACCGGTCTCACGGTGCAGGCTAACGGCTGTACCTATGCGCAGCAGTACGATACGAGCTATGAGACTACGACTTCGGATCCTGGGGCTACCGCCAGTTCGGGACTGCCGAAGTTCCAAGACACCCTCGGTTCCACTCCCGCCTCCACCACCCCGCCCGTCAGCGGCATTTCCTACCAGTTGGACACCACTAACCTGCCTGCTGGCGTGAACGCTTCTGACGTGAGTGTGAATCCCAATAGCGGCGAGGTAACTTGGAACATTCCCCAGACGACAGCTGCCGGAACCTACAATCTCCCGGTGAAGCTCACATATCCCAATAGTGGTGGAACCAAGACAGCAAATGCGCCGTTCAAAGTGAATGACGCGCCGGCGCCTCCAGCTGGCAGCATCACCAATCCCGGCGATAAAAGCTCAAAGGCGGGAGAGGCAATCACCCCTATAACCGTGAGTGCAGAAAACATCAAGCCCGGCACCCTAACGGTGAGCGGACTGCCTGACGGGCTGTCTTTCGATCCTGCGACCAAGCAAATTACCGGTACTCCCACGACAGCCAGCCCCAGCGGCGATCCCTCCGTGGTCACCATTAAAGCTGTAGGTAAGGACGGTAAAGAAGTAACCCAGACCTTCAAATACACGGTTACACCTCCGGATAAACCCGCGACTATCACGCCGATTGCTGACCAAAGCGGGACTGCCGGACAGCCAATTAACCCGATCCCGGTAGAAATCGCTAACGGAGTGGAGCCACCCACCTTCGAAGGATTGCCCGCGGGGCTGGATTATGACCCGAATACCGGCACCATTACCGGTACGGTTAACCCGGTGGACGATGCGGGCAATCCTCTGGAAAACCCGAAAACCTACCCGGTTACGGTGAAAGTCAAAGGACAGGATGGAAAAGTAGTTTCCACTTCTTTCTCTATCACTATTAACCCGGCACCCAAACCGGATACCGACAAGGATGGGGTAGATGACACTAAGGATGTTTGCCCCGGCACTAACCCGGGGTTGAAGGTAGATAGCGACGGGTGCGCCGCGAACCAGAAGTACCTGCCGGAATATAGTTCGCAGAAGGTCGCTCCAGGGACTAGCGTTACTGTCCCGGCACCGACATACAAGAACGCCATCAACGGAGCTCCCAACACGGAGCCGGCTGGCACCAAGTACGCTTTGGACACGGATCACCTGCCCAGCGGCGTGAGCGCAAGCGATATCAAGGTGGATCCAGACACGGGAGCAATCACCTGGGATGTGCCTACGAACCAGGCGTTGGGTGATGTGTCCATTCCGGTGAAAGTGACTTTCCCCGATAACGGCGGCACCCTCAGCGCTAATGCCAAGGTTTCTGTGGCATCGATTTCGAATGGCAACGATCCGAAGTATCAGGATGCCCCGCCTGTTGACCAGGGTGGCACCCAGACGTTACCGACGCCTAAGAATGCGGATGGTAACCCGCTTCCCAATGGGACTACATACTCCAAGACCTCTGGTCCGGATTGGATTACGGTCGATCCCAACACTGGAGCGGTGACGATTAAACCGCCGGCAGACACCCCGGCAGGGGACTATAACGCGGTGATTCATGTCACCTATCCCGACGGCACCTTCGACGATGTCACGGTGCCGGTGCACGTGAATGCCAAGCCCCCGGTTCCGGCTGCGGATAGCGACCATGACGGGGTTAATGACGAGAATGATAAGTGCCCGGATACTCCTGCCTCGTCAACGGTAGATACCGACGGATGTACCGCTCAGCAGCGTCTCACCCCCGAGTACGACGGAACTAAGGAAGGCACTCGCGGCATAGACACCGTGACAGTTCCGGCTCCGACTTTCAAGGACACGGTTACTAACGCTGCCGGTACGCCACCTACCGGAACCACCTATACTCTGGGAGCAGGTGCTCCGACGGGAGCAACCATTAACTCCAACACGGGTGCCATTACCTGGGTTATTCCATCGGATGCCACCATCGGCAACCACGAGATACCGGTAGTTATTAACTACGGCAACGGCTCAAAGGGAACCGCCTCCGCCATAGTTAAAGTGAACGGTCAAACCGAAGTGGTGACACCTGAATATAAACCGGTGCCGAATCCGATCTACGGCGAAACAGAGGTTATCGAACAAGGTCAAACCAAGACCACTAATCCTCCGATTTTCAAGGAGAAGGACGGCACTGAAGTACCTAAGCCTGACGGCACCAAGTTCTATAAAGCGGACGGAATGCCGGATTGGGTCAGTGTCGATGAGAACACCGGTGCCATCAATATGACGCCGGGACTTGATGCGAACCCACAGGACTACAACATTAAAGTTGTCGTCAAGTACAAGGACGGTACCCAGGATACGGCTATTGCCAAAGCCACGGTGACGCAGAAACCCAGAGCCTCGGCGACGATTACCCCGATACCGAACCAGGTTGGAAAGCAGGGAGATCCCCTGACGCCTATTCCCATTGAGGTGCAGCATCGAGATCCGAACCATCCGATAACAGTTACCGGTTTGCCCAAGGGTTTGACCTACGATCAGACACAAGGAAAGATCGTCGGAACTCCCACGGAGCCGACAAACGGTCCGCAGACGGTGACTGTAACCGCTATCGGGGAGGACGGAGCTCCGGTTTCATCCACCTTCACATTTACGGTGAACCCGCCTGACCAAAACACGATTTATGATCCGAAGTATTCAGATCCGAAGCCTGGTGAGGCGGGGACGAGCCTTGAGGTTCCGGGTCCGAAGAATAGAGACGGCAAACCGTTGCCGACAGGTACTACCTATAGCAAGGTTAGTGGGCCAGATTGGGTGACGGTGGATCCTGATACGGGTGCGGTGACTGCGAAGATTCCCGCAAATGCGGCGCCGGGTGATTACCCAGTGAAGGTGCGAGTGACCTATCCGGATAAAACTTCCGAAGTCATTACGCTCATCATTAAGGTGGCGGGACCAACAGCTGGCAACCCGCTGGAGAAAACCGGTAGCACCGCGCAGTTGGCGTTGCTGGCGGCTCTGCTGTCCACGATGGCAGGCGGGTTCCTGCTATATAGCCGCCGCTCAAGAAACTAGAGCGCAATCTAGTTGAGACAAGTGAGCCGTTGCCCCTCTGGGGGGGGCAACGGCTCACTCCAATTTTTAAGCGCCCCCTAAAAACGGGCATTAGCCCCAAAAGGTGACCTGCTAGTTAATATCCGTAAGCAGGGAACTGGCTAGTTCGGTTAGGGAACCGGAAGATTTAACTACCGAAGTGAAGAGGTCGCGCTTCCGCTGTTGCAACTGGGAGACTTTTTCTTCGATGGTTCCCTTCGCCACCAGGCGGTAGACATTAACCGGACGGTCTTGCCCAATGCGGTGGGCGCGGTCGATTGCCTGTTCTTCCACCGCGGGATTCCACCACGGATCCATCACAAACACATAGTCGGCGGCGGTCAAAGTAAGTCCGGTGCCGCCTGCCCGCAGCGAAATCAGGAATGCTTGCGCGTCTCCCTCCGAAAACTCTTTAACCACCTGGTCGCGCTGCCGGGTAGACCCATCCAGGTAAGCAGTTTTTATTCCCGTCTCATCCAAAGCCTCTTTAATTAACTTTAAATAGGAGGTGAACTGGGAAAACACCAGGGCTTTATGGCCGGGTATCGCCTGTAACTGTTCCACCAGGGCGTTAGTTTTCGCGCTGGTTATCCCCGCTCGTCCTCCCACTAGGCGCAAATCCAAGCTCGCTCGCCGCAGCGCCGTCAGTGCCGCCAATATCGACATGCGGTCCCCGGAGCGCAACAACCCGCTAACCTGGTGGCGCGCCTGGGCTTCTAGCTGGCGATATGCGGCAATATGCCCCGGCTCCAAATCAACCCGCAACACCTGTTCAATCTTCGGCGGCAAATCCGGTGCTACCTCAGCTTTAGTGCGCCGCAACATATAGGGAGCCACCAGCGAGCGCACCTGGTCGATCCCGCGCAGCTGCAGGGCAGAAAACTGCTCCCGCGAAAGCAAAGTTCCCGGTTGTGCCAAAGATAAAATCGCATGCAAATCCGCTAAAGAATTCTCTAGGGGAGTGCCGGTAGCACAAATCGTCCACCTTCGATCCAAATCATTAAGAACGCGCCAGGCTTGAGTACGCGGATTCTTCACCAGCTGCGCCTCGTCACAAATCACTCCCTGCCACTGGGGCTTTAAAAAAGTCTCGGAGTGACGCCGCAGCAACCCGTAAGAGGTCACCACTAAATCTGCGCCGCGGAAACCGTCCTCGATATCGGTGCCGCTACGCAGCGCCCGCACCTCCATCTCGGGATAAAAACGTTGCGCTTGCGACTCCCAAACGTTAATCACGGAAGTTGGCGCCACTACCAGCACCGGATCGCCGGCGGATAGGGATTTAATCGCCGCTAGAATCTGCAGAGTTTTTCCCAGCCCCATTTCATCGGCAAGCACTGCTCCGGGCCCAATAGATAGTTGCGCCAGCAACCAGGACACCCCCGTGCGTTGATATTCGCGCAGCTTAGCGGTGTGGGGCGGGGCTATCGGCGGCAACTTTAGCTGGCGTGACTTCCACGCTTCCAGGCCGCGAACCTGCGCCTGCGTGCCCTCCAAAATCTGGGAAAGGTCAATAATCGCCGGGTGAATACCGCGCCGATTAAGGCCAGCGCGCTCAATTAGCAGCGTCAGCCGATCCAGATCTGCTTCGCTTAGGTAAGTATCGGCATCGATTAGCCCACCGCGCTCGCGAATCTGCGCAATCTCTAAGGCCCCAAAGTCACGGTCATCTAAATGCAAGCGCACTTTCGGGGTAAACCAGCCGTAAGTGTTGGGGGATAAATCCACGATGATCTCTCCGCCCCTTTGCGAAAATGAACGGGGAATTCCGTGGCGGTTAACTTCTAAATCCTGTCTGTCAAAAGCGTTTTCCAGCTCATCCAGCAATTGGTTAATGCGGTGAGCGGGACAAGAAAGGAAACTATCGAAGGTGAAAACCCCTTCTTGGCGGCGCAGCCACTTCGTCACCTGGGTTTTCAGCTGCGCAATCTGAACTGGCAAGGCGTTGGTTTCAATCTTTTCACCCCCGAGTTCGCGCATACCCCGCAAGTGAATCCGGTAAAGATCCTCTGCCCGAGAAGTTCCCACTTCCAGCAGGTAGCGATATTTAGGGAACTCAAAACTGTCATCCAAAGAATAGACCGGGAAACTATCGCTGAGATTCGGAAAGTCTTGCAACAAGAAATCCGCTAAATCTGCTTGTGGCACCCGCACCGGTTTCGCCCCCAACACTCGGTTAAGCGCCCCGAAACGATCATCCCAAAGAGCAAAACACTCCAGCTGTTCGCTGGCCACCAGTTCTAAACCGGCCGCCACACAGGTAGCGGCTACTGTGCGCTGGGCAGGGTCTTTACCGGCAGAAAAATCAATCCCGAAGCGCAGCGTCACGTCACCCGGGGCGCAAATATCCAGGAAAGGGCGCGCCAGAATCGGAGAAAAACGCAGCGGAGTGAGGGGCTCGGTGCCGAGTACAAAAGAAAATCCGGCGCGCGCCAAAGAGCGGATAGCAGGCGATACCTGCGCGGCCTCCTCGGAAGATAGCCGCTGGGGAGCTTTTTCTAATAGGGGAGCCACCTGCCGTAAATGGCTCAGCTGCGCCCTATCTAAACCGGCAGAAACCGACTCCCATTTAGTTTGGCAAAGGTCACGCCAACTGGCACGATTGCGGGTCCAAGTGCCAGAAACTTCTCGACGCAAAGGATGGAAACTACCATCTAATTCAATGCAAATTCCCAGGTCAGCACCAGGAGCAATCTTGGGGTGCGGGGAAGTGAACATCGCAGAAATCAGGCGTCGCCAGGCCGGTTCCGGGGCATTGCTACTCACGCGTTCCTCCTTTGCTCATCCTTCCTACTCTAGCAAGGACGCTAGACTTGGCTCTATGAAGATTGTGCGATTTCGGATTGATGCCCACCCTATTTACGGAGCTTTAGAGGACGGAAGTGAACGGATAGTAGCCCTCAAAGGTGACCCCCTATTCCAAAAGGCGGAACCCTCCGGGCAGCTCTATAACTTAGAGGAGGCGCGGTTGCTCTCTCCGGTTATTCCTCGCTCGAAGGCAGTTAGCTGCTGCGCGAATCTGGCGGGTAAAACGGCGGGCGGAGAGCAGTGGCCGCAGGTGGCAATCAAACCGAATACTGCGGTGATTGGCCCGGATGATCCCATCGCGATTCCTACTTGGGGCGGCGACGAGGCGCGCGTATTCGTAGGACTAGCGGCGGTCGCCAAAACTATTTGTAAAAACGTGACCCCCGAGCAGGTGGAGTCAGTAATCGCCGGATGGACTATCGGGGTAGATTGCGCCAGCGGCAGCGAAGAAATCAGTTTCGCTCAGGCAAAGGCTTGGGATACTTCGGCAGTAGTGGGGCCCTGGATTGTGGTGGACCCCAATTTTGATCCCGATAGCCTCACCATTAGCGCCAGCGTTTCCGGGCAGGAGGTTGCCTCCGCTAACAGTGCTGACTTGCCGCTAAAAGCCGCCGAAGCTTTCGCGAAGGTCAGTTCCATGATGACCTTGCTGCCGGGGGACGTAGTGATCGTAGGAGGAATCGAGCTGCCGCAACCTCTAAGCCCCGGGGCGCGCCTAGAAAGCGCCATCACTGGGGTGGGGCAGATGGAAAATATGGTGGTTAGCGCGAACCGTTAAACCAAAAACGCCGCCGCGTGCACCGCGTACGCAGCGCCAACCGCTAGACCGTTAACGCCTCCGGCAAGCAGCGCGACTAATCGTTTTCTGCTTCCCGCAGCGCACTAGCTAGGCGCCGGGTCATTTCCAGGAACAGGTAGCGAGGGGTAGCAGCGTTAAGTCGCAACAGACCGGGGTAGCCGGTACCCAGAATCTCGCCCCCATTTACCCCCACTCGGGCTCTCTCCTCCGCAATCTTGACCGGGTTTTCGCAATAGCTACTCGCGTCCCAAAGCGACAGGTAGGTGCCCTCCACTTCCGGGATTTCCAGCCGGGGAGCAATCTGTAGCGCCAAATCCCGGGAGCGAGCTAAATTTTCGCGAATATAGCCTTTGATTTCTTGCAGCCAAGCGCCTCCCTCTTGGTAGGCGGCGCGAGCGGCCAAAGCTCCCAGCGGAGTCGCGCCCATCGCTAGTTGGGTAGTCACCCCTGACTGCTCAAAAAGATCACGTAGCGGTGAGGGCGGCAAAATCATTTGTGCGCAATGAAGTCCCGCCAGGTTCCAGCCCTTAGATGCCGCGTGCGCGCTAACCGTAATCTGGGCAAAAGCAGGATCTAGGCTGGCAAACGGAATATGGCGAGCCTTATCTGTCAGCACCAGGGGAGCATGGATTTCATCGGCAAACACTGTTACTTGATGGGCAAGTGCCAGCTGTCCCACTTTTCGAAGCTCTGCTTCGCTGAGGACCCGCCCGGTCGGGTTCCAAGGGTTGCAAAGTACCAGCAGCTTAGCTTTTTCTTGAGTGAGGGCGCTTTCGAGTGCCTCAAAATCTAGCTCCCACCTGCCCTGGTGGTAGCGACTTTTAACCTCGATTAAATCTCGCCCCTGCTGAGCGGGAATAGTCAAAAACGGCATATAAGCCGGAGTAGGTACCACCACCGCCTGTCCGGGTTTAGTTGTCAGCTGGATTTGGGCACGCAGAATCGAAAGCACATCGGAGGAAATAAAAACATCGTCGGCGCTCACCTGCCAGCCATAGGAATCAGCAAGAAAGCGCCGCGTCTCTTCCCGTAGACCATTGGCCAGTTCAGGCGGCATATAACCAAAGAAACCGTCATCAATAGCGCGGTGCAGGCAGCGTGCAACTGCGGGCGCGGTTCCAAAATCCATTTCCGCAACCCAGGCTCCCCATAAAGGCTCGCCCTCGCTCGTCTTCCCTGTCCATTTTAAAGATCCTCGTCGTCGTAGTTCTTGCAGGGATAAACGATCAAAATCTTGCATAACGTCACTCTACGCTCCCAGAGCAGTTAGGGCGCGCATAAATACGGTCTCAAGAGGCTGCGGGAAAAGTATCGGGAATCAGGTTAGCCGCGGTAATGCTTCCAGGTTCGAGAATCAGGCGGGGAGCGAAGTAGAATCAAGGGGAACTAATGATTTTACGCAAGGAGATTTTAGGTATGAATCCGGATGCTACTTCCCCTATTCGGGTGCGGTTTTGCCCTTCACCCACTGGCACCCCGCATGTGGGAATGGTACGTACCTGCCTGTTTAACTGGGCATACGCTCGCCATACGGGGGGAACTTTTGTTTTCCGGATCGAGGACACCGACGCCAAACGCGACTCGGAAGAATCCTTTGAGCAAATCCTAGATTCTTTGCGCTGGCTGGGACTAGATTGGGACGAGGGCGTGGGCAAGGGCGGCCCCTACGGTCCCTATCGCCAAAGCGAACGGATGGATATTTATAAAGAGGTCGCAGATAAGCTGCTCGCCGGAGGATTCGCCTACGAATCCTATTCCACTCCCGAAGAAATCGCTGCCCGCCATAAAGCTGCCGGTCGTAACCCGCATCTGGGATATGACGGCTATGACCGCAACCTGACGGAAGAACAGATTGCTGCTTTCCGCGCTGAAGGCCGCCAGCCAGTGCTGCGGATGCGGATGCCGGATGAAGATATTACTTTCCATGACCTGGTGCGGGGAGACATCACTTTCCAGGCCGGTTCCGTTCCCGACTATGTGATTGTGCGCGGCGGCGGCGATCCTCTCTACACCTTGGTAAACCCGGTCGATGATGCCCTGATGCATATTACTCATGTGTTGCGCGGGGAAGACCTGCTTTCATCTACCCCCCGCCAAATTGTGCTTTATCGCGCCCTCATCGAGTTAGGGATTGCGGATCGGGTACCCGAGTTCGGGCACCTGCCCTATGTAATGGGGGAGGGTAACAAGAAACTTTCCAAGCGGGACCCGGAATCAAATCTGCTTTTGCACCGGGAAAATGGGATGATTCCCGAAGGGCTAGTGAACTATTTAGCCCTCCTAGGCTGGGCTATATCTGCAGATAGAGATGTATTTAGCAAAGAAGAAATGATTGCCGCTTTCGATATTGAGGACGTGAACCCCAATCCGGCGCGTTTCGACTCCAAGAAGGCCTTAGCGATTAACGCTGACCATATTCGGATGCTAGAAACCGGCGATTTCACTGAGCGGATCGTTCCCTATCTACACGCCGGCGGATTCGTAAGCGCCGAGCAGCTAGCTGATTTAACGGATAAGGAAAAACAGCTTTTAGAGGAGGCAGCTCCGCTGGCCCAAAGCCGGATGCAGGTGCTCTCCCAAGCCAAGAGCCTGCTCGGATTCCTATTTATTGCTGATGACCAGGTGGAATATCAAGAAAAACCGCTACGCAAACTCAAAGATAATGCTCCTCAGGTGCTGGAGGCCGCGGCTAAAGTCGTAGACGGTCTGCCAGAAGGTGAAGTAGGGGAGGCCGGTACCATTGGGGATCCGGAGGCAGTTAAAGCGGCCATGAGCCAGGTAATGGTGGAAGAAATGGGACTCAAACCCCGCGTGGCTTTCCAGCCGCTATTTATGGCGATCACCGGTTCTAACGTATCGATCCCGGTGTTTGATTCCATCGGGATTTTGGGTAAAAAGGCCAGCATCGAACGTCTGCGTAAACTACAAAACCACCTGGAACAGGCCTAACATCAGGTGATTAGTGACACAAGGAATTTATTTGAAGCAGCCTGAGTGCCTGCGTTAGAGTAGATGACTGCAGCCCGGCGCGAGCCGAGGTTTGCAGCCCTTGGGGTATGGTGTAATCGGTAACACAGCTGATTCTGGTTCAGCCATTCTAGGTTCAAGTCCTGGTACCCCAGCGAAAATGGGAACCTGCAGGTTCTTGTTTCAGGCCCCCATAGTCTAGCGGCCTAGGACACCGCCCTCTCACGGCGTAGACACGGGTTCGAATCCCGTTGGGGGTACCACTGGTACTTTTCATTTTGAATCCCAATTTTCCGCTTTATTTCGCGGATCTAGGTTTTATTTAGTCCCAAATCCGAAACTTTCGCCAATGCTAAAGTGATAGCCATGTCTGGAAAAATTGTTGCCACTCGCGGAATGCGAGACTTTTTACCCACCGAAAAAACTTGGCGCGAACGCGTCCTTAACGTCCTGCGCGAAACCTACACTTCCCTAGGGTTCATGGAGATAGAAACCCCAGCCCTGGAGCCGATTGAACGGCTGCAATCTGGGCAAGGTGGGGAAAACGAGAAAATGATTTTCCAGGTGATGCGACGCGGCCTGGATCCCCAAGCAGGGATCTTGCCTGCAGAGGCGGTAGACCTAGGGCTCCGTTATGACTTGACCCTGCCCTTGACTCGCTACTTCGCCAGTCACCAAGCCGAGCTGCCAAATGTGTTCCGCGCCTTCCAGACCGGTCCCGTATGGCGCGCTGAGCGTCCTCAAAAAGGTCGTTTCCGCCAGTTTAACCAGGTAGATATCGATATTTTGGGCGAGGCCTCTTTCAGCGCAGAAGTCGAAATCATCGTGACGATGTGGAATGCAATCGGCAAACTGGGACTAGATAAAGATTCCACGATCCTGCTGAACGATCGCCGTTTCCTGCGAGAGCTCATGACAGCGGCCGGGGTCGCAGAGGAAAACCACGATAGTGCTTTCATCACCCTCGATAAACTGGAAAAAATCGGGGCAGAGGGAGTTATCAAAGAGCTAGTCGGGCAGGAAATAGCCGCTGACTCGCAAGCGAAAGCCCTAGTAGAGGCAGTAGGCAGTATCGCCGAGCTAGAACTGAATAGCGCAGTTACAACCGTGCAGGTGCCTTCCCTTAACGCTGAGTTGCCCCTCTTTGACCTGGGGGCAATCGCCTCCCAAGTCCGAGAGATCGCTCCTGATATCAAGATTTCTTTTACTCCCACTTTGGTGCGGGGCATGGGCTATTACACCGGACCGATTTTCGAAGTTTCCCACACCGCCTCCGGCTCTTCGATTTGCGGAGGCGGACGCTATGACGGGGTGGTCGGACGCTGGCTGGGGCGAGATGTTCCCGCCGTAGGTTTCAGCTTCGGTTTCGAACGGATCGTGGATTTGGTGTCTCTTCCCCAAGAGGGGCAGCAGCTAAAGGTGGCATTGGCCTATCAAAAGCCGCATGAAGCCCTGGCGGCCTTGCACCTGCGGGAAGGGCTGCTGGCGGCAGGCGCCAGTAATGCCGGTCTCCTGAAAGCCCCGCGTAAAATGTCGGCAGGATTCTTCGAACAGGCAGCGTCCTTGGGATACAATCGGGTGCTACTGCCTAGCCGCTACCTAGAGGCTGCCGAACAGGCAGATCCGGACTTTAAGACACTACTGGAGCAGGCGCGCATCCTCGAAAACTAGATTCGAGGGCGCGAAATAGCGCGCCAAGCTCCTCCACTAGCCGCTGTGGTCGCAGGCCGCAAGATCTCCGATTCCAGCGGGAGGTAGCAAATTTGGGGAACTCTGGCATTTAGCTGGGGATTTTCCCGGCGGCCTTTAAGTGCCGCACCCGGATGTGCAAGGCGATAGCGGCCAGAATCACGGAAGCGAAGGTTCCCATCAATACCCCCAAGGATCCCGCTTGGGTTAGTTCTGCGTCTCCTCTAAAGGCCAAGTGAGAAATCAGCAGCGCTACCGTGAAGCCGATACCGGCGGTTAACGATACCGGGAGTACATCGCGCAAGCCCACGCCTTTGCCTAAGGTGAGAGGAGTCAGCTTGGTAAAGATGGCTACAGAACCGAAGATTCCGATGACCTTACCGAGCGGCATTGCCAGCATTACCGAGATCGCAATCGGGTGAGTAATCACATCCAGCGGACCGCCGGACACATCCACCACATTTACCCCAGCAGCAAAGAAAGCGAAGATCGGCACTGCCAACCCGGCGCTAAAGGGGTTGACTGCTTCAGTAAGACGTTCGGTTTCTGGCTCGGTTTCGCCCGCGCGTTGTTTGGCGGGAACCGTCATCCCCAGTAGCACCCCGGAAATAGTGGCGTGTACCCCCGAGTCAAACATGAAATACCAGGTCACAATGCCGAGAGGTACTAAAATCCACCAGCGTCCCCACCGTTTTTGGGCAAGGAAACCGAAAATAGCGGTGCAAACGAATGCCAGCAGTAGGGAAACAATCTTCATTCCACTGGCATAGAAGATGGCGATTACTAAAATCCCGCCCAAGTCATCGGCGACTGCCAGGGTTAGCAGGAAGGTGCGGGCAGCTAAAGGTAAGCCGCGCCCGAAAATCTGCAGAATCGCCACTGCAAAGGCAATATCGGTAGCGGTGGGAATGGCCCAACCGTGCCAGGCATTATCACCTGAAATTGCGGTGCCTACTAGATAGACACAGGCCGGTCCAATCATCCCGAATAGGGCAGCAATAATCGGCATCGCCGCCACTTTGATGTTATGCAAAGATCCCACCGCAAACTCTTGTTTAAGTTCTAGACCCACTGCGAAGAAGAACAGGGTTAAGATCCCGTCTTGCGCCCACTCATGTACCGCTAGGTGTAACCCTAAGGAGTGGGGACCGAACTCGAAGTTCGAAAGTGCCATGTAACCTTCGCGCACCGGGGAAGGAGCATTCGCGAGAATCAACGCCAAAATGGCGGCAAAGACCAAAATCATGCCGGCCACAATGTCGTTAGCTAATACCCGTTTTATGGAGGTAAAGATCCCGTGAGGAGATTCCTCGCTGTAATCCTTCGGAGCAGGAGCTGCCAGATCCTGATAGTCAGGGGGACTAACCAGTTCTTCTACCTCTTTTTCTAGCGGAAAGTAATGAATGTCTCGCTGGGTTTCTTTGTTTGCGGATTCTTTGTTTTCGTCACCTTGTTGTTCGCGCATGAAACTATGGTAGCTGTTATTCGTTTCGACAATCGGGGATGCCTGAGGTTTAATATGGAGTGGCGCTTTACAAAAGGTTTTCACTTTTGGTAAAACAAAACTTGGCTGGCGCTCTCGCATCCGCGAGGAAGGCTAAAGTTCCTGGTAAAGCCCCCGTAGCCCAATCGGTAGAGGCAGCTGACTTAAAATCAGTCCAGTGTCGGTTCGAGTCCGACCGGGGGTACCATCCATTATTTTTGCGGAACACGTTCAGAAAGTTTTAAGAAACATTCACTAATAATTTGATTAGTGGCTTAGCTTCCGCCTCTGGATAATTTCAGAGCGCGACTGATGAGGTTGAAAATGGAAGCGGCTGGTAAATGAAGAAAGAGAGATCCAGATGGCAAATCCGGTTATGAATCAAGTAGGCGAGCAGATGCGTCGCACCCCCGCCGGTTATCCCGAAATGCCGGGCTACCAGGTAGGAGGAGATGCCCGGTCCGCAAATCCGAGCTATCCGCAGTCCGCTACCCCCAGTGCTGCCACGCAATCTCCGATTGGACAGGGTGAACAACTGGGGAGCCCACAGCGGGTATCTCGTCCCATGACCTTGGACGATGTGTTGGTGCGCACCGGTTTGAGCTTCGGAGTAATGGTACTGGCAGCGGCCGCCTTGTGGTTTTGGGGTGTAAACGACCTGACAGCCAACGGGGGAACTATGCTTACCATTTCCTCCGTTTCGGCGCTGATCGCCTTCGCCCTAGTGCTGGTGTCTTCCTTCCGTCGCAAACCCTCAGCGGTGATTACCCTGGGCTATTCCTTCTTCGAAGGGCTGTTTATCGGTGGGATTTCTGCGTTCTTTGAAATGCTCTATCCCGGGATCGTGGTACAGGCCTTGATCGGGACAGTCGCCGTATTCGCAACCTGCCTGGTGCTGTTCAAATCCGGCCTGGTGCGAGTGAACTCTAAGTTCATGAAGATCATGTTGGTCGGCATAGTTTCAATCATCGTATATCGCCTTTTGGCGATGGTTCTGGCGATGATTACCCCCACCAGCTCGGTTGGTAACCTGGATCAAATCACGGTGATGGGACTGCCGCTAGGACTGCTGGTGGGACTATTCGCGGTAATCTTCGGAGCGATGTCGCTGATCTCTGATTTCGATATGGTTCGCGAGGGAGTGCGCTTGGGGACTGACAAAGAGATGGCCTGGAGCTGCGCCCTAGGAATCATGGTGACTGTGGTTTGGCTCTACATCGAGATTCTGAGAATCCTAGCGATCCTGAGAGATAACTAAATAGAAAACTTTGCTGCGGGGCGACTACTATAATCTGTAGTCGCCCCAAACTTTTTTAGGGAGGAAACTAGCTGTGCCGGTGATTGTGAGAACCCCAACTTTAGTTGATGCTGCCGGCGCAGCCATGGCGCATCACCGGATTCTAACCGAGACCCTAGATAACCAGGTTCCGGACGGCTTTTGGGATAAATACAATGAAGAGGCCCTGCTCAGCTATTGGCACCAGCAGATATTGCAGACCAAAGGGCGCCGCATTGCCTTCGCATCCCGAGGACGTCAGGTGGTGGGGATGGCCTATGTTACCCCTTCTCCCGCGGATGATCACCAGCTGGGCCCGGCTCCTCGTGCCCTAGATATTGCTTTCTTAGGGATTATTCACCAGTACTATTCCCCAGATATTGCCCAGCGGTTGTTGGACTATGTTCTTGATTCTGATGCTCCCGCTCAAGCCTGGGTACTGCGCTCAGACCAGGTGAAACGCCGTTTTTTGCGGGTGAATGGTTTCACTATGGATGGGCTCAGCCTCGTAGATGAGGACTCGGGGCAAATGATTTCTAGGATGACCCGTTGAACTAGGACACCTGGGGAGGGAAGGTCTTAGGCATTGGGAACTGTAAGCCAACCCGAGGGCCGCACCGGGCAGGGAGTTTGCAAGCAGGCTTAGGGGCACTGCTAGGGTTAAGTTATGAATTCTGGTCTCGCGCGAATCTCTCAAGTTGGTCGGCGGTTGCTAAGTACCCTGTCCCGTCCTCAGGCCAAAGCTAGTCCTGCCCCGCAGGCACTCGAATCCTATGAACAGGACCTAGCTGCCGTGAAAGCAAAATCTAAGCCAGTCTCAGAAAATGAAGCGGTTCCGCTATCTTTGCGGGTCGCGGCTGATTGGTCGTGGCGCTTATTAGTAGTAGCAGTGGCTTTTGCCGGCTTCCTCTACGTAGCTGCTCAATTCCAAGTGATTATGGTCCCAGTAGCTGTAGCAGTGCTACTTTCGGTCTTGCTAGAACCTGTGTTGCGACTTTTATATGTAAAACTGCATTTGCCACGGACTTTGGCAGCGGCAGTTACCCTGATTATTGGGTTGGGGATCGTCACCGCGATGATCTCGATTTCCACTACCCAATTGGCCAGCGAACTTCCTAATCTAATCGGACGCACCAAAGAGGGCGTTGATGAAGGTATTCAATGGCTGGCCACCGGCCCCTTGAAGATGGATACCGAGACCGCTTCGAGGCTATGGGGGCAGGCCCAAAACCAAATCCAAAATTACGCGCGCCAGAATGCGTCTTGGCTAGCATCCAATGCCCTGGGAACCATGTCGGCGGTGGCCGGGGCTTTCACCGGGGGACTTGCGGCACTATTTTGCCTATTTTTCTTCCTTAAAGACGGACGTAAAATCTGGCAATGGTTCTTGCGGTTGACCCCGCGCTCCGCGCGCCATCCTTTAAACGAGGCGGTTATTCGCGGCTGGGTAACTCTCGGCGCCTACACTCGCACCCAGTGTCTAGTTGCGGCGATTGACGCCGTAGGTATTGGTGGCGGTGCCTACCTGATTGGAGTTCCCCTAGCGATTCCGCTGGCAATCCTAGTGTTCCTGGCGGCCTTCGTACCGATTCTGGGTGCGATTCTCTCAGGGATGATGGCGGTAGCGATTGCCTTGGTAGATAAGGGCTTCACCACTGCGATCGTGATGCTGATTATTATTTTGGTGGTTCAACAGGTGGAATCTAACCTGCTACAACCAGCATTAATGTCTAATGCGGTCAGCTTGCATCCGGTGGCGGTGCTGCTGGCAGTTGCCGGTGGCGGTGCTGCCATGGGGATAGTAGGTGCGGTTTTCGCGGTGCCGATTCTAGCGTTTGTGAACACTACCGTGCTGTACTTGCGTGGTTACGACAGTTTCATTCGCCTCAGTTACCAGCAGGATCGTCCCGGTGGTCCTCCCGGATCCCTCGATAAGGAACTTGCCGAGGCGGCTCGCCCCAGTGAACAGAATCTAACCGAGGCGCGGGAGGCAAAGGCGCTAGCTGAAAAGGATGGCCAGCTGCAAACCCTGCGCGAACACGCTGAAAATGCCGAGAAAGTACAGCTGGAGATTCAAGACTCTCTTAAGGAATTTGCGGCCGCAGATCCGAATCAGATCGTGCCAGCGGATGCTAAAACCGATTTTGAGGTAGGAGCAACGACCAAGATTCAGAAAGTGGAAGAGGCCGAGCAAGCCGCCCAAGAAGAAGACCAGGATGCGCCCTCGAAAGCAGACAATTCTCAGGACGAGGACGCAGAGGAATAGTTTTTACCTGCCCATGCGACGCTCACGGAGAGCAAAGTCGCGCAGGGCACGGTAGAAATCAATCTTACGGAAGTCCGGCCAGAAGGCTTCACAAAAGTAGTATTCCGAATGGGTAGATTGCCACATTAGGAATCCAGATAGCCGCTGTTCACCGGAGGTGCGGATAACTAGATCCGGGTCGGGTTGGCCCGCGGTGTAGACGTGGGAAGTTATTTCGTCCACGGAAAGTTCTTCGGCCACGGCTCTTAAATCCGCTCCCTCGTTGGCTTTTTCCAGTAGCAACTCCCGCACGGCCTCGGTAATTTCTTCGCGCCCGCCATAGCCGACTGCGATATTTACAGTCAGGGGAGAGTCCTGACAAGAATGTGCCACTGCCTCCCGCAGGCGATCTTGCACCGGATCCGGCAGGAGGGAAAGATTACCGAGTAAACGCAGGTGCCAGCGACCTAAAGAAGCTATTTGCTCTACTACTCCGCAAATAATGTCAAAAAGTTTGGTGAGTTCTTCCCCGGAGCGACGCAGATTGTCGGTAGAGAGCATCCAGAGAGTTACTACCGGAATTCCTACTTCTTCGCTCCAACCTAAAAATTCCAGTGCCTTGTCGGCACCAACCTTATGGCCAGTTTCAGATTCTGCTCCCACTTGATGAGCCCAGCGTCGATTTCCATCCAAAATTACCCCCACGTGGCGCGGCAAAGATTCGGTGGGTAGTGCCTTTTCGAGGTTGCGGGCATAGAGACGATAGAGCAGGTCGGTAAAGTGAGTCAAGCTTTCTCCTTT
Organism: Varibaculum sp. C0165D1; assembly: GCF_056590355.1. Lineage (NCBI taxonomy): Bacteria > Bacillati > Actinomycetota > Actinomycetes > Actinomycetales > Actinomycetaceae > Varibaculum > Varibaculum sp. C0165D1. The sequence continues at coordinate 301,773 of NZ_JBWPVY010000001.1, read as the reverse complement.
GGGGGTAATAGTTGAATTTTACCCCTCTAGCGAGCAGTTGACAGTATTTACCCCCTACAATTAGCGTAGGTTGCAACCAGCCACCCTACCGCGGCTTTAGAGGCTAGGGCGGGTTTCTATTCGAACTGAGGAGCACGGATGACACCTGAAGATGGACGATACGTGCAGGTGAAAACGCGGGTAAAGGATTCTTTAAATGCCTTGCCGAAACCTAAATTGCGGGGCTGGATTCATACCATAACCACCCCGCTGTCCTTAGCCGCCTCGATTGTGTTGATTTGTTTAGCTGATACTACTGCGAAACGTTGGGCTTGTGCGGTCTACCTGGTGTGTTCTCTGCTGCTTTTTGGGGTTTCCGCGCTTTACCACCGCATCGACTGGGGCAATCGTGCCCTCAGCGTAATGCGCCGTCTCGACCACTGCAATATCTTCCTCCTGATTGCGGGATCTTATACTCCGATAGCGGTATCGTTACTGGACTACCAACAGGCCAGGAATTTATTACTGTTGGTATGGCTGGGAGCCTTGGCAGGTATCTTGCTGTCTATATTTTGGCCGAGGGCTCCGCGTTGGTTGTACGTACCGATCTATATTTTGCTGGGCTGGGTGGCACTGGCTTATATGGGGCCGCTACGCCAAGCCGGAGGATTAGTACTAATTTGGCTGCTAGTGGCGGGGGGACTGTGCTACTCAATAGGGGCCGTGTTTTACGGAATCCGCTGGCCAGGCAGACGCGCCCGCTACTTTGGGTATCACGAGATTTTCCATGCCGGTACGGTAGCCGGTTGGACCTGTATTTGCATCGCTGCTTATTTCGCGGTTTTGGCTTAAGCGCCTGGAGCGTTACTTTGGGACTGGTATGTTCCCCCGCGCCTCCCAATAGCAACTTCACCGGCAATTTGTTACACTGATACCTGCTGTTTACTGACCGCGCTCGGCGTGGTCAGTCTTTTATTTATTAGCTGAGGAGAACACGATGGCAGACAAGACCTGGATGACCCAGGAATCATATGACCGTCTAAAAGAAGAGCTACGCCATCTCCAAGAAGTAGAGCGTCCGGCGATTGCCCGTCGAATCGATGAGGCCCGGCAAGAGGGCGACTTGAAGGAAAACGGCGGTTACCATGCGGCGCGCGAACAACAGTCCTGGAATGAAACTCGGATTCTGCAGCTAAAAGAAATCATAGAGAATGCCGAGGTTGGCGAGCCTCCCGCAGATGACGGGATTGTGGAACCGGGGATGGTAGTAAAAGCTACTTTGGGCCGGCGGGAAGTGAAGTTCCTGATGGGGTCGCGTGAAGCCAGCCCCGATGTGGATATCGATGTTTATTCCCCGGATGCTCCGCTGGGGCAGGCAATTATGGGACATAAAGTGGGGGATACCGTTGATTACCAGGCTCCCAACGGCAAAAGCATAAAGGTAAAGCTGCTGGAAGTTACCCCTTTTGAGTAGCCAGAGGTGATAGTAGCCAGAGGCAATCCGGAGAAACTGAAACTTTCGGAAGTGAAGGGCGGGTTAAAGCTACTCCACCTTCACCCAACGCCGAGCGGCCGGAGAAGTAATCGCTAAGATTGCCAGCACCGACAGGGTAGTGGAAGTTATCCATAGGGGCGTACCGGAGGCGCCCTCGATTCCCAAGGACTCCATCATCCGCACGATCACCGTTGCGGTAAGCACCAAGAGCAGTCCCAGACGCATCCATTTTTGGTGAAATAAAGTTCCCACGATTAGGACGGTAAGTAAGACCGCTAACGCCATAAAACCGTAACCCGCCAGGCGAGTCTGGTAAAAAGAAAACCCCAACTCATCTGCATATTTTGGGTTGGTAGCGAGGATATAGCCAATCGCCGCCAGCTCCAGAGCATGCAGAACCGTCAAAGTAATTCCGCAGGCGAGAGAAGTGGCTGGCACCTCGCGGTCCCGCAGCAGCCGGCGCTTATTCTTTTTCTCTGCCTGTTCGCGGGAAGAACGCAGGTACCCCTTATGTTGCAAGGCCAAGTTTTCGCGCCGATGCAGATGTTCCTCACTTACCAGATTGGCTTCAATCACCGGTAAGCTCCCATCGGTTTGCACCCGGTCACCTCCGCCATTGCGCGAGTGATAGGCGCTGGTAGCGTCGGGAATTACATCTACTTCAACGCTGGTGCAGGCCGCCCGGACGGTATCTACTACGTGGTCACGTTCAATATCGATGTTCTCGTCAATCTTGTGAGTGATCTGCAAAGTGAATAGAGACAGGCCGACCGCCTTGTCGAAAGTTGCCGCTGCCAGCCAATCTGCTTGGAATCCCCCCGGCAGTTTCCAACCCTCCGGAACCTTCCAAAAACGCACGTGGTGTCGTTGACTGGGATTGCCGTCTACCTCTTGTTGATAGGCAAAATCTTGTTTCTTCCCGAAAAGATAGAGCGGAGAAACCGGAGCCGCCGGGTAGGAACGCTTAAAAACACTGGCGAAAATAATCTTCCAAGAAGAAGAAAGCGTAATCTCGTCTGCCATCGTCCAGCCCGCTGCCTGCATCGCCAGGTGAATATCCTCCTCTTCTCCCAGCCAAGCCAGGTTAATAGGATCCCCCAGAATCCCATCCCCGGTTTTAGAACGCCCAATGTAATAGTCCGGAACGTAGAGCGAAGACATTATCTGATGCAGTCGCGGCAGCGCCAGATAGGCCAAAAGCACCCAGAAAAAAGTTAAATAGATCAGGATAACCAGGGATAACTGGAAACCGTGTTTAAGGAGGATCCAAGCTAGGCGCACGGTTAAAACCGCCGCGATCACCACAAAAACGTAATCGATGATCTGGTAGAAAGTGAGAGGCGCAGATTTGTGATATCCCAGCTTTTGCCCCAATTCAAAGGGCAGATTCTCATCAGTTTCCGATCCTGCCCCCGCGCTAGCCTCCTGGTCTTTAGTAGCCACTAGGGCGCCCTCGCCCTCGCCCATAGGCCCCTGTTTCTTGCCCTCGGCTTTTAGAGTCGGCTTATCTTCGCTGGTTGCCATGGCTTATTCCGGTTTCTTGACCTGTTCTAAACGCTGCTTGGCCTCATCTAAGAAGGATTGGCAATGGTTGGCGAGTTGCTCCCCGCGCTCCCACACCTTTAAAGATTCCTCCAGGCCGAGCTTGCCGGACTCCAGCTGAGCGATAGCGGCCACCAACTGTTCGCGCGCCTGCTCATAGGAAAGTTCCCCCACGGGAACTTCCGTGTTTTCTTCACTCATCACTGCCTCCTGAACTATTTTTCTGATTCGTACCAAAAACCTTGGTTACTGCGGTTCCATCTGCGAAAATCGCCTCTAGCAGATCGCCTTTATTTACCTGCGATACTGATTTGATGACCCCACCAGCCGGCGAGCGCAAAATACTGTAGCCGCGCTCTAAAATCCTCTGGGGAGAATAGGCTTTCAAAGCATCTCGCCATCCGCGCAGGGAAGTTACCTGATTTTCTAACTGAGTTTCGAAACGAAAACGCAGCCGTTGACTGTCTATTGCCAAAGAATGTTCCTGAGCCGCAATAATTGCGGAAGGATCGGCCATCACGGGGCGGCCGCGCAACTGGGCTAACTGTCCCAAGTGCTGATCTAAGAGGGCGAGCATCTGGGTGCGCAAACGGGAGCGGGCGCCCTGGACCCCCAAAGATTCCTCCTGTAAATCCGGAACAATCTTTCGCGCCGCATCGGTAGGGGTAGACGCCCGATAGTCAGCCACGAAATCCAGCAGCGGCGCGTCTTCTTCGTGGCCGATAGCGGAAACTAGAGGGGTGCGTGCCTGAGCCGCCGCCCGCACTAGGGATTCCTCAGAAAAAGGCAACAGATCCTCGACTGCGCCGCCGCCTCGGGAAATCACGATCACCTCTACCTGAGGGATTCTGTCCAGTTCGGCCAGCGCCCTACTTACTTCTGCGGCGCAAGTAGCCCCCTGCACTGCCACTTCTCGCACCTCAAACTCGGCTAGTGGCCAGCGTGCCAAGGCGTTTACCATTACGTCCTGTTTAGCTTTCGCGTTGCGTCCTACAATCAACCCAATTTTTCGAGGAATCACCGGCAACGGCTGCTTGTTTTCCTGCGCAAATAAGCCCTCGGCAGCAAGTTTCTTACGCAGAGCCTCGATCTGGGCTAGCAGGTTGCCCACTCCGATGGCGTGGACTTCTTTTGCGAATAAAGACAGCGAACCCGAACCCTCATAAAAATCCGGTTTGGCGTAAACAACTACTTGCGCGCCCTCGGTAAAGTTATCTCCCACCGGGTCGAGGACTGTGGGCCAGCACTTTACCGTCATAGAAGTGCTTTGCTTAGTGTCGCGCAGAACAAAGAAAGCTATGCGCGCGCCCGGGCGCCGCTTGTATTCCACTACCTGCCCGCTCACCCACAGCGGCGACATCCGGTTCACGTATTTCTTGATATTAGCGGTCAGTAAAGACAGTGGCCACGGGTTATCCCGAGTGGTTTGGGCGGCCGTGGGAGCCAGCTGTTGATTGGGAAAATCCGGATTCGTGCGCACCGCTTCATTCTACCCACAGCTGCTAAGAAGTAATCATCGGTTCGGCGGGAAGAAATATACCTGGGTAGGATAGGGACGTGGCAAAAAAGGTACTCTTGGCATCCCCGCGCGGTTACTGTGCGGGAGTGGATCGCGCCGTGGACGTGGTGGAAAAAGCTTTGTCGCTCTATGGAGCCCCGGTTTATGTGCGCAAAGAGATTGTGCATAACAAGTTTGTAGTCGAACAGTTAAGCGCTAAGGGTGCGCGTTTTGTAACCGAACTCGATGAAGTCCCCACCGGGGCCCGGGTAGTGTTTTCCGCCCACGGAGTATCTCCGGCGGTGCGGGAAGAGGCTAAGCGGCGGGGACTGAAAACCGTGGATGCTACCTGCCCCTTGGTGACTAAAGTTCACCGCGAAGCCCTGCGTTTCGCCAAAGCAGACTATGACATTGTGCTGGTGGGGCACGAAGGTCACGAGGAAGTAGAAGGCACCCAAGGGGAAGCTCCCGACCATATTCAGGTAGTGGGGGATCCCGAAAGCGCAAGCCAAGTAAAGGTGCGCGACCGGGAAAAAGTGGTGTGGCTATCGCAAACTACTTTGAGCCTGGATGAAACTCGGGAAACCGTAGAGAAACTGCGGGAACGATTCCCCGAATTGAGTGATCCCCCCAGCGAAGATATTTGTTTTGCCACCCAGAACCGGCAGGGGGCAGTAAAAAAGATTGCCGAACAGGCCGAAGTAGTAGTGGTAGTCGGGTCTGCAAATTCCTCTAACTCGGTGCGCCTGAAAGAAGTGGCAGAAGTAGGCGGGGCTGAGCGCGCCTATCGTATCGATAAAGCCCTAGAGATGGAAGCTGACTGGTTTGACGGCGTTGAAACCGTGGGGCTAACCTCCGGAGCTTCCGTGCCCGAAGTGCTGGTAAAGGAAGTTTTAGCGCAGCTGGCACAGTGGGGTTTTGCCGAGGTAGAGGAAGTGGAAACTGCCCGGGAAACCGTAACTTTCGCACTGCCATTGCCGCTACGCAAAGAACTTAAAGAAGCCGGGATAATCACCACCGATAATCGGCGGCGCACTAACGATCCCGGACATACCTGCTAGAGACCAAGATGCTAACTTCGGTACCTTTTGTAGTAGCAGTTTGCCTGGTGGCCTTGGGGTTAGTTTTTTCCTTGCCCTTCCTGATTGCGAAGTCTGCGCGGCGGCTAAGCGCGATCTTAAAAGTGGTGGCCGTATCGCTGGTGCAGGTGGTGGCGGTTGGGCTGGTTATCAACCTACCGATGCAGTATGTATCCACTCCCACCGAGCTCTGGCAGATGCTTAGCAACCAGCAAAACACCAAGGTGAAGATTACCGATACCCAGCGGGGAAGGTTGCTAAAAAAGCGGGCGCCCGCAGACTTAGAAAAAATAAATCCTTTAACGGCACCAGCCTTGCCGGGACAAGAAGAATGGATACCCCAGTTCAAACCGCGAGGAAAGGCCGGAGCCATCACCGAGTTCGCCGGGCCAAAATCCGGGGTGAAAGAAAAAGTAATGGTGTGGACCCCCGAAGGCTATGACCCTACGGATCGCTCCACAACCTATAACGTAATAGAGTTTCTGCACGGCTATCCGGGGTCTCCAGTCTCGGTCGCCCTCGCCCTAGATTTTTCCGGCAGCCTCCAAAAGGCGATCGACAGGGGCGAGATCGCCCCCACTATCGCGGTTATTCCGGAAGGAAATGTAGACCTTAAGGCTCCCACCTGCGCAGATGTAGCGGGTAAGGCGCAGACAGCGACCTGGCTCAGTTTCGATATTCCCAAAATGGTGCGTTCTACTTTCCCGAATGTATCCGATAAGCGAAAAGACTGGCTGATTACCGGGAACTCTTCGGGCGCCTATTGTGCCGGGCGCCTGGGGATTACTTACGGCGATGTTTTTGGCGTCTCCGCCGTCCTCTCCGGTTATGATCAACCGATTGTGGGATCTTGGGGAGGGCATACTTCCGCCGCCTTCGAGGCCAATACCCTGTCGAACCTGGTAGGTGAGCCCCGTCCTTGGCCCCTAAATATGTACGTTTTTGGGGCGCAAATGGATCGAGATTCTTTGCATCTGGCGAAGAATCTGGCGCGGGCTCCTTTCAAAGCCGGTGACCGTCTGCAACTACATATTAAGGCGGAGGGCGGACACAACTGGGCTACTTGGCGCGAACAAATGCCAGAGCTATACCGCTGGTGGGAGCAAGTGCGCACCAGCGAGGCTCCCAAGAATTTGCAGATTAATGGCGCTGATTCTGCCCTCTTGCCGGAAACTACTCCGGGACTATTCTCGCTGATGGGATGGGGGACGATCCTGGTTGCGGCTTTGGTCGCCATTTTGGGTCTGGCCGCGCTGATTCGCCGGGTGCCGAAAGTGATGAAAACCGCCACCCGCGCCGCCTTTTTAAAGGCCCTCGCAGGCTCGCTCGGCGCCATGATTTTGGTGATTGTAGCGGTGTTGCTTCCTATAAATCGCTGGGGGGAGTTCTACACCTCCGTTATGGAAATTGTGCACACTATTACCGGAGGTGCCTAGCGGGGGTATTGCCGGGCCTCCTAGTGTGGGGTATTGCCGGGCCTCCTAGTGTTTTCTCTGCGAGATTTCCCGCCGCTTTCGCCCTTCGATAGGGTAGAGGCGTGGCTTTAACAATTGGGATTGCAGGATTACCTAACGTCGGTAAATCAACTTTGTTCAATGCGCTCACCCGCGCAACCGTACTCGCAGCGAATTATCCGTTCGCGACTATCGACCCCAACGTGGGAGTGGTGCCGCTGCCAGACCCGCGCCTGAAGAAACTTACCGAAATGTTCCAGTCTGCGAAAACTGTGCCCGCCACGGTTTCTTTCGTGGATATCGCGGGAATCGTAAAAGGTGCCTCCCAGGGTGAAGGGCTGGGTAACCAGTTCCTAGCTAACATACGGGAAGCCGATGCGATCTGCCAGGTCACCCGGGTGTTTAGTGACCCCGATGTGGTGCACGTAGACGGCAAGATTGATCCTGCCTCCGATATTGAAACCATTTCTACCGAGCTGATCCTGGCGGATTTGCAGACCTTAGAAAAAGCGGTGCCGCGGCTGGAAAAGGAAGTTCGCGGGCGGAAAACCCCGCCAGAAGTGCTAGCAGAGGTAAAGAAAGCCCAGGAGATTTTAGAGGACGGGCAGTTGCTATCAGCCCACAGTGAACTGGATAAGGAACTGCTAAAAGAGTTCCAGCTGATGACTTTGAAGCCGTTTATTTATGTATTCAATATGGATGCCGATCAGATTTTAGATAAAGAGCGCCAAGCGGAGCTGGAAAACCTGGTGGCACCGGCGAAAGCGATTTTCTTAGATGCCCAGTTCGAGGCAGATCTAATCGAACTAGATGAAGAGGACGCCCGGGAAATGCTGGAAGAATCCGGACAAAGCGAGTCCGGCCTCGACCAGTTAGCGCGCGTTGGTTTCGATACTTTGGGGCTGCAAACTTTCCTGACTGCCGGGGAAAAAGAATCTAGGGCCTGGACGATTCATAAAGGTTGGACTGCCCCTCAAGCTGCCGGGGTAATCCATAGCGATTTCGAACGCGGATTCATCAAAGCCGAGATTATTGGCTTCGATGAGTTAGTGGAACTCGGCTCTATTCACGCTGCTCGTGACGCTGGAAAACTGCGCCAAGAAGGCAAAGAATACGTGATGCAAGACGGCGACGTAGTCGAATTCAAATTTAACGTCTAGCGTTATTAGCCTCTAGCGCTGTTTTAGATACACCTACAAACCCGCTATCAGCTTTATCTTGCCAGTGATCGTTCATAAGAACAATCTCTGAAAAGTGCTCAATGAATTGCTTGAAAAGTGCACATTGATTTGCTTGAAAAGTGCTCAATTCCCAGGTAGACTTCCTTTGGAGGTAAGGGGATGAGCTTAAAGAAAGAGGGATATTGCTCAAGACTTATTGACGAAAAAATCGCAAGATATTTAGATATCTTCGGAGCTGTATCTATTGAGGGGCCGAAGTGGTGCGGTAAGACCTGGACGAGTTTGGCACACGCAAATAGCGCCAGTTATGTAACGGATCGAAGTCAGCGTGACCTGGCAATGGTTGATCCCAAATACATTTTTACTCACCTAAGTCCGCAATTGATTGATGAATGGCAGATTGTTCCCGAGATTTGGGACGCAGTGCGGCATGAGTGTGACACAGATAGCGAAAAAGGGAAATTTATTCTCACCGGTTCAACCGCTTTGAAAGTCAATGAAGGTACGCACAAAGTATTCCACTCCGGGGTAGGAAGAATAGTAACCCTGCGCATGCATCCCATGAGTCTATATGAATCAGGTGATTCCACCGGGGAAGTATCCTTGTCGGGACTATTACAAGGAACTGTTGACACAGGTTATGTAGGCCCGGTGGAGTTGGGAAAACTGGCTCTCCTCATTGTTAGAGGTGGATGGCCAGAAAACATCTATACCGCTGAAGAAGATTGCGGAGTTATTCCCGAGAGCTATATTGATTCCTTGGTAACTAAAGATATGCATGAAGGGGCAGGGAAGAAACGTAACCCGCACAAGATGCGTATGCTTTTACGTTCGCTTTCCAGAAATGAGTCAACTTTAGTAGGAAACAAAACCCTGGTTAAAGATATTGAAGAATATGAAAATCAAGATGAATTAATCGAAAGTCGTGCTACCGTAGCAGAATATCTCGCTGTCCTCGACAGTTTATATCTGACCGCAAATCAGGAAGCCTTTAGTCTTAATTACCGCTCTTCAGCGAGGATTGGAAAAACAGCCAAAAGACATCTGGTGGATCCTTCTCTTTGTTGTGCAAGCCTGGGGCTCAATGTTGAAAAATTGCTGCATGACCATGAAACTTTTGGGCTTCTATTTGAGGCACTTGTCGAGCGGGATTTACGAATTTATGCGGATTACTACGGGGGGCATCTCTTCCATTTCCGCGACAATGCTTTGGGTGATGAAGTAGATGCCATCCTCGAGTTTAAGAACGGCGACTATGCGGCTTTCGAAATTAAGTTAAGTGATGGCAGCATCGGTGACGCAATAACCAGTCTTACTCGCTTTTACCAATACGCGAAAAAGAAGCCGAAGGTGATGGGGATTATCGTTGGACACCTTCAATCCGTAATGCAAGATAAAGGAACCGGAATCTACATAATTCCAGCCACCTCCCTCAGACCTTAAATGTTTCTGCATCAGCGCAGCAGGTGATGAGGCAGAGGGAGCAGGGGAGTATAAAATCCCTGCAGGTGGCGTAGGGGGTTAATACTTATAGGGGCATGCCCTCTGGCTCTAGTAACTCCAGGCGTCGTTAACAGGGCTTTGACTAGGCGATTTCCCCGATGATTACATTCCATTGATGTACTTTGCGCTCGGTGATGAAACCTGCCAGGAAAAACGGATCCTCCGCTAAAGCTCCCAAGGCGTCCTCGCTAGATTCGGCTTCTACTGCGATGAGCGCGCCCGGATGGGGATCATCTACCCAGGATCCCACCAGTTTTACTACGCCTTGAGCATGCAGGCCCCGCAAGTGAGCGCGGTGGTCAGGGCGAACCTCATCCATTTGCGAAGCGGCGGCGGGATCGTAAAAATATTCGACGGCGAATAAAGCCATAAATGGTCACTCCTAAAAATTAACGGTGCTTCTATTATCACCCGGGAAGCGAAGCCGCGCCGGAAAATAACTTTTGACGCAGGGGAGGCAAGGTAAAAGTGGATGCGCCCTCTAGACTAAATACATGGATGAAATCGAGCAGGCGAGCGGGGCATATCTAGATCACCTGGCGATTGAGCGCGGACTATCCAATAACACTGTCGGTTCCTACCGACGCGACCTGGCGCGTTACCACGAATATCTAGCGGGCGCCGGTATTCATGTGTTAGCAGAAATTACTCCGGAAACTTTGCGGGCATTCTTGCAGGCAGCCGCTGCCGGGGAAGATGGGAAAAACCCCTTGGCAACCTCGTCAATCGCGCGGCTAATGGCCTCCCTGCGCGGATTCCACGGCTTTGCGGTAAACGAGCGCTTAAGCAGCATCGACCCCACGGAAAACCTGGAAAATCCCCGCTTGGCGCGACCGTTGCCTAAAGCGCTCAGCATCACCCAGACTCGCGCCCTGCTGGAAGCGTTTAGCGGGGAAGATGCCGCCTCCTTGCGTTCGCGGGCGCTACTAGAAACCCTTTATGCTTCGGGAGCTAGGGTGAGTGAAGTGTGTGCCCTTGACGTTGACGATTTAGGGGTTTTAGCTGATAGCTCAGGTGATATGCCGGAAGAAAACCCGATTACCCTAGTTACCGTGACCGGCAAAGGTAATAAACAGCGGCTAGTACCGCTAGGAGAATACGCGGTCAAGGCTTTAGATGCCTATCTGGTACGCGCCCGCCCGCAGCTCGCGCAAAAAGGCCGGGGTAGTTCCGCGTTGTTTTTGAATCTGCGGGGAGGGCGTCTTTCTCGCCAGAGCACCTGGAATATTATTCGCGAAGCCGCGGAAAAAGCGGGGATAAAAACGCCGGTTTCTCCCCACAGCCTGCGGCATTCCTTCGCTACCCATATGTTAGAGGGCGGCGCGGACGTTAGGGTAGTACAAGAACTGCTCGGTCACGTGAATGTAACCACCACCCAGATATATACCAAGGTCACTGCTACTTTGTTGCGCGAGGTGTATCAAGAGACCCATCCGCGTGCTCGGTAGCGGTTGTGGGAGTGCGTTGCGTGGGGCTCAGATTTTTCCTCCTGCCCAAGAATTCGAAAAATGCCCCAGCATTTTCCGAATTCTTATGCCCACCGCACCTACTCGGATAAAATCTGAGCCCCACTTCTTACCTGCTCTGTGCCTACTCGAAAAAATCGAGTCTCCGCACTAAAGCATCGCGGCTGGCCTGAAAAATATAATCTCCTCATTGTGTGCCGTTGCTCGAATGAGGGCTTTATTGCACATTCCCGCAAGTTAGTTTCGGTACCTGGGGATTCATGACTACTTTCAAATCTCTATCTAGATGGTTACTGTCGCCTGTGTTTTTATATGCGAGTAGCGAGATACCGATTTCACGTTAGCGAGTCGGGAAAAAGTTTACGGGAGCGCCGCTTGGTAACATTTTTTCTCAGCTTGTCATATCGTTATAAGGGTGAGTGAGATTCAACCAGGTTTGATGCCCCCGCCGACCCCGAAAGATGCGGAGTTCCCCGCGCCTGCGCCCCTTGATTCCCATGGGCCCGCGCGGATTATTGCCATGTGCAACCAAAAAGGTGGGGTGGGTAAAACTACCACCACCATTAACTTGGCGGCCTCGCTAGCAGAGTATGGGCGCAAAGTGCTGATCGTTGATTTCGATCCCCAAGGCGCAGCCACTGCCGGGCTGGGGGTAAACGGCAACGACCTGGACGCCACTATTTACAATGTGCTCCTGGATCGTAACGTAACCGTGGAGCAGATTATTCACCCCACCGCGATTGCAGGCATGGATCTGGTACCGGCCAATATTGATCTTTCGGCCGCCGAGATTCAAATGGTTAACGAGGTCGCCCGGGAAATGGCACTCGCACGCGCCCTCCATCCGGTTAGCGAAAAATACGACGTTATTTTGATCGACTGCCAACCCTCCCTGGGATTGCTCACGGTGAATGCCCTGACCGCGGCCCACGGGGTCATAATCCCCATGGAAACCGAATTTTTTGCCCTGCGCGGGGTGGCGCTGCTAGTTGAAACCATTGAAAAAGTGCGGGATCGTCTGAACCCGAAACTAAAAATCGACGGCATTTTGGCTACCATGGTTGATACCCGGACGCTACATTCGCGAGAAGTCATGGAGCGGCTGCAAGAAGCCTTTGGAGACCGGGTCTATCAGACAGTTATCCGCCGGACTGTGAAGTTCCCCGATGCCTCGGTGGCAACCGAACCGATAACTACTTTTGCGCCTTCCCATCCGGGGGCGGCCGCTTACCGGCAGTTGGCGCGCGAGGTTATAGCCCGTGGTGACGCCGCCTAACTCGCCGGCAGTCTCGCCTAAACATCAGGAGAACACCGGGGAGATTTCCCCGCTGTTTCCTTCCCGGGATGCTAGCGAAGCGGAAGTAGAAAAAGCTCCCCCTTTTGAACTGGAACTTGAGGTATTTTCCGGGCCCCTAGATTTGCTGCTCACCTTGATCATCAAGAATAAATTGGATATTACCGAGGTGGCGCTAGCGCAGGTAACCGATGATTTTATCGCCTATATGCAGGCGTTTCCAGATTTATCGCAAGCTTCCCAGTTCTTAGAAATTGCCGCAACTTTACTTAATATTAAGGCCAGTCAGCTGCTGCCCGGGGAAGAAGCCGAGGAACTGGATCCGGAATATTTAGAGGCTCGCGACCTGCTGTTCTCCCGTCTTTTGCAATACCGTGCCTATAAGGAAGTCGCAGAATTTTTGCGCCTACGCATCGGGGAAGGTCAGGCATACTATCCGCGGGAAGTTCCACTGCCGGCCAAGTTCGCTCGCCTGTTGCCGCCGCTGCGAGTTGATTTCACCCCCGAAGATCTCGCTCGCGCCGCTGCCGAAGCCTTTACCCGCCGTCCTCCCCAAGTCTCCCTCTCCCATTTGCATCTGCCTCAAGCCTCCCTGGCAGAACAAGCCCAAATCGTGGTTGCGGAGCTAGCTAGCACCGGTAAAGCTAGCTTTAGGGAGCTTACCCGCTCCGCCAAAAACGCTACCGAACGGGTCACTCGCTTCCTAGCTTTACTGGAGTTGTACCGTCATAGCTGCGTGGAATTTATCCAGGAAAGTGCCTTAGATGAACTGTACGTGACCTTAGAAACTAAGGAACTTCCAGACTTTACTAACTTTAATTTCGATGAATATGGAGCCGTAGATGACTAGCCCCGCCGATGACCAGCTGTTGGCCTCCCTAGAGGCTATTTTGATTGTTGCTGCCGAGCCTTTAAGTCCCGAGGAACTGGCGGCAGGAGTTCGCAGCACCCCTCAGCAGGTAAATGCCGCTTTAGAGCAGCTGCGCGCAGAATACGCCGGGGAAACTACCCGCCCGCATGGTTTCGTTTTACGCAACGTGGCGGGAGGCTGGCGGATTTATTCTGCCGCCGCGCAAGAAGAAATCGTCTCCGACTTTCTCACCCAGTCAGGGACTTCTCATCTATCTAACCCGGCATTAGAAACCTTGGCCGTAATCGCATATCGTCAGCCGGTTTCCCGCTCGGTGATCGCCAGTATCAGGGGAGTGAGCGTTGATGGGGTAGTGCGCACCCTACTGGCTCATGATTTGATTCGAGAAGTCGACCGGGCGGAGTCGGGGGCGATTCTTTACGGCACCACCGTCAGTTTCCTAGAGCGAATGGGAATGACCAGTCTGGAGGAGCTACCGCCACTCGCGCCCCACCTGCCCGGCAGCGAAGAGCTAGACGAGCTAGAGGCACGGCTAAAGGAGTAATACTTCCTCGCGATAGGATGGGAACAGATAAGAAGATAAAACCCATAGGAGAAGCCAAGTTGACTGATCTTAGTTCCTATCAGGAAAGCGATGAGGGCACCGACCGGCAAGGGCGCCCGGCAGACAAGATTCCTTTAGCCCCGATGCCTCCGCGGCGCAAAGACCCGCAGATGCCGGCAGTTGAGGTCTCCGAAACCGCGGAAAGCGGACAGCAAGAACGGCTACAAAAAGTGTTAGCAGCTGCCGGAGTAGCATCCCGGAGAGCCTGCGAGAAACTAATCGTTTCTGGGCGGGTGAAAGTCAACGGGAAAGTGGTACGCGAGTTGGGTACCAAGGTTGACCCTGATCAGGTGATGCTGCATGTTGATGGGCAGCTAGTAATGCTAGATGATTCCCGGGTAACTATCGCGCTCAATAAACCTACCGGGGTGGAATCTTCCCTGAGGGGAGCCGCTAACGACCTAACTCAATTTTTGAACGACTACCCGGAACGTCTCTTCTATGTGGGCAGGTTAGACGTGGATACTTCCGGGCTCTTGCTGTTAACCAATGATGGCGAACTCGCCAACCGCCTTACCCACCCGTCTTGGGAAGTGCCGAAAACCTACTTGGCGACTGTGAAAGGCAAATTTACTGGGAAAACCGCGCAACAGCTGCGGGAAGGCATCATGCTGGAGGACGGGTTTGCTCGCGCTGACCGGGTATCAATAAAAGGTACCCACGGGGGACTTACCCTGGTAGAAATCGAGCTGCATCTGGGACGAAATCGGATTGTGCGCCGCATGTTAGAGGCGGTCGGCGCCCCGGTGATGGAACTATCGCGGATTGCACACGGCACCGTTAAACTGGGAACTTTGCCGCTAGGGGCGACTCGCCGGCTCTCAAAACCCGAGCTGAGTGTACTGATGGAAAGCGTAGATCTTTAAGGTGAAGCTATGACAAACCCACAATCACCCCTTTCGGATACCCAAGTAGGTACTACCGGGCCGGTATTGATTATCGGAGCCGGCCTGCTAGGAGCGTCTCTGGGGATGCGCCTGAGCAAATTGGGGCTATCGGTTTTTTTACGGGATATTTCCCCGGTAGTTAACGCTCTGGCCTGCGATATGGGCGCCGGTCAAACCTGGGGGGAAAACTGCCCCGACCCTGCGTTGGTAGTAGTTGCCACGCCCCCTGATGTAGCCGCGGAAGAGGTAATTGCTGCCCTTAATGAGTTCCCGGATGCCATGGTCACTGACGTGGCCTCGGTAAAAGCCGTGATCTTAGCGGAAGTTGCGGAGGCCGGAGCGGACCTTAGTCGCTACATCGGCTCGCACCCGATGGCGGGGCGGGAACGCTCCGGTACTGCTTTTGCCCGCGAAGACCTATTTGAGTCTCGCCCCTGGGTGGTAGTTCCCAATGAAGAAACCCTGCCGAGAATAGTGCTGGCGATGCGCAGCCTAGCATTAGATGTCGGTTCCCTGCCGCTACAACTAGATGCGGAAACCCACGACCAATCTGTGGCTCTGGTTTCCCACGTTCCCCAACTGGTATCTTCGCTGCTAGCCGCCCAATTAGCGAAAGCCATGCCGGAATCTTTGGGACTAACCGGGCAAGGTCTGCGGGACACTACCCGGATTGCCTCTTCCGATCCTGCACTTTGGGCAGCAATCATCGCTGGTAACGCCGAACATGTAGCGACAGTGCTGCGGGAATTTGCAGATGATATGCAGCAAGTTTTGCACGCCCTCGAACATCCGGGAGCCGCTATTCCTTCCCCCAGCTTGGTAGGAGCCGTAACCTTAGCGATGCGGCAAGGCAACCTGGGAGTGGCGCGCATTCCCGGCAAACACGGGGGAGCGCCCCGACGTTACCAGGAAGTAATGGTGAAGGTCCCGGATCGGGCGGGTACTTTGGGGCGGCTTTTCCAGGCGGTAGGCGATACCGGTATCAATATTGAAGATCTAGAACTAGAGCACTCCCCGGGAGCGGCTTTCGGGATAGCGCGGCTGGCGATTGAACCCAACTCCGCGGCCTTGTTAGCAGAGAAACTGGAGATAAAAGGCTGGGAAATTGTGGCTTCTTAGCTTATGCGCGGCAGATATTAGCTAGGAAGCTATCCTAAAAGGCCATAAATAGCATAGTATCGAAGGGTATGGGGTGCATTCGGTACCCCGATTGATCATGCTTTCAGAAGGGTTATAACGCTATGTCAGGTGACGGTTCGCAATACGTTAGCCAGCAGATCCTTGGAGCTGGCTTGGTAATCGCCATTGATGGCCCCAGCGGGGCAGGTAAATCTACCATCGCCCGGCTATCCGCCGCGGAGCTAGGCACTAACTTTTTAGACACTGGCGCCATGTATCGTGCCCTCACCTGGTATGCCCTGCAGCAGCACGCAGATCTAAATGACCACGCGGGCCTATCACAGCTGGCAGCCACGATCCCCATGCAGGTAGAAGCAGTGGCGCATGCCCCGCGTATTTTGATTGCGGGACGCGACGTGACTCGCTTGCTGCGCGGAGCGGAGGTCACCAATGCCGTGAGCCAAGTCAGTGCAGTTCCCGGCGTGCGCGAACAGATGATTGCTCGCCAGCGACAAATAATTCAAGCCGCCCAAGCATCGGGACGGGGGATCGTAGCCGAAGGACGCGATATCACCACGGTGGTGGCTCCGGATGCGGACGTTAAAATTTTGTTGACCGCCTCCCCCGAGGTGCGCGAGCAGCGACGCAACCAACAGCTAGGTGCAGGTAGCGATTCAGTAGCTGCCCGTGACCGGGCCGACTCGCAGGTAAATAACTTCACTACTCCTGCTCCCGGAGTTGAGCTCTTAGATTCCTCCGACCTGGATGAACAAGAAACTATGGAAGCAGTAGTGGATATTGTCGGTCGGACTTTCCGGGCGCGTCAGGGCTAAGCTTTCGCCAAAGCCCCCTAGCCTCGCCTAAACTAAAAGGCGTGAGTGAAGACCTAAACCCCGCGGATTCTGCGAATCTGCTCAATGAAATTGAGCTCCAGGACGATGATCTGGAGCTGTTAGCGGGCGAGCCTGCCTCCACGCAAGCCTTAGATGCCGGCGCCCTGCCGGTTTTAGCGGTTATCGGTCGCCCAAACGTAGGTAAATCCACCCTGGTTAACCGAATTTTGGGGCGGCGCGCGGCCGTAGTACAAGACCAGCCGGGAGTAACCCGTGATCGGGTACGTTACCAGGCCCAATGGGCGGGGAAAGATTTCCAGTTGCTCGACACCGGCGGCTGGGAACTCGGGGTCAAAGGTTTAGATCAGATGGTGGCGGCGCAAGCCGAAGCCTCCATTCAGCTTGCCGATGCAGTGCTATTTGTCACCGATGCCCAGGTGGGGGCCACCGAAACCGATATGCAGATTGCTCGGATTTTGCAGCGCTGCAATAAACCGGTGATTTTAGTAGCCAATAAAGTTGATTCCGAGCGGGTAGAGGCCGACGCGGCCGCGCTTTGGTCACTGGGCTTAGGAGAACCCTTTCCGCTTTCTGCCCTCCATGGGCGAGGCAGTGGCGACCTGCTGGATAAAGCGGTTGCATTGCTTCCGGAAGAATCCCAGCATTCGCGGGCTTTGCCTGAGGGCAGTCCCGGGAGAGTGGCCTTGATTGGGCGCCCGAATGTGGGTAAATCTTCCCTGCTTAACGCCCTCGCCGGTTCGCAGCGGGTAGTGGTAAACGAATTGGCAGGCACTACCCGGGACCCGGTAGATGAAGTAATCGAGATCGCTGGGGTTCCTTGGACTTTCGTGGATACCGCCGGGATTCGCCGCCGGATGCTAAAGAGCCGGGGCGCCGACTTCTATGCTTCTTTGCGTACCCAAAGCGCGATTGAAGAAGCCGATGTGGCGATGGTGTTACTTGATGCCTCTCAGCCGCTGGCCAGCGCCGATATTAGAATAATCGAGGAAGTTATTTCTGCGGGTAGAGCCCTGGTACTGGTAAACAATAAATGGGATTTGCTCGATGAGGAACGCCGCCACGACTTAGAACGCGAATGGGATTTGCAGCTGTCTCACGTGGATTGGGCGCCGCGGATTAACCTGTCTGCTAAAACCGCCTGGCATACCAATCGCATCCAGGGAGCCTTAGCGCAGGCACTTGCGGGTTGGAATACCCGGATTTCTACCAGTGAATTAAATACTTTCCTCGGGCGGCTAGTTGCGGAGCACCCCCACCCGGTGCGGGGTGGAAAACAACCGCGAATCATGTTCGCTACCCAGGTTTCGGCGGCGCCTCCCCGGTTCGTGTTTTTCACTACCGGATTCTTAGATCCTTCCTATCGCCGTTTTATCGAAAACCGCCTGCGTGAACAGTACGGTTTTGTCGGTAGCCCCATCCAGATCTCGGTGCGAGTGCGCGAACGCCGCAAGCGTCACTAAAGCCTTAAATAGGGGTGCAGCCGGTATTCAAGGGGCAAGCGCCCTCGGGAGGATAGTTTTTAGAAAAATCGCCCCTAACCGCGATAACCACCGCTTTAGTGAGGAGTTTCATAAGGGACTTTTCGTAGGTAGGATCCGACGCAGAAAGTTAAAAGTAGTGCAGCCTGCCCGCGAAGAAAACCGATAAAAATGAGTAGGGAAACTGCCGATACCTTGGGGGTTAACCCCTGATCAGTACCTCGAGTGGGACTCGAACCCACATGTCCGGTGAAGGACGGCGGATTTTGAATCCGCTGCGTCTACCAATTCCGCCATCGAGGCTTTCTCGTAACGCTGTAAAGCGCGACGGGTTTCAGTCTAATATAGACACGTGGCAACTTCGAAATCTGATGCAAAGAAAGAACAGACTGCCGCACGTAAAGTGCTGGTAGCTGAGGATGAAACTCTGATCCGCCTGGATATTGTGGAAACTCTCACGGATGCCGGCTACGAAGTGGTAGCTGAGGCTGGAGATGGAGAGGCGGCCTATCAGGCAGCACTTGAATATCAGCCTGACCTGTGCGTAATGGATGTGAAGATGCCCAAAATGGACGGAATCACGGCTGCGGAAAAAATCATGAAGGAAATTTCTTGCGCAGTAGTGATGCTCACCGCATTTTCACAAAAAGAATTGGTGGAACGGGCGCGGGACGCGGGCGCTATGGCGTATGTAGTTAAACCTTTTACTCCCGCCGAACTCTTGCCCGCGGTAGAAATCGCGCTTTCGCGGCACGCCGAGATTCAATCCCTGGAAAATGAAGTCGCTGATCTGCAGGATCGTTTCGAGACTCGCAAAGTAGTGGATCGGGCTAAAGGGCTGCTGATGGAAAACATGGAGATGAGCGAACCGGACGCTTTCCGTTGGATTCAAACCACTTCCATGAATCGGCGCCTCACAATGCGGGAAGTTGCCGAAGCGGTGGTGGAACAGATCGGCTAAAACTACTTTGAACAGCAGCTATAAAGTGCTGCTGTAGCAGTAGGGCCTTTCCTCTAGGATAGTTACTAGGAGGAAAATATGGCCGATAAGAAAACTCTGCTAGTAGTTGACGGGCATTCTGCAGCTTTTCGCGCGTTCTACGCCCTCGACCCCGCGAATTTCCGTACCCAAGAGGGGCAATATACTAACGCGGTGTTCGGGTTTTTGCGGATGCTAGTAAAAATGCTGCAGGACGAACAACCCGATTATTTGGCAGTCGCTTTCGATGTTTCCCGCCATTCTTTCCGCACCGATGAATACCCGGACTACAAGGGGGGCCGCAAACCCACTCCGCCAGAGTTTATAGGGCAAGTGGATCTGATAAAAGAAGCGCTTCGCCACCTGGGAGTCACCACTTTAGAACAAGAAAACATCGAGGCCGACGATATTTTAGCTACCCTCGCCACCCGGGGGGCAGCATCCGGAATGCAGGTGCTGGTCGCCAGCGGGGATCGTGACACCTTCCAGTTATCAAATGAGCAGGTTACGGTACTTTATCCTTCCCGCTCGATCACCGACTTAAAACGGATGACTCCCCAGGCTATTGCAGATAAATACGGGGTGCCGCCCAGTCGCTACCCGGAGATCGCCGCCTTGACTGGGGAGAAAGCCGATAACCTGCCAGGCGTGCCGGGGGTAGGGGAGAAAACCGCTGCCGCCTGGATAAATAAATATGACGGCTTGGCGGGAGTGATCGCCCATGCCGCCGATATTGGCGGCAAACGGGGGGAAGACCTGCGCGCCCACCTGGAGGATGTCAAACGCAACCGCAAGCTCAATGCGCTGCTGACTGATCTGGATTTGGGGGTAGAGGTTACCGAACTCACTTTTGGGAAAGCAGATGCCCCCAAGCTAGAAAAACTACTCGACAAATTGGAGATAGGACCGGGAACCCGCCAGGCGCTAGCCAGTATTCCTGCCTTCTCCCTCGGATCTAAGCCCCCGGAAAAACGCGCCGAAGTCAAACTCGTTGCCCCGGAGAAGGTTGCCGCCTGGATAGCGGACCTCACCGAGCCGGTAGGGGTAGTAGTTGAGGGAGTCTTCACCCCTGGCAGTGGGGAGGCCACCCAGGTTACTTTGGCCAGTAAAAATGAAGCTGCCCGCATCAGTTTCATTGAAGATGGCGCCGAAACAGTAGCCGCGCTGAGCCAATGGTTGCAAAACCCCCAGCGAAGTGTTTTCCATAACTGGAAAAGCGCTTGGCACGCCCTTAAGGGAGTGGGAATTACGCTCGGTTTACCCAGCTGGGATAGTGAAATTGGCGGTTATCTGCTGGATCCTTCTGCCCGCTCCTACGATATTGAGGTATTGAGCGGCAAGATTTTGGGGCATCCTCTGGTAGTAGAGGAAGAAGAAGCTAGCGGACAAACCGCCCTAGATTTTTCGGGTACCTCTAATACCAAGACCGCACAGATAGCGGCCGCGCTACCCGAGATTGCCCGCGGGGAGCAAGAGCGGCTATCTGCGGGACGTACCCAGCATTTATGGCAAGAGATGGAGCGGCCGATAGCCGAAATTCTTGCCCGGATGGAAGATACCGGAATTGCGATATCGGACCAGGTGCTGGGGGACCTCGAGAATGATTTAAGACGGCAGACCGAAGACGCCAAGCAGGCGGCTAGAAGTGAAGTGGACCGGCCGGAGCTGAATCTATCTAGCCCCAAACAGCTACAAGAAGTTTTATTCGACCAATTAGGGATGCCCAAGACGAAGAAAACTCGTACCGGATACACCACGAACGCGGATGCCTTGGAGTGGCTGTTTAACAAAACCCAGCATCCGTTCCTGCAGTATTTGCTGGCGCACCGGGACTCGATAAAACTTTTGCAGACCGTGGAGGGGCTACAAAAAGCAGTTCATGATGATGGTCGCATCCACACCACCTTTAAACAAACTGTCACCGCCACCGGCCGGCTTTCCTCTGCCGACCCCAACTTGCAAAATATTCCGGTACGCTCCGATACCGGGCAACGTATCCGGGAAGCCTTCGTTAGCGGTCCGGGATACGAAAACTTGATGAGCGTGGATTATTCCCAGATTGAGATGCGGGTAATGGCGCATATGTCGGGAGATCAAGATCTGATAGCCGCTATTAGGACCGGCGAAGATTTACACCGCACTATGGCCGCCATGATTTTCGGGATTTCACCCGAAGATGTAGATGACCAGATGCGCTCGAAGGTAAAAGCCACCTCCTATGGATTGGCTTACGGCTTATCGGCCTATGGACTAGCGAATCAGCTGCGGATTCCGCAAAAGGAAGCAGAGAAATTAATGGAGCGGTACTTTGCGCGGTTTGGCAAAGTACGCAGCTATTTAGGGCAGATCGTAGAGGAGGCGCGCGAGCGCGGCTATACCGAAACCATGCAGGGGCGGCGCCGGCAACTGCCTGATTTAAAGAGCTCGAATCACACTTTGCGACGCATGGCGGAGCGCGCTGCTTTGAATGCTCCTATCCAGGGGACGGCAGCGGATTTGATGAAACAGGCGATGATTCGGGTGGATCAGGAATTGAAAGCACAAAAACTGGCTTCCCGAGTACTGTTGCAGATTCATGACGAATTAATCCTGGAAGTTGCGGCGGGAGAGGAAACGCGGTTGCGCTCCCTGGTAGAGGAGGCAATGTGTCATGCTGCCGAACTGGCCGTACCTCTGGTAGTTGGTGTCGGGGTGGGTGAAAACTGGCGGAGCGCTGCCCACTAGCGAAATATTTTATGCGAGCAAAGTGAGGGTAACTAGATAGCTTCGGGCGCATCCTCAATCCTGATATCACTGTGTGATCGCATACATTTTGCCAAAATACCCTCCGCTAGGGGTCTTTCAGCTGGAGCCGAAAGGGTTTTTGCTGATAGGCTCAACAAGGTTTCTTTTATTAGGAACCAAATTGTCCATATTGTCTATTAAGTCCGTTTTGGAGAAATTATCTCTATGACCACCTCTACTGAGCAGCTGGATCAAGTTGCCGTAAATGATATCGGTTCACAAGAAGAACTACTTGCTGCAATCGATAAAACTATTAAGTACTTTGGCGATGGCGACATCGTTACCGGTACTGTCGTGCGGGTCGACCGCGATGAAGTCCTCCTAGATATTGGTTACAAAACCGAGGGCGTTATCCTCTCCCGCGAGCTATCCATCAAACATGATGTGAGTCCCGAAGACGTTGTCCAGGTGGGCGACGAAATCGAAGCCCTGGTATTGCAGAAGGAAGATAAGGAGGGGCGCTTACTGCTTTCGAAGAAGCGTGCCCAATACGAGCGTGCCTGGGGCGACGTCCAGAAGGTCAAGGAAGCCGATGGCGTAGTCACCGGTACCGTGATCGAGGTGGTCAAGGGCGGCCTGATTTTGGATATCGGTCTGCGTGGTTTCTTGCCGGCTTCGCTGGTAGAGATGCGCCGCGTGCGCGACCTTGCTCCTTATATTGGCCGGGAACTTGAAGCCAAGATTATTGAGCTGGATGAGAACCGCAACAACGTGGTGCTTTCGCGCCGTGCCTGGCTGGAGCAAACCCAGGCGGAGGTACGCACCCAGTTCCTGGATACCCTGCAAAAGGGCCAGATTCGTTCCGGCGTGGTTTCTTCGATCGTCAACTTCGGTGCGTTCGTGGACCTGGGCGGAGTAGACGGCCTGGTGCACGTATCCGAACTTTCTTGGAAACATATCGATCACCCCTCCGAAGTGGTGGAAGTCGGCCAGGAAGTCTCCGTCGAGGTACTGGATGTGGATATGGATCGCGAACGGGTTTCGCTGTCCTTGAAAGCCACCCAGGAAGATCCCTGGCAGACCTTCGCGCGCACCCACGCTATCGGCCAAGTGGTGCCGGGCAAGGTTACCAAACTGGTTCCCTTCGGCGCGTTTGTGCGGGTCGAGGACGGTATCGAAGGCTTGGTGCATATCTCTGAACTGGCGCAGCGTCACGTAGAGGTACCGGAACAGGTCGTTAAAGTCGGCGAAGAAGTATTCGTTAAAGTTATCGACATTGATCTGGATCGTCGCCGGATTTCGCTGTCGCTCAAGCAGGCGAACGAGGGCGTAGACCCCAACAATACCGAGTTTGATCCGTCGCTGTATGGCATGACTGCCGAATACGACGAAGAAGGCAACTACAAGTACCCCGAAGGCTTTGATCCGGAAACCAATGAGTGGATGGAAGGCTACGAGGCTCAGCGGGAAGCTTGGGAAGAAGAATACGCCCAGGCGGAAGCCCGTTGGAAGGCTCACAAGGAACAGGTGGCTAAGGCTCTGGAAGCCGATACTGAAGCCGCCGCCACCCGCCCGGATCCCGCGGAAAATGCCAGCTACTCGACCGAGAGTGAAGACTCCTCCGGTACTTTGGCTTCTGATGAAGCCCTAGCGGCTCTCCGCGAGAAACTAACTGGCGAGTAAAGCAGGTTGCAGTTCTAACCAAGAACTCTAACGCTTAACTTTCAGGGTGGGCAGAAGCTTAAAGCTTCTGCCCACCCTGTTTTATTTGCCAGGACACTAGCCTTGATTATTGCGGATTAGCCTCATTTTTCTATCTTCTGTTTTGCTTAGTTAATGCCTGGTAGCGTGAAACTATGAATCAGATGCCGGGTACTAATAATGAGGGCAGTAAGACTCGAAACCCGAACCAGCTCCCACCGCAGGCCGGTGCCTACGGTCCCCCCGGAACGGTTTTCCCCGCAAATCAGCCGCCAACGGCACCCCAATTTTCTTATCCCGGCCCGCAGGCGGGCGGAGGCTCTCCTTATCCGCAGCCGGCGCTGCCGCCGGTTACCTTACCGCCAGCAGTTCCTCCGGGATATGGGCAGCAGCCTTCGGGTGATAGGCCTAAAGCGGCGGTCCCTTTTAACGCAAACCTTGCGGGACAGAGCGCAGCTCCTGCTCAGATATTAGCGGTCGTGCTGTTAATAGTTGGGATCATAATCGCGGCAGCGTATCTGGGGTTCTTACTGCTGGTACTGGTAAAACCGGAAATTTTGGCGTTGCCGGCATCGATTTCAGCACCGCTTTCAATGACCACTCTCGTAGAACAGCTGGGGAATATTACCTTATGTTTGTGGTGAGCAGGTTTTAAGGTAGGTAGTGACTATGAAAACTAAGCAAGTTTCCGCTGCTGCCAGCGCACAGGGCCGCTTGGTTATGCGCCTGTTAGGGGTGTTAGTTACTTTGGTGCTGATTGATTTGGCACTAACTTTTTATCTATTTGTATTCTCCGGTGACAGCGGGAAACTGGGCGCGGCATTCACCAAGGGAAAAACACCTACTGTTTCCACGGTGATCGAGGTGCATAAACAGGTAAAAAGTGATTCCGTTACTCCCTACGTAGTTACTGAAGCTAGTCCGGCAGTGATGGTCAAGGAGACCGTAGATATCTGGCTAATTTTTATTACTAGCGAAGGTGCTAGTGCTCAGCCACTATCTTTGGATGGGAAAGCGAAAGGAGAACCCTTTAGCTTGCCGGCCTGCGATAACGGTCTGGCGCAGCCCTATGAGGTATTCGGCGGTCAGATAGTTTGTAAGGGTGCGCTCGGGGAGAAGGAGTATGCTCCGGCATCTGCCGCTAAAATCGGCGATTGCGCGGGAGAAATAATCTACCGTGACAATCAGGTTATGGTCTGCGCAACTCCTAGCGCTAAGCAGGCACAAACAGTTATTTACCTGCAGAAAGGCAAGACTATTTGGAAAACTAGTCTGCAGGGTAAACCGGCCTTGGCAGCCAATAGTAAATCCATTTGGGCAACCCGCCTAACCGATAAGCAGGGGAAGATTAGTTACCAAAGATTTGATGTCCCCGGGGCACCGGATTCCGGCGCCCAAAAGCCTGCCGGCTGGGATGCCATTAAGAAGGTGGATTTTAATAATATTGATATTACTAACGCCAAGGGCGAGCCGTGCAAACTTACGGATGGCAGGTTCAAGGAGTCGCCAGACCCAGGTCGGGATATAGGCCTCGCCGTTGGTATTAGGCAAAACGATAAAGTTTATGCCGATATCAATGGTGATGGTTACCTAGATTTCGCCCAGGTTCTCTATCTACAAACTGTTGGAGGAGAGATACCGGAAAGAGATGAGGGAGAACGTACTTTTCAAGGGCGAGTCGAACAGATACTGGTGTGGATTTGGGATCCCCAAAGTCAACAGCCTAAGTTGATGGAATCCAAGCTGATTCCTCCTTCTAATGGCCCATTTTGTGAGGGACCAGTCAGTAGCGAGAGTCTTTTTGCCGCTGATTTATCGGCGGCGCAAGGCCTGGGGATAAAAGTTAAGTACCTTTATAGTCAGGCTGGCTGGAGTGATGTTGTCACTGAAGGCAAAGACAGGGAGCAGTTGACCCAGGTTTCCCGCAGTGAAGAAGCAGAATATCGGGCAGTTAAGGACAACTTAGTCAGAGTCCTGGATGGAAGCTATTCTGCGGTGATGCCCCCAGGAGCCTGCATGGAAGGAGGGGAATCCGATTACCTTTGGAACGATGTTCCGGACTTGTTGCCGTTCCGCGGTGCCGATTCTTCTCTTGCGGTTTCACCCCAAAGGTATAAGAACTCCGGTTACTACTGGGATGCGATTTGGAAAGACTCTCAAGGAAATATTCTTTGGTATGGATTTGACGGCACGCATGAAAATTATGTTCTGGGCTGGGAAAAGTGAAAATCGTCAATAACTAAGGATATATCTACGCCCGGTAGCTGTAGATTTTGCTAACGCTAAAACATCATCTCTTGGGCGGAAGCGGATTCGCTCGGTAGGCTTAGGGCGTGAGTGAACTATTGATTTACCGCAACCCGGATCGGGGAGCGCGTTGGGCGGCGGCCTCTCCCATGAACGCCCTCTCGGTAGCGGTAACTGGTGGGATCGGCTCCGGTAAATCCACGGCGGTCCACACTTTAAAGGCTCTAGGGGCTAAAACTTGCAGCGCCGATGAACTGGCAGGGGAGGCTCTAGTAGATTTAGCGCCCGATATTGCCCGCGCTTTTGACCACCCCGAGTGGGAAAGCGGAGTCGATCGCAGCGGACTAGCAGCCATCGTGTTTAATAATCCCGACGCCCGCCTCCTCCTAGAATCTATAACCCACCCCTATATCGCGTTCCTTTCCGACCGTTTCTTTGCCTCCCTCACTCCGGGAGATATCGGCATTTACGACCTTCCTTTGCTAGCGGAAAATCCGAATGCGCGGGCTTTTGACGTGATTGTGGCAGTGACTGCGCCCTTGGAGCAGCGTTACCAGCGCCTGCTTCAGCGCTCCGGTATGGAGCCGGCACAAGTAGATGCCCGAATCGCGGCGCAAGCCAGTGAGGAACAGCGTCGCGCGATTGCCAACTTTGAACTGGTCAATGACACCACCCGCGAAGATTTACGGCGCACGATTGCCTCGGAGCTATGGCCCGAGCTGCGGCGCCTGGCCAATGGCGACAGCTAATAGAATCGGTTCATGAAAGTAAGCGCGTCTACTTAAGCGCGGGCAGAGGTTTTTCCTCCCGCCCAAAAACTCGAAAAAGCCACCGGCATTTTTCGAGTTTTACGCCCGCCTAGCCGACTCGGATAAAACCTCTGCCCGCGCCACTTAGGTGTTCACGCACCCAACCCAAGCTCGAAGCTACTAGCCGCGTTCCCGAAAGAGCCTTCGGCGCCGCCAAAAAAGTAACGGATAATACCCTGGGGCTAACTGGACGGGTACCCCGGGGAGGCTGCTAGATTAGGCTGGTGACAACTATGACGAAATTTGACGAATCTGCACCTCCGCAGCCCGGTGACCTCGAAAAAAGTGCTTCTGCGGCGACTAACGCCGCGATCTTTGCGCGCAGCCCGCGTGGTCTGTTTGATATTTGCGTGATCTTTTTTGTGGCATTCTTATTGATCGCCAATATTTGCGCCACTAAGGCGATTCAGCTGGGGCCGGTTGTTTTTGACGGGGGAGCTATTACTTTCCCCCTCACCTACGTCCTCGGGGACGTAATCAGTGAGGTTTGGGGACTGCGCGCTGCTAAACGCGCCATCCTGATGGGCTTCGTGATTTCCGTAATGGCCTCCCTGACATTCTGGGTAGTGGGGATGCTCCCTCCCGAAGCCTCTTACCAAAATAACGAAGCATTCCAGAGCGTCCTGGGGTTTGTTCCCCGGATCGTAATCGCTTCTATGGCCGGTTATGTGTTTGGCAACTGGCTTAACGCCTACGTATTGGTGAAAATCAAGGAGCGTTGGGGCGAGGATAATCTCTGGGTGCGCCTAGTGACCTCCACCTTGGCAGGCGAACTGGTCGATTCCATCGTGTTTTGTACTATCGCATTTGGGGGAATCATGAGTTTCTCCCAGCTGCTGATCTATATTTTCCTCGGCGGCTACCTCTATAAATGCGCGGTAGAAATCCTGTGCCTGCCCTTTACTTATCTGGTTATTTCCCGGGTAAAGAAACATGAGGGGTACGGTCTTGACCTTCACTAAAGTGGCAGGGCTGCCGGACAGAGGAGGACGAGCCGGCATTATTCACACCCCACACGGCGATATTCCTACCCCCGCCTTTATTCCGGTAGGCACCAAAGCCACGGTGAAAACGGTGCTGCCGGAAACCATGAAAGAGTTAGGAGCAGCCGCGATCCTGGCTAACGCCTATCACCTCTACCTACAGCCGGGGCCTGAGGTTATAGACCAGGCAGGAGGGGTAGCTCGCTTTATGAACTGGGATGGCCCCACTTTTACCGACTCCGGCGGTTTCCAGGTACTCTCCCTAGGTTCTGGCTATAAGAAAGTACTTTCGGGCGAGTTCACCGGCTCGGGACGGGCTGATCATACGGTGGCAGACAAGAAGGAACGGCACGCCCACGTAGATGACGAGGGGGTTACTTTCCGCTCCCACCTGGACGGTTCCCGGCATCGATTTACTCCCGAAGTGTCCATGCAGATTCAGCACCAATTGGGCGCCGATATTATGATGGCCTTCGATGAGCTCACCACTTTGCTTAACTCCCGCGAATACCAGGTGGAATCCTTGGAGCGCACTCGGCGCTGGGCCGAGCGGTGCCTAGCTGAACATGAGCGCCTCACTCAGGAACGTGCCGATAAGCCTTATCAAATGCTGTATGGGGTTATCCAAGGGGCACAATATGAAGACTTACGGCGTAAAGCTGCCCGCGACTTGTCCGGGATGGAAGTGGCAGGGCGTAGCTTTGATGGTTTTGGAATCGGGGGCGCTTTTGAGAAAGAAAACCTGGCTACTATCGTGGATTGGGTTTGCCAAGAACTCCCGGAAGATAAGCCCCGCCACCTGCTAGGACTTAGCGAACCGGACGATATTTTCGCCGGGGTAGAAGCCGGAGCAGACACTTTTGATTGCGTGAATCCCTCCCGAATAGGACGCAACGGCGGACTCTATGGGCGCTATGGGCGCTTCAACCTGACCCGCTCCGAATTTAAACGGGACTTCCAGGCCCCGGTAGCGGGCTGTAACTGTTACACCTGCCAGAACTATTCCATCGCCTACCTGCACCACCTGTTCAAAGCTAAAGAAATGTTGGGTTTTACCCTGGCGACTATTCACAATGAATACTTCACTGTGCAGCTGGTACGCGGGATTAGACAATCCATTATTGAGGGCGATTACCCGGCATATAAAGAGCGCGCCCTCGGCGACTTTTATGGGGGAGAGCCGCTGCGTTCCCACCGGGGATAGAAGCGACCTGAGTTTAATCTATGACTTAGGTTGCACTTATCTATTTAGGGGTGTGTGTACGATCTTAATTTGAGAAAATATATCTGCAACAATAAACACCCTTACTGGCGGCGATCCTGCCGGAGGAGCTGAAAAATTTATGTCTACTACCGTAGAAACGTCCGCGGCCGATGCTTGGCGAGCTTTCAACGATGGAAAATGGAATAAAGAAATCGATGTTCGCGATTTTATTCAAAAAAACTACACTCCCTACCAGGGTGATGCAGCCTTCTTAAGTGGACCGACCTCCAAAACCCAAAAACTCTGGCAAGCGCTCGAGGAAAACTATCTTTCGGTAGAACGTCAAAAACGAGTCTTTGATGTTGACACCGACACTCCGGCCGATATTGATGCTTTCGGGCCCGGTTACATCAGTGAAGAAGATGACGTAATTGTTGGATTGCAAACCGATACCCCCTTAAAGCGGGCGATGATGCCCAACGGCGGGTGGCGCATGGTAGAAACCGCGATTAAAGAAGCCGGAAAAGAAATCAATCCGGAAGTAAAAGAAATCTTTACTCGTTACCGCAAGACTCATAATGACGCGGTATTTGATATTTATACTCCCCGAATTCGGGCAGCTCGTTCCTCTCATATCATTACTGGTCTACCCGATGCCTATGGACGCGGCCGGATTATCGGTGACTATCGACGCGTCGCCCTTTACGGGGTTGACCAGCTAATTGCTTGGAAACAGGAAGATAAAGACAAAGTTGCCGACAAGCCCTTCACTGAGCACTGGGCGCGCTACCGGGAAGAACACTCCGAGCAGATCAAGGCGTTGAAGAAGCTAAAAACCATGGCTGCCAGCTACGGTTTCGATATTTCTTGCCCGGCGAAGAACGCTAAAGAGGCCGTGCAATGGACCTATTTCGGCTACTTGGCCGCAGTGAAAAGCCAAGACGGGGCCGCCATGTCTATTGGGCGCCTTTCGGCTTTCTTTGACTGCTACTTTGAGCGTGATTTCGCGGAGGGCACCCTGGATGAACAGGGCGCTCAAGAGATCATTGACGCCTTGGTGGTTAAACTGCGGATCGTGCGGTTCTTGCGTACCGAAGCCTATGACCAAATCTTTTCCGGTGACCCCTACTGGGCTACCTGGTCTGATGCGGGTTTCGGGGAGGATGGACGCACCCTCGTCACCAAGACTTCCTTCCGACTATTACAAACGTTAAATAACTTAGGGCCGGCACCCGAACCCAATATCACCATTTTTTGGTCTCCCCGTTTACCGCAAGGATATAAAGAGTTCTGCGCCAAGATTTCCATCGAAACTTCCTCCATCCAATATGAAGCGGATGATCAGATTCGCCGCCAGTGGGGAGATGACGCCGCGATTGCCTGCTGCGTTTCCCCTATGAAAGTCGGTAAACAAATGCAGTTCTTCGGCGCGCGGGTAAACGCGGCTAAAACCCTGCTTTACGCGATTAACGGCGGACGTGATGAAGTAACCGGTAAACAAATAGTTTCCGGACATGAGGGGATTGCCGGTGACGGCCCCCTGGACTTCGATGACGTTTGGGAACGTTACGAAAAAATGTTGGACTGGGTAGTGGGCACCTATGTAGAGGCCCTCAACATTATTCACTACTGCCACGACCGTTACGCCTACGAATACATGGAAATGGCTCTGCATGACAGCGCGATTGTACGCACTATGGGCTGCGGAATCGCGGGACTGTCGATTGTGGCTGACTCCCTGTCAGCTATCAAATATGCGAAGGTAACCCCGATCCGTGACGAAACCGGTTTGGTGGTGGACTACCACACCGAGGGGAACTTCCCTTGCTACGGTAATGACGATGACCGGGTAGATGACATTGCCGCCACTATCGTGCACACTGTAATGGCAAAGATCAAAGAAATAGAACTCTATCGAGATGCGATTCCTACCCAGTCTGTGCTTACTATCACCTCCAATGTGGTTTACGGTAAAGCCACCGGGGCTTTCCCCTCGGGACATGAGGCCGGAACTCCCTTCGCTCCCGGAGCCAACCCGGAAAATGGGGCGGATTCCCACGGAATGTTGGCCTCAATGCTTTCGGTTGGAAAGCTGGACTACAATGACGCTTTGGATGGTATCTCTTTGACCAACACCATCGTGCCCTCTTCACTGGGACGAACCCCAGAGGAACAAATCCAGAACCTGGTGGGGATTATGGACGCCGGTTTCATTCCCCAAGACTCTTCCTCCTGAAAACTCTCGCCTAAAACGACACCGGGCGCTTTTATGAGGCGTAGGCGCAGCCGGTTAGATCAGAATCAGAACCAGAAATAATCACGAAACAAACAAGTATAGGAGAAACCATGAGTGTTAAGACTTTTGAGGAGCGACTCGCTTCCATGAAAGCCAATCGCGAAGCCCGTGGGGGAGTTCAAGGGCTCTACCATGCGAATATCAATGTACTAAATCGAGATACTTTAGAAGATGCGATGAAAAATCCGGAAAAATACCCCCAGCTGACGGTGCGAGTTTCCGGCTATGCAGTTAACTTTGTGAAACTAACTCGGGAACAACAACTAGATGTTATCTCCCGTACCTTCCATAGCCAGCTCTAGTCATTAACTATCAGCGCAGGGCGGGTAGCTTCCTTCCGTAAGGAGATGCCCGCCTTGTCTCTGAAGAGGTTAGGTAGTTACGGATGGGTACAAATAGGGCAAGGCAGAGTTAATGGAGCTGGGTAGCGGATCCGAAAATATCGGTATCGGTGCTGATGGGATTACCGGTGAATATGCTCCTGAGCCACTAGAAGACCAGGTTCCTCGCACGCGCCGCTTCGGATTAGGGATGCTACAAGAAGCCCCTGAAATGAGCCGATCCCAGCATAACCAGGCTGTCCGCGAAGGCAAGCTAGCTTCGGTGCACTCCTGGGAACTGGTTACCGCCGTAGACGGCCCCGGTACCCGGCTGACCCTGTTTTTATCTGGCTGTCCTCTGCGCTGTCAGTACTGCCACAACCCGGATACTTTCCAGATGCGTTCTGGGCATGCAGTCACCCTCACCGATGTGTTTAAGCTGGTAAAACGTTATCGCGCTATTTTTAGGGTCACCGGAGGAGGGCTGACTATTTCCGGTGGCGAAGCCTTGATGCAGACGAACTTTGTGCGGAACCTGCTGGAGAAATGTCACCAGGAAGGTATCCATACTTGCCTAGATACCTCCGGATTCCTAGGAGCTAATTTGAGCGCTGTCGACCTAAAGAATCTGGATTTAGTGCTCTTGGATGTCAAAAGTGGAGACGAAGCCACCTACAACCAAGTGACTGGACGCGCCCTCGCCCCCACGATTACTTTCGGAGACCGTCTAGCTGAAGCCAAAGTCCCAGTGTGGGTGCGTTTCGTGTTGGTACCTGGTTTAACTGATGACCCGGAAAATGTCTCGAATGTAGCGCAGATTGCCCGGCGTTGGCCAAACCTGGAACGACTCGAGATCTTACCGTTCCATCAGATGGCTCGGGACAAATGGGAAAACCTGGGGCTGCACTACCAGCTAGAAGATACCCCGGTGCCCACTAAGGAACAGGTAGAAGCAGCAAAAAATATCATGCGCGAGCAAGGCATCCAGCAGGTGTTTTCTTCCTAAAGCACTGTCTTCCTACCGTGGGGGGCAGATAACGCCAATCTTCGCGACTCATTTTCCCCAAGTCGAAGTGGGCAAGAAATTCCTCGGACGTTTTGGCGGGCGGGAAACCCAGGGAAGTGGCCATCGTGGAAATCACCTGCGGGCTTTCGATTCCGCAGGCGCGTAGCTGCTCTAAAGTGACCGCCCCATCCCGTTTAGCTAGCCGTTCTCCTTTTTGATTCAGCACCAGGGGAACATGCACCCAGTTGGGCGGAGTAGAGCCTAATAGCTGATGCAGATAGTTCTGCCGGGCAACCGAAGAAAGCAAGTCCCGGCCGCGGCACACCTGGGAGACCCCTTGATAGGCATCATCAACTACACAAACAAAGTTATAGGAAAACACTCCGTCCGAGCGGCGGAGCACAAAATCATCAACTACCCCGGTCTGGGGCCCGTAAACCGTATCCGTGAAGGTCAAAGTTTCTTGATTGCTGCGCAGGCGAAGCGCAGGGCCGCGTCCTGTCGCCGTCAGTTCTTCCCGCTTCCGGGCGCGCTGGGTGGGGGTGAGACCCCGGCAATACCCCGGATATGCTCCCGGAGGAGTATGCGGGGCCGAGGCAATCTGCGACAGTTCCCGGCGCGAACAGTAACATTCATACACCAGGCCCGCCGCTTCCAGCTGCGCAAGCGCCTCCTCATAACGCCGGAGACAACTTGATTGCACCAAAGGTTCCCCGTCCCAATCAATCCCGAGGGCTGCTAAATCTGCCAGCTGCAGGGCGCGAAATTGCTCGCGCGAGCGGGCATCTAAATCTTCAAAACGCAGCACGAAACGCCCGTCGCCTTGCCGAGCCAGCGCCCATCCGATTAGGGCGGTGCGCAGATTCCCCAAATGCAAAGCGCCGGTAGGACTGGGCGCGTATCGACCAACGAGCGTAGAACTGCCCTCCGCTAGTAGGGTAAGTAGAAACGGCTTCATTTTAATCGCAATGAGCACCTAGGTAGAATAGCCAGGTAATAACTTAATCCGTAACTAGGAGGATCAAACGTGGCAGCAGAGGCAGCAGGGCTAATCAATGTCCAGATTGCAGGGGAAACTAAAGAGGTAGCTGCCACTTGCACCGGCCTGGATTTGTGGGGCAAAGACCGCAGCGTGGTCGCTATGCGGGTCGCGGGGGAAGCCTGGGACCTGGCGCGTACCTTGCCCGAGGGTGCGCAGGTAGAACCGATTACCGCTGATAGCCAGGCGGGACTAGAAATTATTCGCCACTCCGCTACCCACGTTCTCGCCCAAGCTGTGCAACAGGTTTACCCCGATGCCAACCTGGGAGTAGGCCCCTACATCACTGACGGTTTTTACTACGATTTTGGCAATATCGATCCGGTAACTCCCGAGTTCTTAAAAGACCTGGAAAAACGGATGAAGAAAATCGTTAAAAGTGGGCAGCGTTTTGTGCGGCGGGAAGTAAGCGACGAGGAAGCCCGCCAGGAACTCGCTGATCAGCCCTACAAACTGGAACTGATTGAAACCAAAGGTCACGGCCCGGATCAGGCCGAGGGTGCCAGCGTAGAAGTAGGGGCCGGCGGACTAACCATTTATGACAATGTTGAGCGTTCCGGCGAGTGTGCCTGGAAGGATCTTTGCCGCGGCCCGCATGTGCCGAATACTCGCTATATCGGTAACGGTTTCGCGCTGACCAAGTCGTCTGCCGCCTATTGGAAAGGCGATCAAGCAAATGATCACCTGCAGCGCATCTACGGCACCGCCTGGGCCAGCAAAGATGATCTCGTCGCCTATCAAACCCGGATTCGTGAGGCCGAGCGGCGCGACCACCGCAAACTGGGACGCGAATTGGATCTGTTCTCTTTCCCGGACGAGATTGGCTCTGGTCTGCCGGTATTCCACCCCAAAGGCGCGATAATCCGCAACGAAATGGAAGAATATTCCCGCAAGCGGCATATCGAATCCGGATATTCCTTTGTTTACAGTCCCCACATCACCAAGGCGGATCTGTTCAAAACCTCTGGTCACCTGGATTGGTATGCCGATGGTATGTATCCGCCCATGCACCTGGACGAAGAACACGACCAGGAAGGCAATATCACCAAGCAGGGGCAAGACTACTATCTGAAACCCATGAACTGCCCTATGCATAACCTGATTTATGCTTCCAAAGGCCGTTCGTATCGGGAATTGCCGCTGCGGCTTTTCGAGTTCGGCACCGTTTATCGCTACGAAAAATCCGGGGTGGTGCACGGACTAACTCGCGCTCGCGGATTCACTCAAGATGATTCCCACATTTACTGCACCCGCGAACAGATGCGCGATGAGCTTGCCAGCCTGCTAACTTTCGTCCTGGATCTGTTAAAAGATTTTGGGCTAGAGGATTTTTATCTGGAGCTGTCCACCAAGAATCCCGACAAGTTCGTAGGTGATGATGACACTTGGGAAGAAGCTACCCGCACCTTGGAAGAGGTAGCGACTGCTTCCGGACTGAAACTAGTCCCGGATCCGGGCGGGGCCGCTTTCTACGGGCCAAAAATCTCGGTACAGGCCAAAGATGCCATCGGGCGCACCTGGCAAATGTCCACTATCCAGCTGGACTTCAACCTGCCGGAACGTTTCGACCTTACCTACACTGCTGCCGATGGTTCCCATCAGCGTCCGGTGATGATTCACCGCGCCCTGTTTGGCTCGATAGAACGCTTCTTTGGGGTACTCCTGGAACACTATGCGGGCGCTTTCCCCGCCTGGCTGGCACCTGTCCAGGTGCGCTGCGTACCGGTAGCCGAGGCCTTCAACGACTATCTGTTTGAGGTAGCACACCAGCTACGCAAACAAGGAGTCCGGGTAGAGGTCGATACCTCCGATGATCGCTTCGGGAAGAAAATCCGTAACGCCTCCAAAGATAAGATTCCCTTTACCTTGATTGCCGGGGGCGAGGATGCCGAGGCGGGGGCGGTTTCCTTCCGTTACCGTGACGGCAGCCAAGAAAACGGGGTACCGATCGAGCAAGCAATCGCTAAGATCACTGCCGCAATCGCAGAACGGAAATAGCTTATGACCTCGCCGGATTCTAGCGCGCTGCCGACCGAAGATTCTCGCTGCTTCGGGGGAGTTCCCGACGCCTTCCAGCGTCTATGGACTCCCCATCGCCAGGTTTATATCTCGGGTGAGGCACGTCCGGCCACCAAGAAAAGTGAAGACTGTCCGTTTTGTGCCGCTCCCCATCGCAGCGACGAGGACGCCCTGATTGTTTACCGGGGAGAAAAAGTCTTCGCCCTCATGAACCTCTTCCCTTATAACTCCGGGCATATGTTGATCTGTCCCTACCGGCATGTATCCGAATACATTGACCTGGACGAGGACGAGCGCGCCGAATTCGGGGAAGTAACCGCGCAAGCGATTAGAACCCTCAAACAGGTGGCGAACCCTGCCGGTTTTAACTTAGGGATAAATCAAGGCGACGTTGCCGGAGCCGGAATCGCTGGCCACCTGCATCAACATATTGTTCCCCGTTGGGGAGGAGACGCCAATTTTTTCCCTCTGATTGCTCACACCAAAGCAGTGCCCCAGCTTTTGGGAGAGGCGCGCGAACAGATAGCTAACGGCTGGCAAGGATAGCTAATGCTAGGAAACCACGGACGCGGTCTAGCAAGCGCTGTTTTCACTGCTCCCGCCAAGTTACTGGCCAAAGCGGGGGTCACCCCCAATATGGTCACTGTTGCCGGGACTGTTATCAATATGGCGCTGGCTATGGGCCTGCTGGCGCGCGGATATTTAGCGCTGGGGGGAATCTTGATCGGGATAACCGCTTTTGCGGATTCCCTCGATGGGGTTTTGGCGCGACTCACCAATCAGACCAGCGAATTTGGAGCCTTCCTAGATTCTTCTCTGGACCGCCTAGCCGATGGAGCTATTTTTGGCTCTCTGCTGTACTGGGCGATCAGCGGAATGGCTCCCGGGGAAATCCGCACCGCTACTATTATCGCCGCTATTTGCGCCCTAGTAGGGGCAGCGGCAGTTCCCTATGTGCGTGCTCGCGGTGAAGCCCTGGGAGTGGTCGCCAAAGTGGGGATCGGGGAACGCACCGATCGCCTAGTAGTCGCCCTAGTAGGGGCAGGCATAACCGATCTGGGAGCGCCGGAGATCTGTTTTCCGATTGCGCTTTCCTGGGTAGCTTTCGCAAGTTTCGTGACCGTGGTACAAAGAATCCTTTACGTCAGAAAGCACCTGAAATAAGTGAAAACTGAGCTATTTTCTAGCGCTCAGCTGGCGCGGAGCGGTCTGAAGTTACTCTCCTACATTCCGCTCTGTCTAGCACAAGGGATCGGGAACCTGATCGGGGAAGTGCTTTACCAGATAGATACTTCCGGCGCGAAACAGTATCGAAAAAATCTGCGACATTTAGGGATCCCAGAAAATAAAATCGAAGAAACTGTGCGACAGGGGTTAAAAGGCTATATGCGGCTGTTTTCCGAAACCGCCTTGTTGGGGGGATTCTCTCCTTCCCAAATCCTGGCCCGCGTCCGCATCTGCGGTGATCGGGAATCCTTGCTGGAAGACTGCGCGCGCGGGAATGTTTGTTTAGCGCTCACCCATTCCGGTAACTGGGATTTGGCTGGTTACTTTGCAAATAAAGAGGTCAGACCGGTACTGACTGTGGCTGAAAAAGTAAAACCGGAAGCACTGTTCCGGGCATTTACCCAAGTGCGACAACAGGCTAATATGCGAATAATCGCGGTGGAAAAGGGCGAAAAACCATTCACTAACTTAGTTCGGGCTGCGCAGGAGGGACACTATCTGATCCCCTTGCTCGCTGACCGCGATATTACCGGCAGCGGGGTGGAAGTGACCTTGGGGAAATCAAAAGCCCTGGTAGCAGCCGGTCCCGCCGCCCTCGCCCAGAATATTAATGCTCCTCTATATTGCGGGCATATTTCCCTAGAACCACTAGGGCGCGCTCGCAGAAGAGCCGCGCGCTGCCGGTGGGGGATAGTAATTAATATTTCTGGGCCGGTAAAGCCAGCTAAAGTAGAAACTATGACTAAAGATTGGGTCAGCAGGGTCGGGGAAATGATTCTGGATTCTCCCGAGTCTTGGTTCATGCTGCAAAAATTGTTTGTAGCTGATTTAGATCCGGCTCGCTTGCAGCGGGCTCGTCAGCGCGCCCGGCAGGAGACACAGCCATGAAAATCGGAATCGTTTGTCCCTATGCCTATGACGTGCCGGGGGGAGTACAGTTCCACGTACGTGACCAGGCAGAAGAGCTCCGGCGACGCGGTCATGAAGTCTCGGTATTTGCCCCGGTAGAAACGGAATATAGTGAGGGCGGATTCGAAAATGCCGGGAAAACGTTCGCCATCCCCTACAACGGTTCCATAGCTCGCCTGGCATTCGGACCCCGAGTGGCAGCCCGCACTCGCCAATGGGTGATTAACAGCGACTTCGATATTTTGCACGTCCACGAACCGGCCACGCCCTCGGTATCGTTAATCGCCCTGCAACATGCGCGCTGTCCGGTGGTCGGCACTTTTCATGCCGCTATCGAGAAATCTTTGCTCTACACTTTGGGTAAACCGGTGGTGCAGTCGGTTAAAGAAAAACTTAGCGCGCAAATCGCAGTCTCTGAGGAGGCGCGGCGCACCTTGCTGCGCTACCAGGGCGGGGACGCTACCGTGATTCCTAACGGGGTTGACTATCGGGCTTTTGCGCAGGCAAGCCCCACTCAAAAGTGGCAGCAAAGCGAAGAATCGCCAGTGTTCTGTTTCTTGGGGCGCCTAGATGAACCCCGAAAAGGGTTAGCGATCCTGGTAGAAGCCATTCCGATGGTGTTAGAAAAATATCCGGCTGCGCGGTTCCTGATTGCCGGTCCCGGTACCGCTAGTCGAGCTCGCGCTAGCCTGGAGCCTTTTGGAAAGAGCGTAGAGTTTTTGGGGGCGCTTAGCGAAAAAGAAAAAACTTCTCTGTTTAGCTCCGCGACTGCCTATATCGCGCCGCAAACTGGGGGAGAATCCTTCGGGATCGTGCTGGTAGAAGCGATGGCGGCCAACTGCCTGGTTGTAGCTTCCTCGATTCCCGCCTTTACCGCAGTTTTGGAGCAGGGGAAGCTGGGGAAGATTTTCACTTCCGAAGACTCCCGCTCCCTCGCTAAGAGTTTGCTTTCGGTGTGCGAAGACCGCGAGGCGGCCGCCACCTTAGCTAGCCGTGGTCATCAGGGGGCGCGGCGCTATGACTGGGAGGTAGTTACCGATCAAGTCTTGCAGGTCTATCAGCGCTGTCTTAAAAGTCATGGAAGCACTGGTGATTAGTTACTCCAGTCCTGTCGCTGAGCCCAGGGAAGGCGAAAATATTATATTCCCGGCTAGAATAGACCCAGATTCGGCAAAGGAGGAATAGGTGAGCCAAATGAATCCGGGGTATCCACCAGCTAACCCCGCTCCAGCTACTGCCGGCGTCGTCTATCCTCCGGTTACCGAGCAGCTAGTGCAAGATTACAGTTTCGATGCTCTCAGTTTGCCCGCTGATCCTTTGATCCCGCATCCAGCGATTTCCCAACGGGTTTCCACGCAGCCGTTACTGGTAGATCCGGGAGCTGAAAAAGCCAGCGCCCGTTCCCGCCTACGTTCTTTCCCTTGGTTAGAGCTACTGTGTTTAATCGCGGCCGGAGGCGGACTTAGCTACTTCGCTCTTTTTATCTCCTCAGAGGAATCAATCACCACCACCATCGGGGCAGTAATCGCTGCCCTGGTACCTATGGCGATCGTGGTAATCGTGATGGTGTGGCTAGACCGCTGGGCGCCAAAACCCTGGTGGTTGCTAGTAATTGCGTTTTTGTGGGGTGCGGGGATCGCTTCGGTTTGTGCCCTGGGGTTAAATACCTTTTCCGGGAAAGCACTGCAGTCGGTAGATTTTGGCCCCACTCCCTTCCAATCATTTGGGCTGTTGGCCACCATCGTGGCTCCAATAATTGAGGAGTCCTTAAAAGGCCTTGGGGTAGTAATCATCATGTTGGCCAGGCGGCGCTCAGTAAAAAGTCCTCTCGATGGGGTGGTAATTGCCGGGATCCTAGCCGCAGGCTTTGCCTTCACTGAAAATGTGCTTTACTTTGCGCGTTTTTACGAACAACTCCCCGTGATTTTCTTTATGCGGGCGATGCTCGGCCCCTTCGGCCACACCGTTTACACTTCGATTTTTGGTCTGGCGCTGGGAATGGCGCTTACCCGGATTGCCTCGCCTAAAATGCGCATTGTTCTGCCGGTTTCCGGTTTGGTTTCTGCGATTTGTTTGCATGCCGCCTGGAACGGATTGGCCACCTATTCGGCGCTGCTCTTCGTGGTGTCATACCTGTTTTTTTGGGGGCCGATGTTCATAACCTGGTTAGTAATCAACCTGGTAGTGTCGGTACGGCAACGTAACGCCATCGAAACTGGTCTCCAAGCCTATATCGCGGCTGGCTGGATTGATGTCCGGGAAGCGCAAATGCTCTGTTCGCTTTCGGGCCGGCGCCGCGCCCGGCGTTCGGCGCGCACCATTTCTCCCGCCGCCCGCAGGGCGCTCTCTGATTTCCAACAGGCCTCCACAGTCTTGGCATTGAACTATGTGGCCAGCTCCCACCGCGGCCTTTCCGAAGGTATCCAGAAAGAAAACGAAGAAGCGGTAAAGAAATTACTGCAGGCCCGCAGGCAATTTGCTATCGCCAGCAGCGCGGTGGGTGCCTACCGAATGGGGCGCGCCTAGGGTGAGTTCTAGTTTTCGAGTGCCGCGTCCGCTCCCGAACCCTTTTCCGCCTACCGGAAAAAATCCGCTCGGACCGGACTGGCCGATCGATAATGATGGCTACCCCGGTCGCCACGCTGCGCGGGTAGTGGCGTTTGATTCCCGCGGGCGCATCCTTTTAATCAGTGGTCACGATTTTTCTGACCCCACCCATCGCTGGTGGTTTACCCCGGGGGGCGGGATAGAAGGCGGAGAAACCCGCGAACAGGCGGCTCTGCGGGAATTTAAAGAAGAAACTGGAATCACCCTTGACCGTGATCAGCTGCAAGGACCGGTACTCTACCGGGAATCTTTGCTTCGGTTCCGAAAACTTTGGGCTATCCAGGCAGAACATTATTTTTTAGTGCATTTAAACGCGAATGCGCCCCAGGCTTTTCCCGCCATGTGGACGCCCTCGGAAAAGCAACTTTTAGAGGATATCCGCTGGGTTCCCCTTACAGAACTAAAGCATTTAGCCGAGCGGGAAACTATTTATCCTAATTGCCTCCCGGAACTGGCTCAGCAGTGGGCAAGTAGTTGGGATGGTAACTGCCCCAGCGTCTATGATTAAGGCTATTTAGACGCTGAGGGCGCAAAGGCGCTAAAATCGGGCTTGTATTTTGAAATGCAATTGCGCGAGCGGAATTAAGGAGAGCGAATGTCGGGTCACTCAAAGTGGGCTACCACCAAGCATAAGAAAGCGGCTATCGACGCTAAGCGGGGCAAACTATTTGCTCGTTTGATTAAAAATATCGAGGTAGCAGCTCGTACCGGTGGCGGCGATCCCGCGGGAAACCCCACTCTATTTGACGCGATCCAAAAAGCGAAGAAGAACTCGGTACCGGCCGATAACATCAAACGCGCAGTAGCGCGCGGCTCCGGCGCTGAAGCTGGCGGCGCAGACTGGCAGACTATCTCCTACGAAGGCTATGGCCCGGGCGGGGTAGCGATGCTGGTAGAGTGCCTGACCGATAACAAGAACCGGGCGGCCGCCGATGTGCGGACTGCTTTTAGTAAAAACGGCGGCAACTTGGCCGATCCCGGTTCCGTGTCCTACCTGTTCAACCGGGTGGGGGCGATTGAAGTAGCTAAGGGCGAGGGCGTCGACGAGGACACCATTTTAATGGCAGTCCTGGATGCGGGAGCCGAAGAAGTAGAGGAAGGCGCAGAAGCCTTCACCGTTATTTGCGATCCCACGAACCTAGTTGAGGTGCGCACCGCCTTGCAAGAGGCCGGCATTGACTACGACTCGGCAGAATCCCAGTGGAAAGCCACCACCGAAGCAGAGCTAGATCTGGCTAAATATCGTCAGGTTATGCGGCTAATTGATGCTTTAGAAGATAGTGACGACGTGCAAGATGTGTTCACTAATCTCTCGGTGAGCCGCGAGGTACAGGCCCAATACGAGGAAGAAGAATAGGCAATATCTTTGCGGATTATCGGAATTGACCCCGGTCTTACCCGCTGCGGAATTGGAATTATCGATATGGATTCCCAGCGGCGCGCCCAGCTGGTGCATGTCGAGGTTGCCCGCTCTCCGCAGAATATGGCCTCTCATTTTCGCCTAGACAAAATTCGCCGGCGAATAGCAGCCGCTATCGAGGAACACCAACCGGAAGTTATGTCCATTGAGCGGGTGTTCGCCCAAGATAACGTGCAATCGGTTACCTCCACCATGTGGGTGATGGGGGTAGCGATGAGCGAGGCCGCCGCTCACCAGCTACCGTTAGCTATCCACACCCCCTCAGAAGTTAAAGCTGCCGTCACCGGCTCCGGGGTCGCGGGTAAAGCCCAAGTGCAGCATATGGTGCAGCGAATTTTACGGATGGAAAAAGTGGTGCGACCCGCTGATGCTGCCGATGCCTTAGCGATCGCGATTTGTCATGGTTGGCGGCGCGATGGTTTGCAGGGGGCGAGCCGGGATGGCACCGTGAATGTTTCCCTCTCTGGCAAAATATCTTCGCGGGGGAATCTGACTGCTGCCCAAAAATTATGGGCTCAGGCGCAGGCAACAAGTCGGCGCACCGGCGCAGTTGATCCCCGGCTTAGGCGAAATAAGGGCAAGTAGGATAGCGTTTATAACCAGTAGCCAGCTAGCGGAGATTATATGATTACGCATTTATCGGGAACCATCGAAGAAGTCAGACTAGATAAAGCCACTATTGATGTGGCGGGCGTGGGCTACACTTTTTTCGCCACCCCGGCTACTTTGTCGACTCTAGCTGCGGGCGAGCAAGCCAAAATCTTAACTCACCTAGTGGTGCGGGAAGATGCTTGGTTACTTTTCGGGTTTGCCGGACCCGATGAACGCGATATTTTCTCTACCCTGATTACGGTGTCGGGAATCGGACCCAAACTGGCCTTAGCCGCCCTGGCGGTTTTTAGTCCCGATGAGCTGCGGGCAGCGGTTTCCCAAGGTGATCTAGCGGCTCTTACTCAAATTCCGGGGGTAGGCAAGAAATCGGCGCAACGAATCCTGGTAGAAATCGGAGATAAACTAGGCGAACCTACTCAGGTGGGAACTACTCCCACTGGCGGGATAAGCAGCGCTGGCAGGGAAGAAGTTTGCCACGCCCTCGAACAACTAGGGTGGAGAACTCCGCTGGCACAAAAGGCGGTTAACGAGGCCGCCGAAGCTAACCCGCAGGCAGGGGTTCCCGAACTTTTGCGTGCGGCCTTACAATTGTTAGGCAAGCATCACGCATAGGGGAGCGCAGTGGAAGAAACAAACGAGTGGGCGATTAGCTCTCCGGTAGGGCCGGGGGCAGACGAAGTTGAGCGGGCCGCCGAAGCGGCGCTGCGCCCTAAAGACCTGGATTCTTTCGTAGGGCAAGAAAAGATTCGCCGCCAGTTGGATCTGGTGCTCAAAGCTGCGCTTGGTCGCGGTACCACCCCTGATCACGTGCTTTTAGCTGGTCCTCCGGGTTTGGGGAAAACCACTTTGGCGATGATTATCGCCCACGAAACTGGAACTTCGCTGCGGCTAACTTCCGGGCCGGCGATTCAACACGCCGGGGATTTAGCGGCAATACTTTCTGCCCTACAAGAGGGCGACGTCCTATTTATCGATGAGATTCACCGCTTGGCACGCACTGCAGAAGAAATGCTTTACCT
Organism: Varibaculum sp. C0165D1; assembly: GCF_056590355.1. Lineage (NCBI taxonomy): Bacteria > Bacillati > Actinomycetota > Actinomycetes > Actinomycetales > Actinomycetaceae > Varibaculum > Varibaculum sp. C0165D1. The sequence goes on along the minus strand of NZ_JBWPVY010000001.1, from coordinate 258,348 downwards.
GGCGATGGAAGATTTTCGGGTAGACGTGGTCGTTGGTAAAGGTCCGGGGGCGACCTCAATTCCCCTGACTCTGCCGCCGTTCACAGTCGTGGGGGCAACTACCCGTTCCGGGCTTCTGCCAGCACCTTTGCGTGATCGTTTCGGCTTTACCGCCCACCTAGACTATTACAGTTCCACCGAATTACAGCAGGTACTTACCCGTTCGGCGCGGCTAATGGAAGCCGAACTAGATCCCCAGGCAGCCGCCGAGATGGCGGCGCGTTCGCGAGGTACCCCCCGGATAGCTAACCGCTTGCTGCGCCGGGTTATCGACTATGCCCAGGTACATGGGGACGGCACGCTTTCCTTGAAAGCTGCCAAAGCCGCCCTCGACCTGTTTGAAGTAGATCCGGCCGGACTGGATCGCTTGGACCGCTCGGTTTTGCAAGCGCTGTGTGAGCGCTTTGCCGGCGGTCCGGTAGGGCTGACTACTTTGGCGGTATCGGTGGGAGAGGAACCAGAAACCGTAGAAACCGTATCCGAGCCTTACCTAGTGCGAGAGGGATTTATCGCCCGCACTCCCCGGGGGCGTATCGCTACCCCTAATGCCTTTGCTCATTTGGGCTTGACCCCGCCACGGGCAGGTAGCGAAGCCTCGCTTTTTGACTTCAGTGACAGCGAATCAGGGGGCAACTGGTCACAAAACGCCCCCCAAACGGCTCCTAAAGATGAAACAGACGTCCTTTAACGCTTAGAATCATTACGGTTAAGAATTTTAGATTGGAAGGTTGACAATGGGTAGTGGGTTGCTTTTAGCGATTATCGCCGCGTTCTTAGTGATGATGGTTTTTTCTTCACGCAATGCCAAGAAGAAGCAGGCAGAGCAGCGCGACAAACTTGCAAATGATATGGTGCCAGGCGCCTGGGTAATGACCACCTCTGGTTTTTATGGACGCTACGTAGAAACCGATGGTGACGTAATCGTATTGGAAACTTCCGATGGCACCGAAACCCTGTGGACTTCTCGGGCTATCGTTAGCGTCGGAAACCCGCCTTTTGCTCCCGATGCTGATGCGGACCATGTTGACGGCACCGGCGAGGAAAAAGACGAAGAGGTTAAGGATTTAGCGGACGATTCTAAGGAAGAAGAAAACTCAGGTGACGAGGCCAAAGATTCTTCTTCCGAGGAAACCGATCCGGACGCAAAGAACTAATAGGCGAAGAAATATTCACCGTATTTAACGGAAAGAACAACATTGGCGAATAAAAAATATCATGCTGGGCGCACCCTGGCGGTTTTCCTGGTACTTGTGTTGGCTTTAGCTGGAACTTTGCTAGTGGGAGTGCTAACTAAAAAAGCGAAGCCTACCCCTTCTTTAGCTTTGGATTTAGAGGGCGGCACCCAGCTGATCCTCACTCCGAAAGCAAATGCCGCTTCCGGCGCGAAGCGCGCGGTGACGGCGGAAGACATTACGCAGGCGATTGAGGTTATTCGTCAGCGGGTTGATGCCTCCGGCGTTTCGGAAGCCGAGATTACCTCCCAGGGGAACTCCAATATCTTGGTTTCTCTGCCAGGTAACCCTTCGAAAGAAACTTTGGATTTGGTGCGCCAGTCTGCCGAGTTGTATTTCCGGGCAGTGCTGCGATCTGCCCCGGGGGTTCCGCAAGCGGTGATAGCTCAGCAGGCAGAGCAACAACAAGCGGGGAAGAAACAAGCCCCGAAGGCTAATCTCGACCCGCAGGCTTTCGCCAAGCAAATGGCGGATTTAGATCATGACGGCAAAATCAGCGATCAGCTGCGCAGTCAACCGAAAGATAACTCGGATGATGCTTGGATAACCGAAAAAGTCCTGGAAGAGTTCTACGCCAAAGACTGTCAACAAAAGAGTTCTCGGGAGGGTGGCTCCTCCGGCGATATTAAGAAACCGCTAGTAGCCTGCTCTAGCGAAGGTCACGAAAAATATATTCTTTCGCCGGCCGAGGTATCAGGTGCCCGAATTACCTCTGCAGAATCGGGGATGGGAACAGGTGCATCTGGGCAGTCCACCGGACAGTGGATCGTGACCCTGTCTTTTGATAAGCAGGGGGCTTCTAAATTCGCGGATATCACCACCCGGATGATGAAGTACCGCAAACAACCGGTTGCGGGAGAAAATGGCTTACCGCCAGGGCAAAATAACGATAAGAACCGGTTCGCGATCGTACTTGATGGCCTGGTGGTTTCCGCGCCGGGAGTAAATAACGCGATCACTAACGGTAAAGCGGAAATTTCTGGGTCTTTCACCCGGTCTTCTTCCACCGCTCTGGCTAACCAGTTGAAGTTTGGTTCGCTGCCGCTCAACTTCGATGTGCAATCCGAACAGCAGGTGTCGGCGACTTTGGGTGCTGACCAGCTACGATACGGAGTTATCGCCGGTATTATCGGTTTGATTCTGGTGGTGTTCTACCTGATTTGGCAATACCGCGGCCTAGCGATAGTAGCAGTTGGCTCCCTGGTGAGTGCAGGCGTACTCCTCTACCTGACCTTGACTTTGTTGTCATGGTCGATGGGTTACCGCCTGTCCCTAGCCGGGATCGCGGGCGTGATCGTGTCTATCGGTACCACCGCCGACTCTTTCATTATTTATTTTGAGAGGATACGCGACGAGGTACGTGACGGCAAAGCCCTATCCAGCGCGGTTGCCGTAGGCTGGGATCGGGCAAAACGCACTATCGTTACCTCCGACTTGGTAAACGTGCTCGCTGCCTGCGTGCTCTACTTCTTGGCCGTGGGCGGGGTACAAGGCTTCGCCTTCACCTTGGGTATTACCACTCTGATTGACTTGGCGCTAATCTTCATCTTTACCCACCCGATGATGGTGTGGCTCTTGCGCTTTAAGTTCTTCGGTGAGGGGCACAAACTTTCCGGCCTCGATCCGGAGCATTTGGGAGCCCAACGCGGTACTTACCGCTACGTAGGCGCGGGTAAGGTGCGCAAGATTCGCTCCGTCTATAAACCCAAACCTCAACAGGACGCAGAAAAACCGGGTGAGGGTAAAGCCAGTGGGAAGGACGCGGCCAGTGGGGATTCCAGCGAGGATGATGCCCCCGCAGATGACCTGGCGTCAGTATCCAGTACGGACCAGGAGGAAAACAAGTGAGTTTCGCAAGTTGGGGTAATGCCCTTTATTCTGGTCGCAAATCCTACAAGTTTATTGATAACCGCAAATACCTGCTGATCGCGGGCGTCGCATTAATGCTAATCTCGGTGATTGCGATGTCAGCACTGGGCTTGGAACGCTCTATTGACTTCAAGGGCGGTACCGAGTTTACGATTTCTTCAGTTACCGGGCGCGACCAGGCGCCGGCCCAAAAGGTAGTAAATGCTAATCCGAAGCTCAAGGGTTCTTCGGTAAACTCGGTCGGCGCTTCCTCGGTTCGGGTACAGTCAGTTTCTCTGGACACCACGGCTAAACGTCAGGTGGTTACGGATTTGGCTAAAGCCTATAAGGTGCCAGAAGCCAAAGTCGCGGCGACCACTATCGGCCCGTCTTGGGGCGCTGACGTAACCTTTAAAGCACTGCAGTCTCTAGTGATTTTCTTTGTGCTAGTGGCGTTGATGCTGTGGGCGTACTTTAAAACCTGGACGATGGCGTTTTCGGCGCTGTTCGCGCTCTGCCATGACGTGCTAATAACTGGTCTAGTGTTGGCACTGACCCGGGTAGAGATTTCTCCCGCCACCATTATCGGGGTACTCACCATTTTGGGTTACTCCCTCTACGACACGGTGGTGGTATTCGATAAGGTACGCGAACTGTCGGTCGACTTCGAGCAGCAAACCCGCTCTACTTACGGCGAGATCGTTAACCTGGCAATCAACCAGACCCTGGTGCGCTCAATCAACACTTCAGTAGTGGCGCTGCTTCCGGTTACCTCGATCCTGCTGATTTCCTGGATCACTCTGGGGGGCGGCACCCTGCGCGATATTTCGCTCGCCCTATTTGTGGGTATGATCGCCGGTACTTTGTCCTCCATTCTGATTGCGCCTTCTATGCTGATGCTGTTGCGTTCTCGCAGCGAAAAGATTTCCAGCCACACCCAAAAGGTACTGGACAAGCGTGCGGGTGGGATCGACCCGGAAGACGCAAAGACTCCCGAGCTTAGCCGGGTTGCCCATCCCTTGAAAGCTGGGCATCACCAGGGACAACAGGCACAACCTAAACGCACCCCCAGGAGTAAGCGATGATAAACCCCAAACTCGCCCCCCTAGGGAAAATAATCCGCGACAATCTGCGCGACGTACCAGATTTTCCGCAAAGCGGGGTTCTCTTTAGAGATATTTCTCCGCTACTGGCCAATGGGGAAGCCTTTTCCCAGTTGGTGAAAGGTCTGGCTGATTTTTATCGTGGTCGGGTCGATTTGGTAGCCGGCCTGGAGTCGCGGGGCTTCTTGATAGCGGCTCCGGTAGCGGTAGAACTGGGGCTGGGTACCTTGATGATCCGCAAAGCCGGCAAACTTCCCGGTCCGGTGATCGGAATCGATTACGGACTCGAGTACGGCAAATCCCGCATGGAACTGCAGCCGGATTCCATTGCCGAGGGGGCGCGGGTTTTAGTACTCGATGATGTGCTGGCCACCGGAGGCACTGTAAATGCTTCGGCCGCGCTGATCAAACGTGCGGGGGCAATAGTGGAATCCGTATGCGTGTTGATGGAGCTGGAAGAGCTAGATGGCCGCGACCATATTGGCGATCTAGAATGTGAAGCCCTGACTCTGATCTAGCCTATTTGCGCACGACTTTTGTTCCTCGGGTCGTTCCTATCTGGAAACTTGGGGAAATGACTCGTGGGTCACTAAACTAGATGCATGAGTTCTATCACTCCCGATGAGGGCGCCAACGCGGTTCCGTCCTCGCGGGTGCGTGCGTCTTTGGCCTGGTTAACTGGGCGTTCGAAGAACATTGATCCCCATATTCAAGCCCTGGTGCGGGCGGTACGCGCGAATCACCCTAAAGCCGATATTTCCCTAATCGAACGCGCCTATCAGACGGCGTCGCGCTGCCATGAAGGACAGTTTCGCAAATCCGGAGAGCCCTATATTACCCATCCGGTAGCGGTGGCTACCATCCTGGCGGAAATCGGGATGACCAGCACTACTTTGGCGGCGGCGCTGCTCCATGACACGGTTGAAGACACCGACTATACCCTGGAGCAGCTGACAGCAGATTTTGGAGAGGAAATCGCGCTACTAGTTGATGGGGTAACCAAGCTAGACAAAGTTACCTACGGGCAGGCAGCACAATCTGCGACCGTGCGCAAAATGATTATCGCTATGTCCCGCGATATCAGGGTGTTGGTGATAAAGCTGGGGGACCGCCTCCATAATGCGCGCACCTGGAAATATGTTTCCCCCAAATCGGCGCGAAATAAGGCACGCGAGACCCTAGAGATTTTTGCTCCCCTAGCGCACCGCCTGGGGATGAACACCATTAAATGGGAGCTAGAGGACCTAGCTTTCAAGACGCTCTATCCGGATCTTTATGAAGAAATTGATAACCTAGTGCATGAACGCGCCCCGGAGCGCGAGAAATATTTGCGGGAAGTGATCGACAAGATCAGAGAAGATCTGCGGGTAAATAAGATCGCGGGACAAGTTACTGGCCGCCCTAAACATCATTATTCCATCTATCAAAAGATGATCGTGCGCGGACGCGACTTTGATGATATTTACGATCTGGTTGGGGTAAGGGTACTGGTAGAAACAGTGCGAGACTGTTACGCCGTTTTGGGGGAAATGCATGCGCGTTGGAACCCGATTCCTGGGCGTTTCAAAGACTATATTGCGATGCCTAAGTTTAACCTTTATCAGTCGCTACACACTACGGTGGTAGGGCCAGGCGGCAAACCGGTAGAAATCCAGATTCGTACCTATGAAATGCATCGCCGCGCCGAATATGGCATCGCTGCTCACTGGCGTTACAAAGAAGACCCGAACGCGAAGTCTGCGGGTGAAAATAAAACCGCATTGGCAGATGGCGGCGAAATGGGATGGCTGCGTCAACTGGTGGATTGGCAAAAGGAAACCCAAGATCCCGGCGAATTTTTGGATTCGCTGCGCTATGAAATGTCGGGTTCCCGGGTGTATGTGTTTACCCCGGCGGGGGAAGTTAAAGACTTGCCCGCGGGAGCAACCCCAGTGGACTTTGCCTATGCGGTGCATACCGAGGTAGGCAACCGCACGGTGGGGGCGAAGGTCGGTGGCAAACTGGTTCCCTTGGACACCAAATTGGAAAATGGGGACAGCGTTGAGGTACTAACTTCTCGCTCGCCTAACTCCGGTCCCTCTCAAGATTGGCTAAAGTTTGTGGCTAGTCCCCGGGCGCGCAACAAGATCAAAGCCTGGTTCTCTAAAGAACGTCGCGAAGAAGCTATCGAGGCCGGACAGGGTCTTATTTCGAGCTATATGCGCAAGCAAAATCTACCCTTGCAGCGCCTGATGAGTCATGACACCATGACGGCTCTAGCTTCCGGGATGGGATATGCCGACATTTCCGCCCTCTACGCGGCCGTGGGTGGCCACCATGTTTCGGCAGCGAATGTAGTTGAAAAATTGATGGAAAGTGCGGGGGGAGAAGAGGGCGCTGAGGAGACCCTTTCCGAGGCGGTCCTCCCCGAGCAAGCCGATGTGCGGCCTAGTGCTGGTAATGAAGGTACCGGCATTCAGGTGGAAGGGATGAAACAGGGGGAAATCTGGACGAAGATCGCCCGCTGCTGTAACCCCCTGCCGGGCGATAAAATTGTCGGTTTTGTTACCCGGGGTCACGGGGTTTCGGTCCATCGAGAGGAATGTTCAAACGCGCAAAACTTGATGGCTCATCCCGAGCGGGTAGTACAGGTTTCTTGGGCGGACCATCCGACTGCGAAGTTCCAGGTGGAAATTGAGATTCAGGCGCTGGATCGCGAGGGCTTGATTAATGACGTTACCCAAGTGTTAGCAGATTATCGCGCTAATATTTTGGCGGCATCCATGAATACTTCTTCGGATCGGGTAGCTACTTCCCGCTACACCTTTGAGGTGGCAGATTCTCGTTATTTGCATGCTATTTTGAATGATATTCACAAGATTCCCGGGGTGTTTTTGGCTAAACGCACCACCAGTACTTTACGAAAGTAATCTACCGGTCAAAGCGATTAGACGCGCTCGATCCCAAGTGTTTTTTCCGGGCAGCTGCGGGTATTGGTCACAATAGCGCAGAGCAGCTGCGGGACTGAGAAGTTTTATCTGCCCCAGGCTTATAAAGTCATTACTGTTTTTGCTTCCGCTCGTGGTTTCTGGGGTAGATAGGAAGGTAGGGATGTCTCTAACAGAATCTAGGGGGAGGATTCCCTGTTTTTGCAGGCGCCGACGAGAGGGAGCATCTAGCTGAATCCAATAGCGAGAATCGGCGGCGCGGCGGGGGCGGTGCAGGCTTGCGATATACACCGTCTCTGGTGGGGAGGAATTTCCGGCCCAAACCCACGCCGCGGAGTGAGCAGCTAGGAAACACCCTGCAGGTAGCAGCGGAGCTAAAAACAGGGCTCGTCCATAAATGGAAGCTAAAGTTACTGGTTCGGCCAGCAAGTCGGCAAAACCACCATTCACATGAATAAATCGACTACCGCATAGCAGGGATAAACGTGCCGCTCCCTGTAGCAGCTGATTTCCCAGGGCGTCCACTAGGATCGCTTCCATAGGTTTCAGCCTGGTTCCTGGCTAGGTCACGAACAAAGTCAGGAAAACCTGGCAAGGAAAACTAAAATTTACGGTAGCTGTGGAAAAATATTATCCCTGGTAGCGTGCCTGCGCTAAGAAGGGGTTATGGGCTTTTTCCAATCCGAAGACCGTGGAAGGGCCGTGCCCGGGCAGTAGCACCGTATCCGGGTCAATCACGTTTTGCAGGGTGCGCAAGGTATGTAGCATTTGCTGGGAGTCACCGCCGGGTAGATCGGTGCGACCTACTGAGCCGAAAAAGATTACGTCCCCGGAGAGGGCAAGTTTTTGTGGTTTTTCCTGCTTTCGCTGTGATTCTGCTAGCCAGTTATCGTAGATGTCTTGTGCTTCCTGCGCCGCGCTTCCGCTAAGGTCGCTGGCTTCAAAAAGAAATAGGGAGGATCCTTCGGTATGACCGGGGGCGGGGACTGCCCGCATAAATATTCCCGGCGCGAGTTCTACTCCTTCGCTGGTAGCAGCGGCCGGTAATTCCTGTAGATTTTCGGGTTCTTGCCAGGGCGGCAGCGAAAGTTCATGCTCGGTGCGTTCGCGAGGATCCAGTTTCTCCGGGTGAAAGCGGTACTCATCGGGAGCGGGAATATATACCGGAGCTTTACCGGCTACGGCGTGAGCATCCCAAATATGGTCCGCGTGTCCGTGGGTGCACAGCACCGCCGCAACCGTTGCCTCTAGACGAGATAGTTCCTGTTCTATCTGTTCTAAGGCTCCGTGTCCCGGGTCGACTATTAGCGCCTGGTTGCTGCCGGGAGCTAAAAACAGATAGGGATTTTCCGAATAAAAGGGGGCATAAAACTTTTCAATCCTCATAGGCTCATCTTAAAGGATGCGCGCCCTTGGTGCTTTAGCTGCTCTAGTGCATAATATGGTTAGGGAGCAATAAGCTCCGCGCGCAAGCGGCTAAGCCTAGCCGTGAAAATAACTGATTTAAGGAAAAATTAGTGACTGAACAGCCCGATACCGCTCCGAAGCCCAAACCTGTGCCCACCCCGGGAAAGATTCGTTTTCCTCGGCAAAGCAAACCGGTGGCGCCGCCACGCACCCCAGACTTTTCGGCAGCTTTGCCTTTTGGGCGCGTCGATGAAGAAGGACGCGTGTGGGTCAAGGACGGAGAAACAGAACGTCAGATTGGACAGTTTCCGGCGGAGGTCCCCGCGAACCCGCTGAATATCTATGTGCGCCGCTACCTGGATATAGCTGCTCAAGTATCGCTATTTGCCGAACGGCTCCCCAACCTTGCCGAACGTGAAATTGACCAGACTATGCAGTCTTTACGCGAACAGGTCAGGGAACCGGCTGCGGTCGGTGACCTTCCGGCGTTGCGGGAAAAAGTTGCTCAGCTGCAGGAAAAAGCGGATCAACGTAAGGAAGAGGCCGCCGCGCAGCGGGCGAAGGCAAAAGAAGAGGCTCGTAAAAACCGCGAAAAAGTGGTGGTACGAGCCGAAGACATTGCGGCGCAAGATTCTGCTCGTACCCAATGGAAACATTCGGGGCAAGAACTCAGAGACCTATTGGACGAGTGGAAACGTCTCCAGCATGCCGGGCCGCGGTTTGACCGGGCAATAGAAGATGAACTTTGGAAGCGTTTTGCAGCTGCGCGTTCGACCTTTGAAAAGAAACGTCGCGCATTCTTCACCGAGTTGGATGCCGCTCAGGCACTGGCAAAACAAGAAAAAGAAAAGCTAATCAAAGAGGCGGAGGCACTGTCGGATTCCACCAATTGGGGGGAAACTTCCCGGGCTTACCGCGATTTGATGCAGCGCTGGAAGGCCGCGGGCAGGGCATCCCGTCGCGAAGACGATGCGCTTTGGCAGCGTTTCCACCGCGCGCAGCAAAAGTTCTTTGATGCGCGTAATGCCCAGAACGAAGCGGTTAACGCCCTCGAAACCGAGAATCTTCAGAAAAAAGAAGCCCTTTTGGTGAAGGCGGAAGCCCTTAAAGAAATCACCGATGTAGAACAGCTGAAGGCGAAGTTGCGCCCGCTGCAAGAACAGTGGGACGAGATTGGGCATGTTCCGCGCGGAGATATTGATCGCGTGGAACGGCGGATGCGGGCAGTCGAAGATCACTTGCGCAGCCTAGAAGAAGAAGTTTGGCGCAAATCTAATCCGGAGACTAAAGCCCGCGCCGAAGGAATGGCCGGGCAGCTTATAGGCCTGATTGAACAGATTAAAGCAGAGATTGCTCAGGCAGAATCTGCCGGGGATAGCAAAAAAGCGGCAGAACTCAAAGAGTCGCTGGCAGCGCGTGAGGCTTGGCTAAAACAGGTAGAGTCTTTTTAGCAGCTGTTAACGTCAACAAAGAGGGTTGTGATGAGCGAAGCAGGACTAGCCCAGGCAGTTAAGAAAATGGAGGATGCTGGGGTTAGTCCCGCTGCTATTTCCGTTTTTTCTCATTACTACCGGGTGTTAGAGGGCGGACATAGCAGTTTTATCCCCGAGGAAACGATCTCCCCGCTTACTAGCGTGGATCGTCTGGAAGATAACCAGGTTACTCCCCAGCAGGCGCAGGCTGCCTTGGCTAAGACCGTAATGATTAAGCTCAATGGGGGACTGGGTACCTCCATGGGGATGGATAAGGCCAAATCTTTGTTGCCGGTGCGCGCCGGGCTCACCTTCCTAGATATTATTTGCCGGCAAGTAATGGCGGCCCGAAAGGAATATGGGGTAAGCCTGCCGTTGATTTTCATGGATTCTTTCCGTACCCAGGCAGATACTCTCGCGGAATTGCAGAATCACCCGGGGATTGAAGTTGCCGGGCTGCCCTTAGATTTCTTACAGAATCAGGAACCGAAACTGCGAGCCGATGACTTGACCCCGGTTTCTTGGGACCAGGATCCGTCCCTTGAGTGGTGTCCGCCCGGACACGGAGACATCTATACCGCACTCTATGGCTCCGGTCTGTTGGATAAACTGATCGCCGCTGGCTACCGCTATGCGATGACCTCTAACTCCGATAACTTGGGAGCCACCCCCGATGCGGAGATTGCGGGCTGGTTTGCGGCCAGTGGCGCCCCCTATGCCGCAGAGCTATGTATCCGCACCATTAATGACCGCAAGGGCGGTCATCTAGCTATCCGCAAGGCCGATGGGCAACTGATTTTACGTGACACTGCCCAGACTCCGCCGGAGCAAATGGATTACTTTACTGATGAACATCGCCATCCTTTCTTCCATACCAATAACCTCTGGTTTGACCTGGTGAAACTGCGGGATGCCCTTACAGAAAATAACGCGGTATTGGGCTTGCCCCTAATCGCTAACCACAAGACAGTTGATCCTTCTGATCCCGAAAGCCCCGCGGTGATTCAAATGGAAACCGCGATGGGGGCGGCAATAGCTTCCTTTAAGGGCGCAACCGCCATCTTGGTGCCGCGCAGCCGCTTCCTACCGGTGAAAACCACTAATGAATTGACTTTGGTGCGTTCCGATATTTACGAACTGGGCGATGACTATCACCTGCGGAAAGTCAATGACCAAGAAGTGGAAGTGGATTTAGATACTCACTTCTTTAAGAAGATCGCTGATTTTGAGGAACGTTTTTCTGCCGGGGTTCCTTCGCTGCGTGAAGCTAAGCGTTTTAAAGTTACCGGTCCCTTTACTTTTGGCAAAGATATCAAAGTTACCGGACAGGTTAACCTGGAAACTACCGAAGAAAAACAGGTTGCTGCCGGCAGTCACCTAGCTGGTTAAACCGGTTAGGCTATCGGCCAACCGCGTCCGGGTACCGCCAGGCGAAACCGTTTAAACCAAAGAAAATCGCCCAAAGTGCAGCGCCGCTTAGCTCGGGATTATCCCGGGGAAAAGATTCTTTTAGCCTCGGCGCTTGCGCTTGAAGTCGCGTTTCTTGCCACTCTTTTTACCGGGGCCTTCGTCCTCGCGGATCCGCAGGGTACGTCCCGAGACTCGGGCTTTGGCAATCTTGCGAATAGTTTCGGGGGAGAGCGGGCGCGCCATCTCTACTAAAGAGAAACTCTGCAGAATATCAATATGCCCCACATCGCCACCTTTGAGGCCGCCTTCTCCGGTAATCGCCCCCACTATAGCCCCGGGTTTAACCCGATCGCGGCGTCCTACCTCCACCCGGTAACGCATAGCGGAGCGGGACGAGAAATGACGCCGGGCGGGAGCCTTTCCGCCAGAACCTTTCCCGGAACTGCCTTCGCGGCCTTCTTCAAAACTGGCAGAGATGAAGCGTCCGAGCTCGTCGACCTTTTCCTCCCGGCGGACCCGGAATTCTAGTTTGCGTTTTTGGGGACCGAAATCCCCGCTTGCTAGTGCCAGAAGCGCGGCAGCGGCGTCGCCAATATCTATTCCTTTGGCCAATACCAAGTCTTGAATAGCGTCGTAGTAGACGCCCATTTCCCCTTTTTCGAGGCGCCGGCTAATCTGCTCGGTCATCCGATTGGCTCGGGCTTGCGCTACCTGGGCAGGCGAAGGAATAAAGACCTCCGTCATTTTTTCGCCGGTAAGCTTTTCGATTACTCGTTTACGAGGACGCTCCCGGGGGGTAAAGAACGTTAAAGAGGTCCCTTCCCGCCCGGCTCTTCCGGTACGGCCAATGCGGTGTACATAGGCCTCGGCTTCGCGCGGTACGTCATAGTTAACTACCAAACCGATGCGCTCGACATCGAGGCCGCGAGCAGCTACATCCGTGGCCACCAATACGTCTAAGGTTCCTTCGCGCAGGCGCGCCACAATCCTTTCCCGTTCCGCCTGGGCTACATCCCCGCTAATAGCAGCGGCCGAAAAACCGGCGTTTTGCAATTCCGCGCCCACCTGCTCGGCATCGATACGGGTGCGTACAAACACAATCGAAGCCGCAGCCTCACTGAGCGCGAGTACCCGGCATAAAGCCTCAGACTTAAATTTGAAAGGCACCACCGCGTAAGTCTGATTCACCGTCTCCACCGTGGAAGATTGGGGGGCGATGGAAATCTCGACCGGATCGGACAGGTGACGCTCAGCTATGCGCTTGATTGCCGGAGGCATCGTGGCCGAAAAAAGAGCACGGATGGCCTCGCGGTTAGCGCCGCTGGCAATCTGGTCCACGTCCTCGGAAAATCCCATGCGCAGCATCTCGTCTGCTTCGTCCAAGACAAAGAACTTGAGCGCCGATAGGTCCAGCTCCCCGCGCTCCATTAGATCCATAATCCGCCCGGGGGTGCCGACTACGATTTGGGCCCCCTCGCGGAGCGCCGAAATTTGCGGCCCGTAGGAGGCGCCGCCATAAACTGCCACTACCTTTAGTTTTAGTCCCCGCGCGAAGTCGGTAAGGGCGCTGGCTGATTGGGCCGCTAGCTCCCGAGTGGGTGCCAGAATCAAGGCCTGTACCTGCGCAGTTTTATCGCAGGCCGCCAAAATAGGCAGCCCGAAGGCGGCGGTCTTGCCGGTACCAGTTTGGGCGACCCCTACTACGTCGCGCCCCGCCATCAAGGGAGGAATTCCTTGTCGCTGAATCGGGGTGGGCTCGGTAAAACCCATATCCTCTAAGGTTTCTAAAATAATTTCCGGTAACCCCAGATCGGAAAAGAAGGGGGCTTCTTCGGACGAGACCTGTTCGTTAGGGGCTGCTGCTTGCGTGCTTTCGGAGCTTCCCTCGAGGTCTAGTTCACCGGTTTTAAAGTCGGGATCGTTTTCAAAAGAGGACGCACTCGCCCCCGCGGCTATTTCGCTCATATTTATGCCTGTCTGCTTAATAAGTATTCCCTTTAACGTTACCGGAGGTAGTAGCCAAGTAAATAAATGCTAGCCAGTGAATCACGACACCAAGAGCGACAGGAAATGCCGGCAATTCGCGGGGGAGGCTAAACTAATAACAGTTACATGAGGAAAGGAATAGCATTGCTCAGAACGCATGACGCGGGAAGCCTAAACCGCGACCTGGTGGGACAAACAGTAGAACTAGCGGGTTGGCTAGATCGCCGCCGCGATCATGGAGGCGTTTGCTTCATTGATTTACGTGACGCCTCCGGGGTAGCGCAGGTAGTTATCCATGACGAGAAAATCGCCCATGAGCTGCGCAGCGAATATGTTTTGCGGATTAAAGGCAAGGTGCACCCCCGCCCTGAAGGCAACGAAAACCCGGAACTGCCGACCGGCGAAATCGAGGTTTACGCCGATGAGGTTGAGGTACTAAACCCGGCGGCGGCGCTGCCTTTCCAAGTTTCGGTACACGCCGAGGACTCCGGCAAAGTAGGGGAGGACGCGCGTCTGAAATACCGTTACCTGGATTTGCGTCGACCCGAGATGGCAAACCGTTTGCGTCTGCGTTCTAAGGTATCCAAAGTCACTCGCGATACTTTGGATTCTCTGGGCTTTGTAGAGATTGAAACCCCGACTTTGACCCGTTCTACTCCCGAGGGCGCGCGGGACTTCTTAGTGCCGGCTCGTCTCGCTCCTGGCTCTTGGTATGCGCTCCCGCAGTCACCGCAGCTGTTCAAACAGCTGTTAATGGTGGCGGGAATGGAACGCTACTACCAGATCGCTCGCTGCTATCGAGACGAGGACTTCCGCGCTGATCGCCAGCCAGAGTTCACTCAGCTGGACGTAGAGATGAGCTTCGTGCGCCAAGAAGATGTTATTGAAGTGGCCGAACAGGTGCTAACGAACATCTTTAAGCTGATTGATGTCGATATCGAAACCCCGATTCCCCATATGACCTACGCCGATGTCATGGCGCGTTTTGGCACCGACAAACCGGATTTGCGTTTTGGTCTGGAACTAACTGACCTGACTGAATACTTTAAAGACACCCCCTTTAGGGTGTTTGCCAACGCCGAATATGTGGGCGCAGTGGTGATGCCGGGTGGCGCCTCCCAGCCGCGGCGTACTTTTGACAAGTGGCAAGATTGGGCGCGTTCGCGTGGCGGCAAAGGCTTAGCCTACGTAAAGGTAGAAGAGGACGGTGCCTTATCGGGGCCGGTTGCCAAGAATCTGACTGATACCGAGCGGGAAGGCCTAGCGGAGGCCACCGGAGCGAAACCGGGGGACTGTATTTTCTTTGGTGCCGGCAAGATTGATGAGGCTCGCGCCCTGCTAGGGGCAGCGCGCCTAGAAATCGGTGCCCGCTGCGAGCTGCTAGACCCGAACGAATGGAAGTTCGTGTGGGTGGTGGATGCTCCGCTGTTTAAGCCTTCGGCAGCGGCGAAAGCCGAAGGGGACGTGGCGCTGGGAGCTTCTGCTTGGACCGCAGTACACCACGCTTTTACTTCCCCTAAACCTGAATGGCTTGACCGCTTCGAGGAAGACCCGGGGAACGCCCTCGCCTATGCTTACGATATTGTGCTTAACGGTAATGAAATCGGAGGAGGTTCCATCCGTATCCATCGCCGTGACGTGCAAGAACGCATCTTTAAGGTGATGGGATTGTCAGAAGAAGAAGCCCAAGAAAAGTTCGGTTTCTTGCTGAATGCTTTCAAATATGGTGCCCCTCCGCACGGCGGGATTGCTTTCGGCTGGGACCGGATCGTGTCTTTGATGAGCCACGCGGAATCGATTCGCGATGTGATCGCTTTCCCCAAGTCCGGGGGTGGCTACGATCCGTTAACCGATGCTCCGGCTCCGATTACGCCCGAGCAGCGTAAAGAAAGCGGGGTCGACTTCGTACCGGAGGACGAAGAAGACTAACCTCGCTAAAAACCTTAATGCCGCCCCTACCTGGCTTCTAGCTGGCAGGGGCGGTTTGGTTTTGTCTTGCGCGCCCCGTTTTGTGGGTTTATGCTGGGTTGGCGGCTAAGCGGCGCGCCAATACTGCGCAGACTAGTAACTGGAATTGGTGAAACACAATCACCGGGATAGTTACTGCTGCTACCGTAGCGGGCGGGAAAATAATGGCCGCCATGGGCAACCCGGTGGCCAGGGACTTCTTAGAGCCGCACATTAGCAGCACAATCCGGTCGCGTCGCGCTAGCGATACCCAGCGTCCCAAGTTCCAGGTGAGAGTGAGCATAATGGCCAGCACCACCATGCATTGCAGCAGCAGTAGCCCCACTTGATGGGCGGAGATTTTTTGCCAAAGGCCGCCGGCGGTGGCGCCACAAACTGAGGAAGCCACAATCGCCAGGATAGTGCCGTTATCGGTGGCTTTCGTAAGGCTGCGGTGCGCATTTAGCCAGCTTCCAATAAAACGGTGAACTAGCTGTCCTAAAACAAAGGGCAGTAGCAGTTGCAGCAGCACGTTTACCACCCGCGAGGCCTCGATTCCGCTGGCTCGACCCATCACGGCAAATACTAGGGCGGGGGTAAGAATAATCCCCGCAATATTTGAGATAGTAGCCGAGCAAACTGCCCCCGCGATATTTCCTCCGGCGATCGAAGTAAAAGTAACCGAGGACTGGACGGTGGAAGGCAGCAAGGTCAGATACAAAGTTCCCAGCGCAAAGACCGGCCCCAACATTTTTATGTCTAACGGATGCATCCCTATTCCCAGCAGCGGGAAAAGTACAAAGGTAGAAAGTGCAACGGTCCCTTGCAAACGCCAGTTCTTTAATCCTTCCCAAATTTCTTTAGTAGAAAGGCGCGCCCCGTACAGGAAAAACAACAGTACGATCAGTCCGTTCCCTAGGTATCCCAGGGCGTCAACCACCACCGCAGGTACTGGAATTAAGATCCCCAGCACCAATATCACCAGAATAGAGATGATGAAAGGATCTAGGAGACTACTTAATCGCTGCTTTCCACTCATAAAACCAAGATACCCGGCAGGTTCCTAGTAGGTCTAAACGGTCTTCGAAGCGACAGGCGCGCGGCGAAAGTTAAGAACAAGTAGTGATAGTTAGGGAACAAACAGCGTTACTAGCTAGATGGTCTAGGAGTCTGCGAAAGTTCCGACTGTCGGTGACCAGTCGAGAACGGTCATGGATTTAACGATTCCGGCGTTAGCATAGGGGTCGTCTTTAAGGATTTGTTCGGCTTCCTCGGCGTCGCGAGCCAGCATAATGGTTAAAGATCCTCGCTCATCCCCGGCGGCGGTGCGCCCACTAGAAAGCACGGTGCCCAGGCTGTTTAGGCGATGCATAAAGGTACGATGCTCATCTCGCAGCTCTTTTTTACGACCCAGTAGTTCAAGATCGTAGTCGTAAAGAACTATATAAAGACACATTCCTTGATTGTCTTCGTGTCCGGGAGTAGCCATCTTTACCTCCTGTTATACACAGCGCTAGCTGAGATTAACTCTCAAAACGCTAACTATCTCTATCCTAACGCAGGTTTCGGCCTAACGCGCCAATATTTTAGGGTTTCGATAATTCCTGGTCCCGGGCAACTGCGGCGTTAACCGCCGCACGCGCCGCCGCCGAAAAACCGGCATCTTCCATCGCTAATAGGCCGGCCACTGTGGTGCCGGCAGGCGAACAAACCTGGTCCACTAGAGCCTGCGGGTTAAGACCCTGAGGTAAATTTTTGAGGACGTTAAGGGCCGAACCCGCTACTGCCTGCGCCACTATCTGGGTGGCTTCGTCTTTTTTAAAACCGTGGGCCACGCCTGCCTGGGCGAGGGCATCAATAAAACGGTAAATCCAAGCGGGAGAACACCCGGCAAGCGCGGCGTAAGCCGCAAAATGATCTTCGGGTACCAGCGCGGTTTTTCCAATGGCATCAAACATGGCGCGCACTTCCGCCAAGGCTGATTTGCTTACGTATTGGTTGGCGGCGATCCCGGACATTGACTGGTTGATTTGGGCATTTACATTCGGCATTACCCGCACTACCGGGGTTTGCCCTGGTAGATGCGCTTCAATATCCGCTAAGGGTTTCCCGGCGGCTACCGAGATCACTACCGGCTTTCCGGCGAGGGCCTCGCCTAAATCATCCAACAGGGGCGTGATCATATAGGGTTTTACCCCTAGCAGTAGGTACTGGGATTGCCGGGCTACGCTAGCAGCATCGGGGGCTACCGGCAGGGAAAACTCCTCCTCGAGGGCGCGCATCCGCTCCCGGGTGCGGTTGAACGCCAAAATCTCTTCTGCCTGCATTTGGCCGGAAGAAAGGAGGCCGCGCACAATGGCGCCTCCCATAGATCCAACCCCGATAACCCCTAACTTGACCATGCGTCCTCCTAAAGAAAGTGATTTATGCCAACTGTTCTTATCTTAGCGCGGACAAAATTTCCAGAAAAAGTTAAACCGGCTATGCTGTTGGGAAGTGGCGTCGATCCGGCTATCACCGAGGAGCCTCTGGAAGAACCCTGATTACAGGCAGTAGAACCAGACGGGTAAGCCCGTAACAGCAGTTAATGAGGCCCAAGTTTTGGGTGAAGCGGGGTGGTACCGCGAGGCTGAAAAGCCTTCGTCCCGGCACTGGCAGTAATGGCTCGAAACAGATGAGGTATAACGTGGGCTACTATCCGCGGCATAAAGATGGCGATGTTGCCGCCAATCCGTCTTTTCCCCAGTTAGAGGAACAGACCCTGAAGTATTGGAAGCAGAACGACACTTTCCGCAAGTCGATTGCCCAAAGAGAGGCCGGAGATGCGGGAAGTAACGAGTTCGTGTTCTACGACGGCCCTCCTTTTGCTAACGGTCTGCCCCACTATGGGCACTTGCTAACCGGCTATGTAAAAGACGTGGTGGGTCGCTACCAGACGATGCAAGGCCACCGGGTAGAGCGGCGTTTTGGTTGGGACACCCACGGTCTGCCGGCAGAGCTAGAGGCTGAACGTATTTTGGAGATTGAGGATAAATCCGAAATCGAAGGCCCCGGCGGTATCGGGATTGAAAAATTCAACCAGACCTGCCGGGAATCAGTGCTGCGCTACACCAAAGAGTGGGAAGAATACGTTACCCGTCAGGCACGCTGGGTGGATTTCGACAATGACTACAAGACCCTCGACGTTAGCTATATGGAGTCGGTAATCTGGGCATTTAAACAGCTCTATGATAAGGGACTGGCCTATGAGGGCTTTCGAGTATTGCCCTATTGCTGGAACGACCAGACTCCGCTGTCTAACCATGAACTGAAAATGGATGACGATATCTATCAAGATCGTCAAGACAATACCGTAACGGTGGGCTTGCGCCTGGAAACGGGAGAACTGGCGCTGGTGTGGACGACCACGCCCTGGACGCTGCCCTCAAACTTGGCAATCGCAGTCGGTCCGGAGATCACTTATGTAACCGTGCAGGTAGACGCAGATCTGGAGTCGCCGGTAGCCGGCGAGAAAGTTATTATCGCGCGCGACCTGTTGCCTGCCTACGCTAAAGAACTGGGCGAAGATCCTCTGGTCGTGGCAGAATACCCCGGTTCAGAGCTGGTAGGGCGCTCCTACGAGCCGATTTTTGACTACTACAAAGACCAGCTGGGGGAGGGGGAAACCCCGGGCGCTAAGGCCTATCACGTGCTGGCCGCGGACTTTGTGACCACTACTGACGGTACTGGTCTGGTGCACCAGGCTCCCTACGGCGAGGACGATATGATCCTGCTGACCGCCAATGGGATTAACGCGGTCACCCCGGTAAATGACGCCGGGCTATTTACCGCGGAGGTCTCTGACTACCAGGGCGTACAGATTTTTGACGCCAATAAACAGATCATTCGCGACTTCCGGCTCGGTAACGAGGACGACGAAGGCCCCTTGGCGCGCACCCCGAAAGAAAAGCGGGCAGTGCTGGTGCGCCAGCAGTCCTTCGTACACTCCTATCCGCACTGTTGGCGTTGCCGTAAACCATTGATCTATAAACCGGTTTCCTCTTGGTTTGTGAAAGTGACTGATTTCCGTGAACGGATGGTAGAGCTAAACCAGCAGATCAGCTGGGTGCCCGAGCATATTAAGGATGGACAGTTCGGTAAATGGCTGGAGGGCGCCCGCGACTGGTCGATTTCGCGTAACCGTTTTTGGGGTAGCCCTATCCCGGTGTGGAAGTCTGATGATCCGGCTTATCCGCGCGTAGATGTTTATGGTTCGCTGGCGGAACTAGAAAAAGATTTCGGGGTAGAAGTTAAAGATCTGCATCGGCCGTTTATCGATACTTTGGTGCGTCCTAACCCAGATGATCCCACCGGCAAATCTATGATGCGCCGGATTCCCGACGTGTTGGACTGCTGGTTCGATTCCGGTTCCATGCCCTATGCGCAGGTACACTATCCTTTCGAGAATCAGCAATGGTTCGAGGATCACTATCCCGGCGATTTCATCGTGGAATATATTGGGCAGACCCGCGGCTGGTTCTACGTGCTGCACGTGCTCGCGACCGCGCTTTTTGATCGGCCGGCCTTTACTTCCTGTGTTTCTCACGGGATTGTGCTCGGCGATGATGGCCGCAAAATGTCGAAGTCGCTGCGCAACTATCCGGATGTTAGCGAAGTGTTCGACACTTACGGATCGGATGCGATGCGTTGGTTCCTAATGTCCTCCCCGGTGGTGCGGGGCGGAAACCTGGTGGTAAAGGGCGAGGGAATTCGCGACACGGTTCGCCACGTGATTTTGCCGCTATGGAACATTTATTACTTCTTCGCCCTCTATGCCGGTTCTTGCAATAAAGGTGCCGGTTACCAGGCAAAAGCCTTGGATCTGGGTGACCCACAAGTGGTTGCGAACCTGGGAGTAATGGATCGCTATCTCTTGGCACGCACCCGCAAGCTCGCTCTAAACGTCAAGGAGCTACTGGATAGCTACGATATTCCGGGGGCTTGCGAAGCGATAAATGAACATCTGGATTTGATGACTAACTGGTATGTGCGTACCTCCCGGGATCGTTTCTGGAATGAGGAGGCCGCCGCCTACGACACTCTCTACACCTGCTTAGAGGTCTTGATGCGGGTGATGGCACCGCTAGCTCCGCTAGTGACCGAGGAAATTTGGCGAGGACTGACCGGGGGAGAGTCGGTACATCTTTGCGATTACCCGGTGCTTCCGGACACAGTTGATGATCCTGCTTTGGTATCCGCTATGGATATGGTGCGGGAAGTGGTTTCAGCGGCGCATTCATTGCGCAAGACCCACAGCCTGCGGGTACGTCAGCCGCTGCAGTCCCTAACGGTAGTGGATGACGATAGCCAGCAGCTGGCAGATTTCTCGGAATTGATCGCTGGGGAAGTCAATGTCAAGCAGGTAGTGTTGCAGGTTTCTAGCGAGTCGGGACTGCAGCTGCAGCGGCAACTGAAGCTGAATCCGAAAGCCTTCGCACCGGAGATCCGCAAAGCTACCTCCCAGCTGTTTAAGGCTCAAAAAACTGGGCAGTGGCGCGAAGAGGGCGAAACGGTTGTCTTCCCCGAGGTAGTAGTTAACGGCGAACCGGTTTCCTTAAGCGGTGACCAGTTCTCGCTGTCTACCGCGGTTGAAGTTGAAGAAGGACAGGTGGCCACGGTCCTGGGTGAAGGGGCAGTGGTGGTACTCGATACCGAAATCACCCCGGAGCTAGAGGCCGAAGGCTATGCCCGCGATCTGGTGCGCTCCATCCAAGATGAGCGTAAAGCCCAGGATCTGCATGTTTCTGACCGTATTGAGTTGGTGCTGGAAGTCCCGGCAGACCGAGTGACCAGTGTCAAGGCTTATGCGCAGATGATCGCGCACGAAGTGTTGGCTACGGACCTTAAAGTCCAGGTCGGCTCGGACGATGCGTTGAAGATCAAGATTGCCGCGGTGCATCCGGTAACCGCATAAAGCATTAACGTACCAAAAAGTTTCCGCCGGCAACCTGGGGTTGCCGGCGGAAGACTATCTGGTGCCAAGCTTTGCGGGCGTTAATCGGTAGTAAGTATTTTCAGGCCGCTATCTGCTAGCTCGCTGCGTTCCCGCTTCCCGGTGGCGCTATCGATAATCGCAGTATCGAAGTCGGTCAAGGGACCTACTTTAAACAGGGCCGAGCGGCGAAACTTGGAAGCATCTGCCACCAGGATTTTACGCCGCGAGGCGGCCAGCATGGCGCGTTTAAATTTGGCTACCTGCTGATCGGGGTGGAAGCAATAGCCATGATTGATAGCGGTGGCTGACATGATGCAAACATCAATGTTTAACTGACTGACTGCGAGTTCAGTTAAATCCCCGAAGTAAGCATCTGCCCAGGTCTCGTAGGTTCCTCCCAGCAAGATTAGGCGTATTCCCTTTTGGTGGCGCACCCGTTGCGCGAGAAACTCGGCATTGGTAATCACGGTGAGCGGAGCCAGGGATTCCAGGCTTTCCACTAGGGGCAAATTGGTAGAGGAATCATCTAATGCCAGTGACATGCCGCTGCGTAAAAAATTGCGAGATAGCCGGGCAATCTCGGATTTAATTGCCTCATTAGTCGCTATCCGCAGGCGCGCCGAGGCTTCCAATATCGAAGACTCAACCGCGGTTATTTCTTTCCGGTCTAGTTGCACTAAACCGCTCTTTTCTAACTCGGCAATATCGCGGTAGACCGTCATTTCCGAGACTGAAAGCTTTCTTGCCAGCTCTTCTACGCGTGCCGAACCGCCTCGCGCCACCTGCTGCAAAATCAGCTGCTGACGCGAGGCGGGAGTGGATTTAGGGCTCTCAGGCACGAGGTAGCACGGCTTTCGCCACTACGTCCTTAACCGACAGACCCTCCGATTCTAGGATCTGGTTAACTGCTGCCAGCAGCGGCAGTTGATCCTTAATCTCGGCGGCGTGTTGCTCCACAAACTTGGCGGCTAAGCCGGCTGCGGGAACCCCCTCGACGGTTTGCTCGAGGCGATCCATTTCCGCCAGTGCCTCTTTGGGTTTTTCTCCCCGTCCCAGACGCACCCCGTAGACCTTATTGCGACCCGAAAGGCCAGTAACTTCTAGGTCACCGACTCCCGGCAGGCCGAAAGCAGTCTCCATCTTGGCCCCTTGCGACTGCCCCAACAGGGACATTTCTTTGACCGCCTGGGTGAAAGTGGCTGCTTTCAGGTTGTGGTGGGGAATCCCGGTGCCTTCTTCTAGGCCATCAGCGATCCCCAGCGCAATCGCATACACGTTCTTCATCGGGGCGCAAATCTCCACCCCGACTTCGTCGTCGCTGTATTCGATGGCGTAGTTTTCGGTCGATGCCTCTTTGGCATATTTCTTGGCTACCGCCAGATCCTTACAACCAAAGATGGTGGCGGTGGGCTTGCGGGCGGCGCATTCATTGGCTTTAACCGGACCGGCAATCGCCACGATTGGGGGCAGCTTCTCGTAGCCATTTTCTTTGGCAATCCGGCGAATCGCGGTAGGTAGCTGCTCAATAATTCCCTTTTCATCGGGGCAGAAACCTTTAGAGGTTAGCCAGATGGCATCGGCTTTAGCCATTCCTGCCAGCGCCATCTCGGTAATCTTGGGTACCCCGACAGAGGCCACCGACATGACTACCACGTTAGCGCCCTCCAGGGCTGCTTCTAGCTGGTCGCAGCGATAAGTTTTTACCCCTTTAGCCAAGGGCTCGTTGGTGCGCGGATGGGGTTTCCCGGCCTCGACTGCATCGAGTAGATGATCATCTAGCCAAGTTCCCCACAGGCGCACCTCCCAGCCCGCATCGGCAACCGGGGTACAAAGGGCAGAGCCCATAGCGCCTGCACCTAGAACAGTAATAACACTCATTATTTCTCTTTTCTTTTATAGCTCGGCCGCTGGGGACTCGGGCCTAGTGGATGGATACTTGCGTGACAAGTTATGTAAATCTTCGAAAATGTCTTTCAGGCGCGGATAGAGTTTGCGCTGCACGTCGGCTACCTCCTGGTAGCGCCGGTGGAGCTCCATATTCGGTTCAATAGTATCGCCATAGTGCGCCATCTTCCCCGCGGCAATGGCCACGTCATTGTTTCCGAAGACCCCGGTGGAGGCCATAGCCAGTACCGCGGCACCCAGTGCGGAGATTTCATCTTCGAGGCAAACGGTGATCGGCAAGCCGGTGCAGTCCGACATGATCTGTCGCCACAGCATCGAGCGAGTTCCCCCGCCCATGGCGCGCAATCCTTCGAGTTTGACTCCGGTACCCTTTTCAATCGAATCCAGGTTCAAACGCATTTCGAAGCCGATCGACTCCAAAATGGAACGATACATGTGGGCACGCGAATGGGTGCCCCGCCAGCCAACTACTGCGCCGCGAGCTACCGAATCCCAGTAGGGGCTTTGTACCGCATTCCAATACGGCAAGGTAATCAGGCCTTCACAGCCTGGCGGAATCTGGGACGCAGCTTCATCAAGGGCAGGATCCGGCTCGCCTAATAGTTTGGGATCGCCAAGCGCTTCCCTAAACCAACCCGCCAGGTAGGATCCGGAGGATTGCAACACTTCGAATACATAGTTCCCAGGAATTCCGGAAACGTGGGTGCGGAATACCGGGTCATAGCGATAATCGGGGGATTCTACGCCGGCATTCACCGCGGTACCCAGGTTGAGGAACGCTATTTCGGGGCTGGTAGCGGCGGCACCAATACCGGCGGCTTGTCCGTCACCAAGTCCGGCAATAATCGGGATTTCTTTGATTCCCCATTCGGCTGCTAGATCGGGCAGCAGGGTTCCCATCGGTTTAGACGGTTCCACCAGGTCGGCCATTTGCTCGCGGGTGACTCCGGCGATCTCTAAAAGTTCAGGAGCGTAGTCACGTTTTTGGACATCGAAAAGACCTAGCGAATCGGTAGCGGCTTGCGAGGATACCCATTTTCCGGTTAGGCGGAAGGCAATATAGCCATGGACTTCTACAACTTTGTAAGCGTTCTTGAAAACTTCGGGTTCGTGTTCTTTAACCCAGGCCATCTTGTACAGACCGGGGGTCACTCCTGCCGGTTTACCGGAGAGTTGATGAATATGGTCATTTCCGTATTTACGGATCTGGTCAGTGGCGCGGCCATCTAGCCACAAAATCCCGTTACGCAGGGGGCGACCATCTTTGTCAAAGGGGGCGAAAGATTCGCGTTGATGGGTAATGCCGATGGCGGCGACTCGCTCGCGATCCTTGGCGCTAATCTTGGATAACACTTCACCAATTACGGCATAAACACTTTCCCACCAGCGCAAAGGATTATGTTCATAGTGATCCATAGCCGGGGTGTGTAACTGAATATTGCGCTTGGCAGTATGCCAAACATTACCGGCGGCATCTACCAAAATGGCTTTGGAAGAAGTAGTAGAAGAGTCGATCGCTACTACCAGGGGGCCTTCGGATAAGCGTTGCTGTTCTTTCGTCATATTTTGCATTCTCCTTCGAATGTGGAAGCCGACAATTCAAGCGTAACCGAGAAATAGTGAGAATACAACAGTTTATCTGTTTTATTTATCAATATTTCTGTTAAATAGCTGGTTTTAAAAGATTCTCGCCCTTTTGGGAGGCTCGAAATTAGCACCTGGCTGGGCGAAAGGTTTGCAAACTTGGGAGGGTAGGCGCGCCCTAAGTAGGATATGAGCTGAAAAGGGGGATCATGTGAATACGCAAGACGATCAAGGACGGCAGGTTAATCCGTACGAAGAGATTGCTAAACAAGCGCAGGAGGGCGGCGCCGGGATTGATCCCGATTTGCTGCCTTATCTTGCGGAAGCGGATCGCGAAGAACGTATAGATTTGCCGATCAGTGCGGCTTCTGATGAGGAAATTGACGCGGATCGCCTCCGCGAAGTCTTGCAGGCGGGGGGAATCGCTTTGCCGAGCGAAATAGCAGACCTTCCGGCAGGCGCGGATGAAGTCGGAGAAAAAGACGACCAGGCAGATTCCGCCGGGCAGGCAGGGGGGTCTTCATCAGTTTCTGATGAAGCCTTGCAAGCAGATTTTGAAGTGGCCCAGGTCTATGCCCAGATTCTCACCCGGCGCCCAGAACACAATATTTCGCCCACTAAGGATCGCATAGTGCGCGCCCTCGACTATCTTTCTGATCCGCAGCTGTCTTACCCCAGTTTGCATATTGCCGGTACCAATGGGAAAACCTCCACCGCGCGGATTGCCGACAGTCTGCTGAGTGCCCAAGGGCTGCGGGTAGGACGCTTTACCTCCCCGCACTTGGTGAGCGTACGGGAGCGGATATCTATTGATGGCGAACCTATCAGCACCCAGGGATTTTTGCAGGCTAATCAGGATGTAGAACCGATTATTGCCCTCGCCGATAAAGAGGGCGAAGCCGCGGGACAAGGGCGTCTTTCCTTTTTTGAATATCTCACCGCATTAGCTTTCCAAGCTTTTGCTTCCGCACCTATCGAGGTAGGCGTGATCGAGGTAGGGATGGGAGGACGCTGGGATTCCACCAATGTTCTCGATAGCGCGGTACAGGTAATCTGCCCGATTTCTTTTGACCATGAAAAATGGTTGGGCAATACCCTCGCGAAAATTGCCAAAGAAAAGGCGGGGATTATCCGGCCGGGTGCCACGGTTATTTGTGGTCCCCAGCCAGCGGAGGCCTTAGAGGTTATTCGCGAAGCCTGCCGGGAAAAGGATGCAACTTTGCGTCTGTTCGGGGAAGATATTCAGGTGAGGGACCAGAAAATGGCGGTCGGGGGACAGATGTTTACCCTCACCACGCCGCCGGCCACCTATGAAGACCTGTATTTGCCACTTTTTGGCAGCCACCAAGCCGTAAACGCGGCCTTGGCAATTGCTGCGGTAGAGGCGCTAGGGGCGGGCAAACCCCTATCAGAGGAAGTCTTAGCCACCGGTCTTAATGCGGTGCGCTCTCCGGGACGCTTAGAGGTATTGGGAGGATCGCCCACGATCATTGTCGATGCGGCCCACAATCCGGCGGGGGCAGCGGCGCTGCGGGCAGGGATAGAGGATGCGTTCGGTTTCCAAAAAATCGTGGGCGTTTTTTCCGCGATGAGCGACAAAAATGTAGAGGGGATTCTCGCCGAGATGGAACCGCTGCTAGATGCGATTGTAGTTACTCCGATGGAGGGGGAACGGGCTATGGAAGCGGTGGAATTGGCTAAAATCGGAGCCGATGTTTTCGGTTCGGAACAAACGTTTGCGGCTCCCAATCTTTTGGACGCAGTCGACCAGGCGGTTTCGCTAACCGAAGAAGGCGATTTGCCTGCCGATGCGGTCGGGATCGTGATTTTTGGTTCGGTTGTGTTAGCGGGACAGGCGCGCCAGCTGCTTTCCGGGCGGCTAGAACGGCAAAACCCTTCCCAGTAATGCCAAACGCAGGCAACTAGTGAGCAATCTCTGCATAAATGTGAAAAGATGTTCCCGTGACTTTAATCGTTGCGGTCGACGCCTATATGCTTGCCGATGCCAACCTAGTGGGTTGGGCATGGGTGATCGACCAGGATAATTGGGCGTGCGGATGCGTGGAAGATTCCGCGTCGGTCTCGCAGGCCCAATTTCGGGCGATATTTTCATTTGTGCGACGCTCGCACCAGATTCACGAGCCACTAATTATTTATACTTCCTCCGAATATGTAGCGGCGGTGCTGCAAACTTGGCGGCACCAGTGGCGCAGCAATAACTGGCGCAAACTTGATGGGATGCCGGTTACTGATCTATCCCTGATCCGTAATATCGATCGCTATCTAGCTGGGAAATCTTTGCAGGTAATATGTGCCGGCTCTAAGGAGCAAGAAATATTGCTACAGGCCCATATTTATGCCCGGGAAGCGGCCCTGGCACACCGGGATGGGCAAGAGGCCAAGCTGGGTCCCGGTCTTAACCAAGAGCTGGTCGGTAAGCTTCGCGGGCAAAAATCGAAGCAGCTAAAGGTAAGTGAAACACAGTTATTGCCAACTAAGGACTCGATTCCCGACAACGTAACCGAGTTTCCTCACCAGGTGCAGTCTAGGGAGTCGCTAACTTCCCTGGAAAGCCGGCCGCATTCGGGCCCCGTCGGGGTAGGTGGGCTCGGTTCTCCCGCGCGGGGCGCAGCTGCCAATTTGCGTCCTATCACTCAGGTAGTTAGGGATGAGGATCTGCGTTTTCAACAGTATTGTGCCAGTGCCGACCGGGTACAGATCCGGGAAATGATGCATCCGGAGTTTATGTCGATCGGGGAATTAGGGGTCCCAATTTCAAGTACGGAGGCGGCGGCGCTGCTAGCGGAAGATCCGCCTTCGCCCTCGGAAGTTGAGGTACGTGCACTGGGTCCCCACACCGCCCAAGTGATTTATTTTGATTCCACTTTGGTGCAGTCTTGGATTTGGACGCGCTACCAAAATAACCAGGCTCGGCTGATTTTCCAGCAGATTACTAAGCGTCCCGCAGATATTTTCGGCATGTAAGCTCTAAAAATATTGTTGGTGGCTCCGGAAACTCCGGAGCCACCAACTTATTTAGCGTTATTGAATTGTGTCAGTAGTTAAGAGATTTACAGCCCGACTTCGGCGGAGAAATCCCCTTCTTCCAGGCGCTTCTTTACCGCAGTGAGGTAACGAGCTGCATCCGCACCGTCGATTAGACGGTGGTCATAGGACAGCGCCAGGTACACCAGGGAACGCACCGCGATAGTGTCGTTACCTTCGGAGTCTTTCACTACCATCGGCCGGCGCACAATCGTGCCGAGCCCCAAAATCGCTTCCTCGGGGTAGTTAACTACCGGAGTATCGAAGAGGGCGCCGCGCGAGCCGGTGTTGGTAATCGAGAAGGTACCGCCAGACATTTCATCGATACTGATGGAACCGTCGCGAACTTTCGCCGCCAGCTCGTTGATCTTGCGGGCAATAGCCGCGATCGTCAGGTCGCCACAGTTCTTGATTACCGGAACCATCAGACCCTTCTCCGAGTCCACCGCAATCCCCACGTTCTCGTGATCGAAGTAGGTGACCTCGTTGGTTTCGTCATTTACCCGCGAGTTGATCTTCGGGTGCGCCTTGAGGGCTTCTACTGCCGCTTTCACGAAGAAGGGCAAGAACGACAACTTGGTGCCTTCCCGCTGGGCGAAAGAGTCCTTTGCGCGCGCCCGCAGGTTCGCGATCCGGGTAACGTCTACCTCTACTACCGTGGTTAGCTGGGCGGTAGAAGCCAGCGAGTTCATCATGTGCTTGGCGATGGTCTGGCGCATCCGGGAAAGTTTCTCGGTCTTGCCACGTTCTTGCGCCGGCTCGACCGAGGGTAGCGGAGCCGCGGGAGCTGCCGGAGCAGCAGGCGCCGGGGTTTGCGCTTTCTGCGCAGCCGCCAGCACATCCTCGCGCCGGATCCGTCCGCCTACGCCACTGCCGGTCAAGGTAGAAATATCTACGCCCTTTTCCCGCGCCAACTTGCGCACGATCGGAGTAACATATCCGCCCCCTACTTGCTTTGCTGCCTGTGGTTTTTCTGCCGGCTTCGGGCTCGGAGCCGCAGCTGGAGGCGTCGGCGCTGCCGGAGCCTTGGGTGCTGCGGGTTCGGGAGCAGGCGGTGCTGCTGGAGCCTTAGGAGAGGCCGGTGCTGCTGGAGCCTTAGGAGCGGCCGGGGCTGCTGGAGCCTTAGGAGCTGGGGGAGCAGCCGGCGCTTTAGGCGCGACCGGAGCATTCTCGGCGGGGGGTACTACCTGTCCCTGTACGGTCATAGTTCCCGGATAGCCCGTGTGTACCTGCGGGTATGCCCACTGTACTACGTGATGGTCACCCTCGCGTTTAATCGAGGAGGGGATACCGGCACCCGGAAGTTCCTCCGGGTTTTCTGGCAGGCTGGGAGCTGGGGGAGCGGCCGGCATTTTGGGGGCAGCCGGCGCCGCCGGAGTTTCTTCAGCGGCCGGGGCTGCCGGGGCGCTAGTGGCCGCCGGAGCAGCTGCGCCCTCGCCTACGCGGCAAAGCACCGTACCTACATCTACGGTTTCATCCTCTT
This sequence comes from Varibaculum sp. C0165D1, assembly GCF_056590355.1. NCBI lineage: Bacteria > Bacillati > Actinomycetota > Actinomycetes > Actinomycetales > Actinomycetaceae > Varibaculum > Varibaculum sp. C0165D1. The sequence goes on along the minus strand of NZ_JBWPVY010000001.1, from coordinate 228,986 downwards.
GTACCAAAATTTCGGTGAGTACCCCGGCTATCGGGGAAGGCACCTCAGAATCAACCTTGTCGGTAGAGACCTCTAGCAGGGGTTCGTCTACTTCTACTTTGTCGCCGACTTTCTTTAGCCAGCGAGAAACTGTACCTTCGGTTACCGATTCGCCTAGGGCCGGCATTTCTACGCCTTGTCCGCCCCCTGCCGGGGCTGCGCTAGCAGCCGGGGCAGCCGGGGTTTCCGGGGCTGCCGGGGTCTCCGGAACCGGCGGAACTGCCGGAACCGCGGGAGGAGCGGGAGTTTCTTCAGCGGCCGGGGCTGCCGGAGTAGAAGGCGCTGCCGAGCCGGCTTCACTAGCTTCACCTACCCGGCAAACTACCGTGCCTACGTCCACAGTTTCGTCCTCTTCCACTAGGATCTCGGTGATTACTCCCGCGATCGGAGAAGGAACTTCAGAGTCAACCTTGTCGGTGGAAACCTCCAGTAAGGGTTCGTCTACTTCTACTTTGTCGCCGACCTTCTTTAGCCAGCGAGAAACTGTACCTTCGGTTACCGATTCGCCCAGAGCGGGCATCTCAATATCTTGTGCCATGTTCTTAATCTACCTTTCTGGACTTTAGGAATGCAGGGGTTTGCCGGCAAGCGCCATCGCGGCCTCGCCAACTGCTTCGTCTTGAGTGGGGTGGGTGTGAACCAGCGCTGCCACATCTTCGGGGAAGGCCTCCCAGTTAACCATCAACTGGCCTTCACCAACCAGTTCGCCAACTCGTTTGCCGAGGGCGTGGAAGCCTACAATCGGGCCATCCTTTTGCGCCACCAATTTGATAATCCCGCCGGTGCCCAGGATCTGGGATTTGCCGTTACCAGCCAGGTTATATTCGCTGACTTTCACCCCGTCCTTGCCGAACTTTTCTTCCGCCTGCGCCTGAGTTAAACCAACCGAGGCGATCTCGGGTTCGCAGAATGTCACCCGGGGAATATTGGGTTCTACCAGCGGCTGGGGATTAAGCCCGCCTAGGTATTCGGCTAGGAAGATACCTTGGGCGAAACCGCGATGCGCCAGTTGCAGGCCGGGAACAATATCGCCAACTGCATATACGCCGGGAACATTAGTCATTAAGTGTTCATCTACCGGGACAAAGCCGCGATCAATGTTTACCCCGATTTCTTCAAATCCCATATCTTTGGTGCGGGGGCCGCGCCCTACTGCCACCAGCAATACGTCAGCATCGAAAGTATCTCCGGCCTGGGTTTTAACCTGCACCGAGTTACCGGTTTGGGTAACCGAATCAAACATAGTGCCGGTCTTAAAGGCGATCCCGCGGCTGCGGAATGCCCGCTCTAGACCCTTAGAAACGGAGGCGTCCTCGTTATTAGCTAAATGGGGTAGCCCCTCAATCACGGTTACTTCGCTGCCCAAGGAAGCCCAGAGGCTGGCGAATTCGATTCCAATAACCCCGCCGCCTAGTACCACTGCCTTGTTTGGTACCCAATCGAGCTGCAATGCCTGATCGGAGGTGATTACCCGCCCCTCGATATTGAGACCGGGAAGAGACTTGGAATACGAGCCGGTAGCCAGTACCAGGTTCTTGCCCTGGTAGGTTTCCGAGCCCACCTGGACGGTATTTGGGCTGACAACCCGACCCCATCCTTGGATGTAGTCGATCTTGCGGGATTTCACCAGGCCCTGTAGTCCCTTGTGGAGGCGGGAAATGGTCTTGTCGCGGAAGCGGCCAACCTCTTGCATGTCAACGCCGTCAAAACTGGCGTTAACCCCCAGGCGAGAGGCTTCTTTAATGGCATCAACTGTTTCTGCCACGTGCAGCATCGCCTTGGTGGGGATGCAGCCCCGGTGGAGGCAGGTGCCGCCCACTTTGTCTCCCTCGATGAGGGCGACTTTCATCCCCAGTTGAGAAGCGCGCAGAGCGGTTGCGTATCCACCGCTGCCCGCGCCCAAGACTACAACGTCATAGGTGCTCGTCATTGTGATGTTCTCCTTGATAAAATCACGGCTATGTCTGGCTATGACCTGGCGGGCACTAACCCCAAAAGGGATATCGCCCCTACCGCTGGTTTTCCAGACACCTGCACACATTCTTTCATTTTTGACCGCTAAGTGCACTCTGAATAATGCTATTTCTCAAGACGGCGAAGAAATGTGAAAGAGAATACAGTCAGTTTGAGGCTGAGCATGGGGGCGAGGAGCGATGCTTTCAGCTTGGGCGGGTACAATCTGAAAGATATTACGACGAAACTTCGGAGAAGATAGTGCCAGCATCTACACCCGCGCAAACCTCCCATAAGGATCCGCGCACCGCCTCTTGGGGGGTAGGGCGCATCTTCATGGCGGGTTTAGTGGTGTTCTCGGTGGTTGCGTTATTTCACGAGTTCTCAACCCTGCCGGCTGCTGGTTCAGCCGGATACGGGCTGGCAATGTTGTCGCTGGCGAATGTGGCGCACTGGATCGTGCTTGCGATCGCGGTCATTCATAATGGGCGGCGGATGCGCCTACTTGCCTGGGCGCTCAGCGGGATCGAAACTTTACTATTGGTGCTGTTTGCTTTGGTGTTTTCCGCTCCGCACCTGGAGCGGGCGCAACTGCTGTTTAGCTGGGGTCAAGAATACCTGTATTTTCCCGCGATTCTCACGGTGTTAACGGTTATCTGGCTGCTGGTTTCTTCTCCGCTGCGCGGCAGCGGCAACTAAACCAGATCGGGGTAAGAGTTTTGCCGCAGGGCTTCATAAAGGCCGATGGAAGCCGAAATCGTCAGGTTTAGGGAACGCAGATGCGGCACCATCGGGATCCGCACTAAGTCCGCTACCCGAGGATGCGCCATGACTTCTTCGGGTAGCCCGGTAGGTTCGGGGCCAAATAGCAGCCCGTCGTCCGGGCCGTAGGAGGCGTCTTGAAAGTGCAGCTTAGCGTGACCGGTAAAAGCATGGATTTTCCCAGGGATTTCGGCGAGGGCGTCCTCTAAGTTAGGGTGCACTTTCACGTGCGCGAGGTCGTGGTAGTCCAGGCCCGCGCGCTTTAGCTTAGTATCATCCATATCGAAACAAAGCGGTTCTACCAGGTGTAACAGGGTACCGGTGCAGGCGGATAAGCGGATAGCGGCTCCGGTATTTCCGGGGATGCGCGGCTCGAAATAGATCAAATGCAACACGTCCTCGATTCTAAAGCCTTTTCCGAGGGGCAAATAATCTCGCTAGCTATCCTCGGAACAAATTGAGGTAACTGGCATCGAAAACCGCTGCCGGTTAATACTAGGTAGTAGCTGTCTCGCAGAATCTAGCCGTCCGATTCTTCAGCTATGTTCTCCCTGTTCAAGTAATCTGGAATCGGTAAGACTCCCACGTTTTTGGAGGAATCATGGATCTTAACTCTCGCCCGCTGGCTCTCGATCCTTACGAGGCGCTGCCGGAACTTCCTACTTTCACTTTGACTTCTACCGATATGACTGCCGGGGGAGAGATGCCATCTGCGCAGATAGCGGCGGGGAAGAATCTATCCCCGCAACTTTCTTGGAGCGGTTTCCCCAAAGAAACCAAGTCTTTCCTGCTGACTTGTTTTGATCCCGATGCCCCTACGCCTTCCGGGTTCTGGCACTGGTTGATTACCGACATCCCGGCGGAGATGACTTCCTTGCCTACCGGTGCGGGCAGCAGCGACTTGGAGCTTGACGGCGCGGCCTTCCATTTGCGTAACGATGGGGGCGGCTGGTCATATATGGGGGCGGCTCCGCCGAAGGGGGATCGTCCTCACCGCTATATTTTTGCCCTTCACGCCCTGGATACGGAAACTTTGGAACTGGATGAGGACGCCTCGGCGGCGGCTGCTAACTTCCAGGCGCTGTTTCATTCCTTGGCACGCGCTACTTTAGAGGTTACCTACCAAAATAAGTAGGGCGCTTCAGTCAATCGGAGCTTCTTCGAAACTGCTGTAGCGTGGGTACTTTTCGGGGTGCGCCTTCATTTCCTCGTATTCCTGCAAGGCAGCCAGGGTCTGGGCATTGGGAATGTCGCGCGATATTTGGAACGGGATTGCCTGATCTCGCACGGTTTGCCGCAAGAATATGGTGACCGCAGTAGTTAGATCCATGCCCAGGTCTTTAAGCAAAAGCTGCGCGGAGCGCTTGAGTTCAGCGTCCAAATTGATGTTGGTACTAACTTTAGCCATCGTTACCCCTCCTGTTCTTACATAAATAGTAGAAACATTGCGATTAAAAATCAATGGTTATATGCGTACTATATGCGTAATACGCATATAATTATTGTTTTTTACGGTTCACGCCCTGGATACGGAAACTTTGGAACTGGATGAGGACGCCTCGGCCGCGGCTGCTAACTTCCAGGCCCTGTTTCATTCCTTGGCGCGCGCCACTTTAGAGGTTACCTACCAAAACAAGTAGGGGCGGAGGCATAAACGGAAAGGCGGCGGGGTAGCGGAGAGCCTTCAGTCAATCGGAGCTTCTTCGAAGCTGGTATGGCGCGGGAACTTTCTGGGGGCGTACGCGAAACGCGGTAAACTAAAGACCGTGTCTAAGCGTAAAAATACTATTGATGATTTTTTGGTTTGGGCGGGGATTATCCTGGTCGCGCTCTCAGCTATTTTGGATTTCTTTTTGCTTTTTACTGCTAACTATCTTAGAAACATGCTGTTTACCCTTCCGGTCTGGGCTTTAGGCTTTGCCTGTTTTGTGATAATCGGGAGTCGGGAAAAGAATAAAAAGACCCGCGGAAATTCGAAGCGCTAGCTAGGTTTTAGCTACTAAACTATTACTGGATTCTTCCCGGAGGAGATTCTACTAGTCGCATCGGATCAGCGCCCTGATTTACATCGAACGATTCGGCGGGCTGCCAATGATTTACGCGGTAGCGTAGATGGATGGGATTTCAAAGCCTACGTGTTGGGAATGTTGTTTTACCGTTTTATTTCCGAACACATTACCAACTGGGTAATAAGATACAGGCCGAGGGCGGGGAGGCGGATTTCAACTACGCCCAAATAAGTGGTGAGCAGGCAGAAACCGCCCGGGAATATATGGTTAATACCCTCGGGTTTTTCATTCCTCCCTCGGAATTGTTCCAAAACGTGCGCCGGGCCGCGCCTCGTGACCAAAATCTAAACGAGACTCTAGCGGCGGTGTTTGCCGATATTGAGGCTTCGGCTATTGGTTCATCCTCAGAAGATGACCTTAAAGGGCTATTCGATGACGTCAATACTAATAGCCCCCGTTTGGGGAACTCGATTGCGGAACGTAATGCCAAGCTGGTAAAACTGCTTGGCGCTATTGCTGACCTGGAGCTGGGTAACTATCAGGATGCCGATATTGATACTTTCGGTGATGCCTACGAATATTTGATGACCTTGTACGCCTCTTCGGCTGGAAAATCTGGAGGCGAATTCTTCACTCCCCAAGATGTTTCGGAACTGATAGCCCGGCTGACGGTGCTTGGTAAAACCCGGGTAGGCAGGGTTTATGATCTTTGTACCATAAAGATGGCCTTTGGCGCTCCCCTGGGTGGAGGAGTTCTCTTTGAACTGGTCAAGGATAAAAACCTGCACATTCAAAAACTGTTCTTTGAAGGAACCAGCTTTTTTGAAAACGCAGGACTTATCTCAAAAATGCTGGGGCATGTATTTCTGAGTAAACAAAAGAAAGCACGGCAAGATCCCCAAGTGGTGATCAGTCAGGTCGCCAAGCGCTATGGAAAGTACGCGAAGCTGCTGGTTGACACACTTGTTTCGATGGACAAGCAGAGCATCAGAAACATTGTGTACGATTGCGGGCACATCCGCTTGCCGCGCTTATTGGAAGATAGGCAGAAAGAGGTCATCTTTTCCTATGGGGACAAAGATCCGAATCTTGGACACGCAAAAAGAAGTATCAAGAAACATTATCCCAAAGCGGAAATAAAAATCTGGCAAGGCTATGGGCACTGCGAGGAGATGACGCAAAACACGGAGGCGTATCTGACGTTTGTAAAAGAATTTTTGGATTCGGATTTATGGAATGAGAAAGATAAAAGTTGATGGATATCCTACGAGCAATACTTGACGGCGTGGCGATCGCCGCAATTTTTAATGGGGCTGTCGCAAGCTTGGCACTGATCAATCCAAGATGGTTTTTGGACTCTTATCCAAAAGCCATTCAAAAGGCAGCTCCTTTACCAATGACAACGCAAGAGAAAAAGATAAATCTCATATTCACTATCGGCCTCGTTGGGATATGTTTTGTTTATTCGGTTGCGAGTCTTATGTATTCCCCAATTATTGGTTTTTGGAACTTGTTTTGGATGAGCTATATTCAGTGGAGCATCTTAAATGCAGGAGATTTTTTGCTGTTAGATTGTCTGTTATTTCAAGGAAAATATAAGAGCAAAATTGTTATTCCCGGCACTGAGGGGCACAAGGACTATGAATTTAAGAATTGGATGAAGCACTTGGCGATTTGGGAACATTTCTTGTTTGTACCCTTTTTGCTAGTACCAATCATATCAGTAATCCAGGCGTTCATTATTGGAGTGTTAGTCAGATAATTCGCAATCTGTAAACCTTTTAACGATTCTTCAAATAATTTAACGATTGCTCGCCAAGGGGTACGAAAAACGTAAACAGACACACCGGCAAGAGCCACAGAAAAGCCCCAAAATCATACAAAAACCGCCACGGAAAGCAGTGACGGAAGCTCCGCAGAAAGGCGAAAATCCCTGTAAATCAAGGGATTTCGAGGTTAAACACATGACTTACGCACCAGCGTTAAATTGTATCAAATACAGTGTCGGAATAGACCCCGCCTGCGGTTCTGGTTCTCTGCTGTTGAAATTCGCGAAGGTTCTAGGGCGCGAAAACGTGGAGGAAGGTTTCAGAATAAGCTGGATCTGATTGAGCGGTTCGTGGATTCAGTTTCTGCAACTAGCGGCGAGATAAATGAAGAGTGGAAAGCCTTCCTAACTGAACAAAAAGCTCTAGAGCTGGCCGGAATCGTAAAGGAAGAAAATCTGAAACAACCCGAAACTGAGAACTTTATTAACGCAATGTTTAGGCGGGGACATCTGGAAACTTCCGGATCAGATATTGACAAGATTTTGCCGCGAGGATCCTTGTTCGCTACCGGTGCTGATAGCCGGATTGAACGGAAGGGGCGGGTAATCGAAAAGCTGAAAGCCTTCTTCGATCGCTTTTACACTCTCGGATAGTTTCGTTTTGACCAGGTCCTACAAAGCGAAGCGTTGAGAGGCTTACAAAAAATAAATCGCATCCTCCGTGCGGAGGTAACTAGGATACGCGTCAGACTCGCTGGACGTTAGTAGCTAACGTCCAGCCCACAAGAGGTATCTGAGCTTATAACGCGGTTGCTACGATGCTAGTTAATCTTCGGATGAGGAGCATAAGGTCGTATAAAAAGATTTCGCCTCCCGGCATTAACCGGGAGGCGAAATATAGGTTGCTAGTTGGTTACTTGAACCTGCGGGCGGTTAGCACACCGCCTGCAAGGAGCAGTAGAGCGGAGATGCCGATTAGGGCAGTGACCTCAGCGCCAGTTGAAGCCAACTTCTTCATAGGCTGAGCCGGCTTGCATGCTGGGGACAATGCAGTATTGTGGCTGTCCCAGGTCCACTTAGTTTGGGCGTTTTCAGCTAGGGCGTAACCGTCCAGCGCGGAGGCCTTAACTTCTACCTTCGAGTTGTACGGGTAGATGTACTTGCCATCCTTGTTAGCATTCAGCTTAACGCCATTAGAAGTAACGGTGTAGGCAACGCCCTCGGTCTGCTTGATCGTCACGTAAGGTTCGACGGTGCAAGAAGCAGGATCATCCGCGGAAGGATTGATCAGCTTCGGAGCAACCGGAGTTGCTAGTTTGCACTGCTTAGGAGCAACATTGAACTCCCACTTGGTGTCGCCCTTAACTTGGATCTTGTCCGTGAAATCCTTCTTCAATAGGGCTGCTACCGAAACTTTGGTTCCCTCGGTAACAGTTTCGTAGTCAAAGTACTTGGACTCGGGAAGCTGAACCGTACCCTCAACGCCGCACTTATTTGCCTCTACTAGAGTGGGGGCCTTGGGAGTCATCGTGCGGATAGCTGAGCTTACCTTCACCGTCCAGCCTTTAGAGTCATTACCTTCAACGCTTTCAACGCGGAAGAGCTTAGCTTGTTCAGAATCGTCAATAGAAGCGGTCAACTGGTACCACCTGTAACGACCCGTGTAGCCAGAGAACATGTCCAGGCTATTACCAATTGAAGCACGAGTAATAGGGGTGTCTTGACGGTTCTTCGGATTGACTTCGGCAGAAGGCCTATGAGAAGCCCCGTCGGCGAAGACATACTTGTTTGCCGCCGGGTCGCCGGCCTTGGTTATAAGGGGCTCGTAAACTTTTTCGCCATTTTCTGTAACCTTGCCTTGCGACACTCCGACAGTGATTGTGGGCGCCTTGCCCTCGGGAATCTCACCTAGATAGGTTTCCCCATCCCACTCGCCTTTAACCAATTCAAACTTGAAATCGGTGTTGGCCTGCTGGTTCATGGCGAGACTTTTGACGCCAGCATGATAGCTAGTTCCAAAAGAGAACTGGCTAGGTCCCCACTTCCCGTCGCGATATTCGTAGCAGTCGCTAACACCGATCTTGTCGGCGTTCTTGTACTCTTTCTTGCTGGGGTTTAGGTTAAGAGGAATTACTTCATCGTGGCCAACGGTGAGTTGGAGTCTTGGCCACTCGTATCCAAGCGGATTGCCGGTTGGCTTGCCGTTTTTGAATTCGTAGACCCCACAATAAAACATCATGTTAACTTTGGTGCCTTCAAGCTTGGGGTCGTACCGTTTGACCTTATCGCTCCAAGTAACCTTGAAACTCTTAACGTTACTACCCTCATCTACGCTATTTGCTGCTGTAGCGGTAACAGCGCTTCCCAGTGTCAGGGCCGCCACGCCTGCAAAAGCAGCCGTGGTACGCAACCAATCCTTCATTATTCCTCCTGCTTGTAATGAGATATCCATAACGAGTGTATCAAGGAAATTCCCCTACCGGTACCCCTGTTACTGCTAGTCGGATTGAACGCAAAAAGCGGGTTATAGAAAAGCTGAAAACCTTCTTCGATCGCTTCCACACCCTCGGATAGATCTTTACCTGTAAAGACGGCAAAACTTAGCTATTCCGGAAACTTCCCGCCGCTTTGGGTGGGGCGGGTTTTAGGATTTTTAGTATGTATCATCCATCTTGGTGGCGAAAACTTTGGAAAGATTTGGGGTATAGAACCGGGTTTCGCCCAACCAGGATCCCGATTGCAGATCTTAGGGAGATTAAACGGTGGGCACAAACCCGGATTCCTCCGGAAAAACAAGACCGCCACTGTATCGATATTGAAGTTTTGAATCAGCACGTGGCGATAACGGAGTATCGTCCCCGTTTTTCGCAGCAAAAGACAAAGCTGCAGGGATCGCAAACCTTAGTTGATGTTTGGGTAGCCTAAAAAGCAAAAAGTGGCGCTAGCCAGGTCGAAATTATTGAGCGTGCAGATTGCAACCTTCACTACCATCCCGATCTGGACAAATGGAGTCTTTGTTATCGGTCTACGGATAGTAGAACCTGCACGCCCTATTTTTGGGGACCTTACGATCCCGGGTCACTGGCCAAAGCGTTAAAGACAATCGAGGTAGACAAAGCCAGAGATTGGTACGACAGCCTAGGCCATCCCGATTGGACGACGACCCCTCCGCCCACCCTAGAGCAGACGCGGTCGATACTGCTCGGGGCAGCAGTAGGGGAGGCCTACGGGGCGTCAGCAGCAGGTATTCCTACCGCTTCTTGGGGTGCAGATACTGCCAGGGCGGTAGCCATGATGGAGTGTTTTATCCGAAATAGCAGCGACTATTGCGAGTTATATCGCCCAAGAGACGTGGCAAAAAAGTTATTAGCCGCCTCAGAGGGTTTCCAGAGCGGACAGCCGGATCTGAAATCAGCAGACACTCGAGTACGTGACAACGAGGCGCTGCGGCGAACTTTTCCTCTATTGCTCCATATACTGAGTCTGTGGCTTGACCGGCGCATAATCTGCGATTGGGGCTGCGAATTAGTCTGCGAGGCTGCGGCATTAACTCACGCCACTGATGTCTCCCAGTTATCTTGCCTGTACTTTTGTGAATTCCTCCGGTTTATTCTCGCTGGTGAAAGTATTGAGCAGGCCTATCGAAAAACTTCGCAAATCCTTTTCCATTATTACCGGCTTGATGACTCGCAGTGGCAAAAAGCCATTTCTATGCATAAACGAATTTTGAGCCCCAACTTCTTAGCGCTAACGCCAGCAGACTTGCATCCCTCTAGCAAGGTGGTGGACACCCTAGAAATCGTCCTCTATTCACTTTTGCACACTATTTCTTTCCGCGAAGCCATCGAAACCGCTGTAAGTTTCGGGGGAGACAGCGCCGCCTACGCCGGCCTAACCGGGACAGTTGCGGGTGCTGTCTACGGAGAAAAGGCGATCCCTACTGAATGGTTAGCGAAACTGAAACGCCGCGACTACCTCGAAAAAGTAGCCGAACGCTTCCAACAAATAGATCACAGCTCCTATCTCGTGTAGACCGATAAGTGCGCTGCTTGTGGTCACGCCTAGCCGCTCGCTCTAGCAGCGTTCGGAAACAATATTTTCTGATTTTCCCGTTTACCCATTTGAGTAAACGGGAATCCTGGTGAGGCTTTATTGCAGTTTTTGGTTCATCTTTTTGACTTCGGCGCGACCCACTAGCCAATTGAACAGCCAAATCAGCAGATAGATAAGCACTATGGTTATGATTACCCCGAGCATATCGAAGCTAGAGCCCCACCATTTCAGGTAGCTGCCAGCTGCGATTCCGCAGATAAGGATGATTCCGAAATGCATTGCGGTATTGAGGGCTATTGGTCGGGTTTCGTTACGGTAAAGCAACCCCGCGAAGCTACCAATGATGCCGTAGGCTGCATAAATCAGCCGCTCAATTAGTGCTGCCACGTTTTCGTTTCCAAAACTGTTTAAGAATTCTGGAACCCCAGGCGAATAGCTGGAAGAGTAAAGAGAAGAAAAAATAAGTTCAATACTGGTGCCGATAGTGATCCCAATGCAAGCCCCTGCCAGGGTGAGACCAACTATTTTTTTAGTTTTCATGGTTTTTATCCTTCGTGTGATTTAAAGGTTTTCTGTGGGGGTTAGAGTCCGAGTTTGGATTTAAAAGCTGGAAGTTGCCGGCGGGAAACGTAATAGCGAGAGCCATCTTTTAGCTGCACACTGATAGTTCCCGAGAAAGAAAGATCAAGTTTCTTGATCGCGGTAATATTGACGATTTCTGATTGCGAAATACGTACGAAATCGTCTGTAGGTAGAGATTCTTCGAGTTCATACATGCGGGCTTTAATCCGCCAATCACCCTTACTGGTGTGGGCAAACACCGCTTTCTTTTTAGTAAAGAACGCGAGTATCGAACGCACTTCCAACACCGTGGCATCATTGCCGCTCGTCCCGATGAGGCGGCGAAGCGGGCGCTCGACTGCGGGGGAGGATGAGCTATCTAGGCTACCGGAAGCAAGCCTTTGAATCGCTTGCACCTCAGCATTGACCTCCCGCGCCGTTACCGTCACGATAGTTTCGGTTACGGTGGGATCAATCGTGAGCGTGAATTTCATTCCGTTCCGACTCCTTTCCTCTCGCACTTACCGGCGATAATCCGCAAACCAGGACGTTTGCGTATCTGGTACTTACAGTTAAAAGCCTCATCGCTGACAGTACAAATAATCTGAACTAAGCGGTATAAAACCCGCGCCAAGCGGGCAGATTTCGAGGCTCGCCCGCCCTCAAAGGTAGATTTTCTACCCTGAAAGTATCCCCAGAAAATGCCCGTGGTTACTGCTGCCCTAGGATCTTGCGTGCAGTCGTTGTGGCGAAGACGCTACCGGGTCTATCTGTAATTTCTAAATACTGCTTCTGTCATGAAAAGTATTGATTTATTCGTGCGTTTAGCATACTATGCACGTAAAAGGAGGTCTTTTATGGCTACAACAAATATCAGTATTCGTATGGATGCGGCCTTGAAAAAAGAGGCGGATCAGATGTTTGGCGAGATGGGAATGAACATTTCGACCGCGTTCAACATCTTCGTGCGGCAAGCTATCCGCGAGCGTGCCATTCCTTTCCAGATTCAACTAGGCAGCCCTAATAGGGAGACGATCGCCGCCATGCTAGAGGCGGAACAGATTGCCAAAGACCCCCGCATTCCCGGCTACGCAAGTGCCCGTGAAGCATTTGCTGCCGCTCTTAGCGAGGACGACTAGTGGCACACTATGCCATTAAGTACTCCTTGCAGTTTCGCAAACAACTCAAAGCTGCAAAAAAGCGGGGAAAAGACCTCGGAAAACTAGCGAGGATCGTTGACCTTCTGGCGAGCGATACTCCTTTACCGGAAAAATGTCGAGACCATGCGCTAACTGGCAACTGGGTAAAACATCGAGAGTGTCATATAGAACCAGACTGGTTGCTGATTTATTACAAGCAAAACGACATACTGGTGCTGTCCTTGGTTGCAACCGGAAGTCACGCGGATCTCTTTTAGGTTCTGAACTACTAATCTGCACCCCTCAAAGGTAGATTTTCTACCCCAAAAGCACTCCTGGGAAAAGGGGTGACAAATCGGAGGAGGCTCCCTATAATCGAACGTATGTTCGATAAGTTGGCTCAGTTGCAGCGCCTGGAAAAGGCGCGCCAGGTTCTGGCGATGCAGTCTCGCGCCCCAAAGCCGCTGGCTAGCGCTTATCAAAAAGTAGCGGGCGGAGCGCAGCTGCTAGAGATGGCCGCCGAAAAAATGGGGGAGAGCGGCTGGGCAGTATTCCTAGATTTCCCCGATCTAGGCTGGCAGCGCGCCTGGCAAATCGGGTTGGACTTAAGGCGGGTAATCACCGTTCCCTATACCGGCGGCAGCGCCCTGGCATGCGCGCAACTTTTCGTCCCCTGCGCGGCAGTCCTGGCTATCGGGATGGTAGATTACGGCCCGCAGCAGCAGCGGATTCTAACCGCGAAAGCACGCCGCTCCGGCTGCGTAATTCTGTCCGCGCCGGCCTGGGCAGGGGCTATCTCCCTAGAAGCTAACGCCCTGCCTGCTACGAGTTCCCTTGGGGCAGCAACCGCCATAAAGGTGAGTGCGTGATGGATACTCTATGCTCTGCAACCCCGCTACCGGCGTTATTGGGTTTATGTCTGGCGTTTCGTTTTCTCCTAGCTGTCCCGATTAAGGCGAGGAGGGCGCGATGAACGATAGATTACTAGCCCTCTATATCCCCGAGTGGCCAGCCCAAGCCGCCAAGCTCCCCCTAGATGAAGCAGTCGCGCTGTGTAGTGGCGGACGGGTGCAGGCAGTCACGGCTCCGGCGAGAGCCGCTGGAATCAGGCCGCAGATGCGACTAAAGCAAGCGCGGGTCCTCTGTCCCTCCCTCAAAGAAAAACCCTATTCACTGGCAGATGCGGAACTAGCGTTTCAACCGGTTATCGAGGCCGCAGCCCAGCAACTCTATTCCCCCAAATGTTGGTTTCCCGGGCTGGTGACCGCCACTTTAAGTCGCAGTCAGCGCCGCGCAGAATCCGCCCTGTCCGCAGAACTAACCGAAGAGTTAGCGCAGGTAGGGTTCGCGGTGCAGTTCGGGATCGCTCGGGGTACTTTGGCGGCGTGCCTAGCTGCCCGCGAACAGCTGCTGGTTTCTGATTCCCAGCTAATGCCGTTTCTTAGCGCAGAGCCCCTAAGTAGCCTGGGTTTTTTCTTGCGTCCGGGGATAAAAATAAGCGGATTCGATATCTCCGACCAGTACCTAACAAAAATGACAGACAGCCTAACCCACTTGGGAATCACCAGCTTGGGGCAACTGTGCGCCCTGGGACGCCCGGCGTTAATCCGGCGTTTCGGCACTCTGGGGGCGATTAGTTACGACTTAGCGAGCGGGGAAAACCTAGAGGGCACTGCCCGGGTGCAAACCGCGCCCGCTTCGCCCGGTCTCTACCAGTTCTTTACCCCGCCCGCCAGCTCCCTTACCCAGCTATTGTTGCCCGCCCGGGCGTTAGTGGTAGAAATGTATGCCCGCCTGCGCGCAAGCGGGCAGGTGTGCACCCAGGTGCAGTTTATTTGCCGTTGCGAAAACGGAAAAGTACTTAGCCGCAGCTGGAACTTGGGGGTAGACGTTAGCAGCAAAGACCTAGTAGAGAAGATAAAACACCAGTTAGAGACGGTTACGGTTGGAGGTGGCGGCAACGAAGCCCTAGGGGCGGTCTCCCAGATAGAGCTACATCCCTTAAAGACGGTAGATGCCCGCCAGGCGATGACCCCGCTTTGGGGACGAAACTCCGATCCTCCCCAGGAAGTAGATCAGGCAGCCCGCAGTGCCAGCTCTTTATTAGGTAAACGCGGGGTGCGCGTACCTCAATTAACCAGTGGATATGATCCCCGTTCGGTGATTGAACTGAAAACTTGGCAAGAGCGGGGGAGCCAAAAGCGGCCGCGCCCTAGAGTCGGGGCTCTAAGTGGGGTAGCACCAGAAATAGTTTTCATGCACCCCAAACCGGCTGGGATTATTGACAGTCAAGGACGGCAAATCCTACCTGGACGAGACGGCCAGCTAAAAGCCCCGGTCAAATGGGTGCAGGTAGCCGGACGCAAAATAGCGGTGAAAAAAACCGAAGGGCCCTGGCCGATAAACGGACAGTGGTGGCGCCCCGGAGTCCCCAGTCGTCTAGGTCCCCGGATTTTCCTGCGGGTTTACGGCGAAGAAGAAACCTTGCTGCTGGTTTTCCGCAAATCCTCCTGGTGGTTAGATGCCTGGGAGGGGCAAAAATGAGCGGCTATATCGAGTTGCATGCCCATTCGGCATATTCCTTCGCCGTGGGGGCCTGTTCGCCGCGCGAAATGGTACACGGGGCGAAAAAACTGGGGCTATCTGGTCTAGCGCTGCTAGATTATGACGGAGTTTACGGTTTGATGGAGGCGCGCGCCGCTGCCCGCAAAGCCGGCCTCGCTTTCTTGCCGGGGTGCGAATTTACTTTAGAGGACGAAACCCATCTGCCGGTTATCTGCCGCTCTGACCAGGGGTATTCTGCTTTAACTGGGGCGATCAGCGCCCATCATCTAGCTGCCGGCAGACGGGAAGCAGACCGGCAAAACCTAGATGCACTAGCTTCCTGGGCAAAAGGGCAATGGCTAGTATTAACCGGCACCCGCGCCGGGCCGCTGCGGCGCGTACTTTACCGCTCCGGAATCGCGGCGGCTGCTCGTTTCCTCGAGCAACTAAAAGAGATGTTTGGAGCAGAAAACATAGCGGTAGAGGCCGCCTTAGCCGGTTTTGATGGGGAAGATCGTCTAGCGGCGCAGCTAGATTACTTGGCACGTAAAACTAAGCTGCCGCTAGTAGCCACCAGCGCTGCCCGCTGTGCTGACCCCGCCAGTCAGCGCCTGGCAGACGTTATGACCGCCACCCGCCACCGCCTGCCTCTAGATAAAGTCCAAGACTTCCTCCCCGCCTCGCACGCCATGTTGCGCACCCCGGCGCAACTGCGCCACATCTACCAGCAAATTCCCCACGCCCTCGAAAATGCTGCCGCAATCGGAAAAGACCTGATTTTTGATTTTTCTACCCCGGTGCCGCACCTGCCTTTAGCTCGGGTGCCGCCCGGTTATAGTGCCGACTCCTACCTGGAGCAGCTTTCCTGGCAGGGAGCACGTAGCCGCTATGGGGATCCGGTGCCGGAAAAAGCGGCAGAGACAATTCGGCAAGAATTGAAAGTGATTTTCCAAAAAGGATTCTCCGGGTATTTCCTAATCGTGAAAGAAATAGTTGACTACTGTTTTTCCTCCGGTATCTATGTGCAAGGACGCGGATCCGCCGCCAACTCGGCGGTCTGTTACTGCCTGGGAATCACCGCGGTAGATGCAGTGCGCCACCAGATGCTATTCGACCGCTTTCTAACCCCAGACCGCAAAGATCTGCCCGATATTGACCTAGATATTGAATCTAATCAACGCGAAAAAGTACTTCAGCACGTCTACGCCAAATACGGACGGGAAAATGCCGCTCAAGTGGCTAATGTGATTACTTATCGCCCGCGAGCCGCGCTAAAAGACGCGGCCCGCGCCCTCGGATACGATGCCAAAACCGTCGCGAAATGGGCGCGGCTAGACCGGAACTCTTTACCGGAAAATGTACGAAATATAGCGGGGCAGCTACAAAAACTTCCGCGCCATCTGGGGATTCACTGTGGAGGCATGGTGCTTTCCGATAAGCCGCTTACCGAAGTAGCCGCAATTAACTGGGCAAATATGCCAGGGCGAACCGTGGTGCAATGGGATAAAGACAGCTGCGCCGAAGCCGGGTTAGTGAAAATCGATTTACTCTCCCTGGGGATGATGGGGGCGCTGCGTACTGCTTTTGAAACTTTAGAGGCGCGGGGCGAAAAATCGCCCTCCGGCGAGCCCTGGCGCCTGCATAACTTACCCCCGGAAGACCCGCGCGTCTACCAGCTATTACAGGCAGCCGACACCGTCGGGGTTTTCCAGGTAGAGTCCCGCGCCCAAATGTCCACTTTGCCGCGCCTGAAACCAAAATGCTTCTATGACCTGGTAGTCGAAGTGGCTTTGATTCGTCCCGGCCCGATTCAAGGGCAAGCAGTAAACCCTTATCTGGCACGCCGCTTAGGGCGAGAAAAAGTCACTTACCTGCATCCGCTATTAAAACCCGCCCTGGAACGCACCTTGGGGGTGCCACTTTTTCAAGAACAATTAATGCGGATAGCTAAAGATGCCGCCGGGTTTAACGGTTCCCAATCGGATAACCTGCGCCGAGCGATGGGACGCAAAAACCCGGGGGAGCACCTGGCCGACTTACGCGTCGAGTTTTTTCGGGGCATGGAAAAGAACCAGATCTCGCCGCCGGTACAAGAAAAAATCTGGGATCAAATGTCCGGTTTCGCCGAATTTGGTTTCCCGGAATCCCACGCTTTTTCCTTCGCCTACCTGGTCTATGCCTCCGCCTGGCTAAAAGCCTATTATCCTGCGGTTTTTTATGCCGCGATCCTCGCTAACCAGCCGATGGGATTTTATTCCCCGCAATCGTTAATCTCTGATGCCCGCCGTCACGGCCTGGAAATCTTACGCCCAGATGTGAACACCTCCCAGAAAGATTCGGTTCCCGGGGAGGGGCTGACCTCCCTAAACCTGGGGTTAGTGGAGATCCGCGGTATGCGCCCGGCATGGATAGAAAGCATCCTATCCGCCCGCGCCGCCGCACCCTTTAAAACCCTGGAGGACTTTACTTCCCGCGTATCTCTGCCCACTTCGGCGCTAGAACTTCTCTCTGGCTCTGGTGCGCTGTCTTCCCTGGGGATTACCCGCCGCGAAGGACTCTGGCGCGCGCCCCTATTATCTACCTCGCAAAACCGCTTTTACCAGCCGGAACTGCCGGGACTCGTCCTCGCCGAGGCGACGCCTAAGTTTGCGCCCTTAACCACCGGGGAACAAGTAAAATGGGACAGCTCTGCCCTGGGAATTAGCCTGTGGGGATACCCCACAAAACTAATGCGACCAGAGCTTACCCGGCGCGGAATTCTCCCTGCCAAGCAGCTGCATCCAGCTTTGGCGGGCAAACGTATCAGGTGCGCGGGGATAGTTACTCACCGCCAACGCCCGCACACCGCCAAAGGGGTAGTGTTTTTATCTTTAGAGGACGAAACCGGGCTAGTCAACGTGATTTGCCAAGTTGGTTGCTGGCAGCGTTACCGCCGCCTCGCCCTCAGTCAAAACGCTCTCATCGTGCGGGGAGTCCTGCAAGCTAAAGACGGAGCCCTAGCGCTACTGGCAGATAAAATTGAACCTTTGAATCTGCCGGTAGAAAGCAAATCCCGGGACTTTCGTTAGCGGCGGCCCGCCGTTTTTAGCCAGCTGCTCTCAAACTAGCCAACCGCCACTAACCAAAAACTTATTTACCGGTGCGAGCCCGCTTAGAGCGCCGCGCCCCATCGAGCTCTTCTAGTACCAGGCGGCGCAGTGCCTTATCGGCATCCGGGTTCTCCGCCAGCCAACGCTCAGTCCGCTCTACCAGGTCAAATCCTTCTCGGCTTTGCACGGCTAAGGGATAAAGCCCGCCCACCAGGGATTCTGCCATATGCATAGTGCGGGAGGACCAAATATCGTTGAGCGCCGCAAAATAGGGCTCGATAATATCGGCGGCATCAGCTGGCTGTAGCCAAAGCGAACGCGCGATTCCGGCTGTCAGGGCATCGATCTGCCCATTGGTGAGGGTCGTGTCGTCCAGCACTCGCTGCGCCCACTGCGCTTTATTTTTGCGACCCGGCATCGCGGCGCGCGCCAAGAAAGCGTTCTCCCGACCGGTAATCGTATCGTCGCTTTCCTCCATTTTACGGATCATATCTGCGTTGGCCTGGCCGTTAGCCGCCAGGGCAAAGAGCATATCCCAACGCAGATCGGTATCTACGCTGACGCCCTCGAGAACTTTTCCGTCCTCATACCAACCTTTGATTTCCGAAGCTTCTTTAGCTCCTGCAACATGCAAGAATGCCCGCACCAATTGACGCTGACGATCCGAGGCCGGTTCTGCTTCCTCCGCCAAGGCGAAAAGCGCCGGCGCTAGCAGGCGATGCGCACTGTCGGGATCGGCAGCATAATAAGCCAACGCGCCCTGGATATGCCGCAAAATTCCGTTCAAAACCGAAGAATTAGTTTCGTGTTTGAGCGCCCCCAAAGCCATCTCTAGATATTTCGAAGCACTCAAATCCCCGTCACGCACCATATCCCAGGCGGCACACATAATCACCGCGCGCGGCAAAGATTCCGCGAAATCACCAACCCGCGTGCGGATAACCTCCCAAGAATCAGCATCGAAACGAATCTTCGCATACGCCAAATCCTGGTCATTAAGCACATAAACGTCATGCTTGGTACCTACCAGACCGGGAACCGACGTGACCTCTCCTTGAACATCTACGCTAGCCCGGCGCGCCAACACCAGTTTCCCATTGGCATCAAAATCGTAGGCGCCTACGGTAGTAGCGTGCGGGCGCAAACTGGTGCCTTCCTGCGGCAAAGACTGGATAATGCTGAAGCTGGTAACTTTACCGCTCGGGTCGCGCTGAATCTGCGACTCCAGCTGGGTAATCCCCGCCTCTAACAGCCAAACCTGGCTCCACTCCTTCAAGTTGCGGCCACTGGCGTTCTCAAGTTCCCCTAAGAAATCCGCCAAAGTAGCATTGGAATATTCGTGGCTGGCGAAGTAGTTGCGCAACGCCATCAAGAAGTTATCTTCACCCACATAGGCCACCAATTGCCGCAGCACACACGCGCCCTTGGAATAGGTAATACCATCGAAGTTTACTTCCACATCCGCCAGGTCGGTTATCGGCGCCACAATCGGATGGGTAGTGGGCAGCTGATCACAGTTAACCCCCCACACTTTACGCATCGTGAACCCGGTCCAAGCGTCACTAAAACGAGTACCTTCCGCCATGCACCAATACGACATAAACTCGGCGAAAGATTCGTTTAGCCACAGGTCATCCCACCATTTCATAGTGACCAGATCCCCGAACCACATATGGGCAAGCTCATGCAAAATCGTATTTGTCAGTTGCTCCAGCTGGGCCCCCGAAGGCTTAGTGCGGAAAATATATTCATCCCGGAAAGTAATACAACCGGCGTTTTCCATCGCCCCCGCATTGTATTCGGGAACAAAAATCTGGTCATACTTAGTGAAGGGATAGGGGCGGGCGTAGCGGGACTCGTAAAAACGGAACCCCGCAACGGTTTGCTCCAGCACAAAATCTGCGTCTAAGTATTTAGCTAGCGATTGCCGACAGTAAACCCCCAAGGGAATAGTGCGCCCATCAATACTGGTAAGCACCGATTTAACGCTGTGGTAGGGGCCGGCCACTAGGGCAGTGATATAGCTGGAAAGCAAGGGGGTGCGCTCAAAACGGAAAACATGTTGCTTACTATCCCCGGCGCGCTCCACCTTCAAAGATTGCGGACGCGGAGTATCCATATTGGATAGCACCGTCCAGCTTTCCGGTACCGTCACCGAAAACTGATAGGTCGCCTTTAGATCGGGCTGTTCAAAACAGGCAAATACCCTTCGCGCATCCGGAACCTCAAACTGAGTGTAAACATAGGTGAGGCCATCGGCGGGATCCGTAAAGCGATGCGCGCCCTCACCAGTGTGCATATAGGCGCAGTTAGCCACCACTTCCAGGCGGTTTTCTGCCTGCAGGTCGCTAAGCTCAATCCGCCGGTCGCGGTAACAATCAGTACCCAAATCTTGGCCATTTAGCTTAATAGACAGCACTTCTGGGGCGATTAAGTCCACAAAAGTGCTCGCACCCTCCTCGGCTTCAAAATCGATCACCGTGCGGGAAGGGAAAGTATCTCCGCTTTCCGATAGCTCCACCTCGACGGTGTAAGCAACTTTCCCGATAACGCTCTTACGCTCTTGTGCCTCAATCTTTGTCAGATTAGTACCCGGCATAACCTCTCCTGTTTTTAGACCTATCCTAATGCTTGTTTTTAAGGGTTCCTATTCCCAGATCTTTACCCGTTCCTCCGGCTCCATCCAGAGCTGATCTGCGGGCGTGGTCTGGAAAGTATCGTGGAAAGCATCTAGGTTGCGAACTACCCCGTTACAGCGGAATTCGGCGGGGGAGTGGGGGTCAATCACCAGGCGTTGGCGAACCGCCTCGGGGCGAATCGCGGTGCGCCACACCCGCGCCCAAGAATAAAAGAACTCCGGGGCCAAGTCGCTTTCTTCCGGATGCGCCTGTTTCCAAGCTTTAAAAGCAATCGCCAAACCGCCCAGGTCTCCAATATTTTCCCCGATAGTGAGGGCGCCGTTAACGTGTACGTCCTCCCCGGGTAGTTCGCTGGGGCGGTAAACATCGTATTGGGCGATCAAAGACGCGGTGCGTTTAGTGAATTCTTCCCGGTCGGCCTCGGTCCACCACTCAGTAAGTTTGCCATCACCGTCATAGTGGGAGCCCTGATCATCGAAACCATGCCCGATTTCGTGGCCAATTACCGCGCCGATGCCCCCGAAGTTAGCGGCGTGCGAAGCCTCAGGATCAAAAAATGGGGGCTGCAGGATCGCGGCGGGAAATACGATTTCGTTCGTGAGCGGAGAATAGTAGGCGTTCACCGTTTGCGGGCTCATATGCCATTCTTCTCTATCCACCGGTTTTAAGATCCGCGCCAGCTGGAAGTCGGTTTCAAAAGCATTGGAAGCCCGAATCATATCTACCAGGGTGGCGCCGGGGTTAAAACGCAGGCCCGAGTCATCTCGCCACCTGCGGGGATACCCGATTTTGCAGGTGAACTTAGAAAGTTTTTCGAGGGCGCGCTCCCGGGTTTCTTCCCCCATCCAATCCAGCTTGCTAATCGCATCTTTATAGGCATCTAAAAGCCCGTCCACCAGTTTTTCCATCGCTGCGCGGTGCTCAGGTGGGAAATGATAGGCCACATAGGCGCGACCCAGTGCCTCGTCCAATACTGACTCCACGGTTCCTACGGCGCGTTTCCACAGCTTGGGGCGCTCGGGTGTCCCCGAAAGGGTAGTTCCGTAGAAGGAAAAACGCAGCTCTTGCAGCTTCGGATCCAGGTAGGGAGCAAAGGCCAAAACCACTTTCATCTGCAGATATTGCTTTAAGATAGCCAGGTCGGTGCCTGCCCACAGCCGGGCAAATCCTTCCTGGTAGGAAGGCATATAGAGGTTAATCGGGTCCGCGCCGGCCTCAAGCTGGACTCCCAAGCCTTCTGACCATGCGGAATAGTTAAATCCCTTATTTTCGCCGATAAACTGCTGAAAAGTGGTGGGGTTATTGGTGGCTTGCGCGTCGCGGCTACGCACCGCATCCCAGTGGTAGCCCGCTAACGCGGTTTCAAAATCAAACACTTGCCGGGCAAACTCGGTTTCGCTTCCGGCGGCAGTAATCCCACTTTCCAGGGCCATTTGCGCTAAAAATTCCCGGTATTTTTCCCGAATTTCGCGGTGTTCATCCTCACGGTAATAGGACTCGTCCGGCAACCCCAAGCCCGCCTGATAGAACTGACCGATATAGCGTTCGGGATTTTCGGCATCGATACTCACCAGGAAAGCTACCGGAGAATCGATTCCTTCTCTTTCCAACTCTCCAAGCACCTGGGCTAGCTCATCCCGATTCTGGCAGTTTCCCACTTTTTCTAGCAGGGGAGCGATCGGGGCGGTTCCCTGTGCCACTAACGCGTCTTGATCGAGATAAGCCTGAAAGAGTTGCCCTATCCGGCTGGCATCAAAATCCCAACGCTCACTGCTGGTTTCACCATCCTTAGGGCGCTCCAGGCTGCCGGCAGCCGCGTCCTCACAAAGAGTGCGACAGTGGGCCAGTGCGTCCTCTACCAGGTCGCGGAAAGCCCCATCAACAGCCCGGTCAGCTGGGATTTCATAGCTTTCTAGCCAGGCACCGTTGATATGGCGGTAGAGGTCATCTTGAATACGCGGGGCTTGCCCCAGGGAATTTTCGCTCATGCTTCAAGCCTAGATATTCCCGGCAGTTTGGCAAACGTAGCACCCTAGGCAACAATTGTCCTATGCCAGAGGGACATTCCATTCACCGTTTAGCCATTGCTTTTGCCGAGTTATCGAAACTGGGCACTGCGCGTGTATCTTCGCCCCAGGGACGTTTTGCAAAGGGTGCGGCCGCCCTCGATAACGCGAAAATTACTCGCTCCTGGGCCTGGGGAAAACATTTGTTCTTAGATTTTGATATTTCCCAGCCGGCGAGCTTGCACGTACATCTGGGGCTTTATGGTTCGTGGAAGTTCCAGGCGGGACCGGGAATAGTCCTGCCCGGGCATATTGGCGCCCCCCGGATGCCCGGAGAGCACCCCGGCGATACCTATAAAAATTTTTCTGGCCAGTTCCAGCCACTACCTCCCGGAGAAAACGTGCGGCTGCGTCTAGAGTTTTCCCGGGCAGTAGCTGATCTATCTGGCCCTAACCAGTGCGAACTGCTAGATAAAGAGGGTGTAGAGAAGATTCTTGCTCGCCTCGGGCCCGACCCCCTGATTGATTCTTGCACTGCTGAGGGTTTTATTGCCCGCGCTCGCAAAACTACTCGCCGGATTGGGGAAGTAGTAATGGATCAATCCTTTATTGCTGGCCCCGGCAATATCTATCGCGCCGAATGCCTATTTCGATGCGGGATTAACCCTAATCGGCAGGCCGCGAAAGTTTCGGTGAAACGTCTGCGCACGCTGTGGGAAGATTTGCGTTCCCAAATGCGCCGCGGCCTGAAAGAAGGCTTGATCTGCACTACTGACGATCCTTCCCAAGGGCGTTTTTGGGTTTACCAACGCTCCGGGGAAGCGTGTCGGCGCTGCGGGGGGATTATTCGCGACCAGATAGTGGCCGGCAGGCGCAGCTACTGGTGTCCTAAGTGCCAAAAGTAGGATACTTTTTCGCGGGAAAAGGCCCAAAAGCTGACGACTACTGTTGCCCGCGGGCGCGTCCTATTCGAAAACGACGGTGCGGTTGCCGTTGAGGAGCACCCGGCGTTGGGAATACCAGGTGACTGCCTGGGCCAGCACTCGCCGTTCTACGTCTTGACCCTTTTGCTTCATGGAGGCGGTGGAATCCCGATGGGAGACGGGAATTACCTCTTGGGCAATAATCGGACCTTCATCTAGGTCAGGGGTAACGAAATGGGCGGTGGCGCCGATTAGTTTCACGCCCCGCTGATGAGCCTGGTGGTAGGGGCGGGCGCCTTTAAATGAAGGCAGGAAAGAGTGGTGAATATTGATCACTTGACCGTGCAAGCGCTCGCAAACTTTATCGGACAGTATCTGCATATAGCGCGCAAGCACCACCAGTTCCACATTCTCGGCATCGATAAGAGCGAGCAGCTCAGCCTCCGCTTTAGCTTTAGTGTCTTTGGTCACCGGGATACAGAGGAAGGGCACATCGTAGAACTGAGCCAGGGGTGCCAAATCTGGATGGTTACCAATCACGGCCACTACCTCGAGGGGCAAATTTAAATTACGGCGCCGATACAGCAGGTCAGACAGGCAGTGTCCTTCTTTGGAAACCATAATAATGGTGCGAACTTTTTTGCCGACCTCATTAACACTCCAACGCATGGAATACTGCTGCGCCAAGGGGGTAAAAGCTTCCCGAACCTCCTGCACGCTACGCCGGGTATGGATCTCTACCCGCATAAAGAAAATTTTAGTTTCGGGATCGTCGAACTGTTGAGAATCAACAATATTTCCCTCTACCTCGACAATCACTCTAGTGACGTCGTGGACTATGCCGGGACGATCCGGACAGGACAGGGTTAAAACGAGATGCGATACGGGTTCGGTCATGGCGCAAACTATACCAGCGCCGGTAGCTTCTCAATATTTTGTCGCCAGAAATTTCGTTATCAAGATGTGACAAAGCCGTGAGGCGAAAGATTTTTTGCGTTAACATTGAAAAGCCTGTCAGAGTAGGCAGACAAGGAACTAGCAAGAGGAGGACTCCATGAGCGAAAACGGCTCGGCAGATCCCTTAACTACCGCGGTTATCGGCGCGATTAGGGACGATGATCTGGCTGGTAACAGTGCGCTTTCGGAAGATGCTCGCAACACCATTGCACAGCTTCCGGAGGGGTCGGCTTTGCTGGTGGTAGTGCGCGGTCCGAACGTGGGCGCCCGCTTTTTACTAAACGCGGAAAAGGTCACGGTGGGACGCAAACCTAAATGCGATATTTTCCTTGACGATGTCACCGTTTCTCGCAAACACGCTAACTTTGTGCGCGAAGAGGGCGGTTACGTAGTCCGGGATGCCGGTTCTTTAAATGGCACCTATATCAACCGGGAACGGGTGGATTCTGCTCAGTTAAAAACTGGCGATAGCGTACAAATCGGAAAGTACCGGATGGTTTACTACGCTTCGCGGAAAGATTCGTAGAGTTGGCAGTGACAGCGGCGCGGCGGCGTTCGCAGCCAGAGTCCAAAGCTACGGCCTGGCCTGCGAGGGTATCTAATAAACCAGTTTTTTCGATCGGTAAAGTGGTCGAACGGGTAAAGGGTGAATTCCCTACTATCTCGGTCTCGAAGCTGCGTTTCCTGGAAGATCAGGGGATTGTGTCCCCGGCTCGCACGGCCTCTGGCTACCGTAAATACTCGGCAGCCGATATCGAGCGGGTGCGTTTTTGTCTTTCTCGTCAACGAGACTCTTTCTTGCCATTGCGGGTTATCCGAGAACAGCTGGCGCAACTAGATGCCGGTCGTAGCCTCAGCGAAGTTCCAGCGTCACCACAGGCGGCCCGACTGGTCGCCTCGGAGGGGCAGCTAGTTGCGGCTTCGGCCCCCGATGGGACCCTTACTACCCGCGAACTTTTAGATTTGAGTGGAGTTTCTACTGAAGAACTAGATTCCTTCGTACAAGCCGGATTGGTTTCCCCGGATCTTGCTGGGCGTTTTCCTGCTCGCAGCCACCAGATTGTTAAGCTAGCTTCCATCCTGGTAGAGCAGGGGATTCCTCCTCGCCAGCTGCGTTTCTTAAAAACTTCTGCTCTCCGCCTGCTCGACTTAGTGGAAAGGGCGGCTAGTCCGGTTAACTACCGTGCCTCCTCGGTGGCGAAGGCACGCCATCTAGCGGAAACGCAAGAACTTTCTGAAGCCGCTGCCCAAATGTTCTTGCAGATGGTGCGGGTTTCTGTCGAAAAGCTGAATTAAACCTAAAGTAAAGCTTTAGACTTTCCGTAAATGGTTCTTGACCGGCCAGGCTAAAGAAAATACCGTTAAGACAGTACTTAAATCAATCGTCAGGGAGTCAGCCCATGGATAGGCAGCCGCGCCCGCAGCGTTCGCAAGGCATGTTATTTGGTTATACCTTAGCGGATTTGGATACCGAAACCGGTTATCGCGGCCCTATCGCCTGCAAAGCAGCGGGGATAACCTACCGGCAATTAGACTATTGGGCGCGCACCGGTTTGGTAGAGCCCACCATTCGCTCGGCAAAAGGTTCCGGTTCGCATCGCCTCTATTCCTTCCGCGATATTTTGGTACTGAAAATTGTCAAACGTCTGCTAGATACGGGTGTTTCCCTGCAACAGATTCGCGTGGCGGTTGATGCCCTTTCTAAGCGGGGAGTGGACTCGCTTTCCTCTATCACCTTGATGTCTGACGGCGCCTCGGTGTATGAATGTACCTCCACCGATGAAGTAATTGACCTGGTGCAGGGGGGACAAGGCGTCTTCGGGATTGCAGTGGGCCGTGTCTGGCGGGAAATCGAAGGTACTTTGGCAAAACTTCCCGTGGAGTCGACCAAGGAAGAATTGAAAGTTCCCGATGAACTCGCAGCCGCCCGAGCGCGGCGAAACGCCGGGTAACGGTGGGAATCTTAATTTTCTTTATCGGCATGACTGTCGGTGTTTTAGCTGGATACGGTCTGCATAAATGGATTTGGCATTTACCCAGACGAAGAACGGGTACTCCCCAGGAAGCCACTAACACCGATCTTTTGAGCCATGAAATTCGCACCCCTTTGACCCTGATTTCAGGGGCAGCGGAACTTTTAGAAAATACCACCCTTGATGACCGGCAAACCCGGCTGTTACACACAGTCACCACTAACTCTGCCCACGCTATTCGTCTCGCGGAAACCTTCTTAACCGGGGCTAAGATCCACGGTTCGGGACTGCGCTTGGAAATAGTAGACGTGGATGTACGCGCTTTGATACGGCAGGCAGCTTCGCAGGTGCGAGAGGTTTTATCGGTAGATATTTTACTTACTGATCCCGGCGCTCCCCTCTATGTACGCGGCGATCGTCAGTTGTTATCCCAGGTGATATGGAATCTGATCAATAACGCAGCCCGCCACTGTCGGGATGGGGTAAAAATCCAGGTGCGTTCTTTCCAAGATGGCTCGCAAGTTATTTTAGAGGTTAGCGATAACGGCATGGGCATCTCCAAGAGTCAACGCCGTGACCTATTCACCTACTATGGGGGACAAACAACGCAAGCGGCGACCGCGAATTCGGGGGCGGGATTAGGCCTGGGAGTAGTGGCTGAAATCGTTCACGGACACGGGGGAGAGGTTTTGGTTGATACTTTAGAAGGTAGAGGAACTACTTTTGTAGTCAGCCTGCCGAAGGGAGGAACGAAGTGAAACCGCTGGTACTGGTAGTAGATGACGAAGCCCAGATGCGCGAAATTGTTCGTTTCACCCTGGAGGAAACCGGATGTGAAGTCCTAGAGGCCTCCGGTGCTGCCTCTGCCTGGAAACTGCTGAAATCTTCGGACTTAGCCCTGGTGATATTGGATTTAATGTTGCCGGATGGTTCCGGAGTCGAACTGGCTAAACGCATTAGGGCCGCGATGACAGTTCCGATCATTATGCTTACTGCTCTTGGGGATCCCCAACAGCGTATCGCCGGCCTACAGGCCGGTGCCGATGACTATCTTCCGAAACCATTTTCTCCCCGGGAACTGTCCCTGCGGGTTGAGGCAATTCTGCGTCGCACGCATAAAACGCGCCAAGCAGAACCGCGGCGCGAACTCGGTCCGCTATCGCTCGATGCCGCCCGGGGACGCGCCTACTACCAAGGTAAAGACCTCAAACTTTCCGAAATTGAATTTAAACTATTACGCGCGCTAGCTGAAGCTAATGGGGAAGTAGTTAATATTCGCGAACTCCTCAACCAAGTGTGGGAAACCACTTCTACTTCTGGTGGGCGCGATATGGTGAAAACCACGGTCTATCGCCTGCGCGCCAAGCTGCGTGCTGCCGGCAGTGATGAAATGATTCATACCCTACGCGGAGGCGGATACATCCTAGAATATTTAGGAGCAGAAAGCTGAGCTTCGGTAACAAAGCCGTTACCGGGTGTCACCAGTAATACCGTTTGCTGTTACCAGCGAGGCGGCAAACTAGACTCTGTAAGTTTTCCATAAGGCGGTTACGGCCGCCTAAAACACAGCGGAGTGAAAAATGGCAACCTTAAACGGCTTTTCCTGGCTAAAGGCACCAGCGCCGGCGCCACGACTACCAGAAAATAGAATTAAACACCTTTTCCCTCGCCTGCGTATGCAGGTCTTCCTAGGAATTTTTATCGGCTATGCCGGTTTTTACTTGATTAGGAACAATATCTCCTCCATCGCGCCTTTGCTTATGGATGAAACTGGCATTGACAAGGTCGGAGTCGGCATTATCGCTAATGCGGTACTTTTCGCTTACGGATTATCGAAGTTCTTCTCCGCGATGATCTCGGATCGGTCTAATGCCCGCTACTTCCTGGTGATTGGCCTGGCCCTTTCGGCTTGCACTAACCTGGTGGTCGCTTTTGTACCCTGGGTGACCGCCTCGGTAGGTATCTTCGCTACCGTAATGTTCTTAAACGGTTGGTTCCAAGGCATGGGATGGCCCCCTTGCGGAAGAGTATTAGTACACTGGTTCTCTACCAATGAGCGCGGCACTATAACCTCTATTTGGAACACCGCCCACAACGTCGGGGGAGCCCTACTACCTACTCTCGTAGGTGTCGGTTTGGCCTGGACGGCGAATGACTGGCGGGCGGCCTTCTGGTTGCCAGCAGCAACCGCGCTGGTAGTGGCGTTTATCGGATTCTTGTTGATTCGGGATACTCCCGCATCGCTGGGGCTTCCTCCCATTGAGGAATACCGTAACGACCCCGCCAAAGTGGAAGTGGATGAGGGCGAAAAGATGTCCGCCAAGGATATGATCTTCAAGCACGTTCTCACCAACCGCACCATTGTGATGCTCGCGGTGGCTAACGTCTTCGTTTATGCTCTCCGCTACGGGGTACTTAACTGGATCACCGTCTACATGCACGAAAAACATCATGCTGAGATTGGTTCCGGTTTAGCAGGCATCTTTGCCTATGAAATCGCGGGAATTGTCGGTACCCTGCTGTGCGGCTGGATGTCCGACAAAGTATTCAAAGGTTACCGTTCCGGGGCCGGAATCTTCTTTACTATCTGCACCGCCCTAGCAATTCTAGGCTACTGGTTGGCGCCTTTAGGTACCCCCATGTGGGTTTTGATCCTATTGGTGGCCTTGATCGGCGGACTCATCTACGGTCCGGTAATGTTGATTGGTCTGCAGGCCATTGACTTGTCGCCGCGGAATGTGGCCGGCACTGCCGCTGGATTCACTGGTCTGTTCGGATACCTGCTGGGAGCTACTTTGGCTTCCACCGGGGTAGGGATTTTGGTTCATAACTTCGGTTGGAACCTGACCTTTATGGTGTTTATCGTGTTCTCGGTATTGACTGTCCTACTGTTTGCGATCGTGGGACGAGATGAACGCCGGATTATGAGTGCCCATCAAGAAAAACTGGACGATTTGGCATAAAACGCTGTTCGGACCAGAAACTCTAAAATAACAACAAACGCGAAAGTCAGGCTGGCGGAAACCGAAATGTTTCCGCCAGCCTGCTATCGTTACTGACATGCGCTTCCGCTTAATGGTTTTAGCTGCTCTCACGGTCAGCTTGCTGCTCAGCGCCTGCAGCCCAGCTAAAACGCAGCAGTTATTCTTTATCTGTTCCAATGAAGAATCTATCTGTCAGGCCTGGCGGGACGCCTATGCCACTTCCACGGGCGAAAAAGTAGATTATTTGCGGCTACCTACGGCGCAGGCACTTACCCGGATTGCATCAAGCCCCAAGAATCTTGATTTTGATGTTTGGGTAGGCGGCCCGGCAGAAAACTTTGTTTTGGCGCGACGCCGCGATCTCCTTGCCCCCTACAAACCGCGAGGAATAGCCGCTATACCTGCCGATATGCGTGACAGCGAGAACTACTGGTTCGGGGTTTATGGCTCGGTGCTAGGGTTTTGCTCTAATAGGCAAGCTCTTGCCGCTAAAGGGTTGCCAATACCAAAATCCTGGGCGGAGCTGCGGGAAAAGAAATATCTAAAACTGGTGGCAGCGCCCTCCCCACTTACTTCGGGTACAGCATTCACCGTAGTCCGAGTACTAGATGAAATCTATGGGAGCCAGGCGAAGTCAGCAATCCGAGAGATATATGCAAACGTGCCTCGCTTGACTAACTCGGGAACTGCTCCCGTAAAGCTGGTGCAGGCAGGGGAGGCAGGACTCGCGATCACCTTTACCCCGTATTGCGTGGGTAAAACGCCAAGTGGTCAGAATCTGGAGATTAGTTATCCCCGAGAAGGAACCTCCTATGAAATTGGCTCGGCGGCACTGCTGAAAAATTCGCGGCATCCCCAGGCGGGGAAAGCCTTTCTGGATTGGCTTTCTCAAAAACCGGGACAAGAGGTTGCGATAAAATCGGCGACTCCACAACTGGCGATTACCAACGAGATCCCCGGTTCTTTAGCATCGCGATTGCAGCGAAAAGATCCCCATATTTTGCCGGCACGCCCGCAAAAATCAGCAGATGATCGCGATCGTTGGCTCGCCTGGTTTGCTAGTCAGGGGTGGGATTGATGAGAAAAGTCTTGGTGCGTTGTTCATCGTGGTTAGTGATCTCGGGATTTTGCGCCTTGGCTGCCATTTGGCCACTAGCGTTCGTATTTCGCGCCGCGATTGTGAGTCCTTTTGCCGGAGAAGAAGCCATCGCTTCAGCGCTCCGCCTTTCGCTCCTAGAGGCTGTAGGTTCGGCGATTTTAGCTACCACCTGGGGGAGCGCTGCCGCCCTGGGAGCCCGTTTGCTATCTGGCCGTCTCCGCCAAGTCGTGGAAATGCTTTGTCTATGTCCTATCGCCATTCCGCCTTTTATAGTCGCTAGTGCTCTGCGCTCATTTGCAGGATATTCGGCCAGCAACCTTACCGGCCCGCTTCCGGTAATTGCGGTATTTTCCTTCTCACTTGCCCCCTTAGCTTATTTTTCTACGCGCTCCACTTTGAAAACAATCCGCCGTGATCAGCTAGATCAAGCCCGAATTTTAGGGCTTGGCCGTTGGGATATTTTTTGTTTAATAATCTCCCGTCCGCTTTTTGCCTCTATCCCTTTGTCCCTGGGAGTTACCTTTGCCCTGGCCCTTTCCGATCCTCTAGTACCTGACCTGGTGGGTGGGAAAACCATGAACGCCGCCCACTCCTTGTGGCTGCGCGCCACCGGAAGTTTTGAAACCGCCTTTCTTGGGCATGCTTCCCTGGTATTGACGGGACTTTCCCTATGTGCAGCGGGCATTTTAATCGCTCTTTATTTCACTACTTATCGAAATTTCTTCCCGGCCACCCCGCTGGGGGCATCCAACTTCCCCCTAGGTTCTCCGCACCCCCTGCCGCTGTTGGGGGTAGCTTCCTACTCTTTAGCCTCGGCAGGACTGATCCTTTATTTGCTTTATCATGCCTCATTTTCGACCTCGAAATTGCAATCAGTGATCAACACCTGGCTACTTTCTGCCCTAGCTGCATTCTTGTGTCTAGTGGTGCTGGCAGCTACCCGCCGATTGGGGACTACCAGCAGGCATATGACGATCGAAGCTCTTTTTATTGTGATTCTTTCTCTTCCGGGAGCCGCTATCGGAGCTGGGTGGATGCTTTTACGTCAACAGGGGCTGTCATGGCCGTTTTCGAGTGGCGGATTCCTCTCCCTGTGTTCCTTCCTCTTGATTGGGATGCCGGTAACCTATTTTTTGGCGGCACGTTTTCGTGCTATCGGTCCAGCAGAGTTCGAGGCGGTGAAAGTATTGGGAGTGGGGCGCATGCAAACAGCGTTAAAAATTCTTCTGCCCGCAGTTAAACGTTATTTCAGTTTGACCCTGGCAACAGTGGTTGCCATTTCTACCACCTTATCGGCTCCCTTAATGTGGGTGGCCGCCCCCGACACCCCGGTAATAGTACCCCAAATGTTTGCGATGGTGGACGAAGCGAACTATGCGGATGCTTTCGGGCTGGCTTTAGCGGCATTAGTAGTATCCATAACCCTATTTGTGCTGGTACCAAAAGAGGAGGGGAAATGGAACCGTCCACGCTAACCGTAAACGATTTGCAGGTTTGGCGCTCGGGGCACCAGGTACTGGGCCCGGTATCTTTTTCGGTTGATCCGGGGGAGTTAGTAGCGGTGATTGGTCCTTCGGGGGCGGGGAAAACTACGCTGCTGCGGGCAATTGCGGGTTTACAACCCTGCAAGGGTCAGATTTATTGCGGCCAGGAGGAGGTATCGAGCTATCCTCCTGCTGCTCGCGGCTGCGCTCTCGTCGCCGATACTGATGGACTTTTCCCTCATCTAACTGTTCAAGAAAATGTGGCACTGGCTGGGGGGACCAGCGAAAACCTGCAAGTAACCCTCACTGACTTGGGGCTTAGTTCCTTAACCCGGCACTACCCGGGTTCTTTATCTACTGGGCAGCGGCAAATGGTGGCTCTAGCTCGGGCATTGCTGCACCGGCCACGGTGGTTGCTGTTCGATGAGCCCTTAGCACACGTAGATCCCTATTCTCGTGCGCGTCTGCGTGGGGAGATTCAGCGGATCCATCGCCGCATTGGCGCGGCCTCGCTTTACGTTACTCATGACCTGCCGGAAGCCTTCGCGGTTGCGGACCGGATTATGTTGCTGCGTGGCGGGCAGATTATCCAAGATGACTACCCCCAGGATCTGGTGTCTCACCCTGCCGACTTACAAACTGCGCTCTATCTGGGAGCCACGACTCAACTAGCCGCCCCGGCGACGATCACCACTGATAGATTTGGGCAGGTTAGCGCCCATTTATCTGCTTTGGGAGAGGACTTAGAGATTCCGGCCAGCGAAAGTTTATCTTCTGCGAGTAGACAGCGCCACGACGTGGTTGCGGTCGGCTCGCCCTATTCCATAAAAATTGGCAATCTACCACCGGAGCACCAAAACGATCCGATTATGGGTGAGGTGGGTCAGGTGGTGGGTTCCCAATTTGAGGGGGATACCTATTTATTGCAGGTAGAAACAGAGTTCGGAGTACTTGCTAGCCGTCGTCAAAGCGGAGACGAGCCCTTCATTGTGGGGGATCGGGTAAAAGTAACCGCCCTCCCCGAACATCTTTGGGCAGTTCCCGCTTAATCTAGCACCCCCGTATTCGCGTAGTTTTTCCAACCTAAGCTAGCACCCGCAATTTCATAACCGGAAACTTTCACGAGTATATTTAAGAAAGTTTCGAGAGGCAGTCTCGAATGACGGTAGGATTTCTTAACCCGCCGCCCCCCTCAAAAAAGGAGCATCCTATGCCGATAGCGGCCGCTAAAGACTCTCTAAGCGCCTTTGACCAGTGGAATGAAACTATCTCGGGTCTGCTAGATACCGCCTACTCCAACTCGGTAGTCTGGCTGTTAATGGTGACCCTGCTGGGGGTGGGAATCTGGCTAACCGTGCGCACCAAAGGCATGCAGATAACCATGTTCGCCCACATGCTAAAAGTGATTACCCGCTCCCGGGGAGGCTCCGAAGGCGGGGTATCTTCCTTTCAGGCGTTTGCGATTGGACTTGCCGATAGGGTAGGCACCGGCTCGATTACCGGAGTCGCCTTGGCGGTCGTTGCTGGCGGTCCAGGCTCAGTTTTCTGGATGTGGGTAGTGGCCGTGGTAGGCATGGCCACCGCTTTCGTAGAGGCGACCTTGGCGCAAATGTTCAAAGTACGCAATGGGGATGGCACTTTTAGAGGCGGACCTGCCTTCTATATCCAACGCGGATTAGGATCGCGTGCCTGGGGAATCGTGTTCGCGGTACTACTAATCTTCGCCTACGGTTTCAGTTTTGAAATGATCCAGGCGAACTCAATTTCTCAGCTGGCCAACTCGGAATATCTCGGTTTTCCCGTCTGGGCTAGCGCCCTGATTCTGGTGCTGTTAACCTTGCCGTTGGTAGTTGGCGGGGTGCGTAAAATCGCCCAATTTTCCGAATACCTGGCGCCCGCGATGGCGCTGCTCTATGTAGGGATGGGCATCTTGGTGATCCTCCTGAACTATGAACGGATTCCCTTTGTTTTCCGGGAAATTTTTATGGGAGCTTTCGGACAGTCAAACACCTATATGCCGCCGGCAGTTGCCGGAGCCGGGGGAGCGTTCATTGCCGCGATCACTACCGGCACTAAACGCGGCCTGTTTACCAATGAGGCCGGGATGGGCTCGGCTCCTAACGCTGCCGCTATCGCCACCGTGCGTCACCCCGCCACGCAAGGCATGATTCAAGCCCTGGGGGTATTCGTAGACACCATGCTGGTTTGTACCTCCACCGCCTTCATTATTTTGATGTCGGTACCTTTCTGGGACAAACACAGTCATGACGATGGGGCAGTGCTCACTATGGATTCGATAGTGACTTCTTTAGGTTCTAATAGCACCACCCAAACTGTGGTGTTTATTTTCGTGATGGTAATGATGGTTTGTTTCGGTTATTCCACCATCTTGGGGAACTACACTTACGCAGAAACTAACTATAAGTTCATCGTGGGAGTAGATCGTTCAGCTCTGCCTTTAAAGCTGCTGGTAATCGCCTCTACCGCGATTGGAGCGATTTTGCCCTTAAAATCGGTATGGTCGATCGCTGACTGGGCAACGGCACTAATGGCTCTGGTTAACCTGGTAGCTTTGATTTTCCTTGGAAAATGGGCAGTTGGTGCCCTGCGCGACTACCGGGCGCAAATGAAGACTGACGATCCTGCGGGACCGATCTTCTGTTCGGAAAGCAACCAGTACCTGCCGGGGGAGCTTCCCACTCGGGTATGGACAACCCCGGGTGGGTTTGATCCGACTTGGGATACTTCTGCGTCCCCGGCAGGCCAGGTTAAATAGTCGTTAGCTGCCCGCTTTAGTCGAGCTGCTCGAACTTGCGGCTCCAAGCCGAACGGATGGGGTTGGCGTCCGCCATCATAATCTCCAGGCGGTCATTGACTACCTCTACCACCTGTCCCAGGGCAACTATCCTTTCATGCCGCGGAGAGTTCTCTAGGCGGTGAACCCCGTCCTTAATAATCGCGTCCACGCTATCCATCCGGGAAAGCAGCGCCACCAGTGGCAGGTTGAACTTTTCATGGTAGGAGCTTTCTAGCGTGCGTAGCTGAGCCTTTTGTTCTTCCGTGAGCTTGCCCAAGGCCAAAGAGCCGACGTCCTGCGAAATTTCTTTGGCCTCGCTCTCGCTGGCAGTCAGCATCGCGGTTACATCCGGATAGGATGCGATCAATTGGTCTTGAGCGTCTTTCCCTGCCACCATTACCGCATCTTGCAGTGCTTCTTTAAGCTCGCCTACGTCCCGGAAAGGACGCATCCCCGCGGCTGCTTGCAGCGGCCAGGTAACCCCGTTAAATAAGCGGGCAAACGTGGTTACAAATTCTTCCTCGCTCATTTTGTTAACTGCCCGCAAAGAGCGGCGTTTTCCGGCGGTGCCCAGCGCTACGTCCTCGCCCTTAGAATGCCATCCCACATGGAAGAACAGCAGGTTGAGTAAGATAGCGGTAACCGAGCCCATGGTTACTCCGGAAGCGAAGAAAATGTGCGCCCAAGCTGGAAAAGCGTCCGCAATTGCCGGTTTGAAGGAGACTAGCATGGCCAGCGCAATCGAGGTAGTCAGAATAATTCCGTTGCGGGTATCAGACAGGTCAACTCGGGATAAGGTTTGAATACCCACTAACGTTAGGTTCGCAAACAAAGCCATAGAGGCTCCGCCTAGGACCGGAGAGGGGACCGCGGCTACGATAGCGCCCGCCTTGGGGATAACTCCCAGGATAATCATGATTCCACCCGCAGCGGCTACTACCCAGCGAGAATGCACTTTAGTTAACCGTACTAAGCCAATATTTTGCGCAAAACAGGTGTAGGGGAAAGAGTTTAAAATTCCCCCTAAAGTAGTAGACAGACCATCGGCGCGCAAAGCGGCAGTGATTTCTTTCTTGCCAATGCGTTTGCCCACAATCTCGCCGGTCGCAAAGACGTCACCGGTAGTTTCTACCATGGTCAGCAGCATTACCACGATCATGGATATGCAGGCAGTGAGGGAGAACTGCGGCCAGCCGAAATAGAATGGGGTAGTAACCGTTACCCAGGAGGATTTACCGACTTCATTAAAAGAGGTATCGCCCAGTACTGCCGCGACGCCGGTACCAATAACCAGCCCGGATAGCACTGCCAAGGTTCCCATAAAGCCTTTAAAGAAGCGCTGGATGATCACGATTATCGCCAAAGTTCCTAGGCCATAGGCTAGAGAGCGCAAAGTTATCGGCATCGGTGGTACCTGTTCGTCAACGCGTCCAATTACATCCGCGGCGGATACTCCCAGCAAAGTGGTACCCATAGTAGTTAATACAATCCCGATAACTAGGGGCGGGAAAAGGCGAATAAGTTTGGCAAAAAGTGGAGCCGCAAAGAAAGTAAATAGTCCGGCCACAATCACTGCGCCATAAATAGTGGGCAGTACTTCGGTGCCGCCGTTTTGGTTCACTGCGAGGCCGATCGCGATCATCGGGGAGATCGCCATGGTGGTAACCCCTTGAATAATCGGTAGGCGCACTCCGATACGCCAAAAACCGATCGACTGAATTAGGGTCGCGATTCCGCAGGTAAACAGATCGGCATTAATTAGATGCACCATGGTAGCGGTATCTAGCTTTAAACCGTGAGCAACTACAACGGGAACCACCACGGCACCCGCATAAAAGGCCAACACGTGCTGCAGTGAGAGCAGCGCGGTCCGGGGAGCCGACGGTACTTGATTAATCGGGTGTTTTTTATTTTTTCCGTGTTTTACTTCCGCCTCTAGGGAATCGCCTAGCGCCTTCAGCGGCGGATTCAGCGGCTCGTCAGCTGCCATTGGGAATATTCTCCTTTTTCTACCGGAATGTTTCCTAGGCAATTCAAAGCCTTGGGGCCCTTAAACTCAAAACGGCAGGAGAGGGGGAGCATGGGAAACCTAGAGGCGGGATTTGCCTTAATCCAGTTTAGTTGACATAATGTACATTATCGGATCGAAGGGCTAGCTCTTTTGGGTACGGTTGCCAGCCTACAGACCGGTAACTAGTACTAATGGTGCAATCTATGGATTTTCTAAACTGGTACGCCAAATCTACACAAACCCGAATGACAAAGTGCGAAAATAAGTTTGAAAAAGATAGTTGCACTTTTGTTAGCAAAAACTTGAAGCGATGTTTTTTCTTCAGGCTAGCTGTTAGCATCAAAATAGAATAAAAACCCACGTTATCCAATGTTGGAAGGGAAAAATATGACCACTGAGTGGAATGAACTTGATCAACGCGCAGTTAACACGGCAAAGATTTTGGCCGCCGATGCGGTCGAAAATGCCGGTAGCGGACACCCGGGAACCCCGATTTCGCTAGCTGCGGCAGCTTACTTGCTGTACCAGCGTCACTTGCGTTTCGATCCTCAAGATTCGGATTGGCTAGGCCGCGATCGCTTCGTGCTATCTGCAGGACATGCCTCCTTGCTGCAATATATTCAGCTGTATTTAGCAGGACAGAACCTGGAACTGGAGGATCTAAAGAAGTTCCGCACGTTCAACTCCTACACTCCTGGTCACCCCGAATACCGGCATACTAAGGGTGTAGAGGTAACCACTGGGCCGCTGGGATCAGGTATTGCTTCCGCAGTTGGTTTTGCGATGGCCTCTCGGCGTGCTCACGGGATGCTGGACCCGGACACTCCCCTAGGTGAAAGTCCCTTTGACCACAATATTTACGTGATTGCTGGCGATGGCTGCCTGCAAGAAGGTATCTCTGGCGAAGCTTGCTCTTTGGCCGGAGTGCAAGATCTTGGTAACTTGATTGTGATTTGGGATGATAACCATATCTCTATCGAGGACGACACCGATATCGCTTTCCAAGAGGACGTGCTAAAGCGCTACGAATCCTATGGCTGGCACACTCAGCGCGTGGATTGGCTAGCTGCTGATGGCAAGTATGACGAAGATGTAAACGCTCTTGACCAGGCAATTAATGCGGCTAAAGCCGAAAAGAATCGGCCTTCGATTATTGCCTTGCGTACTATTATTGGTTGGCCTTCGCCTACCAAGCAGAACACCGGGGCTATTCACGGCGCCAAACTGGGTGAAGAGGAACTCAAGGGCTTGAAGAAAGCTCTGGGAGCAAACCCGGACAAAATGTTTGATATCGATGAAGAGGCGGTCAAGCACTCCCGCGACAACGCCGCGGCCCGTGCCCAGGAGGCGCACTCCAACTGGGATCCTCGCTTCGAAGCGTGGAAGAAAGCGAATCCGGACAAGAATCAGCTGCTAGAGCGGATTCTTGCAGGTAAACTTCCCGAGGGCATCGAGGATGCGCTCCCGGTATTTACTGCCGGAGAGTCTGTCGCTACTCGGGCGGCCTCTGGAAAAGTTATTTCCGCAATCGGCGCAGTCATGCCCGAATTTTGGGGAGGGTCCGCTGACCTAGCCGGTTCCAATAACACTACTATTGCCGGTGCTCCCAGCTTTATCCCCGAATCCGCACAGACCGATATGTGGAAGGGTAACCCCTTTGGGCGGGTACTACACTTCGGGGTACGTGAACACGGTATGGGTGCCGTTATGAACGGCATTGGGCTCGACGGCCTTACCCGCGTCTTTGGAGGCACCTTCTTCGTCTTCAGTGATTACATGCGCGGTGCGGTGCGTCTAGCTGCGCTAATGGATATTCCGGTGACTTATGTCTGGACCCACGATTCTATCGGAGTCGGCGAAGACGGACCTACCCACCAGCCGGTGGAGCATTTGACTGCCTACCGCGCAATCCCCAACTTGGCGATGGTACGTCCCATGGACGCCAATGAAACCGCTGCTTGCTGGTTGGAGATTCTCCGTCAACGCGGTCCGGCCGGATTGATTCTATCCCGCCAGGGTCTGCCGGTCGTTGAGCGCGAGGATATGGAGGGAGCCAGCGCCCAAGCGCTAGCCAGTGCCAAGAATGTCAGCAAGGGCGCCTATGTGTTGGCCGACACCGAGGGCCAGCCCGATGTCATATTGCTGGCTTCTGGATCCGAAGTTCAGTTTGCATTGCAAGCTCGGGAGGCTTTGGCTAAAGAGTCGATTGCTGCCCGGGTAGTATCCGTTCCCTGTATGGAATGGTTCAAAGCTCAAGATGCGGCTTACCGGGAGCAGGTGCTACCGTCTGCCGTGAAGGCTCGGGTATCGATCGAAGCCGGTCTGGTTGATCCTTGGCGCGACCTGGTCGGAGATAACGGCGAGAGCAT
The DNA here is from genome assembly GCF_056590355.1 of Varibaculum sp. C0165D1. NCBI lineage: Bacteria > Bacillati > Actinomycetota > Actinomycetes > Actinomycetales > Actinomycetaceae > Varibaculum > Varibaculum sp. C0165D1. Next base: position 189,827 of record NZ_JBWPVY010000001.1, on the reverse strand, counting down.
AGGTATCGAAGGCTTCGGTCTGCCCGGCGCAGCAGGCGATCTATTTGCGCACTTCGGACTAGATAGCGAACACGTAGTAGCTGCTGCCAAACGCTCTCTAGATCGCGTGCGCTCATAAGTGCAGTTTTAAGGAATCGGTAGGGCGAATTGCCCTAGCTAGTATAGAAAGAATTTAGGTCTCGAAGACGAGGACCAGAGGAGGAAAATAATGGGACTTCGAATAGTAATCGGAGCAGATTCAGCCGCCGTCGACTATAAAGAAATAATCAAAAAAGATTTAGAGGCAGACGAGCGCGTTGAAAAAGTAATCGATATTGGGCTAAACGCCGGTGAGGACGTTGACTACCCGCATGTGGGAATCAAAGGTGCTCGCATGGTTGCTGATGGAGAGGCAGACCGCGCCCTGCTGTTGTGTGGTACCGGAATCGGGATGGCGATTGTCGCTAATAAAGTTCCTGGTATTCGCGCTAGCGTGGGACATGACTCTTTCAGTGTGGAGCGCCTGATCAAGTCCAATAACGGTCAGGTTTTAACTCTGGGGCAGCGCGTGATCGGCATTGAACTAGCGCGGCGCCTGGTTAATGAATGGCTAGGTTACGAGTTTGACCCCCAGTCCAACTCGGCGCGTAAAGTCCAGTTAATCTGCGACTACGAAGTACCGGAGACCGACGGGGAAACCACTCCTGGTTCCTGCGGATAACCAGTACTTCAGTAAAATGTCGGCTGAAGTGAGTGCTTGAGTCGAACTTTGAAAAGTTTGGCAATGTTGCCAAACGCTATCTAAATAAAGGTATTAAAAATATGATCGAAACAATACAAATGGCGGCAAGTGCCAGCGACTTTGTAAACTCGTTTGGTCCCTCAGCCGGATTTTCACTGTTTTGGGCAATCTGCGCCATTGGCGGTGGAATCATCGGGGCTGCGATCGGCGGTAACTGGGCCTTCGTAATGACCGGTTTCTCGGTATTTCTGGGCTTCGCGGTAGCTGCTAGCACGGGAAGCGATATTGTCCTTAACTACATGGCATTCGGGCCGGTATTTGGTCCCCACATTTGCTTCGCAGGTGGAGCTGCAGCCCATGCTTACGCCGGTAAACTTGGCCTAAACGGAGAGAAAAAGGGCAAGGATATTGATACCTCGCCTGCCGGGTTTGGTAATCCCACCATGCTCTGGATCGGTGCAATCTTCGGCTTGGGCGGCTACCTATTAGAACGCTGCATCCGCTTGATTCCTTGGTTTGGTCACAACACCGACACCGTGGCATTAACGGTTCTGATATCTGGTTTGCTAGTCCGCCTGATCTTCGGTAAGACCGGAATCTTTAACTGGACTTCGCAGCTCACCGATAAGGAATGCTGGCTGCGCTGGCAGGAAAAGCCCTCCCAGTGGTTAACCATCGGGATAGGAGCTTCGATATTTGCCGGGGGACTAGCTTTAAGCGTTGCCCACCTACTCCCCTACCTGAGCCCAGACATCGAGAAAGCGTTGCTTGGAAATGCTCAGGCTCTGCCCTTCGGTATTTCTGCCATCACCATTTTGATGCTGATTCTCGGCTTCAAGATTCCCGTCACCCACCACATTACGATTACCGCTGGTCTAGCGGCCATGGTTTGGTTCCCAATTTTAGGAAACAGCCTGTATTTGGCGCTGCTAGCCTCCGTAGTATTTGGAGTGATGGCTGCGGGCTTGGCCGAATTTGCGCAAAGGCTGATGTACGCCCGGGGCGATACTCATATTGACCCCCCGGCAGCTGCTATTTGGCTCTCCCACACCGTGGTTAAGGGTTCGGCTCTGCTGGTAGTTGCCGCTGGCCTGGTACCGGCACCGCAGGTCTAAAATATAACTAAATGTTGGGGTGGAAAGCAGTTTTGCTTTCCACCCCAACCCCAATAAATACTGGAGAGGAAAACAATTGGAAACAGGAAATGCTTTAAGGTTCCCCACTGAGTTCTATGATGCCTATATTTTCGATATGGATGGCACCATCTATCTGGGAGACCACCTATTACCCGGGGCTAAAAGACTAATCGAGGAACTGCGGCGTCGCGAGATTCCGGTACGTTTCCTGTCGAATAATCCCACCAAAGACCCCCATCTTTATGTAGACAAACTAGAGGGATTGGATATTCCCACTCCCCTAGAAGACATTGCCAACACCGTAGTCACTATGACCCGTTGGCTCAAAGATCACCACGCTGATAAGACCGTTTTTCCGATTGCGGAACAACCTTTGATTGATGCCCTGCATGACGCGGGCATCAAGATCAGTGATGATCCCAAAGAAATCGATATCGTCATCGCTTCGTATGACCGTACTTTTGACTATCGCAAGCTGCAGATAGCTTTCGATGCCATCTGGTTCCATAACCGCGCTATTCTGGTCGCTACTAACCCGGATCGTTACTGCCCCTTCCCCGGAGGGCGCGGAGAGCCAGACTGTGCTGCGATTATTGCCGCCATTGAAGCCTGCACTCAGACCAAGTGCCAGGTTATTACCGGCAAACCGGAGCCCGTAATGCTCGAGGTAGCGATTGAAGGTCTAGACGTTAACCCCCGGCACTGCATGATGGTGGGCGACCGGCTTTACACTGATATCGAAATGGCCAAGAAAACTGGAATGTTTTCCGCGATGCCCCTTACCGGAGACTCCACTGCCAAAGAGGCTTTGGCGCTGCCCAAGGAGCATCAACCCGACTTTATACTCGATCGTGTTGACCGTCTGATTCCCGCTGCAGTATGGGAAGAAAACGGTTGGACCGCAGAAGATGACTAAAACTAAATAAAACTGCTGAGCACCCTCAAAAATATTGAAATGCGCTCACTGCTGCGCGCAAAAGTCGCCGACAACGATGCCGGCGCAAAATTCAAGGAGAAAACAAATGGTAGCACCCGGTTATGAAGGTCCTTACCTATTGGGAATCGACTACGGCACCGAATCTTGCCGGGCCGCAATTTTCGATCTGCGGGGCACTCCGATTGGCTTTGCCGCCACCGGATACCCCACCCATCACCCTCACCCCGGTTGGGCGGAACAAGATCCCTCCGACTGGTGGGAAGCGCTGGTAGCTTCGGTGAGAAAAGTCCTAGACCAGACTGGTGTTCCCGCCCGTCATATTGCAGGTATCAGCTATGATGCCACCACGATGACCGTGGTTCCCATCAATAAGGAAGGCAAAGAAATTCGCCGGGCCATTATGTGGATGGACGTGCGCGCCACCAAACAGATGGAACGGGTCATCGATATGGATCACTGGGCCCGCTTGTACAACGGGGGAAAGACCACTCCCCCAACTGCCGAATGGTATCCCTTCAAAGTTGCCTGGCTAAAAGAAAATGAGCCCGAAATTTTCAAAGAAGCCTACCGGATCGTAGATGCTCCCGACTGGCTAACCTATCGCCTGACCGGTGAATGGACCATTAACATCAACTCCGCCTCTATGCGGATGAACTACAACCGCGACTATGGCGGGTGGCCGGTAGATTACTATGAGGCAATCGGGGCCGGCGATGCCTTTGAGAAGATGCCGGAGCGGGTTGAAGACCTAGGGGTTCCCCTAGGTGGCTTGCTCCCCTCGGTGGCGCAGGAACTCGGTCTTTTGCCGGGTACTCCGGTCGCTCAGGGCTGTGCAGATGCTTGGGCCGGACAGATCGGCTTGGGTGCGGTAAAACCGGGACGAGTATCTCTTACCACCGGATCCTCCCACGTTATTGCCGGTCAGTCTGATAAGCCGGTTTATGGTAACGGCTTTATGGGCTCCTACACTGACGGGGTTATCCCCGGACAATACACCTTGGAAGGGTCCCTGGTTTCCTCTGGTTCTGTCCTGAAATGGTTTAAGGAAGGTTTTTGTGAGCATCTGGTAAGAAGTGCCGAAGTCGTAGGGGTCAACCCCTACGAGATCCTGGATCGCAAGTGCGAAAACATTGGACCTGGCTCTGACGGCTTGATTATTAACGAGTACTTCCAGGGCAACCGCACACCCTACACCGACTCTAAGGCGCGGGGAATTATGTGGGGTCTCTCGCTGTCGCACACCCCGCTGCACGTTTACCATGCAATTATGGAGGCAGTAGCTTTCGGTACTGCCTATAACTTCAAGAAGATGGAAGATGCCGGATTTAGGTTCGATCAGGTAACTGTGTGCGGTGGGGCTACCAAGTCGCCGCTGTGGATGCAGATGCACGCCGATGTCTCCGGAAAGCCCTTAGTAAGGACGGAAGTTGGAGATGCAGTAGTGCTCGGTACCTGTATTCTAGCGGCAGTCGGATCTGGCCAATATGCCAATATCCAAGAGGCGGCCGCCAATATGGTGCACGAAACCGAGCGGATCGAACCCAACCCGGAAACCCACGAGGAATATCAGTTCTACCTGCAAAAATACATGGAAAGCTATCCAGCGATGCAGGATCTTACCCATCAGCTAGTCGACCACGTGGCCGCCGGCGAATAATCCTAGAAAATAAAGAAAGAAGTATAAATGACAAACGAATTGATCGCGAAAGCACTAGAGACTGCTAGCGACACTAAAGATATTGAGTTCGGCGTTGGGGTACTAAAGAAAACTGGCCCGCTTTTTGCCCGCCTTTTTCCTGGTAAAAAAGCCCTGGTAGTCGCAGATGAAAACACCTTCGAGGCAGCTGGAAAGGGAGTAGTAGATTCCCTGAAGGAAGCTGGGGTCCCGATGCACGAGCCCTATATTTTCCCAGGTAAACCTACTTTGTATGCGGGCTACGAGAACGTAATTAAAGTTCGGGAAGTACTAAAAGATCTCGATGACACGGTGATTTGTTCTATTGCGGCCGGTACCCTAAATGACCTGGCTAAACTAGCCAGCGGAGAGCTGGGGCGCCCCTATATGAACGTATGTACCGCTGCCTCGGTAGATGGATATGCTGCCTTTGGCGCTTCCATTACCAAGGATGGATTCAAGATTACCCGTGATTGCCCCGCCCCGGTTGGCTTGGTGGCTGATCTGGATGTAATCGCTGCTGCTCCGCAACGCCTAACCGCGACCGGTTACGGGGACCTGATTGAAAAGATCCCCGCGGGAGCCGACTGGCTGCTGGCCGATCGCCTCGGGGTCGAAGCCGTAGATGACTACACCTGGTCCCTAGTACAAGGACCGCTACGGGGAGCCCTATCCGATCCGGAAGGTGCTGCCAAGGGTGATCGTGATGCCATCGAAGGGCTGGCTGAAGGCAATATTATGTCCGGGCTCGCCATGCAGGCCCTATCATCTTCTCGCCCCGCCTCGGGTGCCGGTCACCAGTTCTCCCACACCTGGGAAATGGAAGGACACGGCCTCGACTGGGAGCCGCCGCTATCGCACGGTTTCAAAGTGGGAGTCGGCACAGTAGCCTCCTTGGCGATTTGGGAAGAGTTCTTGGCAATGGATATTCCTAACCTGGACATTGACGAGATTGTTGCCAATGCCCCCAGTGAAGCGGATGTCTTGGCGAAGGTCGAAGAGCTAATCATTCCGAATATTCAGGATGAAGCGAAGAAGCACACTCTAAATAAGCATTTAGAGGGAGAAGCCCTGCGCAAACGCCTGGAACTGCTGAAGGAAAAATGGAGTGATATTAAAGAGGTTTGCTCTAAGCAGCTGATCTCTCCGGAGAAAGCGCAAGAAGACCTGCGTAAGGCCGGCGCCCCCTACCACCCCGAGATGATCAAGATTGATTGGGATCGTTTCCGCAAGACCCACCGCCAGGCGCAGATGATTCGTTCGCGCTACACGGTGTTGGACATCCTGATGGATCTTAACGCTCTCGACCAGGTAATCGATCATCTGTTTAGCCCGGAAGGATTCTGGGGTAAGCATCGGCACGCTAACTAGGTAAATAGTTAGTTGTTAAATTTCAAGACTCTTCTAAATTCGCAAAGCAATGGAGCCTGCAATGGAAAATAAATATGTAATCGGAATAGATTTCGGTACCCTGTCCGGTCGCGCGGTAGTGGTGCGGGTAAGTGATGGGGAAGTATTAGCTTCCGCCGTCACCGAGTACGCCCACGGAGTTATGGATACAACTCTAACCGCGGGCGACGGGCAGGCACTGCCTCCTGAATTCGCCCTGGAGGTCCCAGCTGACTATATAAAAGTGCTGGCCACTGCGGTTCCGCGGGCAGTCAAAGAATCCGGAGTAGATCCTAAGGATGTGGTGGCTATCGGTCTAGACACTACCTCCGCTTCCCTCGTCGTTACCGACAAAGAAGGCACCCCGCTTTGTGAAAAGGAAGAGTTTAAGAATAACCCGCACGCCTATATCAAGCTGTGGAAACACCACGGCGGCCAAGACCAGGCAGACCGGATCGTAGCACTGGCAAAAGAGCGCAACGAACCCTGGCTTGGCCGCTATGGCGGGGTGCTTTCTTCTGAACTGGCATTACCGAAAATGCTAGAGCTTTTCGAAAAAGCCCCCGAGGTATACCAGGCAGCTGAATCAATTACCGATGTAATGGATTGGCTAACCTGGAAAATGACCGGGGTACACACCCAAACCGCTGGTGCCAGCGGCTACAAGCGGATGTACCAGGACGGCAAGTATCCGGATAAAGCATATCTAGAGGCGCTAGCGCCCGGATTCGGCAACGTATTCGAAGAAAAGATGTCGGCACCGATCGCGCCGCTAGGATCCAAAGTTGGCGAGCTTACGGAAGAAGCTGCTTCCCTGATGGGACTAAATGCAGGGATCACCGTCTGCTCTGGCAATATTGATGCCCATGTGCATGCTGCTGGTGTGGGTGCTACCGAAAACGGGGTACTAACCGCAATCGCTGGTACCTCTACCTGTTTCGTGGTTTCTGCCCATAACTACGCAGACGTACCGGGAACTTTCGGGGTAGTCGATGGCGGTATTGTCGATGGCGAATGGGGCTTTGAGGCTGGTCAAACCGCAGTAGGAGATATTTTCTCTTGGTTTACCACCCAGTGTATCCCCCCCAGCTATCGTGAAGAGGCCCAGAAGCGGGGCATCAATATCCATGACCTGCTGACTGAAAAAGCCGCGGAACAAAGAATTGGGGAACACGGCCTATTAGCTTTGGATTGGTGGAACGGTAACCGTTCTATTCTGGCCGATGCGCGCCTATCGGGGATGATGCTGGGGATGACCCTCACCACTACCCCCGAGGAAATGTATCGCGCACTGCTAGAATCCACTATTTTCGGGGCGAAGGTCATTATCGACAACTTCGTTGAACACGGGGTCGATATTAACGAGATCGTAGTAGCCGGAGGGCTCCTAAAGAATAAGTTGTACATGCAGATGTATGCCGATATCACCGGTCTGCCCATTTCTATCTCCGCCACTGACCAAGCGGGAGCTTTGGGCTCTGCGGTGTTTGCGGCGGTTGCCGATGGACAATATCCCGACATTTTCGCGGCTTCGGCGGCTATGGGCAAGAAGATTTCTCATGCCTACGAACCGATCCCTGAAAATGTGGAAGCCTATCGCGAAATTTACGCAGCCTTCAAAGAAATGCACGACTTCTTCGGTCGGGGCGGAACGGAAGTAATGCGTACCTTGAAAGCGATTCGAGCGCGAGTACACCGCGCTAACTAAAGGAGCATATATGCCTCATGTAAATGAACTGCCGGCCGAGATCCGCAAGCAGGTTGCAGCTACCCGCGAAGTGGTTGCGGCTTTACACGCGGAACTGCCGGCTAACGAGCTGGTAGTTTGGACTGCTGGGAACGTTTCGCAGCGGGTGGAGGGTGCCGATTTATTCGTAATCAAACCTTCGGGGGTACGTTACGATGAGCTATCGGCCGATACCATGGTGGTCTGCGATCTAGATGGTAACAAACTGGATGATGATACCTCCGGGGAGCTACAGCCTTCTTCGGACACTGCGGCTCACGCCTATGTTTATCGACATATGAGTGAAGTGGGAGGGGTAGTGCATACCCACTCCCCCTATGCCACGGCATTTGCTGCCGTGCAACAGCCGGTCCCCTGCGTGCTAACCATGATGGGAGACGAGTTCGGTGGCGAAGTACCGATCGGACCATTCGCGATAATCGGGGATGACTCCATTGGACGCGGAATCGTGGAAACCTTGAAAGATTCCCGCTCCCCCGCAGTGTTAATGGCAAATCATGGGCCGTTTACTATCGGCAAGGACGCTAAAGCCGCGGTGAAAGCCGCGGTAATGGTAGAGGAAGTAGCCAAGACGGTAGCAATCGCCCGCACCCTCGGGGAGTTGTGCCCGATTGAATCTAGACATATAGATTCGCTATACGAGCGTTATCAAAACGTATACGGGCAACCTCCGGTTAAATAAAACTAAGTTTCGCCGGTGGGCAAAAGAGCACCTTAGCTTTTTTGCCCACCGGCTGAGCTGTTACAATAGGGCGGTATTTGCTGAGTTTTTAGGACGGGCATCAAAGAGAGGTTTTAACTATGGCAGAGCGGGCACTACGCGGAACCAGTATCGGGTCGAAGAGCCTGGAGACAGAGGACGGCGTAGTATTCGCGGAAAGGCGTGAAAGCCTCTATGTTTGCCCGCAAGGACACCGTTTCCACATGACTTTTGCCGCCGAAGTCGCCGCTCCCGCCGAGTGGGAATGCAAATGCGGGGAAATGGGGGAACTGCAATATGAGGAACCCGCGGTAGAAGAGGACGCTAAACCGGTACGTCCTCAGCGTACCCACTGGGATATGCTCATGGAGCGTCGCAGTGAAGAAGAACTGCAAGTACTGTTGAAAGAACAACTCGAGGTGCTTCATTCCGGGGCGCTTATGGACGGGGTTCACTACCGCTAGAGTATTACACCCTCTTTAATGGAAACTTTTCTCTACTGAGCAGGAGCAGCCCCGGGGCTGCTCCCCTACTTTTAAAGCCACTTTTACCCTCTCAAACCGGAGCTATTATTTAGCAAATAATGCGTTAAACAGGTCGCTTACCCCCCAGCGGGTAACTTTAGCCAAAGCTTCCAAGATAATGGCACTGGACATTTTGGAGGCTCCGGCAGCCCTTTCTTGAAAAGTGATCGGCACTTCCACAATCTTGCCCCCGGCTCTAACTGCCCGGCGGGTCATATCAATCTGGAAGCAATAGCCTCGCGAATCCAGATCCTCTAACCCTAAGCGGCTGAGGAAATCGAGCCGATAAACCCGGAAACCGGCAGTAGCATCCCCGATTCCCAGAAGCAGCATTGCCGCGATATAGGCATTACCACCCCGAGAAAGCGCCTCTCGAAGTCGGGACCAGCCCTGCAGCCGTCCTCCCCTGATCCAACGGGAACCAATCACCGCATCCGGCTCACTGGGCCACAGCCGCCGCGCCAATAATTTTTTCAAATCGCGCACCCGGTGAGAACCATCCGCGTCCATCTGTACCACCCAGGTGTATCCCGCATCCTGCGCCCAGGAAAACGCCTCCAAATAGGCGGGCCCGAGTCCGGCTTTTTCGGCCCGGTGCAGCACTTTTACTCCCCGGTCTTGCCGGGCAAGCTCCTCGGCTAGCTGGCCGGTGCCATCTGGAGAATTATCATCTACAATCACCAGATCTGCTTGCGGGACTTCGGCGCGCAGTTTCGCCACCTGACGGGGCAGGGTTTCCTTTTCGTTATAGGTGGGAATGGCAATTACCGTATCTTTCATTTATTTTCCTTTTCCTTTTAAACCGCTCAATGCGCGCCCTCCCCTGGCTTCACCAGTGGCTTTTCGCCTTCTGCGGGCAGGCGTCGGCGAATGTTGGAAACTGCGTTCTTGTACTTTCAAAAAAATAAGCACTCCCCCAATCAAGGCTAACCCTACGAGCACTCCGAGCCGGAAGAAAGTGTTTATCCCCGCACCAAAGCGCGCCTGAACGGTAAGAGTGTCGCGCAACGGCAACGCCGCCTTTAAAGTATCGGCACGAAACAGCCCTGACTCTGCTAAAACCTCACCTTGCGGATTGACGAGCGCACTTACTCCCCCCACGGCAACCTGCGCGGAAGAGCGATCATATTCGAGGGCGCGGAACCGGGCTATCTGTAGCTGCTGCCGGGACTGATAGGAGTATCCGAAAGACGAATTATTGGTGGGGAAATAAAGCAGATTTGCACCGGCATTTACGGTGTCGCGCACCAGCGAATCGATCGCCACCTCGAAACAGATATTTGCCCCCACTCGCGCCTCGCCAACTGGGGTAACACCGGGGTTTTTACCCGGTACCATGTCACGGGGCAGCATTTTTACTTGTTCGGGGAAAATCTTAGAGATTACAGGACGCCCGGGCAAGAACTCCCCAAAGGGTACTGGTTCCCGCTTGGTGTAAACCTGCGAAATTTTGCCGCCCTGAAACTTTAACACCTGGTTAGAGGTAGTTTTTTCCTTATAAACTAGGGTGCCAAGGATAAGGGGAATCTGCAGATCTTCTTGCCAGGATCTCAGTTTCTCACCCCACTGTTCATCGGAGCGAGGATCGATATCTGCGGCTTGCTCACCCCATAAAATCACTTGGGAACCGCGCAGATCACTGCTAGTACTTTGGGTAAGGTGACCGGACAAAATGGTGCCGGGATGGGAATAGGTAGCGCCAATCGGCCAAGAAACTCCCCCCTGTACCGCGGCTACCTGCATCTTTGGGGTGTCTTTGGAGTTTGGTAAGGAAGGGAGCCCCGTTCCCGAGGCAATCACTACCAGCAGCGCCAGACCGGCAGTTACCAGATTGGGCATCGAGATTTTCCAGGTGACGCTAACTAGCGCCGCGAGTACTGCCACCATCAAGAAGGCCATCCCGTTTTCTCCCAGCAGCGGTATCCACCCCTTAATAGGGCTATCTACCTGCGTGAATCCCAACATTCCCCAAGGCATACCCGTCCAGGGAAAGGCGGCTCGCCAAGCCTCGATCCCGGCAAAAGAGAACGCCGTCCACAAAGTCCAGGCAGGACTAGTCAGTCGCCGCACTGCCAGTACGGACCCTGCCCACAGGGTTAAAAATAAGGTTTCGCAAAGGGCAAGGGCAATCCAGGGGGTAGAAAAACCAAGAGAAATGGAAACCCAACGGAAAAGTACTAGGAAAAATAGCAGGGAGGCGAGGATAGAAATTGCCAAGGCGTAGCGCCGGCGCGCGCGCCGCAGGATCAGCAGCCATAGCCCCAGAGCTAACCAGGCACTCAGCCAATATGATCCCCAGGCAGAAGGAAAAGCCAGCAGTAAGCCTAAAGCGATGGCGGCGGCAGCCAACAGTGCCCAAAAGCCTTTGATTAGACGTCCGACCATGCCACCACTCCCCGCAGAATCAGTTTTTGGGCTTTTCGGGCGGTAGCGGAGCTTTCTACGCTGCCTACCATTTCTAGTTGGCGCAGGACATCAAGTAGCTGTTTCATCGCCCGCACAAAATCCCCGGCTTCTAAGCCAGCGGCCTCTAAAGCCACCGCCAGGGGCTTGCCTTTAGCCCAGGAATAAGTGGCTGCTACCAGCGCAGACGAAGATTGGGGCATTTCCGGAGCCTTTAGCTCGGTTTGCAGCTGACGCAAATCAGTAGCCAAATATTCAATCTGGCTCACTACCGATTTCAGCGAGGAAGGTACCGGGGTGCCTGCTTCTTCTCGTCGCGCTTCATAACTAGCTGCCGAACAAGCCGCCGCTAGCTGAGCCGGAGTTAGCCCCGCGAAAATATTTTTTAGCACGCATTGGGCAATCAATAGGTCATATTCGCTGTAAATGCGGCAAAGCACCGCCCCGGATTCGGTCACTTCTCCCTGCGGATTTAGATAACCCAAGTTGGTTAAAACTTTAACTACCCGGTCGAAAGTATCTACTAGCGCGCCCTCGGAAATATCTACCCGTTTCCGCAACCGGCTGGCCTGCCGCTCTAGGCGTGCCCAACGGGAAGCCTGCTTTAAGTGTCTATTTAGCTGGGGGCAACTAGCTACTGGGTGGGCGGCGAGCAACTGGGTTAGCTCTAATTCGCTAAGCTGCGAGAGCTCTCGGCCACCACTCTCCGCTAACGGCGAGGATATTTCCCGGGGGGAAAGTGCTGGTTTTTCGGGGGTAGGGGCCGCCTGCTCGCCGGGATGTTCTAAGGTTTCCGGATCGGTAAATAGGCCGTCGCGTAAAGCGGCACGCAGCTTAGAGGCCAAGCGTTGCCGATCACGAGGTTTTCGCTCCGAATAATCCTTTACCCACATTTGTCCCACCAATGCTAGTCCGCCTGCAAAAGCATTAGTGGAAAAATCTCGTAGCTTGGCGTTATCTGCTAGCACCGTCAAAGTGGTTTCCCCGGTACGAGTGCCCGATTTCTTCATCACAATCCCGTGCCGGGCGCGGCGCCCATCTTGATATGCCAAAACATCCCCGCGCTTGAGGGAACTAAAAAGTTCACTGCGGCGCCGAGCCTGCTCGCGGGCAAGCAGTTGAGCGCGACGGGCATCGCGAGCCTCTAACTCGTTTTGAAGCCGCACATATTCGTAAATATCCCCAAAAGAGCATTCTAAAGTTTTTGCAGCGACAATTTCATCAGCAGCTCTTTGCTTTTCCGCGGCTTGCTGGGCTTTTCCGACCACTGAACGATCCGCCTGAAACTGCGCAAAAGAGCGCCGAAGGACATCACGAGTATCCTTTAGAGAGCCTCGCTCCAACAGGTTAACCGCCATATTATAGGTGGGAGTAAAAGCTGATTTAAGCGGATAGGTACGTTTGGAGGCTAGCGCCGCCACCATAGCCGGATCCATGCCGGGACGGAAGATTACGATTCCGTGGCCTAAAGTATCGATCCCGCGCCGTCCGGCTCTTCCCGTCAACTGGGTATATTGCCCCGCAGAAAGCATTACGAACTCATGACCATCCCATTTGCGCAGCGATTCAATCACCACCGAACGTGCCGGCATATTGATACCTAGCGCCAAAGTTTCGGTAGCGAGCACCACTTTCAGCAGTCCCGCCGCAAACATTTTCTCTACTGCTTCTTTAACTACCGGTAGCAAGCCAGCATGGTGCACCGCTATTCCGCGCAATAGTCCCGCAAACAGGGAGTCGAATCCCAGAGTAAAGATGTCACCGGCCGGAATGTTTTCACTTATTTCCTCTAGCCGGGTCTGGATTTGTCGCTTTTCCTCCGCAGTAGTCAGGTCAATTCCGGCTGCCACCAGTTGTTTTTGCCCCTCGGAGCAGCGGGCACGAGAAAAAATAAATACTATCGCTGGCAGTAATCCGCCATTGTTTAACTCCTCGACCGCTGCCGGTAAAGAAGTGTGGTGACCCCGGCGTGTCTGCCCCAGCGAGTGACGGGTCCTAGCCAATAAAGCGGGGTTGAGTTTGGTTTTACCACCAGAAGATTTTACTTCTAGGTCAAACAGTCGCCCACCAACCAACATATGCTGGTAGAGAGGAACTGGACGTTTTTCGGAAACCACAATCTCTACATCCCCGCGCACCTGCCGTAGCCACTGTCCGAACTCTTCGGCGTTAGATACCGTCGCAGACAGCGCGATTACTCTCACCGCCGGGTCCAGATGCAAAATTACTTCTTCCCAAACCGGTCCTCGGTAGCGATCAGCCAGGTAGTGCACCTCATCGAGGACTACAAACCCTAGATCATCCAGGCGCCCGTCCTGACGGTAAAGCATATTTCGGAGTACTTCGGTAGTCATTACTACCAGGGAAGCCCCCGGGTTAACGGATACGTCTCCGGTCAAGAGCCCTACATTATCGCTGCCATAAGCCGCGCAAAAATCCCGAAACTTTTGGTTAGAAAGCGCCTTAATCGGAGTAGTATAAAAGGCTCTCACCCCGCGTTTTAACGCTAAGAACAGCGAGAACTCTCCCACTAAAGTTTTACCGGATCCGGTAGGGGCAGCCACTAGTACCGATTTTTTATCTTCCAGGGCGCGGATAGCGCGAAGTTGAAAATCATCAAAGGGAAAATCAAAACGCGCAGCGAAACTAGCAGTCTCGCTATTTATCTGGTTACGTTTAAAAGTGGCTAACTTTTCTGCCGCACTAAGAGAATCCCAGTCATCTGGGCCCTTCGCGGTGAGTTTTTTTCGTTTACGCCTGCGCGGCACCTACACCAGCCCCAATTTCTCCCAGCGTGCCTTGGCTGCTGCTAGGCGGGCGTAGCGACGAGTGCGCCGAGTGGCAGCTACCTCAGCGCGCACCTGGCGAGCCTGCGCAAGTACCTGGGGATCACCGCTGGCTCCCGCCGGGCGTAGCTGCGGAAGGTCTGAAGCTTCCCCCAGGTTATCTAGCGGGGCGGTTACGGCCGCTGTCTGCTCCCCGAAAAGATTAATAGTCGCATTGGCCTTGCGAAATAGCCAGATAAACATCACGATTGGGCAAACAATCGCCGCGAGAATCCCCAGCGTCCACAGCGCAAACAAAAACCAATACATACTCTTAGCCTACCTGTTTATGCGCCCGGCGGTCACCTGGCAAAGGCAGCTAGAATAAAAGGCATGATGTTACGGGAAGGACAAGTCGAAGCTGTCCGCAACTTTAAAGCCACGCAAGAACTGACAGTTAAGATCTCCGCTAACCCTAGCGGGGCAACCCAGTTTTTAACCGGGGAAACCCTACGAGCCTTGAACTATCCGGCTCTAACCGGGGAAATAAAAGAGGGCGAAAAGGTACGTTTCGACTGTTCTCCCCTGCAAAAAAATCTCGGTACCGGCGGGTTCGCGTTGGCAACCGCTCTTTGTGGACGTCTTCCAGAAGATGTGCTGCCTGCCCACGACGGTCACATTATGAAGGCACGATACACTCCCAGCCAATACATGGTTTCCTCCGTTGAAGAACAAGAATCTCCCTTCCACGAGCAGATGCGGCAGGCAGAAGACCTGGAGGGAATGCCGGTAGTAGGCATCGATTTGCATTCCCAGCTACCCGCAGTGATCGCGGGAATCAGAGCGGAAAAACCGGCGGCTAAAATTGTCTACATTTATACCGATGGTGGGGCGCTGCCGGCATTATTTTCTCGCAACATTACTTCACTGCGCGATAGCGGATGGCTAGCTGCAGTGATTACTGCCGGTCAGGCTTTCGGGGGTGACTTGGAAGCTATCAATACTTTTTCTGCGCTCCTTGCTGCCCGCCACGTCTTATCCGCCGATATTGCGATCGTGGGACAGGGCCCGGGAAACGCCGGCTCCGGCACCCCCTATGGTTATTCAGGCTTCGATCTATCAGCCTTTTTAACCCAGGCAGCTTTAGGGGGCGGCAAAGCTATTTGCGCCCTGCGGATGTCAGCTGCCGATCCGCGCCCTCGCCACCAGGGAATCTCCCACCACAGCCTGCGGATCCTTTCCGGCTTTAGTCCGGTTCCGCTGCTGGTGCCACTTCCCGATTTCACTAATGAGGGCGAAGGGCAAAAGTCTCTCTTAAACCGCGAGTTTGCCCAGTTACTAGCTTCGCAAGTGAAACAGATTAGTGCTCGGCATCAGGTACAAAAATGCGCAACCGCCGGACTCTACCAAGAATTAGATAACTGTCCGGTCAAACTGTCTACGATGCGTCGCTCCCTAGCTGAAGACGCCGCTCCATTCCTGGCAGCAGCGGTAGCCGGCCGCCTCGCCGCCCAAATGCTTTAAGCTGTGTCTGAGACCGATCTACGCCAGACCACTAGCCTCACAACTAAATAGGGGTCTCCCCCTGGTTAGATCCGTGCCGATAGCAGCTGGGTAACTAAAATTCCTTCCGCCCCCAGGGCATGGAGCTTATCGACTACTCCGTGAACCTCAGAGCGTTGGCACAGGGCGCGCACGGCCAGCCAATGACTGTCTCGCAGGGAAGAAATGGTAGGGGAAGATATTCCCGGTGTATAGCGTACTGCCTGATCTAAGAGGTCGCGATGTACGTTGTAGTCCACCAACACATAGTTGCGGGCATTGAGCACCCCTAGTAGGCGCTGCTCCAGCACTTCCAGCACCGCGTTTCCAGCTGCCTGCGGATTAGCGATTAGCACTGCCTCTGATTGCATCAGCGGCTCGCCAAAAACTTCCAGTCCTGCTGCTCGCAGCGTATTGCCAGTTTCTACTACGTCGGCGATGGCATCGGCTACCCCCAGGCGTACCGAGGATTCTACTGCTCCGTCCAGGTGGACAGTAGTGGCTTTCACCTGCTGCCGGGCCAAATAATCTTGCACAATCCGGTCAAAGGAAGTAGCAATCCGTTTGCCTTCCAAATCTTGAACTGAGCTCATAGTGCCTTGAGGGGCCGCAAAGCGGAAAGTAGAGGCTCCGAACCCCAGTTCGAGCACTTCATCGGCTTTAACTCCGGAATCAGCTAGCAGATCGCGTCCGGTAATTCCCGCTTGGATAAAACCGGCACCAACGTATTGGGCAATATCGCGAGGACGGAGAAAAAATACTTCCACCTGATTGGTTTGGTCGGTAATATGTAGTTCTCGCCCCCGGCGCCGGGTACGATATCCGGCTTCCGAAAGCAATCTGATGGCCGGATCCGACAGGCCACCTTTATTGGGAACAGCGATACGTAACATTTTTCCCCTAGAGTTTGCGGTAGACATCTTCGAGGCTGACCCCTTTAGCAATCATCATCACTTGGGCGTGATAAAGCAGCTGGGAAACCTCTAAACAAAAATCATCGTGGCTTTCATATTCGGCGGCCATCCAAGTTTCCGCCGCCTCTTCCACAATCTTTTTCCCGATAGCGTGCACCCCGGCGTCTAACTCTTTAACTGTGCCAGAACCTTCCGGACGGGTGCTAGCTTTCGCTTGCAGCTCCGCAAATAGCTCGTCAAAAGTTTTCATAGCTTTAAGGTTAGTGGCTTTTGAAAAAACTTGCCTGCTGGCTCCAGCTAGTAGACGCACACTGCCCATGGAAGGCGGGAGCTAAATCTGAGGAGGCCGGCTCTTTTCCAGCTGAAAACGCCGCTGAATTTTAGCAGTGGGACTGGGCGATCTTGCGCAGTTCCTCTATCTCTGCATAGGCATCTTCAGCTTTATAAACCGCCGAGCCGGCTACGAAAACATCGGCGCCGGCCTCGGCCGCAACGCTAATAGTTTCGCGGGTGATTCCCCCATCCACTTGCACCGATACCTGCAGGTTGGCGGCAGAAATAGCTTCGCGAGTGCGGCGAACTTTCGCCATCATCGACTCTAGGAACGACTGGCCTCCGAAACCAGGCTCCACCGTCATCACTAACAACATATCGATTTCGGGAAGGATATCAATATAGGGTGCAATATCGGTGGCGGGGCGCAGCGCCATTCCCACTTTCGCTCCTTGGCGATGGATTTCGCGCGCCAGACGAATCGGGGCGGCGGCCGCCTCGGCATGGAAGGTAACGGAGGCGCATCCGGCCTCCGCGTAGGTAGGCGCCCACCGGTCTGCGTCCTCAATCATCAAATGGGCATCCACCGGCACAATATTTTGGCGGATCACCGCTTCCACCACCGGTAGCCCCCAGGAAAGATTCGGGACAAAATGGTTATCCATCACATCCACATGCGCGTAATCTGCGTTCTTTATCTTTTCAATTTCGCTAGCTAGGTTAGCGATGTCGCAGTTAAGAATCGATGGAGAAATAGTTACGCCCATGATTAGTTGCCTTTCTGGTTTTTGGTGATCACTACTGCAAACATAGCATCGCTGGCGTGAATATGGGGCCAAAGTTGTAAGTATTTGTCAGCGCACCCGAGTCCCTGCGGCCAGGCTTCGGGGTCGATTAGTTGCTTAAGCACGGGAGCAAGTTCCAGAAGCTGGGCGTCCCCATGCTCTTGCAATACTCGCTGCACCAGAAAAGTAGTTTCTGCCGGGTGGGGCGAGCAGGTGGCATAAACCACCAGGCCGCCGGGTCGGCAAACTTCCAAGGCTCGATGTAACAATCGGGCCTGCAAATCAGTAACGTCCGGAATGGTTTCGTTCCGGGAACGATAACGCGACTCGGGGTGACGGCGCAGCGCCCCTAACCCGGTGCAAGGAGCATCCACTAATACCCGGTCGAAGCCGGTCTCTGGAAGCGGAAATTGGGTGCCATCCTCGCAAATAACCTGCACATTATCGAGGGCTTTCACCGAATCCTCTACCAGTTTGGCTCGATGATTACTTACTTCATTGGCGATCAGTTGGGCGCCCCGCTGGCGTCCTAATGCCGCCATTAGCGCGGCCTTTCCCCCGGGGCCCGCACACAAATCTAGCCACTTTTGGTCAGAACCTTCCAGCGGATATTGCGCGGCAATTCCGGCCACCAGTTGCGATCCTTGATCTTCTACTCCCGCGCGAGCCGCAGCGACATCCTCTAAAATCGCGGGGTCGCCCCCGGAAACAATCAGTCCCCAAGGACTCAGCGTTGAATAAGCTACGTCCTGGCCGCTATCTTCCACCGCATCGGCAAGAGCTTCCCGATCCACTAGGCCCGGGCGCGCCACCAGGTTGATATAGGGGGCACGGTTGTTTTCCGCCAATAAGGCTGTCAAAGAATCATCATCACTGGGAATCTGGGCCCCCAATTTTGCTTGTTCGCTCAAGGCAGCGCGGTAAGCGGCAATAATCCAGGCGGGATGGGAATACTCGATTGCCAGGCGGCGAGATTTGCTAAGTGCTTCTAGACGGCCGTCTAGCTCTCCGCTCTCGGCCAGGCGCACCGCTTGCCGCAATACCCCGTTTACTAGCCCGGCGGCGCCCTCATTAGCTTCTTGTTTAGTCAGATTAACCGATTCGCTAACCGCCGCGTGAGTAGGCACCCGCATATTAAGCAGTTGATGCAGGCCCATCCGTAAAATAATTAGTACTTCTTTTTCCAAGGTTGCTACCGGGCGAGTAGAACACTCATCGATTATCCAGTCATAGTAGCCTTGGCTTCGCAGGGTCCCATAAGTTAGTTCGGTAGCGAAACCGGCGTCACGCCCACTGATCCGGGTGCGAGTCAGTCGCGGAGGAAGCAGCAGGTTGGCATAGGAATCCCGGGTTTCTACCGCCAATAGCACCTGATAAACCAGAGTACGAACCCGATCGGTTTGGGGGCGCCACCCGTCCTTTGGGGGGCGACTTTCACGGTGCCCAGCACGCTGATTATTCCGGGGTGACTTCCTCGCCGAATACTTTTTTTGAGGACGCTCTCGCTGCACTAGTTATCCTCACTTTCGCTGGGAAGCTTAAAGAAGAACTCTTCCCCGAATCGCTGTCCCCGCCCCCAGGCGTCGGCCGTCATCTCCCGTTTTCCGGCTGGAGTGACAAAAGTTAGTTTCACGTCATTACTGCCGGTGCCCACGGTGACCTCGTGTTTGGTGACCCGCACCTGTCCCGGCTGCAGGGTGCACTGGTCTTTCATTTCAATCACCGGGTAGATACTGATCCGACTGCCATCGGGAAGCATGGTCCAAGCTCCTGGCTGAGAGGTAAACGCGAAGATCATATTAGCTACCTGCGTGGCGTCTTTGGTCCACGGTATCTGGGCATCTGCCTTGGTAAGTAAGGGGGCATAGCTGGCTCCCTCACTAGGTTGGGGGTGAGCTTTAGCTTTTCCGGCCTCCAAAGCCCCGAGCACGTGGGGTAACAGCTTGATTCCGGTGTCGGTTAGGCGTTGCAGCAACAAATCTGCAGTGGTTTGGGGGGCTACCCGGATAGGATCAACTGCGTAGATCGGCCCGGTGTCCATCCCCTCGTCAATCCGGAAGATGGTAACTCCGGTGATTTCTTCCCCAGCGATGCGCGAATGTTGTACCGGGGAGGCCCCCCTCCATTTGGGCAGCAACGAATAGTGTAGGTTAATCCAGCCATGCGGGAAGACCTGCAACAAATCTTGCGGAATGAGCAGCCCGTAGGCAACTACTACTGCCACCTCTGCGTCCAAGGCCTTAAAATCCGGGCGTTGGTTTTCGCCCCTTAGAGAAGTGGGAGTATATACCGGCAGCCCGGCTTTCTCGGCTAGCTGCGCCACTGGTGAAGGCGTAAGTTTGCGCCCTCTACCGGAGCGGGCAGGAGGGCGAGTAAGCACTCCCACTACTTCATGTTCCGAGTCCAGTAAATACTTCAGGACAGGTACCGCAGAGTCGGGGGTACCGGCAAATAAGACACGCATAAAGAAAATCCTATCAGTTATAGGGGTCTATCACTGGAAACATTAAAGCTCGTGGGGATCGATCTGTACCTGGAGCGCCCCCCACTTTCTTCGGGATGCCACTGCTTGTAGGCGGCGCAACTCCTCTCGTAGCCGTTCGCCATGCTCGAGGCGGGAGCGTACTAACAATTGGAAGTTAGTCGCGTTCTTAACCGGCCCAATCACCTGAGTATCTTCAAAGTCCGCGGAGGCCAGAAGCTTCTGGAGAGTATCTTTACCCCCGCGAATCAGCGCTAAGGCGGCGGTGGGTGGGATTCCCACTTCCGCGCGCTCTAGTAGCTCCTGGCTGGCCCACTTACTAAAGCTTCGGGCTTTAAAAGTTTCAGCTAGCCGCTCCCCCGGATCGCCGGTGAGCATCACCCCACCGCCAGGAGCAACTTTTGCGGCGGTATTTGCCCAACGGCGCAAAGCTTCTTCAGCTGCCCAGATTCGATCCAGACTCAAGAGCATCCCCGCATCTAAGATTAAAGCTGCTGCGTAACCGCCGGTAGCGACCGGTTCCTGTTCCGTGGTAGCCACAATCAGCGCGGGTTTTGCGCTGATGTGGTCTAAAGGATTAGCCGCATCGCAGTTATAAACTGCCACCTTAGGGAAGGCAGCTGCAATTTCTCTCCCCACTTGTTGATGCCCGCGCACCCGGGCCCGCGTATTTTTCCCTCCGCAACGCGGACAAGAAAACTGGAAACTATGAGCGCAACTATTGCAGATAAATTTACCGCGGAGCTGCTGTACTCGCCCTAGGCACTGCGGGCAGCGAACCGGGGCTAAACAATTGGCGCAGCTAAGGCTCCCCCGTCCACCTTTGCGGGGAGCCTGGATAAGTACCGGCCCCTTTTCTAGTCCGGCTCGTAA
This sequence comes from Varibaculum sp. C0165D1, assembly GCF_056590355.1. NCBI lineage: Bacteria > Bacillati > Actinomycetota > Actinomycetes > Actinomycetales > Actinomycetaceae > Varibaculum > Varibaculum sp. C0165D1. The sequence continues at coordinate 168,961 of NZ_JBWPVY010000001.1, read as the reverse complement.
GAACTGCAGGGCAGTAGAAGATAGTTTGGTCTGCCCGATGGTGGGGTCGTCTCGATCTTCATATTCGGGGATAAAAATTTTAGGAAGCAATATTTGATGCTTGCGGAAAGTAAGCTCGCGAGCCCAAGTGGACATTACCAAAGCTTGTGCCTGGGGTGAACGCGAAAAACTGCCCAGAATCAGAGAAGACTTTTCGCGCCTGCTGCGCAACATTGCCACTTGCCGGGTGTGCCAATAGGGGGCGGAGGGTTCCTGATAGGTTTCGGCGGCCTCGTCCCAAATCAAGAGTAAAGAGATTTTTTCTAAGGGAGTAAAAACAGCGGAGCGGGTCCCTACCACCAGACGTGGATGGTTAAAGCGAGACTGCAAGAAGGCACGATAACGTTCATTCGCCCCTAGTTCGAAATGATATTCCAGGGGTGAAGGTGCCCCTGCCGGCGCGAACTGGCGCCAATAGGAACAAAACTCTTGCACCAATTTACTGGTGGGGAATAAACATAGCACCGAGCCGGGAGCGGCCAAGGAGCGGAAAATTAGCTGGCTGATCTGACTAAAGGGAGCAGGTCTATCTGGTTCTGGAAGCGCTTGCCACACTACTCGGTTGCCTCCGGCCTGTCCTAAGGACTCTAATAGCCCTTTACCTGCAGGATAGGAGGAAATCAGGGGTTCATTAGCGGTTAAATCCCAAGACTCCTCCCCTAATGTTGACTTCGCAGGCGTGGAGGCTGAGGAGGTAAAAGATTTGAAGAATTCTTTTTCAATATTAGCCCGGCGCGGAGGAATCGCCTGGCGTAACACTGAAGATAAATTTCCGGCGTAACGCTTGGCTACTTGCTCTGCTAAATCGAAGCTGCTCTTTGAAACCAAAGCCTGGGGGCTGAGTACCCTACTGATTGCGCGTAGACGTTGCTGCGTGGGTTCCGGGCCGCGAACACTCCTTACCCAACCACGGACCAGCTTGCCACTAATTTTTATACTCACCAGGCATCCGGGCTGTACTTTTTCTAGTAGGCGGGCGGGAATCGTGTAATCTAAGCCCTCGGCCAAATGAAAGACAGGAGTGTCGGGAATAACTCGAGCAATCGGATCACTATTGTTCCATTTTCCGCGCGGCTTTGTCGGGATCCCCAATAATTCTTGTTGCTTTCCGGTTAATGTTTTCCCCTCTGGACGCGAGCGAATTTTCGCGAGGGGGTCTGTGCCGCTCCAACGCGGCATCTGGTCAATCACTTTACCTGCTGGCGCACCAGCGTCACTATCTTGGCCGCCACCTGGGGTTTAGTCCCGGAGAATTGCCCGATTTCCATACCTAGGTGGTCGACTGCGCAAACCTTAGTCGAGATATCGCCGAAGCCACTGCTCTCGCCTACTTGGTTAATAAAAATAATGTCGGCCCCTTTACGGCGGGCTTTTTCTTTCCCGAGCTGCAATACCTGTTCCCAGCTGCCTGTTTCTGCAGCAAAGCCGGCAACAAGCTGATCGGGACGTTTTTTGGTGGCTAAATCCGCCAAAATATCGGCGGTGGGCCGCAGCTGCAAAGAAAACTGATCTTGATCCGGGTTTTTCTTCATCTTTTCGGCGTGAAATTCCACTGGCTCATAGTCAGCTACCGCGGCAGCCATCACCGCCACCTGAGCCTGCGGAAAATACTTAAGTGCAGCCTGATGCATCTGCGCAGCGCTAGGAGTGGAAACTACTGCTACCGATGCCGGTAAAGAAGCAAGTAGCGCGGAATCAATATTCGCGGCCAATAAAGTTACCTGTGCTCCCTGCCAGGCAAACTGGCGAGCAATCTCTACCCCAAAACGCCCGGAGGAGCGGTTGCCTAAGAATCGAACCGGATCAAGGTTCTCGCGGGTTCCTCCCGCGCTTACTAAGACCTTTTTCCCTTGCCATTGGCCTGCGGATAAAATCTCGAATATCTCGGCACAAATATCTGCTTCTACCGCCAAGCGCCCTAACCCCTGGTCGCCACTAGAAAGCGCCCCGGCTACCGGACCGATAAAGCGGGCTCCCCTACTGCATAAGGTTTGAACATTGTCGCGGGTAGCCGAGTTTTGCCACATATTAGTATGCATTGCCGGCGCCAACAATAACGGACAGTTAGCCGCCAAAATCACGTTGGTGAGCATATCGTCGGCAATGCCGTGTGCTATTCGCGCTAACAGATCAGCGGTGGCGGGAACAACGACAATTGCGCAGGCCTGTCGAGCCAATTCAATATGTCCGGCCCCACTTGGGGGTGCATCTACCTGCGTGTAGACAGGATTTCCGGAAAGCGCCTGCCAGGTAACCGCTCCCACCATTTTCAACGAGGCGGGGGTAGGAACCACCCAGACGTCATAGTCGGCTTTAACCAAGGTCCGCACCACGTTCGTGGCTTTATAGGCGGCGATCCCTGCCCCTACCCCGACTACAATTTGGCGGCGCTGCGACATGATTTAGCTAGTCCTGTGAAGACTCGTCATGTTCTTTCAGATTCAATACCCCCTGATCGATCTCTCGTAAGGCAATGCTGAGAGCCTTGTCTTCCGGATTAGAGTCAATCAGCGGACCAGGAGTGGAAAACATTCCCTCCGCAATCTCCAAATTGTAAGTGTTAATCTGGCGTGCCCGTTTGGCGGCATAGACCACTAACGCATACTTGGACTCCACCTTTTCCAATAAATCATCTATTGGGGGGTTGGTGATCCCCTCGGGGCTAGCAACAGTACCCGACATATTGTCCTCTCATTTCTTTTTCCAGCGACGTAAAGCCGCCTCTTCACGAAGAATCTTACGCTATTCCCATTAGGGCGGCTAGTTCCCCAGCCGCTTGATCAGGGTGATTATTTACTACCACGTGCTCAAATTCTCCAGCTGCCGCGATTTCGATTTCTGCGGTTTTTAAGCGACGCGCTACCTCGGCTTCTCCCTCGGTTCCCCTTCCTCGCAAACGCTCTTGCAAAATCTTTTTGCTAGGCGCTTGCAAGAAAATAAAACAGGCATCGGGATTAGTACGCCGCACTTGGCGTGCCCCGGTGAGATCGATTTCTAAAATTACGTCCTCGCCCCGGGTGATATATTTTTCTACTTCTGAGCGCAGCGTTCCATAGCGCGCTTGGCCATGAACTAATGCCCACTCAACAAAGCCATTAGTGTTCACCAGCTCATCAAACTGGGCTTCACTTAAAAAGTGATAGTCGATGCCATCGCGTTCACCCGGACGCGGAGCGCGGGTAGTAGCGGAAACGGCTACTTTTACCTGTGGATGTGCCTTTCGTAAGGCTTTAACCACAGTTCCTTTCCCTACTCCGGAAGGGCCGACCAATACATAAAGGCGTGACATTGGAAAACCTGTCCACTTCTAATTTTGACCTGAAAATAACAGTATGGGACCCAAATATTGGGCCCCATACTGTAATTAGTTTGCGATTTTACTAGCCGAAGCGGCGAACCAGTTCGGCGCGCTGGTGCTCACCGAGACCGCGAATACGACGAGACTTGGCAATGCCAATCTCTTCCATAACCGCAGCAGCAGTGGTGGCGCCTACGCGAGGTAGGGCCTCCAGCAGAGCCTGAACCTTCATTTTGCCCAAGTAAGGATCATCCTGAGCCTTCTTGATTACTTCGGACAAGGTTAGTTCCCGATTCTTCAGCTTCGCCTTGGTTTCCGCGCGAGCCTTACGAGCCTGAGCAGCTTTTTCCAGAGCCTGTGCGCGCTGTTCGGGAGTTAAAGAAGGAAGTGCCATTTAGTATTTACCTCTTCATCTAGATTTATGGGTTAACAACACGAAAAAGATTAGTTCTTTTCTTCCATTTAAGCCAACCTAACGAGTAAGTTTTGCCAGTTCAGTTGCGAAAAATATCACTCATTTGCTCGTTTATTTGCCTTGCTGCTGCTTGCAAAGAAGTAATCTTCGGACCGGCGGAAGAGATTCCCCGCGAAGTCGATGCCAGGACTCGACAGGCACTTTTTCCGAAAATATTATGTATATCCGCTGGTCCAGCCCCTTGGGCACCGATTCCAGGTGATAAAACCGACCCCGAAAATGCGGAAAAATCGATCCCCAAGTCTTTTGCAGCGTTTCCGGTGGTGGCGCCGACAACCAACCCCACATCGCCAATATGACCTTCATCACTACCGGCTTTATTCGTCTGTTCTGCCTGCGAAATTATGTCGGCCGCCACGCTTTTACCATTGGCGCATTTTGCATGTTGCACCTGGAAACCTTCCGGATTGGATGTAAGTGCCAGTACGTAGAGGCCTTTCCCATTGCTTTTTGCTAAGTCCAGGGCCGGTGTCAGCGAGCCATATCCGAGGTAGGGCGAAAGCGTAATCGCATCGGCAGCCAAGGGAGAATCGGGGCTTAAATATGCCTGCGCATAACCGGCCATAGTAGAGCCAATATCACCACGTTTAACATCCAAGATGGTGAGTAGCCCCGCCTGCCGACAAGCCGCCAGCACTTCCTCCAGCACCTTGATCCCTTGGGAACCAAAGCGTTCGAAAAAAGCCGACTGTGGTTTTACTACCGGAACCTGTCCGGCCATTGCTTCCACCAAGGTCAGGGAAAAGCTCCGCAGCCCTTGAATATTGTCATCCAGCCCCCAGGCGGCAAGCTGTGAGGGATGAGGATCGATTCCTACGCACACATTGCCGAACTTTTTCATCGCCTGCGCCAGGCGCACTCCGTAGCGATTCATAAAACCTTTAGTTCCTCCTTAAAACTGCAACTGTCCAGCAAGTACCGTCAGTTTCCCGCGGTAGCAGGTGTGTCGTACCTGCCCCACCAGTTCCTTGCCTACAAAGGGGGTGTTATCGGAACGCGAAACTTGGCTCTCGCGGTTAACTATCCAAGAGGCATCGGGGGCTACGAAACAAAGATTCGCAGTAGAGCCGGCAGCAATCTCCTCACCTTGACCTTTTGCTTTCCCAATTTTTGCCGGGGTAACCGACATTACCCGGGCCAAATCCCGCCAAGCCATTTTTCCGCTTTGCACCATAGTGGTGGCAACCACTGGCAGCGCAGTTTCCAGCCCAATCATCCCGAAAGCGCCACACTCAAAATCACAGTCTTTGAGCCGGCGTGGATGGGGAGCATGATCCGTCCCCACCAGGTCAATCGTACCGTCAGCTAATCCGGCTCGTACTGCCGCAACGTCTTTTTGGGAGCGCAGCGGCGGATTTACTTTAAACAGCGGATCGCGCCCTCGTAGTTCTTCCTCCGTTAAAAACAGGTGATGGGGAGTAACTTCCGCGCTGATACGCGCGCCTTGGGACTTACCCCAACGTACCAGTTCCACTGCGGTGGCACTGGAAAGATGACAAACATGAACCCTCACGTCCAAGTAGGCAGACAGCAAAATATCGCGGGCAATAATCATTTCTTCCGCAACGGTTGGCCACCCCTTCAATCCCAGCTCTTGCGCCAGGTAGGATTCGTTCATTTGCGAGTCGGCGGTTAGACGTGGCTCTTGGGAATGTTGGGCAATTACCCCGTCAAAATCACGAACGATCTCTAGGGCTTGACGCATCAGCAGCGGATCAAAAACACATTTACCGTCGTCACTAAACACATTTACCGCTGCGCGAGAATTGTGCATTGCCCGCAGATCAGAGAGCTCTTTACCCGCCAGATTCTTAGTTACTGCCCCCACCGGATACACGTCCACTCGACCTGCCTGATGTCCTAGGTCCAGCACCTGCTCTACTACCGCAGGACAATCTTGGGTGGGGGTAGTGTTCGCCATCGCGAATACGCAGGTATATCCGCCTTTAGCCGCGGCTGCGGTGCCGGTATCAACAGTTTCGGCATCAGATCCGCCCGGCTCGCGCAAATGAGTGTGCAGATCCACCAGTCCTGGTAACGCCACCAGGCCGCGCGCATCTACTTCCTGTACCCCGCTGCCAGCACTTAGCGGTAAATCCGTACCCACCTGGCGGATTTGTGCGCCTTCAACCAAAATATCGGCGCGCTGTTCCCCCAGAATATTTGCGTCGCGAAAAAGAAATGCGCTCATAGCTACCTCCTAAAATCTGAGTGTAGCCTCGCGGGCGCGAACGTATCCGTCCCTTCAGTTCTGTTGGCTACTGCTCACTTGAGTTATTGTCGGTGGAGTGCCCGATGGCATCTAACACTGCGTTAACAAAGTCGGGAGATTCCGGAGTCGAAATCGCACGCGCGGTACCAACGGCTTCATCAACCGCAATCTTCCAGGGAACATCGTCATTGTAAAGGATTTCCCATACTCCGCAGCGTAAAATCGCCAGATCCGGTTTAGGCATCCGATCGAGTGCCCAGGCCCGAGAATACTGACTGAGCATCATGTCAATATCGAATAGGTGGTCAGCTACTCCCTGTGCAATCTCCGCCGCGTAATCCGGCAAAGTAGTCTGCGCGGTACTTAAACGCTGCCTCTCAGCCACCAGCTCCCGCAAATCTTCGGGATCTTGATCTAAACCTTTTAGATTCGCCTCATAAAGGGTATCAACCGCCCGTCGACGTGCTTTAGTACGCCGCGATAGCCGATTTTTTGCCACTGTCGGTTATTCCTTAACCCGAGAAATATAATCGCCAGAGCGGGTGTCGACCTTGATCTTCTCGCCCTCTTCCACAAAGAGCGGAACTTGTACTTCATACCCGGTTTCAACGGTAGCCGGTTTGGTTCCCGCCGAAGAACGGTTACCCTGCAGCCACGGTTCCGTATGGGTAATCTGCATAATTACCGAGGCCGGCAGCTCCAGGAATAATACCTGGTCGTCGTGGAAAGCTACCACCGCGCGCTGATTCTCGATCAAGAAGTTTTTGGCGTCTCCTACGATTTCCGCAGTGATCATCACCTGTTCATAGGTGTCATCATCCATAAACACAAAATCAGTACCATCTTGGTACAGGTAGGTCATATCTCGACGATCAACCGTCGCGGTCTCAACTTTCACCCCCGCATTGAAGGTGCGATCCACAGTTTTGCCGCTAAGTACGTTCTTGATCTTGGTACGCACAAACGCCGGGCCTTTCCCCGGTTTCACATGCTGAAACTCAACAACCTGCCATAACTGGTTATCCAGCTTTAGTACCAGACCGTTCTTCAAATCATTTGTTGTCGCCAACTTATAACCCCCAAGTCAAAATCAATCGTCTCTACTTTACTTTAATCGCGCGGCGGGGGAAAATATCGCCTCTAAGCGGCGCTTTTAGCCCCGGAAGTTAAGGCAATCTGCTACTTTTTCCACCACTTGCGTCAGTGATAAACCCGAGACTTCCACTGCTAGCGGAGCTAATATCTGCCAGCCTTCGCGCCGCTCTTGCCCCATTTGCCGCAGCCAAGCCCTCGGCATTCCCAATCCCAGAGAGCGGGGACGGTTCAGCCCGGCGCGATCCGCCATAGTGGACAGGTCAATCACTAGCTCTATTATTTCTCTGCCAGGAAGTTCAGCTAGTTCTTGTCGGGTTTGCAGGTTATCCAGCGCCCCGGAACCCATAGCTACAATAGTGTCCTCGGCCGGCATTTGTTTTAAAAGGGCGATCACAACTTCCCGCTCTACCTGCCGATATCTTTTTTCACCGGCGCTAATCACCGCAGTAGCCAGTGGCACTCCCAACTTTGCGGCTACCAGGGTGTCCGTATCTACCAATTTCCAACCGAATCTTTTGGCTAGGGCCGTGGCAATGCTAGATTTTCCGCTACCGGGCAGACCAATTAAGAAAACTTTCCTAGCCAACTTCGCTCTCTCCGTCGCTAGGATTTTCGGGGTCACTCCCGGCAGTCCTGCCTTCATTTATGGAGTTAAAAGCACTTTGCAGTAGCTGGTAGTCGCTAACGGGAACCACGCTTACCTGTCCGTCACCGCCAGTTAATACCATCCGAATAATTCCCCCGCGCACTTTCTTATCCGAGGCCATAATTTTTACTAGCTGCTCGAAAGAATATTGCGGGCAGCTAGTCGGCAACCCTAGCGCGGCGATCTGGCGACGTTGACTTTCCATTTGTGCGGGCGTAAGTATATCCATTTCTACTGCCACCTGGGCGGCAAAGACCATTCCCATCGCTACCGCCTCGCCGTGTAAGACCTGGTAGGAGCTGGCTTTCTCAATCGCGTGCGCCAGTGTGTGCCCATAATTAAGGCACTCACGCAATCCACTTTCGCGCAGGTCTTGACTAACCACAGCGGCTTTTACTTGGATAGCGCGACTAATGACTTCTTCTAATATCGCCTCGGAGGACAGCAGTTCTTCTACGCTGCCCGCGGCTAGTAGTTCCAAGATTTTATGGTCGGCGATAAAACCGCATTTGATAACTTCCGCCAAACCGGCGCGCAGCTGGCGCGGGGGCAAAGTTTGCAGATAATCGAGGTCGCAAATTACTGCGCTAGGGGGATAAAAAGAGCCCACTAGATTCTTTCCCAGGGACGTATTTATTCCGGTTTTCCCCCCGACTGCCGCATCGACCATCGCTAACAGGGAAGTAGGCACATTGATCAGTTCGATCCCCCGTAGCCAAGTCGCGGCCACGAAACCTCCCATATCAGTGGTTGCCCCGCCTCCTAGTGCCACTACTGTGTCTTCGCGCGAAAAATGGTATTCTCCCAGGAGCCGCCAGGCATCTTCAACTACTCTAATGTTCTTGGCCGCTTCCCCATCGGGATGCGGAAAAATTTTGACTACCTGGCCGGCTTGAGTCAAAGATTGTGCCAAGTCACGAGCCTCTTTTTCGAGGGGAGCCGGGCAGATCAAGAACAGGTTGCGGGGACGACCTTGCAGTATCTGTCCGATTCGGGAGCTAAAGTTGCTGCCTACGCTGATTTGGTATCCATTGCCAGAAGTCACCGGAATCTGCCGAATTTTTTCTGGAGTTTGTTTCGGCAGCGCGCCCAAGGAACTTAAATCGTAGTGAGATACCGGTCGGGTTTCTTCTAGTTTCAAACCTCGAATTACGGCAGTGGCTACCTCGCTGAGGCTGCCATCTGCGGGCACGCTTAAAGTGGCTGCTTCCAGGTAATTTGCGCGTCGTTGTTGTTCGAGCTTTGCAATTTGATGACCGGGATTCTCACTTGCCTGCAAGAGGGGGCGCATGGAATCCTTCCCCACTCTCGCCCCGGCAACAGTGGGAGAAACATCTAAGAAAACTACCTCTTTATCTGCGAGGGCAGCGGCGGTTTCGGGGCGAGTGAGTGCCCCTCCCCCGAGGGCTAGCACTTCGATATTTGAGCGTAAAAGCTCATCGATCACCTTGACCTCTAAATCCCTAAAAGCATCCTCACCGCGGGTAGTAAAAATTTCGGGGATAGACATTTGTGCCTGCCGAGAAATTTCTTGGTCGGCGTCAATAAAAGCACGCCCTAAACGTGCGGCTACCAGGCTTCCTACCGAGGTTTTCCCGCTGCCTGGCAAGCCGATAAATACTATTTGTTTTTTGGCATTCATAGTCGCGCCTCCACTCGCTGTTGGTATGCCTGCAGATTTTCACGCACCTGGGCCAGCGAATACCCGCCTACGTGTTCTAAAAGTGCATCTGCCAGTACCAAAGCTACCTGTGCCTGGGCAATAACTGCTCCTGGCACTACCGCGCAAGTATCGGAGCGTTGATGAATCGCCGGGCTGACTTCCCCGCTGGCCAAATCAATGCTGCGCAAAGCCCGGGGTACGGTTGAGATCGGTTTAAAGGCACAACTGACCCGAATTAGTTGCCCATTCGACATGCCACCTTCAATCCCGCCGGCATGGTTGGAGGCCCGGGTTATTTCTCCTTCCTCCCCGCGTACGATCTCGTCATGCGCTGCCGAGCCCGGCAGATACGGCTGGGTACCATCTCCTATTTTCACGGTTTTCACTGCGGGGATCGACATCAGGGCGGCCGCTAAGCGAGTGTCTAGCCGGCGATCTGCAGCTACATGACTACCTAGCCCGATCGGCACCCCGTAGGCTGCAACCTCCACGCTTCCCCCAATAGTGTCCCCATTCTTCTTCGCGGTATCGATCTGGGAAATCATTTGCTCACTGACTTTTTCGTCCGGACACCGCACCGGGTTTTCAGCGAGTTTTTGCTGCTCGGTTAACGGCGGTATTGGGTGAGCTTCCTCGAGGCTGGCGTGTCCGATTTGGGTTACATAGGAAATCAGTTCGATCCCACCCGCCTGTTTCAAGAACTCGTGGGCGAAAGCTCCCAGACCCACCCGCATCGCGGTTTCCCGGGCACTCGCCCGCTCTAACACCGGGCGAGCCTCCTCTAAATCATAGGCGAGCATCCCCGCCAGATCCGCGTGTCCGGGCCGAGGACGAGTTAAGGGGCGATTGCGGGCCACTTCTCGTTGGTCGCCTTTGCCGGCATCAATTTGTAAATCCTGCGGATCCACTGGATCGGGGCTCATCACGGTTTTCCATTTTGGCCATTCGCTATTCTCAATAACCAATGCGATTGGGGCTCCGGTGGTTTTGCCCCTGATTACCCCACCTACTAGATGGACCCGATCTTGCTCAAATTTTTGGCGGGCCCCACGTCCGTAACCGGCTCGCCGACTGGCCAGGTATTCCGCCACTTTAGCGGTGGTAATCTCCACTCCCGCGGGCATTCCTTCGAGAATTCCCACCAGGGCAGCTCCATGTGATTCACCTGCGCTCATCCATCTCAACATAGATTCATTGTTTCATGGAACTATTTTTTGCGTTTTAAGCTTCCACTCCTAAAAATCCCGCGAAGCGGTAAAAAATAGCCGAGCGCTAACGGGGAACGACTAGGAGTGCAATATAGGTGGCCATTAGTAGCCACGGCCCGAATGCTAGCCGGGTAGAGCCGCTAGCTTTCTTCGCTACCACCAAGTAGAGCGCCCAGAGCCCGCTGCCGACCACCGATAGTATTCCCATTAACAACAGGCAGTGCCAAGAAGAGCAGGTAGCTAAGCCCACCAAAAGTGGAGCTAGGCGTAAATCCCCCACCCCGATACCGTTTCGAACAAAAGTTCCGGGAAGCAGCAAAATGAAAGTTCCTAAAGCTACGATCAGGGCATATGCCGGTTTTACCCACTGTCCGGTAACGAACCCGGCCAGGATAACCGCCACTAACACCAGCACCAAGACAGCTGCCGTCATAGAGCGCGGCAGCCGTTGGGTACCGGCATCAATGACAGTTAGTACCGTCCCCAGAGTCAGTAGCGGAAATAATAGCAGCAAGTTAATCGAGCCGTAACGTAAAATCACTGCCGCAGCAACCGCCAGCATCGAAACTATCCCTATTGCCCAGGCCTGATTCCAATACGCTCTTGACCGTCCCGACAGTCGGAAGTACTTTTCCACCTTGGGCAGCCCGTAGACTAAGTTTCCAATTCCCGCAAATACCAGCGCTATTAGCAAAACTAGTAGTTGCATTTTCATGGCGTTAGGCCTCCTTAAGAGCCATTTGCATTACATCCAAGCTGGGCGTGCGAGAAGTAAACAACTTCACCTGCATCAGGGCCTGATGTAGCAACATGGATTTCCCGGAAATGATGGTAGCTTGCTGGCGTTGAGCTGATTTTACCAGTTCGCTAGGCCAGGGGTCATAGACGATATCTAATACCGTTTGACTAGCATTAAAGGAGATAGATTTATAAAAATCATCAAGTACTTCGCGAGGAACAGTTGAGATAATCAAATCTGCATTCTCGATAGTTTTCCGGGCTTTATCTGTGGCTGTCAAGGGAACATAACCAGGATCTATCCCCAGTCGGGTAGCCGCCTGCACTGCATTACCGGCTCCGGAAACTCGGCGGGCCAGCAGATTAATTTGCGTTACTTCCAGTTCTGTTAGGGCTGCTAGGGCCGAGGACGCGGTAGCACCCGATCCCACAATCACCGCTTTTTCGGGACTGAAATCTTTGCCCTTTTCTTCCCTTATTGCCGCTACCAACCCATAAACATCAGTATTAAATCCGGCGGTCACTCCCCCTGGAAACGGCACCACGGTGTTTACGGCTCCTACTGCTTTAGCTAAACCATCTACCTGGGAAAGCAGGGGGATGATCACTTGTTTTAAAGGCATAGTAACCGAAAGACCCACCAAATTTTCGGGCCAGCGGGCGAGGAAAGAACCCAGAGTATCCGGGGTAACCTCGATCCTCCGATAGTCGATATTCAGCCCTAAATCCCGATAAGCTGCCAGGTGCAGTACCGGGGATAAAGAATGCTGGATTGGAGATCCGATTACCGCCGCCCAGGGGCTTAACGCTTGCATTTTCCTTGGTTTTGCTGACACCACTGTTTCAGTTCTTCGATGCTCTTATTCTGCTCTGCTAGCGTAAGCGCGAATTTAGTTTCTCCGGTATCCAGGTTAACCGTGGTGAAGTAGAGCCATTTCCCATCCGCCGGTTTCACTGCAGCCGCCAGAGCCTTGGGCCCTACGGTACCGATAGCGGTGGGAGGCAGCCCTTTGTGTTTATAGGTGTTATAGGGGGTATCTTTTTTAAGCTCTTCCGAACTGGGAATTCCCCCCGAGCGACCCAGGCCATAAACCACCGTAGAATCCATTTGCAAGAATCCGTGGGTATCTGGATTATCCTGCAGGCGATTCTCAATTACCCTGGCTACTTGGGGATAGTATTTATCCAGGTTGACTTCTTTTTCTAGGATCGAAGCCTTAATTAACACGGCTGCTCGCTGAGCGGGGGCAACTCCGGCCTGATCTAGTCGTTTTATCTGGGCATCCACCATGATCTTCACTAAATCGGTAGCGGTCTGCTTAGTGGAGACCGTATAGGTATCGGGTGCCAACCAGCCTTCAAAAGATTCTTCACTTTGCCCCGGTATCCCGTAAGCTTCGGGGTCCGAAAAAGCTTCAGCTACTTGATCGGCACTAAACCCGACAGTTTCTTGCAAACGCGCCTTAATCTGTTTAACCGTGAATCCGGGAGGAATAGTTACCTTGATATCCGCTTTGGAGGTGGGATCTAATAGCATCGCTAAGGCCTCGCGAGAAGACATCCGTTTATGTAGCCTAAACCGCCCCGCCTGCACTCCTTGTGCTAAGGAATTTTTCTTGAAAATATCGGCGAATACTTCGGCATCGGCGATAACCCCGTGTTTCTCTAAGATCGCGCCGATAGTTTTACCCGAGGCGCCCTCAGGAATCTCTACGATTACTTCCCCAGAGCCCTTCCCTTGGTAGTCTTCTCCGCCAGAGATTATTCCGCTAATTCCGCCCAGCTCTTTGGCTGCGATCAAGGAAGCGCCGGCGATTAAGCCGACGACCACCAAAATCACGATGGCCGCAATCGTACGTTTCTTACGCCGGGCTTTGCGCCGCGCACTGCGTCCAGTAACGGCTAGTTTTGGGTGCGCGGGACTTGCCGCTTCTTCTTCCCAGTAGTTATCAAGGTTAGTGGGGTTATCACTTTGCGAAGGATCAGCGTTAGCTTTTTTATCGGCGCGGCGGGATGGAAAATGCCGCTTGGGCGGATTGTTTTCTGGCTCCCGGCTCATCAGGCCTCCTCGCTTTCGGATCCGTTGCCCAGCGGTACTCCCGGAGCTTTTCCGGTTCGCCGCTCTATTTCTAACGCCTGCTCCAAGATTAACACTGCAGCCTGTTGGTCGACGACGCTTTTGTGCTCGCGCCCGCCCAGTCCGGCCGAACGCAGTTGTTGATGAGCACTTACCGAGGTAAGACGCTCATCCACAAGTCTTATATTACAAGTTGGTAACAGCTGTTCCAACTCGGCACCCCAGGCACGTACGTCAGCAGCATTTTTTCCTTCCTTTCCGCTCATTAAACAAGGAAGGCCAATGACGACTTCTCTAGCTTCATACTCAGCAACCAGTTCAGCGATGCGGTATAGTTCTTGTCCGCCTGCCCGGTAAACCGTTTCCACTGGCAGCGCTAAAGTCCCCGCCGCATCGGAACGTGCCACTCCAATCCGGCGAGTACCAAGATCAATCCCAATCCGTACCCCGGGGCGCATTATTTTCGCGCAATCTCCTGGGCGATGGCTTCTAAAGCGTCACCAAGTTTCGTGGCATCCTTACCCCCGCCTTGCGCCAGATCCGGGCGTCCGCCGCCGCCGCCTCCCATAGTTTGCGCAGCTATCTTTACCAGGTTGCCCGCCTTCAAACCGTTGTCTCTGGCTTGCCTCGTGGTAGCCACAATCACCTGGGGACGGTCTTTAGCAATCCCACCTACGCTAATGACGGAGTTGGTATCTTCGAGCCTTTGCCTTAAAGATTGCGCCAGAGTACGCAAGGCGTCGGCAGATACCTCTCCGGCGTTAAAAGTAATCACGCGAGTGCCATGAATATCTTTAGCCGAGGCCGCAATTTCCCCTACCCGGGAAAGTAACGATTCTTCCTGCAGTTTTGCCAGTTTCTTTTGTGCCTGCTTCAAACGCAGCAAAGCATCATCGATCCGTGCCGGAATCTCTTCCGGCTTAGTCCCCATAATCGAAGCTACCTGAGAAACCAGGGCGTGTTCCTTGGCTTGGAATTCATTGGCTTCATCGGCGACCAAAGCTTCTATCCTCCGCACCCCCGAACCGATAGAGTTCTCCCCCATCAGGACGACTTGTCCCAGATAACCGGTAGAAGGCATATGGGTTCCGCCGCAGAATTCGCGATCCCAACCATCACCAATATCAACCACCCGCACTACCGAACCGTATTTTTCTCCAAACAGGGCGGTAGCTCCGGACTTTTTGGCTTCTTCAATCGGCATAACCTCGGTGTTTACTTGCAGGTTATCGCGCAGGCGGTCATTGATACGATCAGAAATCGCCGCCATTTGCTCCCCGCTGAGGGCGCGAGTGTGGTGGAAATCGAAGCGCAGCCGATTTTCATTGTTTTCTGAGCCTGCCTGAGTGGCTTGCGCCCCCAGGTTCTCTTGTAGGGCTTTATGCAACATATGGGTAGCGGTATGGGCGCGGGCAATAGCTTTGCGCCTTGCGGTATCGATCGCCGCTACTACCTCATCTCCTACGGTTAGTTGCCCTTGCTCTAAGGTTCCCCGGTGGACCCGCAGACCCGCTACCGGACTTTGTACGTCCTCGACTTTGAACTTGGCGCCCTGGAAGGAACGGATTACTCCATGGTCAGCCAGCTGCCCGCCCATTTCCGCATAGAAGGGAGTGGTATCGAGGACGACTTCAACTTTGCTGCCTGCCGCGGCAGTGGGAACTGCCTGGCCCTCTGATAGCAGCCCAATAACTTTGGCATTACAGCTGTCTTCGCTGTAGCCCACGAACTGGACGTCGTGACCTAGTTCCGCCTCGAGCTCGTGGTAGACGCGGGCATCTACATGTCCAGTCTTCTTGGCCCGCGCATCTTCACGGGCACGATCCTTTTGCTCTTGCATTAGCTGGGTGAACTTGTCGCGATCAACCTTAATGCCGTGTTCCTCGGCCATCTCGATAGTTAGGTCAATCGGGAAGCCGTAAGTATCGTGCAAGGTGAATGCGTCTTTACCAGACAACTGGCTTTCGTGGCGTTTCTTAACCTGGCTCACTGCCTGGTCAAAAATCAAAGTACCCGACTCTAAGGTGCGCCTAAAGGCATCTTCTTCTTCGTAGGCAACCGTAGAAATAGTTTTCCAGTCCCTGTCTAATTCCGGATAGGAATCCGCCATTACCTGTTTTGAGACGGGAAGCAAATCCGGGAATACCGGCTTTTTAACTCCCAATAAGCGCATAGCGCGCACTACCCGGCGAATCAGGCGGCGCAAAACGTATCCGCGTCCATCGTTTCCAGGCCGTACCCCGTCCCCAATCAGCATCAGGGCGCTGCGCACATGGTCAGCGACTACCCGCATCCGAATATCATTAGGATCTTTCGAGGTTTTACCTTGGGTATACTGCTTTCCCGACAGTTCCTGCGCTTTCTCAATTACCGGGAATACCTGGTCAATCTCGTACATATTGTCCTTGCCTTGCAGCAAGAACGCTAGTCGCTCTAATCCCAACCCAGTATCGATACATTTCTTGTCCAGCTCGCCCAGCAGCGGATAGTCTTTACCGGTTCCTTCTCCCCGTAGGTACTGGTCGAACACCAGGTTCCATAGCTCGAGGTAGCGATCCCCACCGGTATCTACTTCCGGGCCGCCCTCGGGTCCGTAAGCGCTACCGCGGTCGAAATGGATTTCGGCACAAGGACCGGCCGGTCCCGGCTGCCCGGTATCCCAAAAGATTTCTTCCCGGGGGAGCTTTTGTAGGTGAAGGGGATCCAGGCCGATCTGGTTTAGCCACACGTCCTCGGCCTCGTCATCCTCTTCCCAAATCGTCACCCAGAGTTTGTCTCCGTCCAGGCCGTATTTGCCTTCTTCCACGGAGCCGGTGAGCAGATCCCAAGCCATGGTTGAGGCGCCCTGCTTGAAGTAGTCACCGAAACTAAAGTTCCCGCACATCTGAAAGAAAGTACCGTGCCGAGTGGTTTTGCCGACCTCTTCAATATCGTTAGTGCGGATGCACTTTTGCACACTGGCAGCTCGCGGCCAAGGTGCCGGTTCCGTACCTACAATATAGGGAATGAACGGCACCATTCCCGCAATAGTAAACAGAATCGACTTATCGGGAGACACCAGGGGAACTGATGGTGCCAAATGATGTCCCTGCTTCGCAAAATAGTCTAACCAGCGGGAACGAATTTCAGATGTTTGCATTATGCCTCTAAATCTTTATGAGGAGGAGCTACCTCCTAGTTGAAAAGCGATTAACTTAAGGGGGTGGTTTCGGGCATTAGCGCCGCACGCAGCTGCCGCTCCCTATTCTCAAAATCCTCTTGGAAAGAGGCGTAAGCGGCCTGCATCCGCTCCCGTACCGGCGGAATCGAGTAGGCGATAGCGCCTACTACTGCTACTGTAATCCCTAGCTTCACCAGTTTCTTCATGGTTACTGACCTTTCCTGTTAAACATTTTGCGGGCCGCATAGGAAAAGGCCGAGAGTTTAATCAGCGGGCCGGCGAAGGTGGAAGAAACCAAGGTCGAAACCGCAGAAACATCTTGAGCGACTTGCGCAGCCGAGGTAGTGACCGCATCGACCCGCACCAGTTGGGCGTTGGCGTCCCTGACCGTTTGGGAAACCTCTTTAACGGTGTCGCCGGTATCGGCTGCTACCTGCTTAATGGATCCTTGAAGCTGGTCAAAAACTTTCCCCAGTTTCCACAGTGGTATCGCTAGAAACACCACTAGCAGTAAAAACGCTAAAGCGGCGATTAATGAAGCTACCTCACCAACGCTCATTGTTCTTCCTTCCCTAAGAAATGCTTATATCGCTGAATTTTACCCTACCGAGCACCTAAGCCTAGAACCAAGCCGGATATATGGGTGATGCCTCCCGAAAAATCGGGAGGCATCAGACCAAAAGTTTTTAAGCTTAACGCGAGTAGTGCTCAACGACCATCTGGAGGTCGCAGACTACCGGGATTTCATCGCGCTTAGGCAGACGCACATAGGTGGCCTGGAGTTGTTCCAGGTTAACATCCAAATATGCGGGTACATCCGGGAGGACGTCGCGGTGAGAGCCGGCCGCCGCTACGATAAAGGGATCCTTGGTCTGGGACTTGGGGCGAATCTGGATAACCTGTCCCGGCTTTACCCGGTAGGAGGGACGGTCAACCAGTTTTCCATCTACCAGGACGTGACGGTGAACTACCGTCTGGCGAGCTTGGGGCATAGTGCGAGCGAAGCCCGAGCGCAATACCAACGCATCCAGCCGGGACTCCAGTAGCACAATCAGGTTGTCACCGGTCATCCCTTTAACGCTCTGCGCCTCTTCGAATAGGCGGTGCATCTGGGCCTCGCGAATATTGTATTGAGCGCGCAAACGCTGTTTTTCCTTCAAACGGATAGCGTAGTCAGATTCGCTGCGACGCCGAGCACGACCATGCTCGCCGGGCCCGTAGGGACGCCGGTCAAAGTAGCGCTGAGCTTTGGGAGTTAAGGCAATCCCCAAAGCACGAGATAGCCGAACCTGTTTACGCGAACGTTTATTTCCCATTTAGTTTTCTCCTGTATGTGTTCTTCTATTTTCATTTCACCGGATATGCCGGTGGGGTCACCACGCGGGCTAAGACCCCAGGGTTGCCTGTAGACAACAGGTTTTAGATTAGCCTATTTTGGTTCACCTTTGCCATCGGCCAAGATGCCGCGAATGGTGCGCAGCCGCTTAGATACCAACTCCTCATACCCATTGTCAGTGGGATGGTAATACTGAGTACCAACTAAAGATGCAGGTAGATAAGTTTGCTTAACAATATGGTGCGGATAATCGTGAGCATATTTGTAGCCGGACACTCCCAAATCTGAGGCGCCAGGGTAATGAGAATCACGCAGCGGGACAGGTACCGCGTCACTTTTTCCGGCGCGCACATCTTTAATTGCGGTTTCAATTCCCAAATAGGACGCATTCGATTTCGGGGCGGTGGCTACTGCCACTGCGGCTTGCGCTAAGATAATCCGCCCCTCGGGCATCCCAATCATCTGTACTGCTTGCGCGGCAGCCACCGCAATTTCTAAGGCTTTCGGATCTGCCATCCCCACGTCTTCGCTGGCACAAATCATGATTCTGCGAGCGATAAAGCGGGGATCTTCTCCCCCTTCGATCATGCGTGCCAAATAATGCAAAGTGGCATCCACATCGGATCCGCGCATGGATTTAATAAAAGCACTAATCACGTCATAGTGATCGTCACGGTCATATTTCACTACTGCACTGTCGGCAGCGCGAGCAATATCTTCTGTGGTCAAAGTGCTGCGCCCCGCCGATACCGCTCCCTCGGCGGCAGCCTCTAGTAAGGTCAGCGCTTTGCGGCCATCGGCTCCCCCCAAATCTGCCAGGCGGGTCAGTGCCTCCTCGTCTGCTGTTACCTTGCCTTTAAGCCCGCGTTCATCGCTGAGGGCGCGGCGCAGCAACTGTTTCACGTCCTCACTGTTTAAGGGGTTTAAAGTTAGCAGTAAAGACCGCGACAGCAACGGGGAGACGATCGAGAACGAAGGATTTTCGGTGGTGGCGGCCACCAGAATTACCCAGGAGTTTTCTACTGCCGGGAGCAAGGCATCTTGCTGGGACTTAGAAAAGCGATGTACCTCGTCCACAAAAAGCACTGTTTGTTTCCCGGTTGCGCGCAGCTGCTCGCGCGCCTCTTTAATAACTGCGCGTACCTCTTTTACCCCGGCCGAAACCGCGCTAACTTCCACAAAGTTTCGTTTTGAGGCCGTGGCTACCAAATAGGCAAGGGTAGTTTTCCCAGTTCCCGGCGGTCCCCAAAAAATAATGGAACTCACCGCCCCGGCGCTGCCTTGGGGCTCCAATAGCCGGCGCAAAGGAGAGCCGGGTTCGAGCAAGTGGGATTGCCCCACCACCTCGTCAATATTGAGCGGGCGCATCCGCACTGCCAGGGGCGCAGAGTCTGAAAAAGCGGGAATCCCCTGTTCGTTAAGCGAGGCCTGCTGAAAAAGATCCACTAGAGCATAACGTCCGAGAGATCACCGGCGCCCTGGCGAACCACCTGGGGAACTTCCCCGGTGAGATCGATGACCGTAGTGGGCCGGGCTTCATCTACCGGCCCTTCAATAACCGCATCTAGTAGGTAGCCAATCTCGTCACGGATTTCCCAACCGTTAGCTTCTGGAACATCCTTATCCGGCAAAATCAAAGTAGAGGACATCAGAGGCTCCCCCAATTCTTCTACCAGCGCCAGGGTGGTTACATGATTGGGAATGCGCGCCCCCACCGTCTTTTTCTTGGGATTAACCATGATCCGCGGCACTGCCTTATCCCCTTTCATAATGAAGGTGTAGGGACCGGGAGTGAGCCGATTTATCAGCTTAAACGCCGAATTGTCAACGATTACCAGCTTCCCTAATTGCTTAAAATCGTGGCAAATGAGGGTGAAGTTGTGGGTTTTAGGAAGTTTGCGGATAGTTTGGATCCGTTCTAGTCCCGCTTTATTCCCAAGTTTGCACCCCAGGGCATAACCCGAATCAGTGGGATAGGCGATTACGCCCCCGTCACGAATAATGTCAGCGGCCTTAGTAATTAGCCGGGCTTGCGGATTAACTGGGTGAATATCTATATAGGCAACCATGCCTTTAGTTTAGCAACCTCTAGAAAATCGGCAGCCCCCTTGCCGTTTTAGATTCATAAACTAGCGCCTTGCTTTTCGGTCAGCGGGCGCCTTTAGGTATTATTGACCCGGATCAGTCGGCCGGGCGGCCGCGGCTAGTAATAGTCGAGGAAAGTCCGGGCTCCACAGGACAGGATGATGGCTAACAGCCACCCGGGGTGACCCGCGGGCTAGTGCCGCAGAAAACAAACCGCCACGCTTTCGCGTTGGTAAGGGTGAAAAGGCGGTGTAAGAGACCACCAGTGGTCAAGGTGACTTGGCCAGCTAGGTAAACCCCATCCGGAGCAAGACCAAGCAGCAAGTTGGGTGGTCCGCCTTTAGCTTGCGGGTAGGTTGCTTCAGGCGTGCGGTAACGCAGGTCGTAGATAGATGGTCGCCGCTGGCTTCGCCAGTACAGAACCCGGCTTATAGGCCGGCTGATCTGCTATTTTTCTTGCCGCTTAGTAAATAAATCTTCGATTTGTTCCCCGTAAACGGCGCGAATCCGATTGCGCTTTATTTTCATAGAGGGGGTCAGCATCCCGTTTTCAGTCGTCCAATCGGTGGTAAGAATCTTGATTTTGCGGATCGATTCTGCCCGCGACACCGCCCGGTTAGTCCGCTGGACTGCCCGCTGTAAAGCTTCCAGCACCCGCGGATCCCTAGCTGCCCGGGTGATATCCATCTGTTCCATCCCGTGATTCTTCAGCCAGGTGGGTAACATTTCTTGATCCAGGGTAACCAGCGCCGCCACAAAGGGTTTATTATCCCCTACTACCATTACCTGTGAGATTAGCGGATGTCCTTTCAAACGTTCCTCTAGGTACTCGGGAGCTACGTTTTTCCCGCCGGCGGTCACAATAATTTCTTTGGCGCGCCCGGTGATTTTAACGTTGCCATCAGCATCGATTTGCGCAATATCCCCAGTTTTCAACCAGCCGTCCGCGGTGAAAGCTTCCCGAGTAAGCTCTGGTTCCCCGTAGTAACCCCGCATAATCGAGCCGCCGCGTGCCTGCAGTTCGCCGCCCTCGCCCAGGCGCACTTGGTTACAAAGCAGGGGTCGGCCTACGTATCCGGTTTTGTTTCCAATCCGCTCAGACATAGTAAGCGGTCCGGTAGTTTCGGTAGCGCCGTAGCCTTGCAAAACTTCGATGCCGCACCCAATAAAGAAGTGGCCGAGCCGCTCAGCCATGGGCGCTCCCCCAGATACGATTCCCTGCAGGTTTCCGCCCATAAGTTTTTGGATCTTATTAAGGACTAACTTCCGAGCTAGAGCAATCTTTAGCTTTTGCCCAAACGAAATTTCTTTCCCTAAGTCTTGTGTGCGTGCCCACTGTTCCGCAGTATGGGCAGCCAAACGGAAAATCCGCAGCTTAATCCCGGAACCTGCGGTAGCATCGGCGGCATTATAGATTTTTTCCAGCACCCGCGGCACTACTAGCAGAGCATTTGGTTTAAAAGTCTGCATATCCTGGACTATGGTCTTGGGGTTGGGTAAAAATGCGGCGGTGCCGTGACCTACCAGTTGCTGATAACCCAGGAAACGAGCCATTACGTGGGCTACCGGCAGGAAGTAAATTACCCGGGCACCGGGGTCGAAAACCCATTCGTTCCAACTGCCCCGCTCGATGACAGCATTTAGGGGGCGCAGGAAGTTTCCGTGGGTAATTTCTACCCCTTTGGGGCGTCCGGTGGTCCCGGAAGTAAAAACAATGGTGCAAAGGTCATCAAGTTTTATCTGTTCTAAGCGTTCATCTAGTTCCGAGGGGGAAATAGTGCGTCCGTGTTCTAAAAGACGGGTTAAGCCCGAATCGTCTAAAGAAAACACTGCCGAGATTTGTCCGGCGAGTTCAGGTTCCTTATCCAGCTGACGAATCATATTCGCCTGCGCCGTAGAATCGGTAATTACTGCCTTTATCTGGGCTTTTTGGGCAATCCACTTTACCTGTTCATAGGAGTCGGTTTCATAGATGGGCACGGTAACTAGCCCAGCTGCTTGCGCTCCCAGATCCATAATCATCCATTCGTAGGAGGTGGATCCCAGAATGGAGACTGCATCTCCGGGTTTTAACCCCAGACCGATCCACCCTAAACCGGCTGCCCGGATCGCGTCTCCCAAGGAAGCTGCAGAGATTTTTTCCCACGCGGCTCCCAACGCGGAGGGACGCTCAACTGCGATTTCTCGCGCCCGATTACTGGCGCGATCCAGTACCGCTGCGGCCACCGAAGTGAATTGCATTAGATCGATAGCGGGAGCTCCCATTGGCGAATCTCCAATTCAAAATAGGTTTCTCTTGTCCGTAGGTTAACACAGCAGAAAAACAAAAATGGCTAATCCTCGTGGATCGGGCTCACTTGCACAGATACCACAGCTACTGTCACTTTAAAATCTTGCTTAAGTACTGCCCGGTGTAGGAGGCTTTCACTTTCGCTACTTGCTCCGGGGTTCCTTGCGCCACCAGAGTTCCCCCGCCGTCTCCGCCCTCGGGACCTAAATCGATCACCCAGTCGGCGCACTTGATCACATCAAGATTATGCTCGATCACGATCACCGAGTTGCCCTTGTCGACCAGCGACTGCAACACCAGCATTAACTTGCGAATATCTTCCAGATGTAGGCCGGTGGTGGGCTCATCCAGTACATAAATGGTGCGCCCATTGGACCTACGCTGCAGCTCACTGGCAAGTTTCACCCGCTGAGCTTCTCCCCCGGAAAGAGTAGTAGCACTTTGCCCCAGACGCAGATACCCGAGCCCCACTTCTACCAAGGTGTTGAGGTGCCGGGAAATTTTACCGATGGGAGCGAAAAACTCTGCCGCTTCACTGATCGGCATATCGAGCACATCGGCTACCGATTTGTCACGATATTTGACCTGTAGGGTTTCCTGGTTATAGCGCGCGCCTCCGCACACTTCGCAAGGTACATATACATCGGGCAGGAAGTTCATCTCGATCTTGAGGGTGCCGTCTCCCTTGCAAGCTTCACAGCGTCCCCCTTTGACGTTAAATGAGAACCGTCCGGGTCCGTAGCCTCGGAGCTGTGCCTCTTGAGTTTGGGCAAAGAGGGAGCGGACTGCATCCCAGACCCCGGTATAGGTGGCCGGGTTTGAGCGGGGGTTACGTCCAATCGGACTTTGATCTACGTGCACCACCTTGTCCAGATGCTCCAGTCCCTCGATAGCTTTATGACGCCCGGGAACCACTCTTTTTCTCTGCAGTTGCGCCGCTAAAGCCTGGTACATCACCTGGTTGATCAGTGTCGATTTACCCGAACCAGAAACTCCGGTGACCAGGACCAACTTACCTAAAGGAATCGAAACATTCAGGTTCTGTAGGTTGTTTTCTCGCGCCCCAATAATTTTTAGCTGCCGATCTTTCTCAATTTTGCGCCGTTTTTTAGGAACTGCAATCTGCTTTTTACCCGACAAATACTGCCCAGTAAGGGAGCGCTTACAATCAGCGATCCCCGGTACTGGACCGGAATAAAGGACTTCTCCCCCATTTTCCCCGGCTGCCGGGCCGATATCGACTATCCAGTCACTAGCCCGAATGGTGTCCTCGTCATGTTCGACCACCAGTAAGGTATTCCCTAAATCGCGCAGCTTCTTTAGCGTCTCGATTAGTTTGTGGTTATCGCGCTGGTGCAACCCAATTGAGGGTTCATCCAGGACATAAAGTACTCCGACTAGCCCGGATCCTATCTGGGTGGCCAAGCGAATCCGCTGGGCTTCGCCCCCCGATAAGGTGGCAGCTCCCCGCGCTAGAGTTAAATATCCCAAGCCCACGTCTTGTAGGAACTGCAGGCGCACCTGCACTTCTTTCAAAATCGGTTCGGCGATCTTTTTCGCCGGCCCGGTGAGTTCTACTTGCGCCAGGTATTTACCACTGGCGGAAATAGCTAGCTTCGTTAGCTCCGCGATATTTAGGTTCCCGATTTTTACCGCCAGTACTTCCGGTTTTAGACGGTCGCCATGGCAGGTAGAACAGGGAACTTGGCGCATGTAGCCCTCGTAACGCGCCCTCATTATTTCGGACTCGGTTTCTTCCCGTTTGCGCATGATCCAAGGGATTGCGCCCTCGAATCCGGAAGAGTAGGTGCGCATCCGCCCCCAACGATTCCGGAACTTTACTTTCACTCGATAGTCGCGCCCGCGTAAAAGGGCTTTCTTTTGGGAGGCCGATAGCTTACGGAAAGGAGTCTCTAGGTCAAAGTCGAGCTCCTCCCCCAGGCCGGCAACCATATTCATCAAATATTTATTTTTGGTGGACCAGGGGCGAATTGCACCTTCGGAGATAGATAGCTCCGGATTGGGCACCACTAGCTCCGGGTCTACTTCCAGATGGGAACCAAGACCGGAGCAGTCTGGGCAAGCCCCATAGGGGGCATTGAAGGAAAAAGTACGCGGCTCGATTTCCTCTAGCTGCAGCGGGTGATCATTGGGGCAGGCACGATTTTCAGAAAAACGGCGGGAACGCTCGGGATCCGATTCATCTCGGTCCACAAAATCTATTACTACCAGCCCGTCTGCAAGTTTAAGGGCGGTCTCAATCGAGTCGGAGAGCCGGGTACGTACCCCCTCTTTCATCACTAGGCGATCGACGCGCACAAAAATATCGTGTTTGATTTTGCGTTCCAGCTTGGGGGGCTGGGTAAGGCGCACGGTTTCCCCGTCCACCACTGCCGCTGAGAACCCCTGGGTAACTAGGTCTGCAAAAAGCTCGGTGTATTCTCCTTTGCGTCCGCGCACCACCGGAGCCAAAATCTGGAATCGGGTTTTTTCCGGCAGGGTTAGCAGGCGATCCACGATTTGCTGGGCAGTTTGCGCTTGAATTTTTTCCCCACATACCGGGCAGTAGGCCTGCCCAGCCCGCGCATACAGCAAACGCAAATAGTCGTAAACCTCAGTAATGGTGCCCACAGTCGAACGGGGGTTTCGGGAGGTAGATTTTTGGTCGATAGAAACCGCTGGAGACAGCCCGGCAATAAAATCCACATCCGGTTTATCCAGGCGCCCGAGAAACTGACGCGCATAGGAAGAGAGCGACTCTACATAGCGGCGTTGTCCTTCGGCGAAAATCGTGTCGAAGGCCAGCGAAGACTTACCCGACCCAGAAAGCCCAGTAAACACCACCATCTTGTCGCGAGGAATCTCAATGCCCACATTGCGCAGGTTGTGTTCTCTTGCCCCTTTAACTACCAGTTTTTCATCCACATTCCTATCCTACGAACAAACGTTCTATTTTGCATTTCTGCAGGCGGTTACGCTTCCTTTGACTTGGTGACGTCCCAGCGGGGATCAGATTTGATCCCCTTTTCTACCAACTTAGGGTCGGCAGACAGTGGGGTACGCGGCTTCGGATAGCGTTTGTCTTGTTTCCACCAAG
Source organism: Varibaculum sp. C0165D1 (assembly GCF_056590355.1). Taxonomy (NCBI): domain Bacteria; kingdom Bacillati; phylum Actinomycetota; class Actinomycetes; order Actinomycetales; family Actinomycetaceae; genus Varibaculum; species Varibaculum sp. C0165D1. The sequence goes on along the minus strand of NZ_JBWPVY010000001.1, from coordinate 143,542 downwards.
GCATCCAACCCACATATCCGTCTACCGGCGGGGTTGCAGATTTGGGTTCGAAGCCTAGCTGCGTGGGAGTCTCGAGGATAAAGTCGGTCAAGAAATATTTGTCTTTATCATCCGCGTAGAGCTTTACTACTTTTCTAAAGGCTCCCAGTTCGAAGAAGAGGCAGTTTGTCCAGGGATTGCGGTGATGTTTGGTTATCTTGTATAGCCAATAGATAAACAGCGCCACATTAGAAATCAGTGCCAGCCAAGCACAAACGATATTCGCCACCGGGTTCATCGTGGCGTAGTTGGTCATTATGGAGGGCCTCACTAGCAACTCCGGCAAAATGTTGTTAGCTGCTATCCAGAACATCAAGGTGAAACAGCGGAACCAGATCCATTGCCCTTTTGCCCAAGTAAAAGCGGGAACCGTACACGCGAGCAGCAATGCCAAGGTGCAGTACCAGGTGTAGTCCGCGAGTGAGTTATATAGGAAGGAATGGTTCCACAGGTCATAGGCAATAATCCACGGCCAGGCCATATCTGCCCAAATCAGCCCTTGTACTTTCCCTTTCTTTGCCGAAGAAATAAAGATTTTTCCCAGGCCGGTGATGGTAATGATGTTTAGTAGCCCGGCGGCGGCCGACAGCAGATTCCAGTATCCGCCGATAGTGCGGAACCCGGTGGCCGGGTCGATCCCTACTCCACTGGCTTTAAAGGCATCGGCAGCCGCTTGATACCAGGCGACAGAGCCACTGGCAGCGGTGATTCCGCGGGTTTCGGGTAGCCCCTCGATCATCGAGATCGAGCGGGAGGAATCAATATCCATCAGGCATTGAAAGTTCGTGGCGCAGGCGCGGTAAGTGTCGGCTTCAAAGTAGATGGTCAGGTCACGAATATTGGCTTCCATAATGTTTACTGCCAGGCCGATCCAGAGGGCAACGCCAAACCAGATAGCGTAGCGACGGGCCTTTAAGGGATTGCGTTTACCCCAATGCAGCAGGAAAGCAGTCATGGTGGCGGTGGCCAGCATGATGATGAATTTTCCGAAAGGGAACCACCCCACCATAGGAACCCCGTGAATGATGACATAGGGAATCAGTAAAACTCCACCGACTGTCCAGACGGCGAAGGCGGTCCAAGTCCAGCGGCGATGCATTTCTGCCACTAACATTTGGAGAGCAAAAATTAGAATCCAGAAAAGGTAGACCCAGATTGGGCCGACTTCCCATAAAAATCCCATGACTGTTCCTTTTAAACCGAGCGACGCTGCCCGGTCGTTTTGAGCTTACCTATTGTCTTTTAAATTGAGTACTATCTGCGAATATGACGCTATTTTTCTCTTTAAAAGAGGCCGCTATTCTTAATACAGTAGTGTATTATATGTTAACGCAAGGACGACAACGATGTTGTCTTTTTTAAAAGAAATAACCTACGGAGAAGATCAATGTCTGCTAACCACAGTCGAATTGGAAAAATATTGCGCCTCGGCGCTTTCGGGGGCAGCGTCGCCCTCGGCGGAATGCTGGGCTTCAGTCAGTTTTCGGGGAAAGCCACCGCAGAGGAAAACGAATGGCACTACCCTTCCGATGATTTAATCGACCGTTGCTATTCCAATGGTCGCTCCTCAACCTACGCCATTAATATTGACGCTCCCGCCTATGCGGTTTATCGGCACCTAAAACAGCTAGGTTGCGACAAGGCAGGCTCTTATTCTTCCGAATTCTTGGAACGCACTTTTGCGCGTCTACCTTTCTTCAACTCTTACGAAATTCAAGAACAGTGGCAAGGTGAAGACGCTCTGAAACCCGGAGATATCGCCGCCTTTGACTTCACCGGGATGTCTATGGAATGGGCGGATGTAGTACCGGGGAAGTATCTTTCCCAATGGGTTGATACCAAGCATCCACCGCGGGCTCCCGGATCCTTCGCATTCCGCTACCCAGGGATGAAGCATTACGCGGCCGCCTGGTGTTTTTACCTGATTCCCCTCAAAGGAGAACGCTGTCGATTAATCAACCATTGGCGTATCGGTTTTGAACCCGATACCAAGTTTGCGGCTGCCATCAACTGGATAAACATTGAACTGATCGGCGGATGCATGGCGCATCTGCAAAACCTCTATGTTAAGCGGGTAGCGGAGTTCCGGAAGAAACCGCAATGGCAAGGACGGATTAAGCGGGCAGTACTGGGAGGCAAGCTCTTCGGATATGACACTCCCGCGGGACGCTGGGACGGCACCGAACTCTACGAAGAGACCCACAACCAGTGGCTGCGCTATGGCCGCCAAGACCCTGCGGTAAACGAGGTACGCCCTCCGGTAACCGATAATCCCACTTGGCCTCCTACCTCCTCCGATTCCCCGTGGGCGCAGGATATTGATAGTGAATATTTCACTGATTGGGAAGAACCGGAGTTTTCCTGGGAGGAGCAAATCCGGCAAAAGAAAGAGAAAACCTATCTTCCTGGCTGGGGCAAAAAGGCGGCGAAATAACTGATGAAACCAGACTATCCCACCCTATTCTTCTTTGAACTTGGCCAGTGGTACGACTATTTGATGCTAGTGGTAGTGATCGCGGGGCTCGCGGTACTGGCCTGGCTAGCGATCCGTTACAAATGGGTTGCGATTGCAGTATTCATCGTGATCCCGGTGGCGCTCACTATTTTTTGGTGGCCCTATTCGCGGGCCGGTACTAACTCTGATGGCTGGTTCCCGATAGTGAAACAATATTCCGCGCTAATCGGGTCGTTGTCGCTGGTGGCGCTACAATATTTCCCGAAGCTGCGTGATAAGCGCTGGTACCTTTGTATTCCCCCGTTCATTTTGGCGATAAATATTATCGAGGCCGTGATTCGTGACTTCCAGTGCTACGGCATCCACGGGGTGGATCCCTCGCAAGGGATGGTTACCTGGGGCGGCCCCTGGAACATCATGAATGGTATTGCCGGAATCCTAAACTTCCTGATGATTTCGGGCTGGATGGGTATTTACGTATCCAAAGGCAAGAACAAACAGATTATTTGGGGCGATCTGACTATTGGTTGGATTATTGCCTACGATCTGTGGAATGTAGCCTACGTTTACAACTGTCTAGCTGACCGCGCCTGGTATTCGGGAGTGGCCTTGCTGGCATCTTGTACCATCCCGGCCTTCCTAGCCTTCGGGAAAGGTGCCTGGATTCAATACCGCGCCTACACCTTGACCTTCTGGTCAGCGATAGTGCTAACCTTCCCGCACTTTATGCAAGATTCCATGTTCGCCCACCGCAGCGCTCACAACCCCACTGCGATGTTTTTGCTTTCGGCAGCAGCGCTAGTGGCCAATGTGGTGGTGTTCGGATACCACATCTATAAGGTGCGTTCCACCGGACGTAATCCCTTTAAACAGGAAGTTTATTGGGACACTCCCTACAATTTGCAGATTGCTCGCGAAAACGGCGGGAAAATTCAACATAGTTAGCAGCTGTTTGTTGAGGCATTTGCAGCAGAGCCTGCCACCCGATTTTGATCTTTGCTGAAGATTTCGGGTGGCGGGCTTTTCCTAAAACAGCTGCGTTTCCAATGCTTAAGGTACCTCGAAAGAGTGGAACTAGATTTTGGGGTTGGCCTGGTAAACCGAGTAGTTTAGTAAGGTATATAAACGCCAGTTACTGTCCTGCGATATAGAAGAACAGGCGGTAAACAGGAAAAAGATGAAATAGGAGATGGCCGATGAGTAATCCCCATGATCACCGGGATTTAGCAGATCTGAACTTACCCGCCCCCCAGGTTCCGGGCCGAGTAAGTGTAGACGGCCTCGAAGAACGCTGGGCCGAGGCTTGGGAAGAACAACAGGTTTATGCTTTCGACCGCGAGGCGCAGCGCGAGCAGGTGTTCTCGATTGATACTCCCCCGCCTACGGCTTCCGGATCGCTGCACGTAGGCCACGTGTTCTCCTATACTCACACCGATTGCCTGGCGCGCTACCAGCGGATGCAGGGCAAAGCAGTGTTTTACCCCATGGGCTGGGACGATAACGGGCTGCCTACCGAGCGTCGTGCCCAAAACTATTATGGAGTCCGCTGCGACCCTACCCTGCCCTACGACCCGGATTTTGTGCCGCCTCATCACGGAGATTCCAAATCGGTAAAGGCCCGCGATCAAGTGCCGATTTCCCGTAAGAACTTTATTGAACTGTGCGAAGAGCTGACCAAAGAGGACGAGAAGTCTTTTGAGGCACTCTGGCGCCGCCTGGGGCTCAGTGTCGATTGGAAACATCAGTACCAAACCATTTCTAAGGATTCCCAAAAAGTTGCGCAAACTGCGTTTTTGCGGAACTTAAAACGCGGCGAAGCCTATCAATCGGCAGCACCCGGTCTATGGGATGTAACTTTCCAAACCGCGGTTGCCCAGGCGGAACTAGAGGCGCGTGACTATCCCGGTTTTTACCATGCGCTCGCTTTCCATCTACCGGATGGACAGGACGTGATTATTGAAACTACCCGTCCCGAACTGCTGGCAGCCTGCTGCTGCCTGGTAGCGCACCCGGATGACCAGCGTTACCAGCACCTATTTGGTAAAACCGTAACTAGCCCCGGCTTTAACGTTGAGGTTCCGGTGTTAGCCCACCCGGCGGCGGAAATGGATAAGGGCGCCGGCATCGCCATGTGCTGTACCTTCGGCGATGTTACCGATGTGGAATGGTGGCGCGACCTAGAACTACCCACCCGGGTGATTCTGGCTAAAGATGGGCGGATCACTCACGAAGCTACCGATTGGATCACTGATCCGGCAGGTATTGAACTTATGGATGCTATCCGCGGTAAAACCACTTTCACCGCGCGGCAAATCGTCGTGGATGCCCTCAAAGAGAGCGGAGAACTGCAGGGAGAACCGCAGAAAACCATGCGGCAAACCAACTTCTTTGAAAAAGGTGACCGCCCCCTAGAAATCGTGATGTCCCGGCAATGGTATATCCGCAATGGCGGCAGTGACTACACACTGAGTGGACACCGCGACAACCTCAATAGTGAGCTGCTAGCCCGTGGTGAAGAACTAAAGTTCCACCCAGATTTCATGAAGGTGCGCTACTCAAACTGGGTACATGGTCTACATAATGACTGGCTGGTTTCCCGCCAGCGCTTCTTCGGGGTGCCGATCCCGCTTTGGTATCACGTTGACCAGAATGGCGAAGTCGATTACGACCAGGTGATCATGCCCGCGGAAGAAACCTTGCCGATTGATCCCACCAGCGATGTTCCTCAAGGTTTTACGGAGGATCAACGAGGTGAACCGGGCGGGTTTGCCGCCGAAGTCGATATTTTAGACACTTGGGCCACCTCTTCGCTGACCCCGCAGATTGCGGGCGGTTGGCTGCGAGATAATAATCTCTTTAAACGGGTCTATCCCATGGACGTGCGTCCTCAAGGCCAAGATATTATCCGCACCTGGCTGTTTTCTACCATGGTGCGTGCCCATTTGGAGTTCGATGCCCTTCCCTTTAAGAACGCTGCAATTTCCGGCTGGATTCTAGATCCGGATCGCAAGAAGATGTCGAAATCTAAAGGCAATGTCGTTACTCCCATGGGGCTGCTAGAAAAACACGGCTCAGATTCGGTGCGTTACTGGGCAGCTGCGGCTCGCCTAGGTACCGATACTGCTTTTGAAGAAGCACAAATGAAGATCGGGCGACGCCTGGCAATGAAACTGCTCAATGCCTCTAAGTTTGCTTTGTCGATGACCGAGGATGCCGGTTTGTGTTTAGACCCCGCAAAGGTAACTACTCCCTTAGATAAAGCGGTAATCGCCCGGCTAAATGAGGTCATTACCACCGCTACCAGCGCGTTTGAAAACTATGACCATACCCGGGCGCTAGAGCAAACCGAGTCTTTCTTCTGGGATTTTTGTGATAACTACCTGGAGCTGGTTAAAGATCGCGCCCATAACTTCGCCGGGAGCTGGGACAGCGGCGTGCAGGATTCTGCCCGCACCGCCCTCGCCCTCGTGGTTGATAACGTGACCCGGCTGCTGGCTCCCTTCCTGCCCTACGCGGCAGAGGAAGTTTGGTCCTGGTACCGCACCGGCAGCGTTCATACTGCTCCTTGGCCGCAGGTAACCGCTGCTTTGCAGGCAGCAGCGGGAGATGCAGACTTGTTGAAACTAGCGGGCGACACGCTGAGCGTCCTGCGCAAGGTAAAGTCCGAAGCGAAGGTAGGCCAGCGTACTCCGTTCGAGCAGGTAACTATTATTTACTCCGATGAGTGGTCAGCAGAGAACCTGCCGGCAGTGCGCGCCGATTTAGATGCGGCTGCTTCACTAACTGGAACGGTAACCGTCCAGGTTAATAAAGATGCCGAGGCGCAGGTCATTACTCAGGATGCGATTTTAGGCACCCCTCCGCCAAAGAAACCGCGCAAGTAACTGTAAGGTAGGCTAAAAGCGTGACTAACTGGTTCAATCAGAAGCAAGAAACCAACGTGGAAAAGGAAATTACCTTCCCACCAGGAACGATTGCGGTGGCCGGGAAAACTCCCGGCACCTTGACAGAGTTTTCCATGCCGGCGACCAAGATACGCGCCGAACACGACAATGTTGTCTCCCTGTTTCGCCGTCGCGTGACTCAAGATCCCACGCAGACGGTTATTGAGCAAAAAACGATGCTCGGGGAACAGTGGCGCAAAGTTTCTGCCGGAGAGTTCTGGGATGAAATCAGTTCGGTAGCGCGGGGACTACTCGGTATCGGCTTAAAGCCCGGCGACCGCTTAGCCTTGCATGGTCCTACTTCCTATGAGTGGACACTGATTGATATGGCAGCGCTAGCAATCGGGATCGTTACCGTCCCGATTTATGAAACGGATTCTGCCGCGCAAATCGAATGGATCTTGCAGGACTCCGATATTCGCTACGCAATCGCTGCTAACCAGTCGGCTCAGGAGCTAATCCAGGCAGTAGCGGCACGAGCAGACCGCAAATGCCGCATATATTCCCTGGCTGCCGGGGATCTACTGACTATTATTGAGGCGGGACGCCAGATTGCACCGGCAGTGATTGACTCCTATAACGCCCAGATCACCGGCGACACTATTGCCACCATTATTTACACTTCCGGAACGACCGGCCGCCCTAAAGGCACGATTATCACTCAGCGGAATGCTACGGCCTTGCTACCGAATCTTCTGGACTATTTGGCGGAGATCGGGTTGCAGAAAACCACCCGTTGCCTGCTATTCCTACCGGTAGCGCACGCCCTTGCCCGCTTAGTTTCCTGGGGAGCGTTAGTCGGGCCGGGGGTACTAGGCCTAGTGCCGGACACCAAGAACCTGCTGGCAGATTTAGCTGCTTTTAAGCCCTCCTATCTGCTGGCCGTCCCCCGCGTCCTGGAAAAAATCTACAATGCCGCCGATGCCTCGGCGGGAACCGGGATAAAACTGCGTTTATTCCGCCTGGCTGCAAAATCTGCGATTGACTATTCCAAAGCCTTAGACACTCCTGAAGGGCCATCACGAGCCTTGAAGGTACGTCGGCAAGTCTTTTACCAACTGGTGTTGTCCCGGTTGACCAGCCTTTTGGGAGGAAACGCCAAATATATTATTTCTGGGGGCGGTCCCCTTTCAGTACGTCTTGGTCATTTCTTCCGCGGTATTGGCGTCACGGTTTGCGAAGGCTACGGTTTGACCGAAACTTTAGGCCCGGCTACCGTGAATGTACCTGACCGCGCCAAGATCGGTTCGGTGGGGCAGCCAGTGCCTGGGATTGCTGTACGCGTCTCTGAGCAGGGTGAAGTACAGTTCCAGGGCGATCCCATGTCCCCGGGATACCTGAATCTAAAGGAAGAATCCGCTGGGCTTTATACCGAGGACGGTTGGCTACGTACTGAAGATAAAGGCTGGATTGATTCCGAAGGTTTCGTACATATCACCGGTCGCATGAAAGAAATTATTGTTACTGCCGGTGGCAAGAATGTTTCTCCAGAAATTCTCGAGGACGGTCTGCGTGGACACCCCCTCATATCAAATGTGGTGGTAGTTGGGGATCGTCGTCCTTTCATTGCCGCGTTGGTAACTCTGGACGCCGAGATGCTTCCGGGCTGGCTGCGGAACCACAACTTGCCGCCTATGGATATTTCCGGCGCTGCCCGCCACCCCGCGGTCTTAAAGGCTTTGGAGCGAGCAGTGGCGCGCGCTAATCAAAAGGTTTCCCGCGCCGAATCTATCCGTAAAATCCGGGTATTAACCATCGATTTCTCTTTAGAAAACGGCACCATGACCCCCTCGCTAAAGGTAAAACGTTCGGTAGTGCTAAAGCGTTTTGAAAACGAAATTAACGCTATCTACGGCGGCCCTCTAGAAGAGGAATAAGTAGTTAGGCGGGTCCCCACCCGGCGAATTTTTTATAGCCACTCTTAAGCGCGGTTAGCTCCGCTGTTGTTCCGCGATATCGATATGGTGGCGGATAACTTCCTCTACGATGAAGTTCAAGAACTTTTCCGCAAACACCGGGTCCAGTCCCGCCTCTTCCGCCAAAGCTCGCAGCCTGGCCACCTGTTGCTGTTCCCTACCCTTATCCTCCGGGTTAAGACCGAGATTCGCTTTTAGGTACCCAACCTTTTTGGTGCATTTGAAACGTTCCGCCAAAATATGGATTAGCGCCGCATCGATATTATCGATAGTGGCGCGTGCCTGTGCTAACTCTGGCGGAATAGAACCACTGTTTGCTGGGCGCTGCTCTTTAGTCATGTTTTCAGAATAAAGGAGGGCGCGGGCAAGAGCGAGTACTGTCCACGCTAGGCGGTCTTCGAATTGGAAACAGCTTCTAACAAGGTGGGTTTAGCCCCCTGCTTCACGACTTCTTCGGTAATGGTAACTGAGCGCACATCAGGTTGCGAGGGTACCTCGAACATAGTTTCTTTTAAAACTGCCTCCATAATGGAGGAAAGTGCTCGCGCCCCAGTGCCTCGCTCTTGCGCCATGCGGGCCATCGCGTGAATCGCCCCATCGGTAAAATGCAAGTCAATCCCATCTAGTTCAAATAGCGAACAATACTGGGTAACCAGAGAATTTTCGGGCTCTACTAGTACTCGCACCAAATCTGCCTCGGTAAGTTCTTTTACCGAAGTTAAGACTGGTAAACGCCCAATAAATTCGGGGATGAGCCCGAAACGATGTAGATCATCGGCACTGACCTGGGCATACAGGTCACCGTGTTCAGCAGCAGATTTCAAGGAGGAGCCAAACCCGGTAGAATGTTGGCCCAGCCGAGACTTAACGATCTCATCAATCCCGGCAAAAGCACCCGCCGCGATAAACAGAATCGAATTGGTGTCAATCTCTAGATACTCTTGATGCGGATGTTTCCGTCCCCCTTGCGGAGGTACCGACGCGACCGTGCCCTCAATAATTTTTAGGAGCGCCTGCTGGACGCCTTCCCCCGACACGTCTCGGGTGATCGAGGCATTCTCGGCTTTGCGGGAAATTTTATCGATCTCATCGATATAAATAATCCCGCGTTCTGCCCGTTTAATATCTCCGTCAGCAGCGTTTATCAGCTTGAGCAGGATGTTTTCGACGTCCTCGCCCACGTACCCAGCTTCGGTTAATGCAGTGGCATCCACGATGGCAAACGGGACGTTGAGTAGTTTCGCTAAGGACCGCGCCAAATGAGTTTTACCGCAGCCGGTGGGACCTAGCAGCAAGATATTCGACTTGGTCAGAGACATATCGATGTTCTGACCGCGCTCTTTTGCCTGTACCCGTTTGTAATGGTTATAAACCGCTACTGAAAGTGCGCGTTTGGCCTGTTCTTGGCCGATAACGTAGTGATTGAGGAAGTCAAATATTTCTTTTGGCTTCGGTAGGGGTTTAGCTTTAGAACGTGAATGCTTCGCGCTGTCCTCTTCCATAATCTCGTTACAGAGATCAACGCACTCATTACAGATATAGACCGCGGGCCCGGCAATAAGCTTGCGCACCTGCCGTTGGGTCTTTCCACAAAACGAGCACTTTAACAGCTCGGCCTCGTCCTCCACCCAGTTCCTCCTAAATCAAACCTGCATCTCTTAGCCTAAACGTATTTTTGCAGCTTGGCAGCGCCAACACGCTTACTAAGGGTGCTAGGGTTTTAGCGGGCTTTTACGGGACTCCAAAACCTGGTCAATCAGGCCGTATTCTTTAGCTGCCGGGGCCGTCAGGATCTTATCGCGCTCGATATCCTTCCGCACCTGCTCGGCGGTCTGTCCCGAATGCTTGGCGATAGTATCTTCCAGCCAAGTACGCATCCGATCGATCTCTTCCGCAATAATTTCAATGTCGGTAGCCTGCCCTTGCGAACCCTGCATTGACGGCTGGTGAATCACAATCCGGGCATTGGGCAAAGCCAAACGGCTTCCGGCAGAGCCTCCGGCTAGCAGCACTGCCGCCGCCGAAGCCGCCTGCCCCAAACAAACCGTCTGGATCTGCGGCTTAACATACTGCATAGTGTCGTAGATAGCAGTCATAGCGGTAAAGGAACCACCGGGAGAGTTAATATACATGGTGATTAGAGAATCGGGATCTTGCGATTCCAATACCAGTAGCTGCGCCATCACATCATCGGCAGAAGAATCATCTACCTGCACCCCCAGGAAAATGATGCGCTCATCAAAGAGTTTGGTATAGGGGTTTTGACGCTTGAAACCGTAGGAGGTACGTTCTTCAAACTCGGGAAGCACGTAGCGGTCAATCGGCATATTTGCAGCTAGACGCGGGGCGCCCGCCGGATATAAAGGTGAAAAAGCCATTGTTTACAGTTCCTTTCCATCAGCGCCGAGGTTGCGAGCCGACTCGATAACATGGTCGATAAAACCGTATTCGAGCGCCTCTTGAGCCGTGAACCAATGGTCACGTTCCGAATCTTCTCGGATTCTTTCGACTGATTTGCCGGTACGTTGCGCGTTTATTTCTGCCAGTTCCTGCTTCATCTGCAAAATCAAGTTGGCATTAATCCGAATATCAGAGGCAGTACCCCCCACTCCCCCCGAGGGTTGGTGCATCAAAATGCGGGCATGAGGGGTCGCGTAGCGCTTACCGGGAGTACCGGCAGTAAGGAGCAGCTGTCCCATTGAGGCTGCCATGCCCAGCGCCACGGTTACTACCTCGGGTTGGATATATTGCATGGTGTCGTAGATAGCCATGCCGGCAGTTACTGAGCCACCCGGCGAGTTGATATAGAGGAAAATCGGCTTTTCCGGGTCTTGCGCCGCCAGCAACATCATCTGGGCGCAAATCTGGTTGGCGTTTTCCTCCGCAACTTCTGACCCCAACCAAATAATCCGTTCTTTTAACAGCTTATTGAAAACATGGTCACCTAAAGCTAGGGAGCTAGGCTGGTCTCCCTCATTTCTTACTGGCGCAGTTTGCACAGGTTTTTCCTTATCTATGGGACTAAAAATACTTCTCTATCAAACTACCGTCTTTAGGGACGGTTTTCTTCCTATACATGCCCATTTACGCTTTTAGCGCAGGACAATCTGATGCTTGATCCATCTTCATCAAGAGTATCTGTGGTAAATGCTGGTGGGGCAAAAAGCTTCCGCTTCCTGCCCCACCAGATCTAAAAGGTTAACTGATCCCTAAAGAGAACTAGTTCTCTTGGTCCTGATTTTCTTCTGCACTCGCTTCATTTTCAGCGGTGTCAGAGGCCTCGGCCGCAGCCTTGGCCGCCGCTTCGGCACGAGCCTCCGCCGGGTCCTTAGTGAACTCCGAAAGGTCAATTTCGGTGCCGTCTTCGTCCTTAACAGTTACTTCCCGTAGTGCCGACACCAAGGCGCGGTTACGGCGCAGATCTTGTCCCATCGCAGCCACCTGGTTCTGGTCCTGCAGCATCTGCATCGGATCAACCCCATACATCTGGGCAATCTCGAAGATGGACTGGTAAAGCTCATTGGGGTCAATCTCGACCTCACGCTCATTAGCGATCCGGTCTCCCAGAATTTGCTGCTTGGCTTGCTTCGTTACCGACTCGGCGATTTCATCGCGGTCAGCGTCTTCTTTACCTTCGGCTAGGCGATCAACCTCGCCGTCAACAAAGCGCTGCGGCAGCGGGAAATCCGTGTTTTCTACCAGGTAGTCTTGTAGTTTCTCCCGGGCTTCGAGCGCCTGCTGCTGGCGACGCATCTTCTCAACATTGCCCCGCAAGTCGCTACGGAGCTCTCCAATCGTGTCGAATTCGGAAGCCATCTGGGCAAAATCATCATCGGCCTCGGGCAGTTCCCGCTCTTTAACTTTATGGAGGGTTAAGGTCACATCAGCTTCTTCGCCTTCGTGGTCTCCGCCCTTCAAGGTGGATTTAAACTCGGTAGTTTCTTCTGCGCTCATTCCGGTCAGGGCTTCATCCATCCCGGCGAGCATAGACTGGGAACCAATCTGGTAGGAAACCCCGGAAACTGAGTCGATTTCCTCGTCTCCAATCTTGGCAACCATATCAATAGAGGTGAAGTCCCCGTCTTGAGCGGGTCGCTCTACGGTCTTCAGGGAAGCGAAACGGTCACGCAGCTGGTCGAGTTCTTTTTCGACGTCCTCGTCACTTACTTCCAGCTTCGCTACCTCTAAAGTAACGTCATCCAGGGAGGGCAGCTCAAAATCGGGGACAATATCAACTTCCGCCGTGAACTTAAGATCCCCACCGGGTTTGCCCTCAACTGCGGGAGTTTCTACCACCTCAACCTCGGGCTGGCCCAGGGGAGTTAGCTCCGCTTCGTTTAACGCCCGGCCGTAAAAGTCCCCCAGACGCTCATTTATGGCCTGTTCGAGTACGTAGCCACGTCCGATCCGCTGGTCAATAATCTGATTCGGGATATGTCCAGGGCGGAATCCTGGAACAGCAACCTGTTTACCTAGTTGCTTATATACCTTATCGATCTCGGGTTTGAGATCTTCGTAGGGTACCTGAACGGTTAGTTTCGCCCTGGTTTCTTCCAGCTTTTCCACGTCTGTTTTCACAAATACGCTCCCGCGGTTTGTATTCGGGGGGTTGCCTGTATACGGCAGATTTCCCCTTTTCGGATAAATTGCAACGCTGATAATCTTAGGGCACAACGCGTTATTCTGGAAATGAGAGCGCTCCAGATGTGAGCTAGCGTACCGAAAAGATTAAGCTCCGCCTCTGCTAAGCGATTTTTACTACCTAAACCCAGTGAGGATGGTTTTAGCTATTTAGCGGTTTCACCTGGGCAGTAGAATCAGCGGTAGGGGGCGTCTTTAGCTCCGTAGCCTGATTCTCGGTGACTTTACGCAGATTATCCAAATAGCGAGCGGCCGTAGCTTTACTCAAGGTCGTGCCAGCTCCCTCGGAAGTCTCGTAAAGGTATCCCGGAACTACCTGCAAAGTAGCCCGATCCATAATCAGGGGCACCCAACCTGCAGCCGAAACGTAGGGTTTACCGCTCGCCGGTAAAGTAATGGTGGGAAAAGCGATCTGGCCGGCCTGGGTACCGGCACCCTGCCCGGGATTCATCGCCGAAAGCAAGTTGCCTACTCCGTAGTAAACCCACATTCCTTTACCATCTACCCCACCTGGGAATTTTCGAATTGGTTGCGGAACGTGCACATGATGCCCCAGGTAGAGATCAACTTGCCCCGAATCAGCTAGAGTCTTGGCGATCCGTTCTTGCTCGGCAGAGGGAGGTGAGCTATATTCCACCCCCGAATGGATAGAGGCAACTACAAAGTCAGCGCCATCTGCGCGCGCCTGCTTGGCTATATCCACAATAATTTTGCCATCGGTAGTGAGGTTGACCAGCCAGGGATTTTGCTTATAGACGGGGATTTCTCCCTGATTCAAGCCATAGGCGGCAGAAATTTGAGCTAACTTAAACGAGCGTCCCTCTTTAGTTATCTCGTACATTTGGTAACGGCGCGCATCAGCACTTTCAGCGGATCCGGTTGCCCCCAGACCGGCGGCACGAAGCGTCTGAATGGTATGCGCGACCCCATCGCGCCCTTGATCTAAAGTGTGGTTAGAGGCGGTAGAACACCCGTCATATCCCAGTTCTTTAGTATCTTTCGCCCAACCGATTGGCGCTTTAAACACGGGATATCCCTGGGAATCTTTATCAGATTTTCCGAAAGGAATTTCTTGATGGCACAGAGCAATATCAGCTCCCGCAATCCAGGGGCGAATCTTTTCAATCAGTGGTGCGTAATGACTGCCGTTCCCGTGCTTCCAGCTATTCTCTACCACAGGTCCATGTGCCAGCACATCCCCCGTCGCTGCCAGAGTTATTTGTACTTCTTTCGGCGGAGGCGGAGTCGTGGGGCTCGGAGATTTTACCGTAACCTTAGAAGCACTGGTAGCTTTCGGTTGGTTAACTTTGCCCGCTTGATACATGGAGTATCCGAAGACTCCCCCCACCGCAATCAGTGCGATCAGAGTAAAGGCACCTAAGGCTGCTAGAACTTTCCTCCAAGAAAATTTAGAGCGCCGGCGGTGAGAAGGACTGGTTTCATTTTCACGGGTCATGGGGAACACCTTTATCTAGAAATCGTTTTATCCGGTTAGAATTTATGAAAATATTCTCGGCAAAAGCCCCAGAACAATCACGCTAATTAGCCAAATAATGGCGGTCACGATAGTGATCCGATTGAGGTTACGCATGGCAACCCCCGAAGAGCCAGCGCTAGAAGTCAGACCTCCTCCGAACATGTCAGATAGGCCTCCACCTGAGCCTTTATGCATCAAGATGGTGAGAATCAGGAACAAACTGGATAGCACCAGCACTACTTGCGCGATAATCTCAATTACGGTTTGCACTAAATTATTCTCCCAGTAATATACGAACAGCCCTAACTATAGCGTATTGGCGGCGGGTCACAGTAGACCCGCCGCCAATCGTTAGCAACTTCACCGCCTAGCAGCGAAAAAATCAGTTGCAGAACTCGCTAGTCATCGAAACGAGCGATCTTCGAAAATTCTTCAGCTTTCAGGGAGGCTCCCCCAACTAGGGCGCCGTCCACATTCGGCTTCGCCATAATCTCGGCTACATTCGCCGATTTTACCGAGCCACCATAGAGAACCCGGATCGACTCGGCTACGTCAGCGGAATACAGCTCCGCTAGTTTTTCCCGGATGGCTCCGCATACTTCTTCGGCGTCTTCGGGAGTGGCGGTTTCCCCGGTACCGATTGCCCAGATCGGTTCGTAAGCTACCACAGTATTAACCGCATCATCAGCGGAAATACCCTGGTAGGCACCTTCAATCTGCTTTACCACATGGGCAACGTGCTGACCGGCTTTACGTATTTCCAGACCTTCACCACAGCAAATAATCGGGGTCATGCCTGCTTCCAAGGCCACCTCGGCTTTTTGCCCCACCAGTTCATCAGTCTCGTTATGGTATTCGCGGCGTTCGGAGTGTCCGACTACCACCCAAGAACAGCCCAGCTTGGTTAGCATGGAGGCGGAGATTTCCCCGGTGTAGGCACCGGATTCGTGCACGGACACGTCCTGTGCCCCGTAGGTGATCTTCAAGTTGTCAGATTCGACCACAGTTTGCACCGAACGAATATCGGTGAACGGGGGAATCACTACGACATCATTACGGTAGTCGAAGCGGTGATCTTGCAGATCTAGAGCCAGTTCTTGAACCAGACGAGTTGCCTCCAGGTGGTTCATATTCATTTTCCAGTTGCCAGCTAGCAAGGGAGTACGAGTCATGATTAATCCTCCAATACAGCAATACCCGGAAGGGTTTTGCCTTCTAATAGTTCCAAAGAAGCTCCGCCACCGGTAGAAATATGGCTGAACTTGGTTTCATCAAATCCTAGGGTACGCACGGCAGCGGCAGAATCTCCCCCACCGATCACGCTAAAGCATTCGGAGTCGGCAAGCGCTTGCGCTACCGCTTTGGTGCCTTCACTAAAGGCAGCGAATTCGAATACCCCCATGGGGCCGTTCCACGCCACCGTCTTCGCAGACTCAATCTTGTCCGCAAACAGTTCGGCGGTCTTGGGTCCAATATCGAGTCCCATCTGGCCGCTGGGCATCTGGTCGCAGTCAACCAAAGTTGCCGGGGCATCTGCGGAAAATTCCGGGGCCACTAGGGTATCAACCGGCAGCAACAGGTCTACTCCCCGCTCCTCGGCTTTTTCCATATAACCTTTAACGGTCTCGATCTGGTCAGTTTCTAGTAGCGAAGTGCCTACCTCATAACCTTTGGCAGCTAAGAAAGTGTAGGCCATACCGCCGCCAATTGCCAGGAAGTCCGCTTTTTCCAGCAGATTAGCAATCACACCCAGCTTGTCTGAAACCTTAGAGCCGCCCAGGATCACTCCGTAAGGACGCTCCGGATTATCGGTTGCCCGGCGTAAAGATTCGATTTCTTTGACCACCAGGAATCCGGCCGCGGAGGGCAGAAGTTTAGCAATGTCATATACCGAGGCTTGCTTGCGGTGTACTACCCCGAAACCATCAGAAACAAAGCAGTCAGCTAGCTGAGCGTATTCTTTGGCTAGAGCCTCGCGCTCCGCATCATCTTTGGAGTTTTCCCGCCCGTCGAAACGCACATTTTCCAGTAATAAGACCTGTCCCTCTTTGAGGGCGGCCGCCTGAGCCTTGGCATCCTCGCCAACGGTGTCTTTCGCCAAGACCACGTCTTGCCCTAGTAGTTCTCCTAGCCGTTTTGCCACCGGCGCTAAAGAAAACTCCGGGTTAACCTGACCCTTCGGGCGACCCAGGTGAGCCATCACCACAACTTTCGCTTTGGCATCCACCAGAGCTTTCAGGGTGGGCAATGCCGCACGGATACGCCCATCATCTGTAATTTTGCCGTCTTTTAACGGCACGTTAAAGTCGGAGCGTACCAGGACTTTACGTCCCGCTAAATCTCCTAAAGACTCAATATTTCGTAGAGCCATTGTTTACTTAACCTTCCTGCCCCGGCGGGCATAAAGCGAACAATAAGACTATGCCCGCCTGCCTGAAACAGGCAGGCGGGCATACCTTATGCGTCACGTCGCATTAGTTTAGAGCTTTTCTCCTACCAGCTTGGTCAGGTTGACCAGAGCATTGGAGTAGCCCCATTCATTGTCGTACCAAGAAACCACTTTCACCTGGCCATCGATTACCTTGGTCAAGCCGGAATCGAAGATTGAGGTGTGCGGATCGGTCACGATGTCGGTGGAAACCAGCGCCTCGTCATTGGAGTAAGCCAGAATTCCCTTGAGCTCACCCTCGGCAGCTTTCTTCATCGCCGCATTGATTTCTTCAGCGGTGCAGGGCTTGGAGGGGGTGAAGGTCAGGTCGGTAATCGAACCGGTGGGTACCGGTACCCGCAGGGCATAACCATCCAGCTTGCCCTTCAGTTCCGGCAGCACCAGGGACACTGCCTTAGCAGCACCGGTGGTGGTGGGCACAATATTTAGGGCAGCAGCGCGGGCGCGACGCAGATCCTTGTGCGGAGCATCGTGCAAACGCTGGTCGCCGGTGTAAGCGTGGATCGTGGTCATCAGGCCACGCTCGATCCCGAAGTTGTCGTTTAGTACCTTTGCCATGGGGGCAAGGCAGTTGGTGGTGCAGGAAGCATTAGAAATAATGGTGTGCTTCTCGGGATCGTAATCGGTGTGGTTCACACCCATTACGAAAGTAGCATCCACATTCTTGCCGGGAGCGGAAATAATAACTTTCTTGGCTCCCCCTTCCAGGTGTGCCTTTGCCTTAGTGGCATCGGTGAAAAAGCCGGTGGATTCAACCACAATATCGGCACCCACTTCACTCCAGGGCAGGTTAGCGGGATCACGTTCTTCGAAAGTTACGATCTTGTGGTCGCCTACGGTAATGGATTTTTCATCGTAGGTAACCTCGGCATCTAGGCGCCCCAGAATAGAATCGTATTTTAGCAGGTGAGAAAGAGTCTTGTTGTCGGTGAGGTCGTTAACAGCTACAACCTCGATATCGGCACCCTGGGCCCGAATGGCCCGGAAAAAGTTACGACCGATACGGCCAAAGCCGTTGATTCCAACGCGGATAGTCACTATTATCCTCCTGAACTGCTGGTTTACCAGCGGAGTCAATTGCAAAGTCAAGATCAGTGGCCACCTAGTGAAACCAGCAGCCACAACCTTGGGGACGATCATCTTGAGCCGTCCTCTTAGTATCTAGTTTACACGGGATGGGACTCTTACGCTTAGGCCTATTGTCGTTATTTACTAAGATTTTACGCTCAAAAAGCTCTGAAATCGCTGCCAGCAATATTTATTCATCGTCTGGCTGCTCAACCGCCGCTTGAGTTGCCGGCAATCCCCTCTCATGGGCCACTTTATCTGCCATCGCTAACAGTCGCCGGATCCGGCCTGCGACTGCATCCTTAGTTAGGGGAGGATCGGCCTTGTGCCCCAGTTCCTCTAGGGATGCTTCTTTGTACTGCAGCCGAAGTTGGCCAGCCTGTAAAAGATGCTCGGGGATGTCATCGCCCAAAATTTCGAAAGCGCGCCTAACGCGGGCGGCTGCGGCAACTGCTGCTCGGGCACTGCGCCGCAGATTGGCATCATCAAAATTCGCTAAACGATTAACCGAACCCCGCACCTGATTGGTTTCGCGATTCTGCTCCCAAACTTCTTGCGCCCGGTTCGCTCCAATCATGGTAAGCAGTTTCGATATTTGCTCCCCATCGCGCACGACTACTCGATCCTGACCGCGAACCTGGCGAGACTTCGCACTCACCCCGAGCCGGCGAGCTGCCCCCACCAGCGCCAATGCTGCCTCTGGGCCCGGGCAAGTAATTTCTAAGGATCCCGAGCGCCCCGGTTGCGATAAAGATCCGCGGGCCATAAAAGCTCCCCGCCAAGTAGCCTTCGATACTCCTATATCCCCGGAAACCAGCCGCGGAGATAAGCCCCGCACCGGCCGCCCGGCGCGATCAATCAAGCCGGTCAGTCGCGCTAGATTTCCGGCATTTTCGACTACTCGCACCACATAGCGATCGTCGGATCGTATTCCCCTGGCTTGTACTTTCACCACATCGGGATGGGCATCAAAAAGATCTTGCAGACAATCAACCAGATTTTTCATCACCGCTAGGTTGTCTACATCGGCCTCTACCACGATATTGCGATTAATTAAATGGATGCCGCCGGCAAAGCGCAGAATACTGGCGGTTTGCGCCTGCGCCTCAGACTGCTTAGCTAAAGTTTTCTCCGCCAGCTCATTTTTTATATCTGAGGTCAAAGACATCTCGGCTTCTCCTTCCGCCCTACAAAATAAGTGTCCAGCTTCTTTCTAGGGATCATTCTAACTAGAGCTCGGAAAGTCCCACTTCCGATAGGTATCCTTCGAAGGCATCTCGCAAGGCAGCCGCCAGTCGCAAAGGATCATGTTGCTCCGAGGCAGAACCCGCCCTGACCTGGCGCATAACCAGTTTAGCCCCCACGGATTCCGCGGCACTTTCCAGATCATCGTCATCTTCGATAGCGGTGGGATCCACAATCACCACGTCGATTTTAGTATCGGGAGCGAAATGCCGAAATGCCTCGATATGTCCCGACAGAGTTAAATCTTCGGTTTCTTCCGTATGGGGCTCAAGATTCATCACCATTACTTTTCCAGCTGATGACTTTTGCAAAGCCTCGGCTAGTTCGGGAACTAGCAAGTGCGGAATCACCGAGGTATACCAAGACCCCGGCCCGAGAACGATCCCCTCTGCATCTTTAATCGCCTGGATAGTCTCCGGACAAACCCGCGGGTGAGTCGGGCTCAGACGCACATCAACTACTTTCCCCGGAGCTTTAGCCGCTTTTGCCTGACCATGCACGGTCCGTTTTTTACCATTCAGGACTAAATCGGCCTCGATCTCCATCGGGTCTGCACACATGGGTAGCACTTTCCCCTTGCAGTTCAGCAGTCTCGCCACCCAATCCAATCCTTCGACTACGTCCCCCAATAAATCCCACATGGTGACGATTAGCAGGTTGCCCAAGGCATGATTGTCGAGGGGACCGTCGGAGCTGAAGCGATGCTGCATGGCATCACGCCAGGTCAGTCCCCACTCGGTGTCGTCGCATAGGGCCGAAAGTGCCATTCGTAAATCTCCGGGAGGAAGCACCCCGAGCTCTTCCCGCAAACGCCCCGAGGATCCTCCATCATCAGCCACGGTCACCACCGCGGTTAGCTGCCGAGTAATATGGCGCAGAGCTCGCAAAGTGGCGGACAGCCCATGTCCGCCTCCTAGCGCGACAATATTGGGACCCGTCCAGCCGCGAGTAATCCAACCGTTTGAATCTAGTAATGTTTTCATTCCAACCCCAGATCCCGATGTACGGTGCGCACGGGCAACCCCTGCGCCCGGAATAACTCACTTATTTTTTCCGCTAAGGCCACCGAGCGATGCTGTCCGCCAGTACACCCGACCGCGATGGTTACGAAAGGTTTTAATTCAGTGAGATACCCATCAAAGATCGGGGTCAACATATTCACCATATTTAAGGCGAACTCATTGGCGCCCGGCTGATCCAACACGTACTTAGCTACCGGCCCATCCCGACCCGTCAAATGTCGCAGTTCACTGACCCAGTAGGGATTAGCTAGAAAGCGCACGTCGCAAACCCAATCGGAATCGAGGGGAATCCCATTCTTAAACCCGAAGGACATCACCGTAAGCTTCATGGGACGATCGCCCTCGCCGGCCACTACATCGCGCATATGCCGATTAAGGTCATGCACGTTCATATTGGTGGTATCGATTAAGGCATCGGCGCGGGCGCGGATAGGTGCCAAAATCCGCCGCTCTGAGCGGATTCCATCAAGGATGCGTCCTCCTTCTTGCAACGGGTGAGGACGCCGATTCGATTCGTAGCGCCGCACCAGGACTCGCTCGTCAGCATCAAGGAATACTAGCTGGTAGCGGATATTTCGCCGGGAGAGTTCATCCAGTGCATGTTGCAGCTTTGAGAACAGTTCCCCACTGCGCACATCCACAATGGCTGCCAGGCGGTGGATACCTTCACCTTCCGGGGTCATCATATCCGCGAAAGGTACCAGCATGGCCGGGGGCAGATTATCGACCACATACCAGTCCAGATCTTCTAAGGCCCGCCCTGCTCGCGAACGCCCAGCTCCGGACATTCCGGTGATGATGATCATCTCGGGTACATTGGCCTCCCGCGGCGGAGCGGTTTCATCAAGTATGGGCACTCCCTCGGGCACCGTGGGCGGGGAGGATTCGTAGTGTGGCTGAGCTTCATCCATGTTCTTAGTATGCTACGAAGCGCGTCAACTTACCGGCTATCGGCGAGGGATTGAAAAATCTGCTTTGCCATAACCTCTCCGATGCCCGCAACTTCTGCGATTTCGCCTTCCTCGGCTTCCCGGAGTCTTTTTAGGGAGCCAAAGTGTTTTAACAAGGCTTTTTGTCGCACTGGACCTAACCCCGGAACGGTATCTAGGAGCGATTTTCGCACGGTTTTCCCCCGTTTTTTCCGATGCGCAGTAATGGCAAAGCGGTGGGACTCATCCCGCAAATATTGCAAAAGGTAAAGGGCGGGCGAGGTGCGCGGCAAGATGACTGGAAATTCTGATCCCGGTAGCCACACTTCCTCTAGACGCTTGGCTAATCCGATTACCGTTACATTGGCACCCACTGCTTCCAGTGCCTTTTGCGCTGCATTCACCTGGGGGGCTCCCCCATCCACGACGATTAAGTCTGGAGGATACGAAAAACGCCGTAAAGTAAGCTCCCCGGAGCTTTCAGCGCTCACTAACTCTTTTTGTGCCGCCTCTTCTTCTTGGCGCAGCCTAGCAAAACGTCGGGTTAGCACTTCATTCATAGCTTTAGTGTCATCAGCAGAATCAGCGGAAGTGCTTTGGATATTGAAGCTGCGGTAGGCCCGTTTTAAGGGGGCTCCGTCCTCAAAGACCACCATGGAACCGACTTGGTGAGTGCCTTGGGTATGGGAAATATCGTATCCTTCTATCCTGAGGGGGGCGTCGGCTAACTCTAAATATTCTTGCAGCTCCCGCAAGGCTTCCGAGCGCTGAGTTAAATCCCCCACCCGTTTGGTTTTATGCAATCGCAGCGCTTGGGCAGCATTTTCCGCCACGGTTTCCATCAGGGCATGTTTTGTTCCCCGTTTCGGGACCCTAATTGCAACTTTTTTCCCTCGGATCTGCGCTAGCCAGGCACTTAAGGTCTGTGCGTCTGCCGGTAACACGGGCATCAATATTTCGGAGGGAATCGCCTGCGTGGGGGTATGGGCAACGTCATCTACGCTTTTGGCCGGCGCCATCGCTTTATTAAACTGCCGATATTCCCCGTAAACCTGTTCTAAGAAGCTCTCCAACATTTCGGGAAGATCGGAATCTTCCGGGGTGTCTACAACCCAGCCGCGCTCCCCCCGGATTCTCCCAGCCCGTACATAGAAGACCTGCACAATCATTTCCAGATCATCTTTAGCCAGGGCATACACATCGGCATCAACGCTTTCGTCGAGGACTACCGTATTTTTTTCCCTAACTTTTTCGAGGGCGCGCAGCTGATCACGGAGCTTGGCCGCCTGTTCGAAATCCAGCCGCGAGGCTGCCTCCTCCATTTCCCCGCGTAAGCGGGAAGTAAAAGGCTCGGTTTTACCATCTAGAAAAGCACTTACCTGTTCGGCAAGCTGGCGGTAATCTTCCGCAGAGATCCGCCCTACACAGGGGGCCGAGCATTTGTCGATATAGCCTTCCAGGCAGGGGCGTCCCAACGCCTGGGAACGATTAAAAACTCCTTTGGTACAGGAGCGTAAAGGAAAAACTTTACGCAGCAAATCCATGGTTTCCCGGATTGCCCACACCTGGGTGTAGGGGCCAAAATACCGTGAATTAGCTCGCCGCCGTTCCCGGGTAATGTGAATCCGGGGATACTCTTCTCCCATGGTTAAGGCGAGATAGGGGTAGGATTTGTCATCCCGATACATTACGTTAAAGCGCGGCGCGAATTCTTTTATCCAGGAATATTCCAGGGAAAGTGCCTCTAGCTCATTATCAACGGTAATCCATTTAACTGCTGCGCCGGTGGTAACCATTTTCCGGGTGCGCGGATGTAGTGAATCTAGGGGTTGAAAATAGTTTGCCAGGCGGTTACGCAAATTAACTGCTTTACCCACATAGATAACCCGACCGTTCTTATCTAAAAAACGATAAACCCCGGGACTAGGAGGAATATCTGCCGGAGCGGGTCGGTAAGATGCGGGATCAGCCATGTCTCTTAGATTACCTTCCCGCCGATTCTTTCTAATCTGGTATTGCTCCAGTTTAGCTAGCTAAGGCCGGCCTAGCGAGTAAGGAATCTGCGCCTTAGGTCCCTTCCTGCTCCTTAATAAATGTGAGAAAGGCAAAAAAGTTAATGCTTTAGTCAAAATGTGGATAGGGGTGGTAACGTTTCGGCGGAAAATGAAAACCTAAAAGGGTAGCGCGCTTCGTTCTTACAGGCGAACGAAGCTCACCTCACCGATATAGTTTTAAGGAGGCGCTGATGAGCAGTGTTGTGGAGAAGGTTTACGATGAAGTTCTCGATCGTAACCCGAATGAACCCGAGTTTCACCAGGCAGTTAGAGAAATCCTGGAATCCATTGGTCCTGCAGTAGATAAGCATCCCGAGTTCGCGGAGACAAAACTTCTTGACCGTCTGGTTGAACCGGAACGCCAGATTCTTTTCCGGGTTCCCTGGGTGGACGATAACGGTGAAGTACAGGTAAATCGCGGTTACCGCATCGAGTTCAACTCCGCGCTCGGTCCCTATAAAGGCGGATTACGTTTCCATCGGTCAGTGAACCGCTCGATTTTGAAATTCTTGGGTTTCGAGCAGATTTTCAAGAATGCCCTAACCGGTCAAGGTATCGGCGGCGGCAAGGGCGGCTCGGATTTTGATCCCCACGGTCGCTCCGACACCGAAGTGATGCGCTTTTGTCAACAGTTTATGACCGAGCTGTACCGCCACATCGGGGAATATACCGATATTCCTGCTGGTGACATCGGGGTTGGTGGACGTGAAATCGGCTACCTGTTCGGCATGTACAAGCGGCTAACCAACCGTTTTGAAACCGGCGTCCTCACCGGAAAATCCCTGTCTTGGGGTGGTTCTCAGGCGCGTCCAGAAGCTACCGGCTATGGCACTGTGCTCTTTGCGCAAAGAATGTTACAAACCCGGGGCATGGATTTAGAAGGCCAGCGAGTACTGATCTCGGGAGCCGGTAACGTGGCGATTTACGCGGTTGAAAAGGCTGAGCAGCTAGGCGCGAAGGTAGTTACCGTTTCTGATTCTTCCGGTTGGGTTCTAGATGAGGACGGAATCGATGTTCAGCTACTGAAGCAGGTCAAAGAGGTAGAACGCGCCCGCCTAACCGAGTACGCCAACCGCAAGCCCGGCGTTACCTATCATTCCGGTTCCAAGCCTTGGGCGGTTGGCGGAACGGTTGCGCTGCCTTGCGCCACTCAAAATGAGCTTACTTCCAAGGATGCTAAGCGCCTGCTTGATGGCGGAGTGAAAGTTGTTGCCGAGGGCGCGAACATGCCCTGCACTCCCAATGCCACCAGTTTGTTCCAAGATTCCGGGGTGATGTTCGCTCCCGGTAAAGCGGCAAATGCGGGCGGGGTCGCCACCTCCGCCTTGGAAATGAGCCAAAACGCTTCCCGCGCTTCCTGGAGCTTCGAGAAGGTAGAGAAGGAACTCACCAAGATCATGCACAACATTCACGATGAATGCGCGCAAACCGCCGAAGAATATGGCCACGCCGGCGACTATGTGATGGGCGCTAATATCAATAGCTTCCTGAAAGTTGCTCACGCCATGACGGAACAGGGCATCGTCTAAATAACAGAACAGCGACTACTGCGGGCAGCGAATCAGCAGATAGCCTTCGTCTTCGGAGGTAATAACTTCTTCTGGTTTAGCTGCCCGCAAGCGCGCGGTTTCGGCTACCGAAAAAGACAAGTCGTATCCTACTGGCCTGCCAGCAACTACCTTGATGGCACCTACCCCACCGGTTTGGGCTCTTACCTGCTCATAGAGATCCAGCAGCTGCTCGTTCACAGGACCGGCCTTTTGCTCACGCTGACTTTCTAGCTGCTCGAGCTGAGCAGTAATCTGGGAATTTTCTTCTCCTACCTCATCTTTTAGCTGAGAAATTTCCTGAGCGTATTCCTGTTTGCGCTGTTTTATTTGCTGTCCGATATCCTCTAAGCGCTCCATCTCGTCCATCACCGAGAGCATTTGATCCTCTAAATCAACGATCCGCTTGTTCATCTGCTGGATTTCTTCTTGCAGACTGACTAGCTCTTTGGGACTGCCCTGTCCGGCATCTAAGCGCTCCTGCTGAGTTTGTAGCCGGTTTTGAATAGAGGCCAAATCATTTTCTAGACCGGTAATTTCTCGCTGCCTATCGGTTTTTTGGGCCGACAATTGCGTTTGTTTGTCATCTAGTTTCCGGTCTTTTTCGCTGACCTGCGCTAGTTGCGCTAGCTGCGGCATTTTTTTGAGCCGAAATCGCAGCCGGGTGATTTTGGTATCGAGTTCTTGTAAATCTAATAGCGCTAGCTGATCTTTCCAAGGGGCTTCCATCACGTTCTCCTCTAATTTTCCGATAGTTCGGGCGTGATCCGTTCCGCCCAGGGGTCGGTGCAAATCTTCGAAACTTCCACCGCTAGTTCTCCCCCAAAAGTTAGTTCTAGGTTGCGCGCGCACTGTGGCACCCAGGGCCATTCACTGGCCCAATGGGTAGCACATATCAAATAAGGTTTTCCCGCCTCTAAATGTTCCGAAGCGGGGTGGTGTCGCAGGTCGGCACAAATATAGACATCTGCGCCCGCACTGCGGGCAGTATCTAAGAAAGAGTCGCCACTGCCGCCACTAACCGCAATAGTTTTAACTTTCGCCTCTAAGTCTCCCCCCACCAGGATTCCTGCTGGGCAAGCCGGTAAAGACTGTGCTACCTGGCGGGCAAAATCTTTCAGCGGTAAAGCGACCGGTAAATCTCCGATACGTCCACTACCAGTATTTTCCGTAAGCGGTATCAGCGGACGGGTATCTGCTAGCCCCACTGTCTGCGCCAAGCAATCGGCAACCCCACCAGCAGCAGAATCGGCGTTGGTGTGGGCATTGAAAAGGGCGATTCCGTTTTCTATTAGCCGGTGAACCAGGCTTCCCTTCGGATCCGTAGCTGCCACAAAAGAGGTTCCTCGCAAATAGAGGGGGTGGTGGGTAACAATAAGTTGTGCTCCGACCTCGATCGCTTGTTCCAGAACTTTGGCCACCGGATCTACCGCTACCAGGACTTTTTCTATTTCAAAATCTGGATGCCCGGTGATTAATCCCACCCGATCCCACTCTTCGGCTAACTGGGGCGGATACAGCTCTTCTAAGCGCTCCACAATGCGACTTAACTTTACACTCACTATTTGATCTTAATAGACAAATGGAAAGCTGAGGGCACCCCGCGCCCCTGACCAAGGATATTTGCTGGCCCGTAACCTAGCCCCTCACCATAGCCCCGTTTCTAACCCACGACTTTCCGGATATCCTCCAGGTTTAACCCTTAGGCACTAAGACACTATTATGGGTAAGGGCGCCTTGTCCCCCGCTAAGTTGTACGACAGGAAGGGCGCAATGCGTATTGGTTTTGATTCTGAGCGGTATATTTCTTCGCAATCGGAGCATATTGATGAGCGTCGCAAACAGATAGGCGGCAAGCTATACCTGGAGATGGGGGGCAAGCTTTTTGACGACTTCCATGCCTCTCGGGTTTTACCAGGATTTACCCCCGATAATAAAATTTCGATGTTGGAACGTCTGCGAGACGAAATGGAGATCATTGTGGCGATTAACGCCAAAGATCTCAACCGCCAGAAAGTTCGCGCCGATCTCGGGATTCCCTATGAACAAGATGTTCTCCGCCTAGTTGATGTATTTCGCGAACGCGGCTTCCTAGTCGAAAACATTGTTTTGACCCAGATGGAAGAGGATAATCACAACGCCAAGTTATTCAAAGAACGTCTAGAGCGTTCCGGACTAAAAGTTGCGCGGCACTACCCGATTCCCGGTTACCCCTCCAATACTGAGCTCATCGTTTCGGAGGACGGTTTCGGGCGCAATGAATATGTAGAAACTACCCGCGACTTGGTGATAGTAACTGCCCCCGGACCGGGATCCGGAAAACTGGCAACTTGTCTCTCGCAGATTTACCACGAATATCAACGAGGTATAAAAGCTGGTTACGCCAAGTTTGAAACTTTCCCAATTTGGAATCTCCCTCTAGATCATCCGGTGAATCTCGCCTACGAAGCGGCCACTGCTGACCTGGATGACGTTAATATGATTGATCCCTTCCACCTGCAGGCTTACGGCAAACAGGCAGTTAACTATAACCGCGACGTGGAAGTTTTTCCCCTGCTGCGCTCCCTGCTGCAGCAACTAGCGGGTTCCTGCCCCTACCAGTCCCCTACTGATATGGGGGTTAATATGGCGGGCTTTTGTATTAGCGATGATTTAGTTTGTCAAGAAGCCGCTAAACAAGAGGTGGTACGCCGTTACTATCACGCCTTGGGTAACGAGGAAGCAACTCATGCTGATCCCATCGAATCGCACCGGATTGCGATGACTATGGCAAAACTGGGGATTACCAAAGAGTATCGTTACGTGGTTCGGCCGGCTTTAAATTTAGAGGCCGAAACCGGGGCTCCGGCGGCAGCTATGCAGCTGAGCGATGGGAGGATTATTACCGGTAAGACTTCTCCCCTGTTGGGATGCTGTTCTGCCATGTTGCTTAATGCTTTGAAAATTTTGGCGGGCATTGATGAAGAGGTCCAACTGCTGGCGCCCTCGTCAATCAAACCTATCCAGACCCTAAAAGTTGACCATTTAGGGGCACGTAATCCGCGGCTGCATACTGATGAGGTTTTGATTGCGCTATCAGTTTCGGCTGACACCGATGAAAATGCGCGCAAAGCCCTAGATGAACTGGTGCATTTGCGGGGCAGCGAAGTGCACACCACCACCATTTTAGGTTCGGTCGACACCGAGATTTTCCGGCAATTAGGGTTGCAGGTAACTTCCGAACCGGTATATGCCCGCAAAACCCTATTCAAGAAATAACGGAAGCAGTGGCGCTGCTTTAGGTTAATAGCGCCGCTATGGTCACTACCGCCGGCGCAAATAAGGCGGTAGTGACCATAATGCCCCCTTGGGCAGCCTGCTCACCAGCTTTCGCGCGGGTAGCGGCCACGAAACAGTTTTGCGCCGAGGGCATCGCCGCCATGACGGTCACGGCCAGCAGCGCGTGTCCGCTCAGCCCCAGCATCATCCCGGCGCTCCACGCGAGCAGGGGATGCAGGATCTCTTTACAGGCTGCCACTAGCCCCACAGTTTTCCAGTTAAGCTCTTTGGGGCGCATATCTTTTAGGGAGGCCCCGAAAGCCAGCAGCACCATTGCCGGTGCCGCTGACCCTAACAGGTCAGCGAGCGAAGACGCTAGGCGTGGTACCGGCAGCTGGGCGGCGTTAATCGCTAACGCCAGCAGTACCGCAATCACCATCGGGTTGGTGAAAACCATTTTTGTTGCCAGACCGATCGAAAGTTTTTGTTTGTTGGCCGCCAGGTCGATCATGACAAAAGAAAACGGGGTTAGAAAGCAAAGCTGGAAAATAATTACCGGTGCCACTGCGGAAGTGTTTCCCAGAACGTAGGCGGCAACTGGAATCCCGATGTGGGCGGCATTAGTTACCGAAGAACTCATCGTGGCCACGGCGCGTTCTACTCTTTGCATTCGGGAAATCAGCGCCAGAATCGAGAAAATCAAGGCCACCGCGCACCCGGATATCGCGGCAACTGCCAGGGGTTTGCCGATTGCGCCCGCCAAAGGAGAGCTAGAAACCGTGCGAAAAATCAGCGCAGGAGTCGCCACCCAGTAAACAATCAACGCGAGTGCGTCAATCACCTCGCGGCTCATGATGCGGCGAATTCGCAGTAGCCATCCAATAGCTACTACCGCGCAGATTGCCGCCAAACCTTGGATTATTCCCGCCATATTTTTAGGTTACGCGGGAAATAAACCGGAAGCTACACTGCGGTTGTTATCTGAGAAAACTCTTGCGCCCTAGCCTTCGGGAGTAACTTTCCAGATTTTTTGTTTGGTTTTGGCTTGCACTAGGTCTTTGCCCACCCCCATCGTGGTGAGGAACATCGCCATGCGCACCAAAACGCCATTATCGGTTTGTTTGAAGATAGATAGCCCGGGCAGATCGTCCACGTCGGTAGACAGATCTAAAGCGTTAGGGCGCGAATCTCTAGGTAGCGGGTGGCAGATAACGATCTCCTGGGCTCCCGCTTTTTCTAGCATCGCTTTATCCAGCAAACAGCCTTGCAGTTCCTGAGATTTAGCCAGTTCCTCAGTCATCCGTTCGCGCTGCACCCGAGTAGCGTAAACCGTATCGGCGCCCTCCAAAGCCTCAATCTGACTATTGCAATGGATTACCTGCCCGCCGCGAGAAATCGCATATTCGGCGATTTCGTCGGGAAGTTCTAACGAAGGCGGAGAAAACAAGCGGAAATTTACTCCCTCATACAGGCTCATCAGTTTCATTAAAGAATGGACAGTACGTCCATATTTCAGATCCCCCATAATCGCGATGGTGCAACCATCCAGGGTTTTACCCCGTTTGCGCAATTCCTTGCGCATCGTAAACACATCCAATAATGCCTGAGAGGGGTGTTCCCCAGAACCATCGCCTGCATTTAACACCGGGACTACCGAGTGACGGGCGAACTCAGCTACCGAACCGGCGTCGGGGTGGCGCACCACTAAAACATCGGTGAATCCCGAAACCACCCGAGAAGTGTCGGCGATGGATTCTCCCTTCGCCATGGAAGAGAAAGTGAAACCGGTAGTAGTTTCTACTTCCCCACCCAGCCGCAAGAAGGCGGATTCAAAAGATAGGCGAGTACGGGTGGAAGGCTCGAAGAAAAGCGAGCAGAGCACTGCCCCATCGAGGACGGTACAGATTTGTTTACGCTGGGCGATCGGGCGCAGGAATTCTGCGAGGTCAAAGAGTTCCACCAGGTTTTCGCGATCGAACTGTCCCACCGAAATTAGGTGTTGACCTACCCCAAAACGCGGGAAATCATAGTCTTCCGGCATGTTATAGCCCTTTCCAAGAGAGTTTTTGATAAAAAAATACCCCGCCGCAGCGGGGTGGAAATGAAAATAGAAACTTCAGGTAGTTGGCGCCACCGTCTGCTTCTCATCACGCTCCTAACGTTTTCCTGAAGGGAACAATAGCACACCCTCGTGCCCGGCGACGCCTTGATTCGCACCCGCGGTAGATTTTGTGTTCTCTTTCTCTTCCGCTAGCGCCACAAGGTGCTGGAGTACACACCGCCTCAAATAGATTTACCCCGGCTAAGCCTCCTAGAATCGAATGACGGTCAAAAGCAAGGGGGAGAAATTGAAGGGACTCAATCGCTACTATCTGCAGTCTCTAGCAGTTTTAGCGCTAATACTAACCACCGCTTTTTGGGGTTCTACTTTTTTCCTGATCAAAGACCTGTTAACCGCAATGACCACGCTATCTTTTCTAGGGGTTAGATTTGTTATCGCCGGTGCGCTCTCGGCACTAGTATTTTTTCCTCGGCTGAAGAGGGCGAACCGAAAAGTCTGGCAACACGCTTTTTCTCTAGGGTTGGTATATTCGGCTGCGCAAGTCTTACAAACTAAAGGCTTGGAGAGTGCCGATGCCTCGGTGGTGGGCTTTATTACCGGACTTTATGTAGTGATCACTCCCTTGCTGGTGTGGCTACTTTTTAGAGAAAAAATCAAGCCCGTGAACTTGGTAGCGGCCCTAGTGGCGATGGCTGGGTTAATGGTTTTGAGCCTAAAAGGACTCTCCATTGGTTTCGGGGAACTGTTAACTTTGGCAGGAGCAGCTCTTTTTGCTCTCCACATTGTGCTCACCGCCCGCTGGGCCGCCAAAGACGATCCCATAACCTTGGCAGCCATCCAATTAATCGCCATTGGTGTTTTCTGCTTTGCGGCTGCCCTCCCCTTTGGAGTGCAGTTACCCCAGGACGCTAGACAATGGACCGTGTTGCTTTACACGGTAATATTTGCGGCAATCGGAGCCTTAATTATGCAGACCTGGGCGCAGCGACACTTACGTCCCACTAAGGCGGCAGTGGTAATGACTATGGAACCGGTGTTCGCTGCCGCCTTTGCGGTCCTTTTCGGGGGCGAGGACGTGACCTTGCGAATGATCATCGGAGGCACCTTAGTTGTTTCCGCCATGCTTGCCACCGAATTAATCCCCGCCTACCGGGCTCGGGATAAAATCCGCGCAGCTAAAGAATAAAACCCTGAAATTTAGTTTTTAGTTTTAAACAGACAGGACGGCCGGCCTGCTAGAATGCGCCCCGAGGTAAAGATAGTGTTTTAGGCAGAGAAATTCTTTTGAATCTCGGTTTGGTTCTCTAGATATTCTTGTTCGTAACTACCCAGCCCCGCCGGGTAGTGGCCGGCGAAAGAATCCATACAAAGGCCCCCGTAAGCACCGGGCAGATCCAGACCCACCGATGCCACCAGCCCGGGTATCGAAAGATAGCCCAGGGATTCTGCCCCTAAATGTTCTCGTAGTTCTTCCACATTCATATGGGCGCTGATCAGTTCGGCGGAATTGGAAACATCTATCCCATAAAAACTGGGGAAAATAAACTCCGGCGAAGCGATCCGCACATGTACCTCGCGGGCACCGGCATCTTTAAGCAGCTGCACAATTCTGCGGGAAGTAGTACCGCGCACAATGGAATCGTCTACCATCACCACCGATTTGCCTTCCACGATCCCCTTGACCGCAGACAGCTTCATCAGCACCCCCTTTTCTCGCAGCGACTGTTTCGGCTGGATAAAGGTGCGAGTCACGTATTGGTTCTTTACCAAACCCATCTCATAGGGCAGGTGGGCAGCTTCTGCATAGCCCGAGGCCGCAGAAAGCGAGGAGTTAGGAACCCCGATCACAATATCTGCCCCTGGCGTGGGCTGTTCCTGCGCTAGAGTCATCCCGCACTGTTTGCGCACTGCATGAACATTTTTCCCTAAAATATTGGAGTCGGGGCGAGCAAAATAAATATATTCCATAGCGGCTACGCAAGTGTCGGCCGGCGGGCAGTAGCGTTCAATTTTGAGCCCGTCTTCATTGATAATCGCGATTTCACCGCCGCGCAGGTCCCGATAAAATTCGGCTCCAATCAAATCCAGAGCACAGGTCTCGCTAGCTATCACCCAGCCACCCCGAGTCTTCATTTTTCCGATCACCAGAGGACGCAGGCAGTTGGGATCCACAATCCCATACATGGTGTCATCGGTCATGATCAGGTAACTGAATCCTCCGCGCAGCTTTTGCAAAGCCGCACACAGCTTGTCATAAAAGCCGCCTTGTTCTCGCATTATCAGGTGCATCAGCACTTCGGAATCCGAGTTGGAGTTAAAAATTGACCCTTGACGTTCAAGTTCTATTTTTAGATCCGGGGAGTTCACCAGGTTGCCGTTATGAGCCAAGGCGATATTCCCGTTATGCAGGTGAAAGACGAAAGGCTGTAGATTGCAGCTCCAGTTATTACCCGAAGTGGAGTAGCGCACGTGCCCGATACCGCAGGTGCCCTTTAATTTACTGAGGCGTATGGGGTCATCAAAAACTTCGGTGACCAGTCCTTTAGCTTTCTTAACTCGAATAGTTTCCCCATCGGAAACCGCAATCCCCGCGCCCTCTTGACCGCGATGCTGCAAAGCATGCAGACCATAGTAAATCAAACTGGAGGCATCGGGGGAACCATAAACCCCGAAAATCCCACACTCTTCTCCCAGGTTATTAACGATTTGTGCCTTCAATTTTCGCTCCTAAATCGCGTCCGCGCCGATATCTTTTCGATAGGTTTTACCCGCAAAATCTACCTTCTGGGCATTTTCGTAAACCACCTTGCGTGCGGCTTCTAAAGTGTCGGCGCGGGCAACTAGATTCAGTACCCGCCCCCCATTGGTATAGGCTTTACCGTTTTCGCGGCGCACTCCGGCATCCAGATAATCCACGCCTTCTAGCCCGGTAATTTCTTTGCCTTTTTCATAGCTACCCGGGTATCCTCCCGAAGCTAGCACCAGGCAGATGGCTTTCTGGTCGCGAATTTTAATGGCACTTGGCTCCAGGCGTCGCTCCATACAGGCGATCAGCAATTCATAAAAATCACCCTCGACTAAGGGCAGTACCACTTGGGTTTCAGGATCACCGAAACGCATATTGTATTCCAGCAGGTAGGTACCATTTTCAGTGAGCATCAGCCCAAAGAAAATACATCCGGCAAACTCTAGGCCTTCAGCTTGTATCCCCTTCAAAGTGGGAGCCAAAATATCGCGTTCGAACTGCGCCTGTCGCTCCGGCGTATAGAAAGGATTGGGGGCAAAAGTGCCCATCCCTCCGGTATTGGGTCCGGTCTCCCCCTCCCCGATTTTCTTGTGGTCCTTGGCGGAAACTAATGGAAAAATCCCCTTTTCATTGGCGAGACTGAGAATCGAGGCTTCTTTACCCACCAGAAATTCTTCCAGCACTACTTTTGCTCCGGCCTGCCCGAAGCGCTGGTCCACCATTATCTGCGAGATGGCGTCCCGTGCTTCTTCAATGGTCTGGCAGATAATTACGCCTTTGCCTGCGGCCAGCCCCGAGGCTTTAACTACTACTGGCAAATCGAAGTCAGCCAGCCCCGCGATCGCGGCCTGCGGATCGGTGAAGGTTTCGTAGCGCGCAGTTTTTATCCCGTATTTACGCATAAAGTCCTTGGCATAGGCTTTGGAGCCCTCCAGACGGGCTGCGGCTTTGCCGGGACCGAATAGTTTCATCCCCGCTTGCGCAAACAGATCCTCAATCCCAGCTACCAGCAGATCCTCGCTGCCTACGATAGTTAGGTCCGCGGCAAACTCCTGGGCTATCTCTAAGATCTCCTGCATATTAGAGGAGGTAGTTTGAGCAATCTCATGGGCGGCAAGAGCGCGTTTAATCGCATTTTCGCGTCCCCCGTTGCCTACTATCAAAATCTTTGCCATTAGTTTTCCCTCTCCTCTTTCGGGCAGTATTTATCCCAGTTTTTCACTACTTCCACTAACAATTGATGTTCTTGGCTGATTACGCGCTGCTGCAAGGACTTAGCGGTATCGTCCGAGAGTACCGGAACTTTTCTTTGCGCTAAAATCTTTCCTGCGTCAACTTGGTTAGTTACCAGGTGCACGCTGCATCCAGATTCTTTTTCTTTTGCGGCCAGTACTGCTTCATGCACGTGCATCCCATACATTCCTTTTCCGCCGAACCGGGGTAGCAATGCGGGATGAGTGTTAATAATCCGGCCCTCAAAAGCCGCTACGAACTGCGGAGAAAGGATCTTTAAATACCCGGCTAACACTATCAGTTCACTTTGGGGATCAATATCTTGCACTGCAATCGGTTCGGTAATCAAGGTAGGTATACCCGCAGCCCGGGCCCGGTTTGCAGCCAGGCATTCGTGGTTGCAAATCACCTGGAGAATATGGCATCCGCTATCGATTAGAGCTTGTAGATTAGTGCCCGACCCGGAACAACAAACCGTTATCGCAGGCATATCCGAGTTTCCGCTGGAGAGCCGCATTGCTCTTTAGTTAAGATTTCTCCGATTTGGTAGGCATCGGGCAGCGCGGCAGTTACTTTCGGTAGTTCATCGGGAGGAAGCACCAAGGTGAATCCCACTCCCATATTGAAAGTTCCCCACATTTCGCTTTCGGGCACCGCCGAGAACTCTTCGCGTTTAAAGATGGCGGGAATCCGTACTTTGTCTTTTTCGATCCGTGCGCAAAGCCCCTCGGGAATAATCCGAGGTACGTTTTCTTCTAGCCCGCCCCCGGTAATATTAGCTAGTCCGTGGATCTCGATTTTTTCGTCCAGTAACGAAAGGATTTCGGGAACATAGATTTTAGTAGGGGTCAACAGTTCCTCGGGAAAATGATCTTTAAATAGCGCCCTTACCAGTGAAAACCCATTTGAATGCAGCCCGGAGGAAGGCAGCGCTACCACTACATCGCCGTCTTTAATTGCCGAGCCATCAATTATATTGGCCTTTTCTACCACACCCACGGTAAACCCGGCCATATCGTATTCACCGCTTTGATAAAAACCGGGCATTTCCGCAGTTTCACCGCCAATCAGAGCCGCGCCCGCCTGTTTACACCCGGCAACCACTCCCGAAACCAACTGAGAAGATACCTCGGCATCAAGCTCAGAACACGCTAGGTAATCCAGGAAAAACAGCGGCCGCGCCCCATGGCAAAGTACATCGTTTACGCACATTGCCACTAGATCAATCCCGACGGTGTCATATTTTTCGAGGGCGAAGGCGATTTTCAGCTTGGTACCCACCCCATCGGTACCGGAAACCAGGACTGGTTCCTGGTATTTGCCTAGTTCATAGAGGGCAGCGAATGATCCCAGTGACCCCAAAACCTGTTCATTTTGGGTGGAGGCGACCATTTTCTTTAGCCGACGCACATGCTCATATCCTGCCTCTTTATCGACACCGGCATCTTTATAGCTGACCATAATCTGTGTTTCCCTTGCCCTAAGTAGCGGTTTCCTCCTGGGGGCGGAAGCTTTCTCTCCGCCCCCAGGAACCAGCACTAATAACTATTTCTTGGTAATGCGGTGCAGGATTTCTTTATAGGCCTCTTCGATTCCGCCCATGTCCCGGCGGAAACGATCCTTATCCAGTTTCTTCTTGGTTTCCGCGTCCCAAAGACGGCAAGTGTCGGGAGTGATCTCATCTGCTAGCAGCAGGTTCCCGTCCTTGTCCCGTCCAAATTCGATCTTGAAGTCAACCAGGAGGATACCTTCCTTCTTAAAGGCGTCCGAAAGAATCTGGTTAATCTTGGCAGTGACCTCCAAGATTTCCGCAACTTCCTCTTCGGTGGCGGCTCCAATGGCGACCGCGTGATCAGAGTTAATCAGGGGGTCACCCAAGTCGTCATCCTTGTAGGAGAACTCTTGGATCATTTTCTTCGGCATGGTGCCCTCTTCGAGACCCAGGCGCTTAGCCATCGAACCGGCGATAATGTTACGAGTGATTACCTCTAGGGGAACGATATCGAGTTTCCAACACAGCTGTTCGCGATCGTTTAGCTTCTCGATGAAATGGGTTTTTACTCCCTGAGAAGCCAGCATCTCGAACAGGTAGCTGGTTAGTTCGTTGTTGATGACACCCTTATCTTTGATGGTGCCTTTCTTTTCCCCGTTTCCGGCGGTGGCATCATCCTTGTAATAAACAATGACCTTATCGGGGTCATCGGTGGCATAAATCTTCTTGGCTTTACCCTCGTACAGGAATTCTTTTTTCTCCATTATTTGCCTTCTTTTACTTGAAATTTTCTCTTAAAAACTAACTGGGTCAGCAGTGAACTTTTTCTTCATATTGGCGCGGTACTCTTTTAGCTGCGCGGCAACCTGCTCATTACTGGTCCCAATAATCTGCACCGCAGCCATAGCGGCGTTATAGGAATTGTTGATCCCCACGGTGGAAACCGGGATTCCTTTGGGCATCTGCACGATTGAGTAGAGGGCGTCTTGTCCGCCTAAAGCCGCATCTAACGGTACTCCGATCACTGGAATCGTGACTTTAGAGGCGATAACTCCTGGCAGGTGCGCTGCTAATCCCGCCCCGGCAATGATGGCTTTTGCCCCCGAGTCCACAGCCTCTTTTAGGATTTGCTCTAAAAGTTCTGGTACCCGGTGCGCCGAAGCAATAAACGCTTTATATTCCAATCCGAACTCATCTAAACATTTCGCAGCGCCCGCCATTTTGTCTTTATCGGAGGCGGAACCAAAAATGATTGCTACATCCATCGGAAATAATTAACCCCGTTTCTAAATAGGTTTTGTTCTATTTCGGGACAGTAGTTGAGGTATAAACCGCTACCGCTCCTTTCTGAATGGCCCATCTTCCCCAGGATTTGTCCCTGGTGAGCCAACAGCCCTTCGATTCCGAAGGAAGATCCATTGGGGTTTTCCCCTAAATATTGGGTGGCGATCTGGCCAGCGGCCGAGTATTTGTGGTACTGCTCTGGGCTCATCACTACCCGTCCTTCTCCATGAGAAATCGGTATCTGGTGGACTTCTCCCACGTCGTAGGAACTTAGCCAGGGGGACGCCACCGAGGCCACCGCCGTATGCACGATTCTAGCTACGTGATGTCCACTATCATTTTCTGCCAAGGTAGGCGAATCCGGATCCAGGTCCCGAATCTGCCCATAGGGCAGCAATCCCGATTTGATCAGTGCCTGGAAGCCATTACAGATCCCCAGGATTAGGCCCCCTTTGCGCAGCAGCGAATGCACGGCCTCTTTAACTTGCTCTTGCCGCAGTACGGAAACAATGAACTTTGCAGATCCATCCGGCTCATCTCCCACGGAGAATCCGCCTGGAAGTGCCAGAATATCGGCTTGCTCGATTTGGCGAGCATAGGAGGCGGCGCTCCGATAAACCTCGGTTACTACCTGCGCGCCCTCGCGGGTAAAAGCCCGAGTCATATCGTATTCGCAGTTAGTGCCAGGGAAGATAGGGATAAAAACCTGGGGGGTGTGCTTTCGATAGGGAGCGTGACGGGTTTTGGTTAAACAAGTTTCGCTGACTCGTGCCACTTTTTTCTGGCTGATCCGCTTGCCGGCGGTGGGGAAAATCTCCGCTAGGGGCTCTTCCCAGGCCTGCTGTAAAGCGTCCAAATCTAGCTGCTGTCCGTTAATGGCACTTTCTGCCCAACGGCCGGTATATCCCAGCAGAGGCAGATCCAGGTGCTGGTCAGTTTCAATCAGGAAACTGCCATAGCGAGAAGCAAACAGGTCTTCTTCAGTTTTGATTTCAAAACCAATCCGATTCCCGAAAGCCATTTTTGCTAGCGCCTCTGCGATTCCTCCATACCCGAGGGCATAGGCCGAGAGCGGATCAATCTCTTGCAGTTTGTCTAGGGCTGCTTGGAAGGATTCCAAATCCACTGTTCCCAGCTCATCGGTTTCAGCTTTCAACAGGTAGAGCCGGTGATTACGGGCTTTAAATTCGGGGGTTCTAAGCTTAGTCGCGTCTTGCATCCCGATAGCGAAGCTAACCAGGGTGGGCGGCACATTCATATCTTCGAAAGTGCCGGACATGGAATCTTTGCCCCCGATGGAAGCTAAATGGAAGTGGCGCAGCACCCGATTGGCACCGAGCAGCGCTTCCACCACGGTTCCCCATTTTTCGGGGTCATCGCCTAGGCGCGGGAAGTACTCCTGGAAACTAAAATATAGATCCTGATAGTCGACACCGGCTGCGGCCAAGCGCGACATGGATTGCACTACCGAGACAATAGCGCTGTGATAAGGGCTCAGTTCGGCCAGCGAAGGTTCAAAACCGTAGGCCGCTACCGAGGCTACCTCGGATTGCCCATCCTCAACCGATACTAGTTGGGCGCTGACCTGGGAGGGAGTGCGCTGGAACTTACCCCCGTAGGGCAAGGTTAAAGTGGTAGCCCCAATAGAGGAATCAAAGATTTCGTTTAATCCTCGCTGCGAACAGATGTTTAAGTCCGCCAGGTTATTTGCCAGTTTTTCCTGCACGTCTGCGCCGGAGACACTGCGCTCGGGAGTGATTTCTCCGTTAGACACGGTCGCAAATTGCGCTTGGGAACGCACCCCATTGGTGTCAAGGAAGTCCCGAGAAATATCGACGATCGTTTCCCCTAAATAGTGCATCACCAGGCGCCTCTCGGCAGTCACGGTAGCCACATGGGTTACTTCGACATCTTCGCTTTCGCAAGCGTCATAGAAGAATTGCAGATCAGCCGGATCGATACACACTGCCATCCGTTCTTGAGATTCCGAGATTGCCAATTCGGTACCATTAAGCCCCTGGTATTTAACCGGTACCAGGTCGAGTTCAATTTCTAGTCCGGGAGCCAGTTCCCCGATGGCAACCGATACTCCCCCGGCGCCAAAGTCATTACATTTCTTGATCCGCTTCGCAACCTCGCCGCGACGGAACAGGCGCTGAATCTTGCGTTCAATAATCGGGTTACCTTTTTGTACTTCCGCTCCGCAGGTTTGGGAGGAGTCCCGGGTGTGAGTCTTGGAAGATCCGGTAGCTCCCCCGATCCCGTCACGCCCGGTGCGTCCTCCGATCAGCAAAATCAAGTCGCCGGGAGCAGGTTCTTCGCGAATAATATTCTCTGCGGGGGCAGCCCCCACCACGAACCCTAATTCGAGACGTTTTGCCCGGTAACCAGGGTGATAAAGTTCTTTAACATAGTTGGTGGTCAGCCCAATCTGGTTGCCGTAGGAGGAATAACCAGCAGCTGCCCGCTGGGTGATTTCTTTACTGGAAAGTTTCCCTTCGATGTGGTCCTCTATCCGGGGATCGGCGCTGCCTGTGATCCGCATCGCCTGGTAGACAAAGGTACGTCCCGATAAGGGATCCCGGATGGCTCCCCCAATACAAGTAGAGGCGCCGCCGAAAGGTTCAATCTCGGTGGGATGATTGTGGGTTTCGTTCTTAAACTGCAGGATATAACGCTCGCCGCCCACGGTTACATATACCGAGCAGGCGTTGATCTCGTTGGAGACTTCCTGGTTTTTCACGTTTTCTCGTTTAGCCGCCAGCGTCGCTAAATCCATCAGGGTGATGGGTTTTTCACTATTGCGTTCCGCCAGGTATTGATCCCATTCTTCCTGCAAGCGTTGAGCATAGGGGCCCGAGAAAGTGGCGTCAGTTAGTTCCGTTTCAAAAGTGGTGTGACGACAGTGGTCTGACCAGTAGGTATCGATTACTTTGATTTCAGTTTCGGTAGGTAGACGTCCAATACTGTCAAAGTATCCTTTGATAAACAGCAGGTCGTCTTTGGTCATCGCCAAAGAAGCGTTTTCATAGTAATCTTCAGTGATTTCAATGCTGGGTGGCAGTTGCCGGTTAGGCACATAGGTCTGATTCTCCAACACCGACATGTCTTTCAGACGCATCTCGATGGGATTGAACTTAACCTCGCCCGTGTGCCCGTATCCGCATTTAACGGTAGCTTCATATCCTTGCAGCTGTAAGCACTTTTCTGCGGCATCGGCACGCTGATCAAACTGTCCGGGCAAGTATTCGAGGACGTAATAGTCTTCGATATCGATCTCGTCGAGTACCAGATCCTGGTTTATCTCTGCGAATACTGTGTATTTGGCTTTTTCCAGTGCAGCCGCGTCAAGGCCGAAAATGTCATAGACATTGAACTGGGTAGTATCGTTCTTCTTCCTTACGAAAATCCGCTTATTCAAAGTCTTCCCTTATATGAAATAGCTGCCCGGTATGAAATTTTACGCGCGGAATCGGGAAGTCGTCTGAATTCTCGCCCACTGCCCAACCGCATCCCCCTGACCACTGGTTACACCTGCTGCCCGGGGAGCCTGTTAGTTGCTTACCTCGGACTTCTTGCAGGAAGCCCTAAGGAACCAACCACCCTTTAAGCCTAGCAGGGTCGCCGCCTTGCGTACCAATCTGTTAGCAGATATAGCCGGGCTAGATTCGTCACTCTTCTGGGTATTTTTTGTTACCCGGAGGAAGGTTCGCTTATTTCCCACACCGCGCACTTTTGTCCCGCAAAATAGGCAATAAATATTTTAGGAACGCCTTATCCCCTAGCCAGCCGTAGCAAGATTAGCGACCATCAGGGTTAAAGTAAAAATATGTTAGTTGCATTTTCTATTACTCCCTCTGCCTCTGATGCTGATGGCGGAGTACATGATGCCGTTGCAGCCGCAGTCAAGGTGATTCAAGATTCCGGACTGCCGAATCGCACCGACCCTATGTTTACCACCATCGAGGGCAGTTGGGATGACTGTATGCAGGTAGTTAAGGATGCCTGTGAAGCGGTATCCCATTACGCCCCGCGGGTATCACTAGTGCTGAAAGCAGATATTCGTCCTGGTCGTAGCGGTGAAATGACGGCAAAACTTACCCGCTTGGATGCCGCTCTGGACAGGTTAGAGTCCTAAAGCGGACCGCTTTCAAAACATCTGGGTTAATGCCGAAAGATCTGCTATTGGGAAAGCAAGTGGCGCCGCCCCTAAAATCAGGGCGACGCCACTAAAGGTTATTTACTGTATTTAGCCCCCTGAAAATAGCGGCTTTGTTGAGCTATTCCCGGGGACCGCTGCTATCGTAAGTGGGCTATTTACCCAGCTGTACTGTCCATTCGGGAGGTACATCCTTGCCGGATTCCTCGTCCTTTTCTGCCTGGGCGAAAGTCTCTTGCACGATTCCCTTCGCGTGGTGGGAGGGCGAATAGATTGCATAAACCTTCATCGGTTCATCTCCGACGTTGATAATGTCATGCCATTTGCCGGCAGGTACCATTACCGCCCAGCCGTCACCGACTTCCTGTTCGAAGGTGAGGTTATCTTCCGCATCCCCCATCACCACTTTGCCTTTACCGGCATCCAGGCGTAGGAACTGGTCGTTGTCAGGATGGACTTCCAGCCCGATGGATTCGCCTACCGGAATAGACATCAGGGTTACCTGCAGATATTTCCCGGTCCACGCGGTGGTGCGATAGTTGGTGTTTTCTTTGGTTTCGGTTTCCAAATCGAAGCTATAAGGCTCCGGTCCATTGTCATGAACTGCCACAGTATTTTCCTTTCATTCGCCTTTGAGATCGTTCTCTTCCATGCTAGCCAGGGTGATACCAGGCTGCAGCACTTCTTAGAAAATATCGCTACCAGCGTTGAAAGCGGATGTAATTGTTTTGAACTTATTAATAGGACGCCCTGGTAGCACGATCTGATTTTTAGTTTTTTGTTTCACTGTTTAGAAGGCTTGTTAAAGTGGGGTTATGTCGAAGTTTTCCCCTGACGAAGATAATAATGCTGCCCGCTCCTCCGGATTTGCTAACGCCAATCTCCCGGCGACCCCGCCAGTTCCGCCGGTTTATCCGGGGCAGCCGGCACCTGCTAACTATCCGGGGCAGCCGATACCGGCTGCCTACCCAGGGCAACCAGCTCCTGGGGGATTTGGACCGGTGCCTCCTGCTTACCCTGCCGCGCAACCGACACCTCCTGCTTTCCCAGGGCAGCCGGCTCCGGGTGGGAAAGCTAAGTCTCGGCGGGGTTTGATAATCACCCTCTGCGTGTTGTTAATACTTGCGGTTTCTGCTTTGGGGATCACCCTTTACAAAGTATTTCTCACTGATGATTCTTTAGCAGTAGGGGTCAAACCAGCTTGGGATAAACCGTCAAAAGTAGTGATAGAAATAAAAAAAGAAT
The DNA here is from genome assembly GCF_056590355.1 of Varibaculum sp. C0165D1. NCBI lineage: Bacteria > Bacillati > Actinomycetota > Actinomycetes > Actinomycetales > Actinomycetaceae > Varibaculum > Varibaculum sp. C0165D1. The sequence continues at coordinate 101,277 of NZ_JBWPVY010000001.1, read as the reverse complement.
CCCGGCAAGCATATACGCTTTACGAACCTAAAAAAGACAAACTGGTTTTAGTGCAACCCTTTAAAGATGGCAGCGGAGTTGGACAACTATTAGATCCCAAAACTGGAGCTAAAATCGGTAAACTCATAGCCTTACCAAAATGCGATAATGCCTTTCAACACCCCTACTTAACTGCCGGCGGGAAAATCGCATGCGTCAAGAAAGACACAATAAAAATCAATCAGAATAAGAAATACCAGTTCAAAGAACAAATCTATGCCGATAAACACCTGCTAGTTGGAGCTAGCCCCTCCGCCACAAACGCCCAGCAAATCGTGGCCTATGACCCTGACAGTAGCAAACTACTATGGGTGCAAAATCTGAAAAATCCCGCCTCCGTCACCTGTGACGGCAAAGGAATCTACACCACCAGTATCGCTGAAGATTCCTCCTCGAATCCCACCCAAAACTCGCAGGATACTACCGAAAATACCGAATCTGAAGAAACCAATCCTCCCGCCCCAAAGCAATCCACCGAGCTAGAGGTCATGACCTTGACCGGCAGTTCTACGGCACAACCTAACCCTGAAAAAGAGTTAAATCCTAGCGAGAGCAAACCAGACGGCCCCCAGGTAGCCAAAGACGCCATCAAAAACATCGACTTCGCCACCGCCTACCTGCCCGTATATGGACTTGAAAACTGTTCAGATAAAAATTTCTGGAGTAAAAGCGACGGCACTCCCATATCGAGAAAAATGCCAGGAGAAACCACTCCCTGCTGGGCAACCATGAAAAACGGGGAATCCATTGAAAAAGTCTCCGCTCCCTGGGATGAGGGAGTACAGTTTCCTGCCCTCAAGCTTTCAGAAAACGAGGGGAATAGCTCCAGCTTTTTTGATTCCGAAAGCTTTACCGCAGACACCAGCAAGCGGTATAGCGTGGCATACGGAGATGCAAACGGTGATGGTTACCTCGATGCGCTGCTCATAGCCAATGATTTAGAAGCGGTCAGTTTCCAGTTGGCGATTTTTGATCCCAAAGACCCAGAGCACCCCTTTATTTCGATAATTGGGGGCACTCAAGAACCGAATATAGTAAGAATCGAAAGCCCGGGAAAAATTACTATTTCCTATCCAGCATCTATGTCGTCTTCAGGAACTGAGGAGACCATAGCGGAATTATCGATTACGGGGCATGAAATTACCGGTTACAAAAAATTCTCCTAATGCCGACTAGTATCGGGGGTTCCTGGGGGTATTTGCTTGGTTTAAGCGGCTAACACCGTGCTTTGTCTAGAAGTTCTAGCTAGCTGCTGACGGTTCTGCAGATTCTTCTAAGCAGCAATTCTGTTTGTGGGGTTAGTGCTCTTTAAACTGTCTAGTTTTTCAGCTACAGACAGATTGGGATTGTTAAAGTGGGGTTATGCCTAAGTTTTGCCCTGCTGAAGATGCTAATGACGGAACTTCTGAGCCGGATAGGGCTGCAGAATCTGATTTCGCTCCCAAATCTGCCTCTTCCCCCCAAAGCATTGCCGCTGATAGTGGGGACGCGGTCGCAACCAACCCGACTTCATCGGAATCAGTAATCACCCCCGGACCTATGCCGGGAAGGAAAAACATTACTTATCCTCCCTACCCGCAAGACCCCGTCTCTGGGCAAACCTACCCGAAATACGCCGCAGTAGCTCCTGCAGCCCCTAGTGATTACCATCCAGAAAACCCGCCGCAGCCAGCAGCTTATCCTAGCTCTCCGCCGGTTCCAGCTGGTGTACCCGGGGGCCAGTTCCCGCCTTCCTATCCTGCGCCACAGCAGATGGCACCTGCTTACCCATTTAACCCTGCCCCTGGTGGCGCTATGCCTCTCCCTGGCGGACCACCCTCAAAAAAACGTAAGTCCTACCGGGTGCCGATTGTGGTCTTGAGCGTGGTATTAGTGGTCGCGCTGTGCGCCTTAGGAACCGTCCTCTACAAGGTACTTAGTCGCGATGACTCTCTAGCAGTGGGAGTAAAGCCGGCTTGGGAAAAACCGGCGAAAGTCCAAGTAAAGACCAAGGGCGAGCCAGGCTTAGCGTATACGCTTTACTCGCCCGAAAAAGACCAGCTGTTTTTGCTACAACCATTCAAAGACGGAACCGGCACCGCCCAAATGCTCGACCCTAAAACCGGCGCCAAAAGCGGAAAGCCTATTGCGCTGCCAAAATGCGATAACTCCCTAAAATACCCTTACCAGATAAAGGGAGGGAAAATTGTATGCGCTACTAAGGACATAATAAAAGCCAATACGAATAAGAAATACCAGTTCAAGGAAGAAATATTTATTAGCGGATACCTGGTAGTCGGCGCCAGCCCTTCAGCGACTAATGCCACGCAAATCGTGGCCTACAGTCCCAAAACCACGAAAATTTTATGGGTGCAGAACCTGAAAAAACCGGCCTCCGTTACCTGCAATGGCAAGGCAGTTTACACCACCACTGTGGTTGGGGATTCCTCTTCCGAGACTACCCCGGATTCAGGAAGCAGTACAGAGAATCCTATGCCACAAGGTACGCAGGCCTCCGGAGAGGAAGAGTCCCAGGAACTCGAGGTCATGGCCCTTAGCGGAAGTTCCGAGGTGCAAGATTCTCCCGAGAAGGAGCTGAGCCCAGCCGCTACCCAGCCAAGTGAACCTCAGGTAGCAAAAGATGCCATCAAAAACATTGACTTCGCCAACGCTTTTCAGCCTCTCGTAGGCTCCCCGGAATGCGCCGAAGCTAATTTTTGGCAGAAAGCTGACGGAACTCCCATTGCCCGGAAGATGCCGGCTGCCACCAGTGAATGTTGGGCAACCATGAAAAATGGAACTTCGGTTGAACAGTTCACTCCCGCGCCCATGAATCCGGAATCTCATCTGGACGCGATTAAGCTAACAGGCAACGAGGTTGATGAGCTATTTGATTCGGCAAGTTTTAAACCAGATCCCAGCAAATCCTATGCGGTTGGATACGGGGATGTAAACGCAGACGGTTATCTAGATGCCCTCCTGATAGTTGACGTATACGAAGGAAATGGCTTCAACCTGGCAATCTTTGATCCGGCAGATCCCGAGCATCCCTATCTAACTGCGATTGGGCCGGCTCTAGAAAACGGAGTGGTGAAAATTGTTGCTCCCGGCAGGGTTAATATTTACGGATCTGATCCGGTACTGGGTTCAGGTAGCCCCGATTTAATAGCAGAAATGTCAATTAAAGGCTTTGAAATCAGCGACTATATCGATCACTACTCCTCGCTATAGGGCGGCAGGTCTGCCATACCCGGACGAGCAACAGCGAGGTACGGAGGAACCGGCATTTTCGGCTCCGGGAAAGCAAGTGGGCAATTGCCAGCTGCGGATAACTCTTAGGGTAAGAAGTTGGGGTTTTCCGCCAGTTTAGTCCTGGCGGAAAACCCCAACTTATGATATTGCTTATTTACTAGGTCGCTTCAAAGACGCCCTTCAGCAGTAACGGAACTACTGATCGAACATTCTCTTTAGGTTCTCTAGTTCATCGACTTGGTTTTGCACCGTATCTTCTACCGCAGCCTTTGCGCTCTCTTTGACGGAATAAGTCCCGGTAGGAGCGGCCAACATCCCAATTACTAGGGAGGCACACAACGTCCAGATAATGAAGAAAATGGTATGACGCATCTCTGGGCTTTTATCTTGCGGATACAGCTCTTTTAAGCCACCGAAGATCAACAGCTCCATCATTAAGAAGGAGGCCGATATCAGCACTTGTAGGACCAATATTAATATTAAAGGCAAAACGGGGATCGGTAGCAGGGAAATCAAAAACATTAATGCCAACGCAAAGGAGGGCATCACCAGCCCCGTTGCCACTATCGAAGCTACCTGAGTAAAGGTAATGGTACTTTGCTTAGTGCGAGCAGCAGCTAATGCTAATGCCGCCCTCAGAATTACTACCGCGAATGCCACCAGGGTGAACACCACAAAGCAAAGCAACCAATACCCAAAATATAGAATGCTATAAGTTCCAAACCCCGAGGAACCTAGCAATCCTCCGGAGAATATATCCGCACTTCGGGCGAGGATCACCGAGGAACTAAGTCCCGTCACCAGTGAAAATAGCACCATCATTACCCACCACCAGTGTTTCAACTGGAAGTTGGCTTTCACCTGTTGCTGCCCCTCAGATTTGTGCATGGCTACAAAAGTAGGCCAAATAGCTTTTAAGGCAAGGACAAAATCGTTAGGCGATTTTTGGGGTTGCGGATAGCCAGGGAGGTTCGCAGCATAAGGAGGCTGCATCGCTGCTGGATTTACCGGCGGATAGCCCGCCTGCGGATACCCCACCATTTCTCCCTGGGGTGCCGAAGCTGACGGAGGAAGAGGCTGTGGCATTCCGGCTCCCCCTTGTGGCGGGTAAGGCGGATACCCAGCGGGCGGAATCGGTTGCTGATAATTTCCCTGCGGAAATTGAGGATTCATTCCTGCTGGTGGAGCGGGCGGAAGTGGAGGATTCATTCCCCTAGCTGGCGCTGATCCCTGCGAAGCCCCAGGAAATGGAGAAAAAGAGCTGTTCACAGGACCAGAGTTACCACCGGACGCAAGCCTAGTTTGGGATTCGTCTGGTTCCTGAGCTTGTTCATCAGGCTGAAAATGGGGTGAATTACTCAATGTATTTCCTTTCAAACTATTGCAATACCCAAATTCTAGCATCGTAAATTTCATTGAGCAGAACACTTGAAAATATTCGTCCACTCTCCCCAGAGTGCGCTTTTATGCTACTTATTCCCCGGCTTTCCTCTCGCACTATTATTTTTAACAATTCAAGACCTAGCACCTCTATAATTTTGGCATTGCTACCGCGAACCCAGTATCTACAGAGAGCAGCATCATGAAAGGCACTCCTGCTTCCTTCATTACCACTATGGACTCCCCACAGGAAGGATGGGTCAATATCGGCAGGAACCTTTACGTATTCCTATCAATACCGACCGCCTCAAAAATTCAGGTGCTGGAAGCAGTGTTCGAAAAAATTGGAATCAGTGGGGAAGACCTTCATTTTGAAATCCGCCTCGATGAGACAAATAATTCCCAAGAAACGCAGTAGTCGATTAAAGATTCGGCTATTCCCACTCGATGGTCCCCGGGGGCTTGGAAGTGCAATCTAGCACCACCCGGTTAATCTCGGGAATGTCCCCGGTGATGCGGTTGGAAATCCGTTCCAGCACTTCGTAGGGCAGGCGGAACCAGTCGGCGGTCATTGCATCCTCGGTTACTACCGGGCGAATCACGATCGGATGCCCGTAGGTACGGGCATCTCCTTGGACGCCCACGCTGCGCACATCTGCCAGCAATACCACCGGGCATTGCCAAATCTGACGGTCTAGCCCGGCAGCGGTTAGCTCCTCACGTACTATCCGGTCAGCGGCACGCAAAATGTCTAGGTTCTCTTTGGTGAGCTCCCCCAGAATCCGCACCCCCAGACCTGGACCGGGGAAAGGTTGGCGCCATACCAAGTTTTCCGGCAGCCCTAGCTCTGTCCCCAGGGCGCGTACTTCATCTTTAAAGAGAGTACGCAACGGCTCTATCAGTTCGAAGGAAAGATCCTCCGGTAGCCCTCCCACGTTGTGGTGGGACTTGATATTGGCGGCACCTTCTCCCCCGCCCGATTCCACAACGTCTGGGTAAAGGGTGCCTTGCACCAGGAATTTTATTTCTTCTCCGGCTTCGCCGGCTTCTTTAACGAGGGCCCGCTGGGCATCCTCGAAAGCGCGAATAAATTCCCGGCCAATAATCTTGCGTTTTTGTTCCGGGTCTTTCACTCCGACGAGGGCGTTAAGGAAGCGTTCAGATTCGTCTACCGTCACGATCTTTACCCCACTGGAAGCGGCGTAGTCGCGTTCTACCTGTTCGCGTTCACCTTCTCGCAGCAGACCGTGGTCGACGAAAATGCAGGTAAGCTGATCGCCGACCGCCCGGTGCACCAAGGCGGCCGCCACTGAGGAATCTACTCCCCCCGACAGACCGCAAATCACTCGGGCATCTCCTACCCGCTCACGAATCTGGCTAATCTGATGCTCGGTAATCGAACGCGGATCCCAGTTCGGCTCTAGCCCCGCCGCCTTAAACAGAAAGTTGTGAATCAGCTGAGTGCCGTACTCACTGTGGCGCACCTCGGGGTGCCACTGCACTCCCCAAATGGGACGCCCCTCAACTTCGAACGCCGCAATCTGGGCTCCCGGCGAACTGGCCACCACTTTTACCCCTGCCGGCAGCGCTTTCGCCTCGTCATTGTGCGACATCCACACCACTTGCTCGCCGGGAGTATCCGCAAATAACGGGCAATCGGTGGCGACTTTAGCATCGGCCTTCCCGTATTCATGACGACCGGCACTCGCAACTTTACCCCCCAGCATCTGGGTGAGCATCTGGAATCCGTAGCAGATTCCTAAAATCGGAACTCCGCTTTCTAAAAGCTGCGGATCGATATGGGGGGAGCCTTCCTCATATACGGAATGTGGCCCCCCAGAAACGATTAATGCCAGGGGCTTTCTCGCCAGAACCTGCTGGGCAGATAGCCGAGGAGAGACAATTTCGGAATATAAATGGGCTTCCCGCACCCGGCGCGCAATCAGCTGTGCGGTTTGGGCACCCATATCAAATACGAGGACGGGACGTACCCAATCAGGACTTGTTTCATTCACGTCTTCCAGCATACCGGGAATTATTGGGCCGAGTAGCCTCCGATAAAGAAAGATTCCCCACCACGCCCGTAAAATATATACAATTTACTCTATCTTTATTGTTGCTTTACCTGGTAATCTAGATAGCAAATAGATTTTCATTGCAGTGGAAGGAATACCTCTACCATGTCAAGCTCCTATTATCTAGCGCCTTTGCAGGCAGCTATCAATACTGGCACCATTACTACCGCTCTAGCGCAGCTACTGGGAAACTTACCTGTCCAGAAGGTGTTTCAAAGTGGATTACCCGCGCCCCCAGATTGGGTTTTGGAAACTGAAAAATCCGCCCAGAAAATAATTGATACCTTTCCCGCCAGTGAAGATGCCCTCTACGATGGGTCCTATACCGCTACTTTTCCCGGTGTTGATATGGCCACCGTGCATGGCCGCGCCGCAGCCCATCTGCTCTCCCCTATGATTTTGCTGATTGATGCCTGCGGAATGGACGAAGAAACTGCCATTGACACTGCACACATTATGGCATTTACTGCCGCGCAAGCAGGTGGAACCGCAGTGGGAACCATCCTGCTAAACGCGACCTTCACTCCCTCGGTGTCCTTAGAGCATGCGCCAGTAGTGGCGGTCGCTGGTAGCGAAGTGAGCGCTAGTGACCTCGCTAAATTAGTGCCGATGCTCGAGAACCCGCCGCGCCTAGGGATCCCTCCCCTTGCCTATCAGGGGATACTTACTGCGCGCGCCAAAGCCACCCCATCTGCGATTGTGCTACCTGAATCCGAAGATGACCGAGTATTACAGGCTGCTGCCCAGATTATGCAATTGGCAGCTGCGAAGATAATCCTGCTGGGAGAAGAACCCGAGGTCGCTGCCCGCGCCCAGGAGCTCAATCTGGATTTGAGTGGCGCTAAAGTAGTTTCCTTGAGCGATCAATCCCTAATTGAGCGTTACGGTCACAAACTTTGCGAGCTACGAGCCAACAAGGGGGTTACCCCGGAAAAAGCCCGGGAATTACTAAAAGATTCCGCCTATTTTGGCACGATGATGATTGCGTGCGGAGACGCTGACGGAATGGTATCGGGAGCCTGCCACACCACGGCTAATACTATCCGGCCCGCCCTCCAGATTATTAAAACCAAGCCGCAGGTGTCGACCGTGTCGGGAGCGTTCCTGATGCTGTTTTCCGATCATGCTGATCTTTATGCTGATTGCGCAGTTTCGATTGATCCAGATTCCAATCAATTAGCAGATATCACTGCCTCTAGCGCCCAAACTGCCGCCCAGTTCGGTATTGACCCGAAAGTCGCGCTAATCTCCTATTCGACTGGCGATTCGGGCAGTGGGGAAACCGTAGAAAAAGTCTCTCAAGCAGTAAAGTTAGTCAAGGAAAATCACCCGGAGCTAACAGTGGACGGTCCCTTGCAATTCGATGCCGCTGTCGATCAGGCAGTTGCGGCTAAGAAATGCCCCGACTCGCCGGTGGCGGGACAAGCTCACGTATTTGTGTTTAATCACCTAGATGTTGGAAACTGCGTATATAAGGCGGTACAGCGGACTGCGGGAGCGATAGCAGTGGGTCCAATTCTGCAGGGACTGAATAAACCGGTCAACGATCTCTCCCGCGGAGCACTGGTCGAGGATATAGTCAACACCATCATCATTACTGCGATTCAGGCGCAGGGATAATGCCCCCAAAGGAGGAAAAGGCGTGGAAAACGATACTATTCTGGTGATTAATTCCGGGTCGTCGTCGATCAAATATAAGTTGATGAACCCGGAAACCGGTGAGGAAATAGCACGCGGTATTGTCGAACAAATCGGCGAAGACCGCAGCCGAATTAAGCACGTCTATCACGATGTGGAAAAGAAAATGGTTCGCTCGGTGCGCGACCACCTGGAAGGGATGGCGATTGTAGAAGAGCTCTTCGAAACCATCGGTCCTTCGCTACACGAATCACAGATAGTGGGTGTGGGACACCGCATCGTGCAGGGCGGTCCCTACTTTTCCGGACCGGCGATAATCGACGACGATGTATACTCCCTGATCGAAGAACTTTGCCCCCTGGGGCCGCTGCATAATCCCGCCCATTTGAAGGGCATCGACGCTGCCAAGCGGATCTTGCCGAAGGTTCCCCATGTGGCGGTATTCGATACGGCTTTCTTTAATCACCTACCGGAGAAAGCCTATACCTATGCCCTGAAACGATCTGTCGCTGAAAAATTTAGGATTCGTCGTTACGGGGCCCACGGTACCTCCCACCAGTATGTTTCTCAGCGAGTTTGTTCGCTACTTGGAACTGAGGATTTAAAACAGATCGTGCTACACCTAGGTAATGGTGCCTCTGCTTCCGCGATTATCGGCCATCATCCTATCGACACTTCCATGGGGCTAACCCCGTTAGAAGGCTTAGTGATGGGAGGACGCACCGGCGATATTGATCCGGCTGCCGTTTTCCATCTCTACCGCGAGGCCGATATGAGCATTGAAGAAATAGATGACCTTTTCAACCGGCAATCCGGTATGAAGGGACTAACCGGCCATAACGATATGCGGGAGATTTGGAAACTAATCGAGGCTGGCGATGAACAAGCTGAAATGGCGATGGAAATTTATTTGCATCGGCTCTTGAAATACGTTGGTGCCTATTGGGCAATTATGGGCGGACTTGATGCCCTCGCTTTCAGCGCTGGCGTTGGTGAAAATGATCCCGGAGTCCGCTGGGAGCTGTGTAGAAGTCTCGCCTTTATGGGAGTGCAGATTGATCAGGAACTCAATGAAGAACATTTTACCCGGGAAGCTATTATCTCCACCCCGGAGTCTTCAGTAAAAGTACTGGTAATTCCCACTAATGAAGAACTCGCAATTGCCCAACAGGTCTACTCGTTGGTGAAGTTTTAGGTCTACGCACAGTAGCTGAAATCAGCGCGGGGATAGGACGTATAAACGTACCTATCCCCGCTGCCCTATTGACAGAGAATATTAAAGGATAATATCCGAAGAATAACTGCGGGACCCCCTGTACCCTACGCTTTTTCTTTCGCGGAAACGCCCAGATTCTTAGCCGCTTTATTTGCAGCCACCAACATGGCGAGGATGCAGCAGATTACCCCTAAGATAGCCGCGGAAGCCAGGAAGAATAACACAATGTGGGGTGCCCCCACATCGGGGCTAATGAAAATCTGTTGGAAGGCGTAACCGACTATTACTCCGGCAATACTGCCTGCCAAACCCAGCATTAGCGCCTGGGTCTCTAATACCCGCCGGACTAATGCCGGGTAGCCGCCGATACGATTCAGAGCTCGGAAGCTATTATTTTGTCGGCGAATCAGGCGATTCATAAGCGGTAAGTTACCTGCAAATAACCCCAATAGATAGCACAACACTGCCGGTAAAAACAGCAATCCTCGTTTCGCAAAACTGATAGCTTCAAAATCCCAAAATGGAGGATCATCAGCAGCTATCACTCGCAGATGCGCAGAGTTCAACCTACTCCTTTGCTCAGGAGAAATATCAGTAGTTCCCAACACTTGGAAGGAGTAGATGAAGTACGGATACTTCTGCTGGTCGACAGTAAGCCCGGCGAAAGGCCAAGCAGGAGTGGTCTGCTGGGGCGCTACTTCAGGAGAAGTCGCAGAAAGCGTTAAGAAGTTAGTTTGCGCTACCAGCGGCAGCCGGAACTGCTGAAGAGGGCTGTGGGGCGCGATAAAAACTCCGGACACCCGATAAGTTTTATCGTTTAGACAGGTATTGCCAGAGCACAGGTTCTTACCGGAAACTTTGTCTCCGACCTTAACTGAAAGCTTCTTCGCCGTCTTCTTGTTTAGGGCGATTTCTCCGACCTGGCGAGGATTATGTCCCGAAAGCACAGTATCTTCTAGCGGATCGAGTACTTGCCATTTAGCGGTTAGACCCGAAAGTTTTACTTTCTCGGTATTAGCGTTACCGGGCACCACGCTCCCCGCGGTGAAAACTAGCGGCTCCAGTGGGGTCTTTCCCAGGACCCTTACTAAATCCTCACGGTTGGGCCCCATAGGGGAAGCACCCTCGCCGATTTGCCATTGGCGTGTCCCGTCGGCGGTTAAATATTCCAATCCTTCTGCTTGCTGCCATGCCATCTTTGGGCGATACTCTATTGCCGCACTGGCCGCAGGAAAAACCGCTTCCCGGGGAGAGGCCACTACCGGATCCCGGGTAACCTGCGATATGGTGACCACCGACATCAGGAAAGCTGCCAATGCGATTAGCGAGAATACCATCCAGCTATTACGGTAGGCGTGAGTTAAACCTCGATAGGCTACTCGCCAAATCAAGCCGACTTTAGTCATTGCCTCGCCCCTGTTTCGCCGTCGGACTCGGTGATAATAACAGCGAGCGGTCAGCAAACTTAGCTAGTGCAGCGTCACTGGTACAAAATAGACAAGAACTGCCCTTTTCCACCTGCATTGTCAGCAGAGCAAAGATTTCTTCTTCCGCTTCACCCTCAAGTTCGCAAGTGAGATTATCTGCTAATACTAGTTTCGCGCCTCCCATACCAGCACGGGCAAGCGCCACTTTCTGCTGCTGATACTGATCCAATTGGTACGGATAGCGATCCGCGATTTCGGTGGCTCGCACGTTGGCTAGCAATACCCCGGTGCGCAAAAGTGCCTCTTGGTGTCTAATTCCGGACAGCTCGTAAACCAAAGCTATATTTTCAGCTACCGTGAGACTCTCCATCAGATTTTCACCCGGCATGACCATCCCGATCTTTTCACGGCGTAGCCAAGCCCGCTGTTGGGGGCTCATATCTGCTAAGTCTCGTCCCTCAATTTCCACCTGACCGGCGCTCGGATCAACCAAGCCGGCCAGCAGATTAACCAAGGCATTTCCCTGCGTGCGCGAGCCGATAACGGCCACTATTTCCCCGGGGTAAATCGCAAAAGAAAACCCTGAAAAGAGCAGCTGCCCGCCCTCTCCGGTACCGAAATCAACCGCAATCAAGCGGGCCCGGGGAGACTCTATATGATTCCCGGCGCTGCTATTTTTCCTGCTCATATTGAGCCATTAAATCTATGCGCCGCTGATGGCGTTCCTCGCCAGTGAAAGGTTCGGCAATAAAAGCATCAACTATCGCCAAAGCCTGCGGTACCTCGTGCATCCGGGCACCTACCGACACAATTTGCGCATTATTATGCATGCGAGCAAGTTTGGCAGTCTCCAGGTTCCAGGCCAAGGCCGCGCGAATTCCTTTAACACAGTTGGCGGCCATCTGTTCACCGTTACCGGAGCCACCTAAAACTACCCCTAAAGAGCCTTCATCAGCGAGGACGGCCTCGGCGCAGGGGATACAGGTATTTGGGTAATCATCTTCAGAATCGTATACCTTGGATCCGTGATCGATTACCTCCAAGCCCTGTTCCTGAAGGTGACTGACTAAAGCTTCTTTTAATTCAAATGCTGCGTGATCGCATGCTACATGTATTCTCATGCCTTAACTCTACCAGTCTAAAGCGGTTTATTAGGCGGTAAGTGTCGCTTTTAGACGCGCCGGATAATCGGTCATGATGGCATCTACCCCCAGGGTAGCTAGCTGCAACATTTCTGCTTCATTATTGATCGTCCAGGGCTCTACTCTGATTCCCTGACAATGACACCAAGAAACAAAACTGCGGTCAATAATTTTTATTCCTGCCCACTTCATGGGGACCTGCGCGAAAGCGGCAGGAGTATTAAACCGCCGTCTGCTGGCGCAGCGAGCGGCGCTAAGTGCCAGTAGAACTTCGAGCGGAGATAAACAAGTCTGTGCCTGCGGGTGACGTTTTCGCACCTGCGCAAGAGTTTTTGAGGAAAAGGAAGAAAATACTACCCGTTCCCAGGCATCGGCATTCCTAACCACGCGCAAAGTACCCTCCAGAGCGCGAGGTTCTTTAATATCCACGTTATAGGCGAGGGCTGGATAGTCTTCGAGGGCAGATTCTAGTGAAACTGGACGTTCTCCTTGCGGGCCCCGTAAAGCAAAGAACTCCCGGGAGGTAAGCTCGCCGACTTCCCGTGAATCACCCCAGGGATTTTCTAGCTTGGCATCATGCTGGAGGACTATCGTGCCATCTTTCAGGGCACGCACATCAGTTTCGTAACGACTGACGTCTCGGGCTAGTGCATAAACAATGGAGTCCCTAGTGTTCTCCAGGGTTTCCCCACCTCCCCCTCTATGGGCGATAATTTGCGGCACTAATCGCATTTTTGACCCAAATAACGGAAATGGTGAGCTTCCAGCCAAGGAACCGGGTCTATATAGTTATTCTCGTTGCCCGGCATGACTTCAAAGTGCAGGTGGTTACCGGTGGAGTTGCCCGTAGATCCCACGGCGCCCAACTGATCTCCAGCCTTTACCTTTTGCCCCACAGTGACCGCGAAAGTCCCGGGAAGCATATGTTTGTACTGGGTGAAAACAATTTTTCCGTCGATAACATGTTTGAGCCGTACCGTATTGCCTCCCCCACCCATGGGGCCCACAAAATCTACTTGCCCGTCAGTTAAAGCATGAATGGGAGTGCCGGCGGGAGCCGCAAAGTCCGTCCCCGTATGCAATTTCAAAATGCCAGATATCGGGTGGACACGTTCCCCAAAAGGAGAGGACTGATGAAAGACTCCGCGCTGCAGGGGGAAGAGGATCGCGCCCTCGTTAGACATATTTTTATCAGCGGTGTTACCAGAGCCAATATTCGAGAACTGGCACTCGGGATCAGCACTCAAAATCCGGGCCCGAGTACCGGCGGCCGGGATCGGAACCAATCCTTGTTCCGAATCTCCCGGAGCTAGGGAGTGGGCACTGCCGGCCCAACTTTCTCCGTCTGGCTGTAGCGAGAGCACATGCGCAATCATCGACCCCGGTTTATTAGCCTGCACAAATCCGGTGAGCGGCGCAATGATAGTTACCACCGCTAATCCCAAAATAACCAGGGCTCGAGGAATCGCCGCAAAGCGCCGAAAGCGCCGCCTGCGCACCCGCTCAGCGCGCCGGGAACGTCGCCCAGTAGCAGACTCCGCCATTTGCTATTCCTCCGGAAAAATTGCCAACCCTAAAATAGTAACGAATTTATAACGATTTATCCAAGGTTGGAAAGAACACCTTGAAAATTTATGCGTAAATCGTATTTATTTTTGCCTGCACGCCCCTATTTAGCTGCTGCCTCGTCCTCCGGGAGCGCTCCGGTGGTTAGTATCAGTTCTGCATCTGCGCTATTCTCGCTCGATTCCCAGGCAATCCAATTTACTTTGGTGACATCAGTGTTCGTGGAGGCTACCGCGGGCTCAACTTCCAGCTTGTTCCCGCTTTTGCCCGCTAAATCCATAGTTAAGATTTCGTCGGTAGTTTGAACATAAAACTGATTAGTTAAGTAATTGGCAACTCCAAAATGGCTACCCTCGTTGTGTAATAGTCGCTCCCACTGTGCACTGTCTAAGATCTCGCTCACCTTACCATCGGTTCCCAGATGGAAAACTTGGTAGGAGCCTTCACTGGTGATGAGTACCGATCCATCTTTTAGCTGCTCCAGAGTTACCGACTTAAAATCTGGATGGTCGGATGCTACTTTCAATAGCCCTAATAGTGGGGTAAGTTTTCCCGTACTATCGACTAAAAAGACGTTGGGCAAACTATGTTTTTCCCCCTCCGCAGCCTGACAAGAGAATAAATATTGGTTACTACTCAATCTATATAGGTTTAGGCGACTTCCTTCGCCTACCGGCTTGTAGCAACTGGGATCACCGACATCGATATTTAATGGCAGTTCAAACAAGACCTTATTACTATCGATAGCATAAAAGCGCCGTTTACCAGTGACAATCATGTACATATCATTGGTAACGGAAGTTGAAACCGCAAACTCATCTTTGTCGGCAGCAAGTTCTTGCAGGGAGGTAGCTTTAGTCTGTCCTCCAGTTAGCGACAATACTTGCGCATGTCGTTGCACTGTCGTAACTAAAGCATCAGGTTTCTTATACTCACTACTCCAGATTTTCGCCACCGCGACTGATTTTTCTGACTGTCCCACCAGTGTAAAGCTATAGTCTTGACGATCATTTACTACATTATCGGCCTCAGTTTGCAGGTCGATGCGAGGTTTAGCCTTACATGAAGGCATCTGCAGTTCTTGGGCATAAAGATGCACTGTTTCCGGAGAAGTTCCCACCGCTTTAGTGAGCACCGTATACACCACGAAAACAGCAGGATCATCTCCATAGGTAGCGGCCACCGAAATATCTTGATCCGTCATCTTTTCCCCGCTTTGCACCGGTGAAAATGTACAATCGACCGTTTTATCTTTCAGCTTTGGGGTCCAAATTTTAAAAAAATATTGCGGAGCTTCTTGCTCACCTTGATTGGAGACTGCGGTTATCATTGGTCCCCCGTGCCATTGCCAGTCGCCACCAGCTGGCAGTTCCACGCGCGAAATCTCGGGAGTGGGAGTCTCACTAGCGCTTGCGGTGGCAGTTGTAGTCTGCGGGCTAGTGGCGACACTTGCTTTCGATTTCCCTAAGCCGCTAACGGCATAGGCAACCCCGGAGACTAATGCGACCGCTACTACTACCCCGATAAGTACCGGTAATAATGTCTGCTTATTTCGGTACCATTTTTTCTTCGCTTCTTTTACCTGATCACCCGCTGGTCCTGGAAGGTTAGCGCCAGAAAAATTGGGGCCTAAGTTATAGGGAGCAGGCTGGGGTTGCGGATAACTTGGTTGCTGCCAGGGCGCAGGCCCGGGTATTTGCGGCTGCGGAGGAGTCGCGTAAGGTGGCGCCGATAAATAGGGCTGTCCCCTGCCGCCTATTGGCAGCGGCGTTCCCTGATTGTGTTGTCCTGCTAACCGCGTGTGGTCAGCATCCTGCGTGACGGGAATATTTAGCTGTTAGCCACAGTTCCCACAGGATGCAACCCCGCTCACAGTTAGATTTTGACAACGCGGACACCTATCCATAGATACAGACTTCCAACAAACGGGTCGATGTAGGTACTAGCAAGTATAGCCAGTTACAGTGGCCAGCAATGTCCGATTTGGGGTACGGATAGTTGATAAAACTAGTTCTCGCCGCGCTGCATGGTGTCGCGGACTTCTCCCACCAGTTCCTCGAGAATATCTTCCAAAAAAATAGCCCCTAAAGTTTGCCCATTTTCATTCACTTTTGCGAGGTGGACGCCAGTTTTTTGCATAACTCGCAGCGCATCCTCCACTTCTTCATCGGGAGACACTTCGGGGAGCACCCGGATTCGCCAAGATTCCAGGGGCGCCTGGCGGGCAGCAATAGAATCGGCGAAAATAACGTCTTTAAGGTGCAAATAGCCTTGCAAGTTCCCAGATTCATCGCTAATCGGAAAACGAGAAAACCCGGTTTTTGCCACCTGCGCTTCGAACTCCGCAGCGGTAAGCGGCCAGTTCAAAGTAACTAGTTGCGATCGGGGAACCATGGCATCACGCACATCTTCTTTAGAGAACTCCAGAGTACCCGATAGCAGCCCCAAATCATCCCGTAGGGTTCCCGCTGCAGTTGATTTTGCTACAATCGTTGCTACCTCTTCAATAGTGAAAGACTGGGACACTTCCGAACGCGGGTTTATTCCCAGCAGTTTCACGAACCAATTAGCACTCGAATCTAAGGCGTGGACCACGGGTCGTACCGCCCGGGCAATGCGCACCAAATGCGGAGCAATCACCAGACATACCCGCACCGAAGCGGCTACCGTCAGATTCTTTGGGATCATTTCCCCCAAGACGATATGTAAAAATACCACTAGTACCAGCGCAAACACGAAGGCAATCGGATGCGTTAGTGAGGGCGAAACTCCGAAGAAATTCAAAGGACGGCTAATCAAGTGCGCCAGGGCAGGCTCGGCTACTGCCCCCAAACCTGTCGACGCCAAAGTGATCCCCAATTGGGTTACTGCCAAAACCAGAGAGACGTGTTCCACCGCCCACAATGCTGCTTTAGTTCCCCGTTTACCTTGCGCGGCCAGGGGTTCTATTTGCGAACGCCGGGTGGAGGTAACTGAAAACTCTCCGGCAACGAAAAAAGCATTCGCTGCCAGCAAGGCCAATGCTACTAAGAGCGCCACCCAATCAGACATGGCTGCCACCACCCTTAACACGGTTATCGCCGGTAGGTTTCGCTGCAGGGCGCGAAGGCGTCCCTGCTGGAGCCGCACTAATCAGGACTTTCTCAATCCGTCGCCCATCCATCCTCGCCACAGTCAAGCTATGGGTTCCTACCTTGAAGCTCTCCCCCACCTGGGGGATTTTACCTGCAATCACCAAAATCAACCCGGCGATAGTTTCGTAAGGGCCATCGTCTGGAAGCAATACCTCAATCCGATCGGCGATTTCATCGGGACGCAAAGTTCCATCCACCAGCCATTTATTGTCGCCCTCGAGGCGGATTCCTCGGCGCCGTAGATCGTGCTCGTCGGCTACTTCCCCCACGATTTCTTCCACTACGTCCTCTAAAGTAACGATTCCGCAGGTGCCCCCATATTCGTCAACTACGATCGCCATTTGTAAATTAGCCGCCCGCAGCTGCACTAAAAGCGGCGCTAACCTGACGGTTTCAGGCACGCGCAGGGCGCTAACCAGCAAAGATTGTGCAGTGACCGGCACTTTTTCACGCCTTGAAAATGGTACCGCCACGGCGCGCCGTAAATGCACTAGGCCGAGGATATCGTCGGCATCCTCCCCCAGGACTGGGAAACGCGAATGTCCCGTGCGCCGAGAAAGTTCCACCACGTCCTCTGCGCTTTGTTCGGCTTCTAAAGAGTCCATCCGGCGTCGGTCGGTCATCACGTCGCGGGCGCATAGTCTTCCCAGCCCTACTGAGCGAGTAAAAATGGTGGCGGTAGATAGATCCAAAGTGCCGGCTTCGGCGCTGTGACGAACCATTGCAGCCAGTTCCGAAGCCGAACGCGCCGAAGATAGCTGCTCTAAGGGTTCTATCCCCAGCGCGCGAACTACCTGGTTGGAAAGTCCGTTTAAAACTGCAATTACCGGCTTAAACAGCCAGGTGAATGCCCGCTGGAGCGGAGTTACTATCTGCGCCACTTCAAATGGTTTCGCTAGCGCCAGATTCTTGGGAAACAGCTCCCCGAATACCATAGAGAAGGCATTGACCAGTACCAAGGCGATCACTACCGCGATGGCAGTAGCCAGTGAGGCCGCTAGCTTTGCATCTAGGAGCAGCTTTGCGAATAGGGAGGTAAGCGCAGTTTGAGTAGTGTATCCCAGCAAAATAGTGGTGAGTGTGATTCCGATCTGCGCCCCGGAAAGCTGGGTTGATAAATGCCGCAAAGCTTTTAGTACTCCGCTAGCTCCCTTTTCTTTGCGTTTTACCCTTCCTTCTATTTGGGCAGGGTCGAGCGCCAGCATAGAGAACTCTGCAGCTACAAATAGGGCGGTACCTATCGTCAGCAAGACCCCTAAAAGCACCATTAGTAGGTAATAAACGCTATCAGGCAACTACACCACCATCACCAGACCGGGGGTAGGGCATACCAAAAACACCTCTTCAAGTAGGCAATTCGTAAGCTATTTTAATAGCAATGTACCAACATTAGTAAAGCCTACATAAACTCTCTTAATATCAAGAGAAACGCTAGGACTTTCGGACTAAATAGGCTTAATATCTTAATGGATACGTTGTCGGCTTTGAAAAAAGGAAGCGCCATGCCCAATTCGGAAGATCAAATGGACCAATCGGTAAGCCCGATCAACCAGGAGATCATCGATGAACTCTATGACAAATACTGCGCCGACCCCCTGTCGGTTCCCGAGGATTGGCGAGAATATTTCTCCGCTTTGGAGGCTCGGAATGCGCAGATAAAAGAACCGGAACCCCAAGAGAAGGAAGTTCATAAAGTAACCCCCACCGGGTCAGCCATTAGCGGTAGGGATGTAACCCGTTCTGATTTGCCGCCGGCCCCTCCGGTAGCGGCCTCCGAGCCTACTTCTCCCTATGTGGCACGGCAAACGGTACTTGATCTCGGTCCGGGAGGCCCGGGCGGGGAAGAAGACGTAGTAGAGAGGCTACGTGGGGTAGCTAAAGCGGTAGTTAAGAATATGAATGAATCTCTACAGATTCCTACCGCTACTTCTGCACGAGAGATTCCTGCCAAACTGCTGATCGAGAACCGTAAGGTCATTAACACTCATTTGGCAGCGACCACCGGCGGTAAGGTTTCATTCACCCACCTAATTGGCTATGCGATTATTGAAGCGTTAGTAGAAATGCCATCCATGAATGTTCGCTTCGAAAAGGACGAGGACGGACGGGACTGTATCCGCAAGTTTGCGCACGTGGGCTTTGGATTGGCGATTGATCTACCCAAAGATGATGGCTCCCGCTCACTAATGGTCCCCGTAGTGCACGATGCCGACACTTTGAACTTCAAGCAGTTCATTGATGCCTACGAGGACCTGGTTAAGAGGGCGCGCGCGGGCGAATTAAAACCCGCCGATTTTGCGGGTGGCACGGTTACTCTAACCAACCCGGGCACCTTGGGAACCAAACATTCGGTTCCGCGCTTGATGACCGGGCAAGGGGCAATTATTGGGGTAGGCGCTACCTCTTTCCCCGCGGAATGGGCGGGGGCATCCCCCTCGCAACTGGCCAATGCGGGCGTTGGCCAAGTTATGACCATGACTTCCACCTACGACCACCGCGTGATTCAAGGCGCCGGATCCGGGGAGTTCCTGCGGATTGTCGAACAGAAAATAGCTGGTCACGACGGATTCTATGAGCGGGTATTCTCCACCTTAGGGGTCGCCCACGAGCCCTACCAATGGGAGCGAGATTTCAGCTATGACCAGATAACCGAAAAAGGCAAACCCGCCCGGATTGCCGAACTGATTCACGCCTACCGTTCCCGCGGACACCTCGCCGCCAATACCGATCCCCTACAGCAAATCCTGCGCCGCCACCCCGATCTTTCGATCGGCTCCTACGGGCTCAGCGTATGGGATTTGGATCGAGTCTTCCCGACGGGAGGATTCGCTGGCCGCGACACTATGAACTTGCGAGACCTGCTAGAGCATCTGCGCGCCACCTACACCCAGGCTATCGGGATTGAATATATGCATATTCAAGATCCGGTCCAGCGCCGTTGGGTACAAAACCGCATCGAGAAGCCCGCGAAGAAGCTGTCTAAACAGGAACAAATGCACGTGCTCAGTATGCTGAACCATGCAGAAGCTTTCGAGACTTTCTTGCAGACCAAGTATGTGGGACAAAAACGTTTCTCCCTAGAGGGCGCAGAATCACTGATTCCGCTGCTAGACAATATGCTCTACAACGCTTCCCATGAGGGACTAAAAGATATCACCATCGGGATGGCGCACCGCGGGCGCTTAAATGTGCTCTCAAATGTGGCGGGTAAGTCCTATGGCCAGATTTTCTCCGAATTTGAAGGCTATCTGGATCCGAACTCCACCCAGGGTTCTGGCGACGTGAAATACCACCTGGGCACCGAGGGTGTTTATTCTGCCGAGGAGGGCGAGGGCGTGCTAATATCCCTCACCGCTAACCCCTCCCACCTGGAGGCGGCAGATGGGGTTACCGAGGGGATCACCCGCGCCAAGCAGGATCGCCTAGGCGGGGGTAAAGAGGCGGAAAGTCTAGTGATGCCGATTCTAATCCACGGTGATGCTGCCTTTATCGGCGAGGGCGTGGTGCAAGAAACCCTGAATATGTCCCAGTTGCGTGGATACCGCACTGGAGGCACCGTACACATTATTGTCAATAACCAGATTGGCTTTACTACCGGTCCGACTTCGGGGCGTTCCACCCGGTACTGCACCGACTTGGCTAAGGGCCTGCAGGTTCCGATTTTCCACGTTAATGGGGATTTCCCGCAAGCCGTGGTGAAAGTAGCGAAGCTGGCCTTTGACTTTAGGCAAGAGTTCCACAAGGACGTCATTATCGATATGGTCTGCTACCGCCGGCGCGGACACAACGAGGGCGATGACCCCTCGATGACTCAACCGGTGCTCTATTCTCTGATTGATCGCCTGCCTACTACTCGGGAGGTCTACACCCGTAACCTGATTGGACGGGGAGAACTGAGCGAGGAAAAAGCGGCAGAGGCGCTACAGGAATACCACGATGATCTAAACAAGATTTTCCAAGAAACTCGGGAAAAGAAAGAGTTCGATGCCGCCGAGCATGATGACACCACTAACCCTGGCGGAGATACTCGCTGGGTAATGCCTGCCTCGCAGCAGCCCGGGCAAGGGATGATGATTGGCTGGACTTCCGCTATAACCCGCGAAGAGGTAGAGAGGATCGGGGATTCCCAGGTGCGGATACCCGAGCACTTCACTCCCCACCCCAAGATTATGAAAGTACTGCAAAAGCGGGAAACCATGTCGCGGGAAGGCAAGATTGACTGGGGCATGGGCGAAATGCTTGCCTATGGCTCCTTGCTGATGGAAGGCACCAATGTGCGTCTGGGCGGACAGGATTCTCGCCGCGGCACCTTCTCCCACCGCCACGCAGTAATTCATGATTACCAGAATGGTCGCGAATGGACGCCGCTGAACTTCCTCACCGAAGATCAGGCAAATTTCAGGGTCTACAACTCTCCGCTTTCCGAATATGCCCCCCTCGCTTTCGAGTACGGCTATTCGGTAGAGTCTCCGGAAACCTTGGTTTTGTGGGAAGCGCAGTTCGGGGATTTTGCTAACTGTGGTCAAGCAGTTACCGACGAGTTCGTTTCTTCTTCCTTCCAAAAGTGGAATGAACGTTCGGGCGTGGTAATGCTCTTGCCGCACGGCTATGAGGGTCAAGGTCCTGACCACTCCTCGGCACGTATTGAGCGCTACCTGCAGCTCTGCGCGCAAGACAATATGTGGGTTTGTCAGCCCTCAAATCCGGCGAATAACTTCCATATGCTGCGTACTCACGCTTACCGGCGTCCTCGCAAACCGCTAATCGCCTTTGAACCGAAACAACTGTTGCGTCTAGCGGCAGCGGCTTCTCCGGTAGAGGACTTCATTTCTGGACAGTTCCAGCCGGTGATTGGCGAAGTTGATGAGCGGGTCAGCCAGCCTTCGCGAGTAATTCTGTGTACCGGTCGCATCTACTACGACCTAGTGAAAGAGCGGGCAAAGCGGGAACGCTTCGATACCGCGATTGTTCGCCTAGAGCAGCTGTATCCGCTGCCGGTAATGGAGTTAAAGGAAGTCTTGGACACTTGGGGTGATTTGCCGCTTACCTGGGTACAAGATGAACCGGAAAATCAAGGTGCCTGGCCGTTCATAGCTTTGCATCTTCCGGGAGCGATCGGCAAGGGATTGCAGGTGGTTTCGCGCGGTGAAGCCGCCTCCCCGGCAGCTGGTAACGCCAAGTTGCATAAAGCCGAAAATGCCGAGTTGATGGAGAAGGCTTTCTCCTAGTTCGATACTAAAAAAGCTTTGGGGGGTGGTGACTTTTAGTCACCACCCCCCAAAACTTTTACCGCTTGCATCTAACGGTATCTAAATGCTGTTCTTAGCAGTTAGGCCGTTTGCCGTGGTTAGCGGCACTGGTACGGCGGCTTTTACGTTTACGTCCACGTTTAGACATCTTTTACACCTTCCCAAATAAAAATCAACGTCCCTAGTTTTACACATCACCCACATTTTCGGAAACTGATGCCCTACAGCTAGGGCCAAAGAGACGCGTTTCATCCTCACTCAAAAATAGCTAGCGTATTTTCTAGCAATCTTCACTAAACCGTTCTTCCCGATAAGAAGACACTTCCGTCCCGTCTGATTGCCTATATACCGCCAGGCTTTTCACAATCCGGGTTCTCAAAGTTAAAGGAGCCGGGGTTTCATGGCACAGACACCGCCGTAGAAAATAGGCGATATCGGAGGCCTCGCCCTCGAGTATTTTCCGACAACACGGGCATTGGGCGATATGGAGGGCTTCCTCTTCGCTAAGTTCACGGGACTCTTCCGTGGCCCGCCTAAAAAGATCACGCTCACATGGTTGCTCGTTCATTACTTCACCCCGATTCCGTACTCGCGGGCATATTCAGAAAGTTCTTCTCGTAGCTGGCTGCGTCCCCGATGGAGTCTAGACATTACGGTACCTAGCGGAATGCCTAGAATTTGCGATATTTCCTTATAGCTGAACTGTTCGACATCCGCCAGATACACTACGGTGCGATGCTCATCTGAAAGCTTGTCAAAGGCCGCCTGGATAGTTTCATTAGGCAGTCGTTCCAAAGCAGTAGTTTCCGCAGAGGGCATACCCTCTGCATGATGCAACGAGTGTGCTACCTGAGCCTGATCAGAAATTTCGCCTGAGCCGTCCTCTTGCGGGCGACGAGTCTTTAAACGGTACTGGTTCAAGAAGGTGTTAGTCATGATCCGGTACATCCAGGCTTTGAGATTAGTACCCGCTTGATATTGATCAAACTTGCGAAAAGCCTGCATATAGGTGTCTTGGACCAAATCTTCCGCATCTGCAGGCTTACGGGTAAGGCGTAATGCTCCCGCGTAAAGCTGATCTAGCAGCGGCAATGCTTCCTCGCTAAAGCGCTCTGCCGCCAAGGAGTCATTGCCTCCCGCAGTTGCCAACCGGGAAGCGTTCGGTGCTTCCGGCTTGTCCGCGCCTGTCGGCCCCTGGGAGGAGGCTGTCATTTCCGGAGGCACGGCAATATCCATCCGGTCTCGGGGCAAGGTCTCAGTATCCATTAACTCTATTCTAGCCTGGTTTCAGCGCTTCTAGTTTGGGTAATAAAACTCCCAGAAGCTAGAAATAGCCAGCTGCTTAGGTAACAATAGAGACATGGCTAATAGGTATTCACTTTCTCGTGCGCTCATTGCGGCGCCTTTGATTCTTGAAGGGATCGACGCGGTACGTAACAGTGAAAAGCATGCGCGCCTGGCCCAGCATCACCTAGAGGTGATGGAAAAGAACGGCCTCCCTCCCCTGCAGATGAGTGATCTAAAAACTATTGCTAAGGTCTGCGGGGTGGCAGTAACCGTTTTGGCTTTACGAATGGCTACCACCCGCCGCTCTCCCCTAGCTACCAGTGCTTTAGTACTTGCCAACGGAGCAGCTACCATTGTCAATGGCTGGCAGCAAGGAAAAGTTGATACCTTCAGGATTGCCCAAGGCCTTGCCCTACACGCCGGTCTTACCTCCGAAATTTTCCCCGCTAAACAGGACTAAGCCTTGAGTGTTTGGAACGCCCCCGTTAAAAGTGGCCCGCTAAATGCGGTAATCTCCCTGCCTCCCTCTAAGTCTTTAACTGCCCGTGCCCTAGTGTTAGCGCTACTTGCTAAAGAACCAACTTTCCTAGCTAATCCCTTGCGCTGTCGGGACACCGAATTGATGATTGCCGGGATCGAAGAGTTCGGCGCCCAGGTAGAAGAACAATCCGGCGGACTCTTAATCACTCCCCCTGCTACCCTACGTCCTCGAACTGGAGTCGTAGAGTGCGGTCTTGCGGGCACGGTGATGCGCTTTTTACCGCCGGTGGCACTGCTGAGCGGGCAGCCGGTACGGTTCGAAGGGGATGAGGCTGCCAGCGCGCGCCCCATGAAAGGGCTTCTGGACGCTCTCACTCAGCTGGGCGCCAAGTTTAGCGACATGCCAAAACCGGGACATTTGCCTTTTACTATCAGCGGACAAGTCACTGCCGGTGACCAGCTACAGCACTTGCAGGTGGATGCCTCCGCCTCTTCCCAATTCGTCTCGGCCCTGCTACTGATCTCGCCGGCACTACCTTTTGAACTGCAGATAGAGGTCGACTCAGTATTGCCTTCTATCCGCCATGTGGAAATGACCGTTGCAGAGGTAAACGCTTGCGGCGGACAAATCGAAAATCTTGGTGGAGAATCCGGGGATTGGAATACTCGCCAGATTCGACATCTTTGGCGCTGTAGCCCAGGCCATTTGCGCGGAGGTGAACGCCACATTGAGCCAGATTTAACTAACGCCGGACCGTTCCTGGCAGCGGCGTTGATCTGTGGAGGACAAGTTAGTATCCCCGATTGGCCCGCAAAAACTTTCCAAGCTGGGGACGCCTGGCGGCAGCTGCTTACTCCCATGGGGGCGCGGATTTACCGCTCTGCGGAAGGCACCCTGGTGTGCCAAGGCAGTGGAGTAATCGGCGGGACCCAATGTGACTTAGAAGCCGTGGGGGAATTGACACCAACCTTAGCCGCTCTGTGTGCGTTGGCGGTCGAACCTTCAAAAATCACTGGGATCGGACATTTACGCGGGCATGAAACTGACCGTTTACTCGCCCTCGAAACTGAAATAAAACGCCTGGGCGGGAAGGCTAAATCCACTGAGACTACCTTAAATATTTCTCCCGGACTCTTACATGCGGGGGTAGTTCAAACCTATGGTGATCATCGCATGGCAATGTTTGCTGCCCTGATCGGATTGCGGGTACCCGGGGTACAGGTAGAAGATATGGAGTGCGTCAGTAAAACCTTCCCGGACTTCACTACTACTTGGAATGCTATGTTGGCCGGTGCTGATGGCTCGGCGTGATATCGGAACTGACGATCCTCGAGTTAGAGTTCGTCCCGCCCGCTCTAAGCCGCGTCGCTCGAAAAAGCAGGTAGATTATTCTACGAGTCCCACCGCATTCGTATTCGCGGTAGATCGGGGACGCATTCACGTGCAGATGGGGCAAACCACTCTGGTAGGGGTGAAAGCCCGTTCCCTGGGACGCCGCGGGATCGTGGTCGGCGACCAGGTGCGGGTGACCGGAGATTTAAGCGGTAAAAGCGGATCTTTAGCGCGAATTGTGGAAGTTTTACCGCGCAAAACCGTGCTAACTCGCTCTGCTGAAGATAGCCCGGGAGCTAAAGAAAAACCGATGGTAGCTAACGCAGATCAAATGGCGATTTGCACAGCCTGTGCCGATCCGCTGCCGCGCCCAGGAATGATTGATCGCCTGTTAGTTGCCGCCTATTGCTCTGGAATCAAGCCTTTGCTACTGGTCACTAAATCGGATCTGACTTCTCCGGAGCCGCTGTTGGAGCTTTTTCGGCCCCTGAAAGTTACGAGCGTAGTTACCAGCTTAACCAGCGGAGAAGGCGTATCTCAGGCAGCCGATTTACTTGCCGGGCGGGTAACTGTAATGGTGGGACACTCCGGGGTAGGAAAATCTTCGCTAATGAATGCCCTGATTCCTGAAGCCGAGCGGAGCACCGGGCAAGTTAACCAGGTAACCGGGCGCGGGCGACACACCTCCACCTCGGTTATCGCGGAGCCCTTCCGGGATGGCTGGTTGATTGATACTCCCGGGATTCGTTCTTTCGGCCTGGCTCATATTAGTGAAGAGAATCTGTTAGCGGCCTTCCCCGATCTTTCCGAGGTCGCCACCGCCTGTCCGAAACTATGCCCCCACTTAGCATCCTCTCCGGGATGTCAGTTAAGCGTACTCGCAGAAACCGATCCGGCGCGGGCGCGGCGAGTGGAGTCCTTCCGGCGTCTACTTGCCTCCCAACATAGCCAAAATCCGTTGGTGTAGGTGGGAGTTAGTCGCTAGTGCGTCGCGGCCGACACATCCTTTTTTCCCTTGCAAAGAGGTGAAACGACCTCCAGCCTCCTCTACGATTGGCACTAGCGCCGCCATATCGTAGACTTCCAATTCCGGTTCGGCGGCCGCGTCGACTACGCCTTCTGCCACCAACATATAGGAATAAAAATCCCCATAGGCACGGGTTCGCCAAACTTTCCGGGTCAGCTCTAAAAATGCTTGGAGACTGCCGTGTTCTTCCCAACCCGACAAAGAAGAATAGCTAAAAGAAGCATCTTTTAGCTCCGATATTTTAGATACTTTGTTAGCTTGCGGCTCCCCACCGTTAAAAGAACGCCAAGATCCCAAACCTCGCCCTGCCCACCAGCGACGAGCCAATGCCGGGGCACTAACGACTGAAGCCACCATTTCCCCGGAAAGCTCCAAGCCGATCAGAGTTGCCCAAACCGGCACTCCCCGCACAAAGTTTTTGGTGCCGTCAATAGGATCGATAATCCAGCGGGCTTGGGTACCTTCAGCGGCGCTCCCCCCGTATTCTTCCCCATAAATCGAGTCATCAGGGCGGGCAGCTGCCAGTGCCTCGCGAATCATCTGTTCGGCACCCCGGTCAATATCAGATACTGGGGTCAGATCTGCTTTCTCATACACCTGATAGTCGCGCTGGCTAAAATGTTCTAACGTATACCGGTCCACCTGGTCTGCAATTTCTAGCAGCAGCGCTACGTCCTCACCAATATTCCGCATTTTATGATTCTTCCTTTCCTAGGGTGGATAGTACTTCTGCTTGCAAGGCGGCAGCTACTTGTCCCGGGGCGCTAGGTGCAGATCCCGGGAGCGCCGCAAAAGTGGCGCAGTTACCAAAAACTCCGCCAACTAGGCGGCTAGCGGTGCCCGGAGTTCCCATTCCCAGCACCATAAACCGGCGTTTACCGGCAGTGTCTTTATAGTAGTTTTCCATCGCAGAAAATGCTTCTAAAAGGTGCTGCCCACTGCTAATAGTCAGGGCAAGTTTGGCCACCTGGGCTCCCCGTTCATGGGCAGCTTCCAGCCAGTTATAGATACGTTCCCGATCCATTTTTCGGGCTTCTTCAACCGCAAAATAGTGGCGGGACAGTACGCTCACTACCCCCTGCGCATGCGCATATTCCAAGGCGGGGGTAGCAAAGGAAAAATCGTCCTCAATATCGAGGGCGCTAGCTCCCGCCTTTACCAGCATCTTCATGGTTTCTAGCTGATGAGTGGGCCCCATCCGGGATCCTCCCCCCTGCGCCGCGCTGCGACAAGTCGCTAGCCAAGGCAGTTTGATGGCGGGAGCCACCTGACCCACTATTTCACGCAAGTAGGTGGGGTTGCGGTAGTCACGCAGCAGGTCAAGACGCCATTCCACCAGGTCAGCTACCCGGGGAATGCGGGAAATCTGACCGCGCAGTTCAATCTGATTCTTGCCGGTAAGCGGAACAATCAACGCCGGTTTACCCGGCGAAAACAGTGAATCCGATTCCATCCCCTCGCCTCCTGGAAGTCTTACTATCTTCAAACATATCGCACCTGAAAGACACTTTATTTCGACAGCTGGTAAATAGACTGCTGATATGAAGTTAATCCACACCTCTGATTGGCATGTGGGGCGTACTCTCTATGGGGAAGATTTGTCTGCCGCTCATCGCCAATTTTTCGCTTTCCTAACGCAGCTGGTTCGGGAGGAAAACGTTCAAGCAGTGATGGTTTCCGGGGATGTTTTTGATCGCGCGATTCCCTCGTTGGAATCCCTAGAGATTGTTTCCCAGGCGCTAGCGGAATTGACCGAGCTAACCGCAGTGATATTAACTCCCGGCAATCACGATTCCGCGGAAAGACTAGGGTTCCTGGCTCCCTATGTGCGCGGCAACTTGCATTTACGTACTTCCCTAGCCGATATTTCCTGTCCGGTAGAAATCTCGACAGCCGACGAAACCGTGCGGGTTTGGGGGCTCCCCTATCTGAACCCCGATATGGTGCGTACCAGTCTCTATGACGGGCCGCTTTCTGCAGGAGATACAGAAAGAACAGATGATTCTGCCGATGAGGATCTGCCCCCGCGCCTGCCCCGTTCTCATGAAGCGGTAGTAGCGGCGGCGATGCGCCGCGTTGGCAAAGCGCAGCGCCTACTACCTGCAGCTAACCGCACCATCATCATGGCACATGCTTTCGCAGTGGGAGGCGCTGCCAGTGATAGCGAACGCGATATCACTGTCGGTACTGTGCAATCGGTTCCTCTCCAGGTTTTTGAACGCTACGGGAATACCGATACCGATTCCTCTCCCGACTTACCGGCTCCCGATTATTTGGCCCTGGGGCATTTACACGTACCGCAAAAATTGCATACTGAAAGTTCGGCGGGACGCTATAGTGGCTCGCCAATAACTTTCTCTTTTTCGGAATGCCACACCCCAAAATCGGTGGTGCTTTTAGATACTGCTGCCCCGGATTTAGATCCCCAACTAGTGCCTACCCCGATTTTCCGGCCAGTAGGACGCATCAAGGATACGTTTGAAAACTTGCTTTCTAGCCCTTCTTACGAGGATTTCACTCGGTATTGGTTGGAAATTACAGTTACTGACCGCGAACGCCCTAATTTTATGGTCACCAAGTTAAAGCAGCGTTTCCCGAAAGTCCTCGCCATATTGCACGAAGTTTCTCAAACAGACGTCGCGGATCAGCGCCGCGCCCTGCGGGTAAATAGGTATCGACCCGAGGCACTCGCCAAGGACTTCTTTCGGCAAGCCCGCCTCGGCAAAGAACTTAATGATGAAGAAAATAAGCTGGTAGAACAGGTTTACGAGCAGGTGCGTGGGGAAAGTTAAATGCGAATTTTAAAACTAAGCTTTGAGGCCGTGGGCTCTTTTGGGGGCAAAGAAACTATTGATTTCACTAAGCTCGGTACCGGATCCGGGGTGTTTTTGATTCACGGCCCCACTGGTTCTGGTAAATCTACGATTTTGGATGCGATTGTTTTCGCCCTCTATAACGATGTGGCCTTAGAATCTAACTCTTCTAAAAGCCGTCTGCGTTCCGACTATGCTGGTGACGATCAGATCAGCTGGGTGCAACTAGATTTTGAGGCGCGGGGACAACTTTATCGAGTCTGGCGCACCCCGAAATATGATCGTCCCAAGCGGCGCGGTTCGGGCACCACCTCCCAGGCGGCGGAGGCCAGTTTGTGGCGTCTAAGCAGTGAGGATGCCGATCCCGGCGACGCGATCGCCTCTCAACCTAGAACCGTAAATGAGGAGCTCGCAAGCAAAATCCTGCCGCTAACTAAATCCCAGTTCCTGCAAACCGTAATATTGCCACAAGGAGCTTTTTCCCGGTTCCTGCGGGCCTCTTCGGATGAGCGGCAAGAGATTTTGCAACAGATCTTTGGCACCCAGATTTTCGAGCGGATGCAAAAGGAATTTATTGAGCGAGCCCGCCAAGCGCAAACCAGTGCGAAAACAGACTCGGTGACAATCGTCAGCAAGCTGAAGATTTTTACTGAAAATTGGAATAACTTGGCGAAATCTGTTGGCAGTTCCCGCAGCGAGTTAGACACTTTGCGCGATACCCTCGCTGCTTTACCAGCAGTTTTAGACGAAGATTTAATCAAATCCTGGGAGCCTTACTATCTTTTACCTCCCGCCCAATCTAGCGAATGGATTGGGGAACATTCTCGCCGGCTAAAAACTGCCAGAGAAAAGTACCGAGTTGCCCTGGAAAAGAAGGAAGAAGCAAAAACTTTATCCGAAGATTTTAAGGAACTCACTCGCCTATTAGCGGAAGAAAAACAGCTTCGGGAGCGCCAGGAAACTATCAAATCTGATCGGGAAAAAATAGCGCTCCATGAACGGGCAAAACGAGTTGACTTGGAAATAAAGGAAAAACAGCGCTACCAGAAAAACCTAACTAACGCTCAAGCGGCTATGCGAAGCATCCTGCAGGATTGCCCGCCCCCTTTTGATACCTGGCAGCTACCGCAAGATAGCGCCTCGCTAGATCGCCTAGAAGAAAAGGTGACAAATCTGCGGGAAAAAAACTCTAAAGAGCTAGGGGTTTTGGCGCCGCTAATAGAACGGGAGAAAAAACTCGAGATTCTGGGCAGCGACGCGAAACAAGCCTGGAACAGTTACCTTAAATATTCTAAAGCGGCAGCCGAATCCGCCAAAGAGTTTGCGCAGTTACTGCCGAATCTGAAAGCGCTGCGAGGGCGACAGGCTCGCTTAGAAGGAGAGCAAAAGTATTTCGAGCCGGCACGGAAAAAACAGTTGGAATTGCGCCAGTACGAGGGGGAACGCACCCACTTTCTGCAGGATTTTAAGCGTTTTCAAGGCGAGGTAAGAACACTTCCTGTTTTAGAGCAAGAGGTGGAGAAGGCGAGGGCGGCAACCGCTGAATACGAGCACGGGTTTTTTGTCGATTCGGCGATCCTATTGGCTTCCCGCCTAGAAACTGACGCTCCTTGCCCGGTTTGTGGATCCGTCTCGCACCCTGAACCTGCGCACGGGATTGCTAGCGGTAAACGCTCCCTTAGCCAGTTAACTAAGCTCAGGAATCAGCTAACTAGCGCCAAAACTAAGCTAAAGGAAAAACGCCAACAGATAATAAGTGAACGCAACCGTCTGCGCGCTGAAATCAAGCGACTGCGCGAAGGCTGGCCCGGAAATGCGCAGGCCATTGAGAGTCGCGTCGAATACTTCCGAAAGCAGGCCGAAGAACTTAAGACCGAGCGCAAGCAGCTAGCAGAGCTAGAAAAACAAGCCCAGAAATATCGAGACTCGGTGCAAAGGTCTGTTAATGACGCAAAACTTGCAAGAAATAAGGCGGCGAACGCGCTGGGACAGATTCGCGAGATTAAAGCAGAGATTGCTACTTCGGGGCAATCGAGCAACCTGGTGGCTCGCCAACACGCTCTTAGTAGTCAGCAAGAAAAACTTGTTTTACTCCTAAAGGCGCTGCGAAACACTAAAGAAGCCTTAAGTAGCCTGACACAGGCGCAGGAACGTTTAGAGAAGGCTTTGCAGGCAGAGCACTTCTCCACTCCCCAAGCAGCTCAAGCCGCGCTACTACCAGAAGATCAATACCAGAACTTAAAGATGGTGGTGCAAACCTGGGATGATGCTTTAAAGGCCAATCAGGTCAAGCTGAAGTCTGAACGGATAGAAAAGGTAAGGAGAGAGGACTTCGTACTGCCGGATTTAGAGGCATTAGCGACCCAGGCTGCCACCCAAGCAGAAATTTTTCAAAAGCTGCAAGAGGAGCTAGCCACGGTTAACGAACAGCTAAAGACAGTGGAGATGACGGTAAGTGACCTGCAGGCAGCTACCACCCGTTATTTAGAGTCAATTCGAGACACCTCTATGCTGATTACTTTCGCTAATCTTGCGAGGGGTGAAGAAGGTTCTGCGCTAAAGGCGCCCCTGGCGACCTGGGTGTTGCTGGATCGCTTTGAGGAAGTCCTAAATGCCGCGAATCCTTATTTAGCGGGGATTTCGGAAGGCCGTTACCTGCTTTCTCGCACGGACACCGAGTCCTCTCGCCGGAGGAACCAAGCTTTATCTTTAGCGGTTACCGATAATTTTTCCGATAAGGCACGCGAGATTTCTGCCCTGTCGGGCGGGGAGCTATTTTATTGTTCTTTGTCTTTAGCTTTGGGTTTATCCGAAGTGGTAACCGCCGAGGCCGGCGGAGTAGAAATCTCCTCTATGTTTATCGATGAGGGCTTTGGCACTCTTGATGACAGCAAACGGACCCAGGTAATGCAGGCTTTGAAGAAAACTTCTACCTCCGGCAGAACTGTAGGATTAATTTCTCACGTAGCTTCCCTGCGTAGTGAAATCGCTGATCAGATCGAAGTTATTCCCAGTAAAAATAAAGGATCTACCCTAAAAATTATCGGCAATTAACTGTCTTAATCTCCCCTTATCGGCAGTTACTGCCCGTATTAGCTGCTAAGCAGTTACCCAGACAGCAGCTACTGCCGGTTTCCCCAGGGTGACTTCCTGCCCGTTTACATCTAGACGCATAATTCCTGCCTCCGGAATGTTTTCTAAGGGAGAGAGGACACAACCAGGAACAATCCCCACTGATTCTAAGAATCTTAGGAGCTGGGCATTGGAGTCCTGTATCCGCGCCACAGTGGCGAGAGTATTTAAGGGAGCCTTTGCTAGGGGCAGAGTGGACACTTTCGGGAGGTGGCCATCTTCGGTGGGAATCGGGTCGCCGTGGGGATCCATCTTCGGACTTCCCAGCGCCTGATCCATAGCCGCAATTAACTTATCGGAGGCAGCATGTTCTAACACTTCGGCTTCTGCGTGGACTTGATCCCAGGGGTAGCCCAATTTTTGATGCAGATAGGTCTCGAGGATGCGATGTTTACGCACCATCTTCAAAGCTAACTTTTTCCCCTCTGCAGTCAGGGTAATCCCCCGGTAAGGGGCATGAGTTATCAGTCCTAACTTGTCTAAGCGCCGCACATTCTCGGAGGCAGTAGAGGGCGCCACCCCCATTCTTTGTGCAAGTCCCGATACCGAGAGGGTGCTACCTCCCCATTCGGTAGCTCCTAAAAGACGCTTCAAATAATCTTGCACTACCCGGGAGGAAGCCCCTTCGTACTCTCCTGATCCGCCTGTAGATTTCCTGTTCATCGCGTTACCCCTTAAGTTACAGACGGAAAATCTCTAGCCCGAAAACTGTAAATAGTACCGCTACAATAACCGCAACGCTCAAGATGGCCCCCAGCCACCAGTACCCTACCAGGGCGCGGCGCGCCCCGCTTAGCGGACGGGCGGGAGTAGCCCCTACCCGCACCCAAAGCGCATAGGATAGCCAGGCCAGAAAAATAGTGGCCACCCAGGTTAAGAAACAGTAGGGACACAGGGAGTGCAATTGAAAAACCGAGGTCGCCAGAAAGAAAAGCACCGATACTAGGCCGGCGCTGGTTCCCAGGGCAAAAAGTAAAAGTCCCCATTTAGGGATGCGTCCCCCCACCACTAGGTAGACGCCTGCTGCTAAGAGCGCAGCAAACGCCACTATTCCGAAGACAGAATTGGGGATACCAAAAATAAGGTGACCGGCTGCAGATTCCATGGCTCCGCGACAATCGACCACGTTGTTTAAAGAACAACCTAAGCCGCGTCCCGGCTGGGCACGGTGAATCATTTCGGTGCGCCACAGCTGCCAGGAGGCGATCAACCCGAGGATAGAAAAAAGAATGACCCACAAACTAGAAACGCGGGGAAGGCGCCCGGAACGCATAGCTGGCGATGGAGACAGCGGATCGGCATTAAAGGCCAGTTCACCTGCAGATAAAGTTTCCTGATCTTTAAACACTCTTCCCCCTAGTAAAAAATACCTGTCCATAACCTAGCACATTACCGGTAAATGAAACGGGTGAGGCCGCGCGGCCTCACCCGTATCCTGACTAGTTGGTATAACTATTTAGCTTCCCGCATCCGCAATGGCACATAGTCGCGCTGCGGCTCCCCCTGATACACCTGGCGGGGACGACCGATACGAGTCATCGGGTCATGGAGCATCTCGATATATTGAGAAATCCAACCCGGAAGGCGCCCGAGGGCAAATAACGGGGTGAACATCTTGGTGGGGAATCCCATCGCCGAATAGATCAGACCAGTGTAGAAGTCAACGTTCGGATAAAGTTTGCGTTCAATAAAGTAATCATCAGACAGCGCCACCTGCTCTAGCTCCATGGCTAGATCAAACAAATCGTTGTTCTTGCCCATGCGATCAAGGACGTTGTGAGCTTGTTCCCGCACAATCGCAGCACGGGGGTCATAGTTCTTGTAGACGCGGTGGCCGAAGCCCATCAGCTTGACGCCTTTTTCCTTATTCTTGACCTTATTCACGAAATCCTTAATCGACATATTGGTGTCGCGAATATTGATCAGCATCCGCAGCACTGCCTCGTTAGCGCCCCCGTGCAGCGGCCCCGATAGTGCTCCTACGCCAGAGGCAATCGAAGCATACATATTGGCGTTAGAGGACCCCACTAAGCGAACTGTGGAGGTAGAACAGTTTTGTTCGTGGTCAGCGTGCAAAATAAATAGCACTTCCAGGGCGCGCACAATTGCGGGATCAATATCGTAGGACTGGTAGGGTAAACCGAAGGTCAAGCGAATAAAGTCCTCTACATAGGAGCGCTCGTTATCCGGGTAGAGCAGTGGCAGACCGGCAGCCCGTTTAGCAATATAGGAAATCATGGTCGGCACTTTCGCCAGCAGCTGCACCGCCTGAATATCTTGCAACTCGGGGTCATGTACATCGGCGAAAGTTTCCTCGTAATAGGTGGCCATGCCGGCGATGCCGCCCTGCAAAATAGCCATGGGGTGACCATCGGAGGGGAAGGCAGTAAAGAATGCCCGGAAGTCTTCGTGCAATAAGCGTTGACGCTTTACTCGCCGCACGAACTCGTCCAATTGTGAAGGCGTAGGCAATTCTCCCCTAATCAGCAAATAAGCAACTTCCAGGAAACTGGAGTGGTTTGCAAGCTGATCAATCGGGTAACCGCGATAGCGCAAAATCCCTTTGCCGCCATCAATGAAGGTTACTTTAGAAGTACAAGAGGCAGTAGTGGAAAAACCAGGATCTAGCGCCACCAGTCCGGTTTGATTACGGAGTTTAGAAACATCAATCCCCTGGTCACCACAGGTTGCTTGTACTGGTGGAAACTCAATGGTTTTACCTTCAACCTGAAGCACTCCCGGTAGCCGGCCAGTGCTATTTGAATCTGGGGTGCTTTTTTGATTATCAGCCATTTTAACAACCTTCCCGAAGAGAGATGACTAACTGTCACCCCATGATCACTATATAGGACTTAATACCCTCAAGAGTACAACATTTTTTAAAAACTTTACCATTCTTAGGCAAATTTCGCTAAATGTTTAGCAGTTTTTTCAATTTCTTCGTCAGTAACACAAAGGGCCACGCGTACGTGGGATCCGGGGCGGGAATTGTAAAAACTTTCCGGGGCAACTATCAGCCCTAGACGCGCAAATTTTTCTAATAGGCGCCAATCAGCTCCCTGACCGGGTGACAATTGCTTATCAGCTGTATCTGCGGGATCAAAAACCCACAGATAAAGACCGGCCTCGCATTCCTCCGCAATTTTCAGCCCCGCATTTTCAATCGCCGCCGCCAGAATCTTTCGGCGCCGGGCATACCGCGCTACTTGCTCGACCACATGGGAGCGATCTAAAAGCACCCGCCTTAGTGCCTCCTGTACCGGAGCCGGCATTATTACTCCGCTATGCTTACGCACCGCAAGCAGCGATGCAATTAAGTCTGGATCGCCGGCAACGAAAGCCGCACGGTATCCTGCCAAGTTAGATTCCTTAGAAACCGAATAAACCAGCAGTAGGTTTTCGTTGCTACCCGCGCACACGTCCTCTTGCAGCAGCGAGGGCGCCGGAGTAGACCCCCCGTAGGTGAGCTCGCGGTAGCATTCGTCGCTAGCGACTACCGCTCCCACTTCCCGCGCCCAAGAAACTACCTCTCGCAGCCATTCTTTAGGGGCCACCCAGCCGGTGGGATTAGCAGGGGTATTTATCCACACTAAAGAGGCATCGCGTGGCCAAGTTGAGATATCGTTCGAGACCGGAATCCCCTGCGCGCCAGCTAGCCGGGCACAAATATCGTAAGTGGGGTAAGCGATTTCAGGAAACAAGACTTTATCGCCACCACCAATTCCTAGTTGCCAACCCAAGTTCGCTACCAGTTCTTTCGAACCCACCGTAGGCAGGCAAGACTCTTCAGTGATGCAGTTAATTCCGCATTCGCGCGCCCAGCTAACAATGGCGCTTCTTAGCTCGCAGCTGCCAGCAACTGTGGGGTAACCGGGACTATTTGCGGCTGCTGCCAGGGCTGATTGCGCGATATCCGGGCAGTCATCAATCGGGGTGCCGATGGATAAGTCTATGGCTCCACCCGGAAAAGAGGCAGCGGTTTCGCGATAGGGGGTGAGTAAGTCCCAAGGAAAAACCGGAAGATTCAGTGGACGTGGAAGATCGGTATTTTTCATACTCCCACCCTAAGACAGTGGCAGTCAGTAAGTTTGCTAATCTTACGCCAAGGCACCGGAATACCGGATTAGAAAAAATTATTCTTCGCGGGGAGGCAGCTTTTCAATCATGGGATCATCGTAGCCGGTAGCACCCACACTGGAGGCTCCTCCCGGAGAACCTAAACCTTTTAGTTCAAAGAAATCTACGTTCGCGCGGTAGTAATCTGCCCATTCTTCAGGCAGGTCATCTTCGTAGAATATGGCTTCAACCGGACACACCGGTTCGCAAGCCCCGCAGTCAACGCATTCTTCAGGGTGAATGTAAAGCGAACGTTTACCCTCGTAAATACAATCTACGGGACATTCATCCACGCAGGCACGATCTTTAACATCTACGCAGGGTTCAGCGATCACATAAGTCATAGATTCTCCTTAGGTTCCGATATTGCTAGTATCTCACTATGAAGTTTGTCGGCAATCAGAAACCGCCGCCGCGTCTGCCTTGGCTGTCTTGGAAAGTGGGCGAACGAGTGGTACTACGCCGGAGGGAAGCCGACGGTCTTTACGACGCTTTGGGGGAAGTTCTGGACGTAAGCCCAGATAGCGTCACTATTATGACTCGAAAAGGTCCCGTAAAAGTACCGGCAGAAAAAATGGTAACTGGAAAGCGGGTCCCTCCCCCGCCAAAATTTTAGCCGGTCTAATGCCTAAAAAATCACCTATTCTCCGCGTTCTTGACGGCGGCGACGCGAAGCAATTTTGAAACGGTCTTGCGCACTTAATACCACTTTACGAATCCGGATTTCTTCCGGGGTAACCTCGACGCATTCATCCTCGGCCGCAAACTCTAAAGATTCTTCCAGGGTCAATACCCGGGGAGGAACTAGCCCCTCGAAGGCGTCGGCGGTGGAAGAACGCATATTGGTTTGCTTCTTTTCCCGGGTAATGTTGACATCCATATCTTCCCCGCGGGGGTTCTCAGCTACTACTTGCCCCTCGTAGACCTCACTACCGGGTTGAATAATGAAACTGCCACGCTCTTGCAACTGAATGAGGGCGTAGGGGGTGGATTTGCCGGCGCGATCCGAAACTAAAGACCCGCTTTGCCGGCGGGTAATGGTTCCTTGCCAGGGCGCATACCCGTCAGCAATGGAAGAGGCAATCCCCGAGCCGCGAGTATCTGTCAAGAATTTAGAACGGAAAGAAATCAGACCGCGCGCCGGTACCCGAAAAATCAGGCGCACCCAGCCGGTGCCGTGATTAGACATGGTTTGCAGCTTGCCTTTGCGCGCCGCCATTAATTCGGTGACTTTACCCAGGTATTCTTCGGGCACGTCAATAGTCATTAGCTCCATCGGCTCACAGGTCTTCCCCTCAATTTCTTTGGTTACTACCTGCGGTTTTCCGGCGGTTAACTCGAAACCTTCCCGGCGCATCTGTTCAATCAGAATCGCCAGTGCTAGTT
Source organism: Varibaculum sp. C0165D1 (assembly GCF_056590355.1). NCBI lineage: Bacteria > Bacillati > Actinomycetota > Actinomycetes > Actinomycetales > Actinomycetaceae > Varibaculum > Varibaculum sp. C0165D1. Next base: position 63,606 of record NZ_JBWPVY010000001.1, on the reverse strand, counting down.
CCCCGCGTCCTTGCACCTCCCAGGCATCCGGGCGCTTGGTGGGAAGCACTTTCAAGGACACGTTTCCGATCAATTCGCGATCTAGGCGGTCTTTAACTTGGCGAGCCGTGAGTTTATGTCCTTTAACCCTGCCAGCCAGCGGAGAAGTATTAGTCCCGATAGTCATAGAAATAGCGGGATCATCTACTTTAATCAGTGGCAGAGGACGGGGATCCTCTAAATCCACTAGAGATTCCCCGATAGTGATTTCGGGGATTCCGGCCACCGCTACGATATCTCCGGCGTGGGCTTCCTCTACGCTTTTTCGTTCCAAACCGAAGGTGGCCAGCAGCTCGGTGAGCTTCACGTCAGTAATTGAGCCGTCATGACGTGCCCAACCTACGTGTTCGCCCTGCCGCAAAGTGCCGTTGTGGATACGGAGCAAGGCCAGGCGCCCTAGGAAAGGAGAAGAATCCAGGTTGGTAACGTGGGCGGCCAAGGGAGCATCCGGGTCATATTCAGGCCCGGGAATCCGGTTGATAATCGCATCAAAGAGGTCGTGGAGGTCGCTTCCCGGTAGCTCGCCTCGGGCAGGTTTTTCCCAGGAGCAGCATCCAGCTTTTGCCGAACAATAAAGCACCGGAACATCGAGCAAAGAATCTAAATCTACTTCTTCGCCCTCGTCTACCAGGTCTTGCGCCAATGCTAGCAGCAGGTCAACGGTTTCGGATTCTACTTCTTCAATCCGCGAATCTGGGCGATCAACTTTATTAATCACCACGATTACCGGCAGCCGGGCAGCGAGCGCTTTGCGCAACACAAACCGGGTTTGCGGCAAGGGCCCTTCGGCAGCATCTACTAGCAGCACTACCCCATCCACCATAGAGAGGGCGCGCTCAACTTCTCCTCCGAAATCGGCGTGTCCCGGGGTATCCACCACGTTAATGGTGATCCCTTCGCTAACCCCTACGTTTTGGGCAGCTTTCCCCGCATAATGGACGGCAGTATTTTTCGCGAGGATAGTAATCCCCTTTTCGCGTTCCAAATCGCCAGAATCCATCACTCGTTCGCCGGTTTTTTCTACGCTGGCGTGATCGCCGAAGGCTCCCGATTCCCAAAGCATTTTGTCCACTAGGGTAGTTTTCCCGTGGTCTACGTGGGCAACGATTGCCACATTTCGCAAATCCTGGCGAACCTTCATCCGCGCCTCCTTACAGCCGTTCTGAGTATTAGCTCGAGCATGAAAAAACCGGCGGGATTAGGGTCGCTGCGCCGGAACTTCCTTAAATATACCCCTGACGCTACTACCAGTGCTAATGAGCGTCTTTTAGCTCACTGTTTTGGGGGTCCCCCGCTTCCGCTGGATTTTTTTCTTCCTGTTCAGGCGACTCTTCCGCATTATTATCGGAGGGCTGCGACGCAGAGGGCACTCCAACTGGTTCGGGAGCCACAGTAGTTTCTTTTGTTAGCTGCGCCTGCTGGGCGCGCAACTGCTTGCGCGCTTGCGGGCTGAGCCGTACCCCATAGCGAGGCTGTTCATTAGCGCGAGAACCAAACCGGGTAGGACCATTATCAACGCTGGTGGGAGCATCCTTTTCAACTACTGCCGCTTGGAAGCGGGAATCATCTAAGAGTAGGCGCCGGGCAGTGTAATAATCTGCGACGGTCATTAGTACGTGCTCTCGTCCGGTGAGGGAGGAGGAAAAAGCTATGGGGTAACCGGAAGCAGAAGAGCGAATCGCCCAAGCTACTAGGCGCTCGATACCTCGGAAAATAGCGAAAGCTCCGATTACTATGGGCACAAAAACCGCCCATGCTGGTTTCCAAAGTACAAGCAGCAGCGCGAAGAAAATTCCCATCATCAGACCGCGAGAAAAACCAGCAAGCAGGGCTTTAGGCCAAGTGATGACCCCGATTACTTGATTGGAACGCATCAGTCCGCGTTCTTGCACCAGCAGTTGCTGCAGCGGGAATTCTTGGGATTGTAAGTAATTTATAGCTTCTTCCGCCTCTTCTTTAGAAGCAAAGATCGCTAAATCCTGCCCCTGCCCACTTGCGTTTACCGTGCGATTTAGAGAAAAAGCCATAGCTTAAGTGTCTACGGACGATCAGCGCATTGCAAAACCATCCCCCGCAAAGCCGGCAGATTTTGCCGCCGGCGAATCTTACTCGTGATCTGGACTCTCGGGTCAAGAATTAGTTTGCGGAAAGTGGATCAGCAGCAGGCAACTAAACTCTTAACTTCCTCGATCTTCAAGTAGAGTTGGAAACATGGAGCACGTCAAACACTCAATCAAACCGGTAGGTTCGCGTGTTTTCATCGGCAAACTGGCGGGCACTCGTGTTTTTGACCCCGTAGGCGATGAAATCGGTCGGGTAACCGATGTGATTATCGTATTGCGTTTTACCGGGTTACCCACGGTGGTGGGCTTGGTAGTTGAGGTTGCCGGACACCGCCGGGTGTTCGTACCGGTAACCCGGATCGTTGCCATCCAGCCAGGACAGGTGATCACCACGGGATTGGTTAATATTCGCCAGTTCCAACAGCGGGTAGCGGAAACCATGGTGATGGGCGAACTGATGGATCGCGTAGTGGCGATGCGAGACGGTTCTGGCGACGTGAAAATCCAGGATATGTGTATGGAGCAAGACGATCGTCGCGACTGGTATATCACCAAACTCTATGTGCAGCGAGTAACTTCGGCGTTAGCACTCAGCCGCGGGGAAACCCTGCTGATTGATCCTTCAGCGGTAACTCACCTGCGCAAATCGGTGCTCCCGCAGGAGGCAACTACCCTACTGGCTCAGTTAGAAGATGCGAAAGCGGCGGACGTTGCAGATGTACTGGCCGATCTGCCGGAAAAACGCCGCCTAGAAGTGGCTGCGCAGCTGGGAGATGAACGGTTGGCGGACGTGTTGGAAGAGCTGGGTCAAGAAGACCGGGTGTCCATTCTTACCTCCCTCGACGTCGCTCGCGCTGCCGATATTTTGGATGTGATGCAACCTGATGATGCCACCGACTTGGTAAATGAATTACCCGAAAAACAAGCACAAATTTTGTTGGCAGAAATGGAACCGGAAGAAGCGGCGGACGTGCGGCGTCTAATGGCTTATGGGGAACGCACCGCGGGTGGTTTGATGACTACTACTCCGGTGATTTTGCCTCCTGATGCTGACGTGGCGACCCTGTTAGCCCATGTGCGCCGGCAAGATATTCCTCCTGCCCTCGCCGCGCTGGTGTGTGTAACTCGCTCTCCTACAGAGACCCCGACTGGACGTTTCTTAGGAGCGGTCCATATTCAAAAAGCCTTGCGCGAGCCTCCCCAAACCCTCTTGGGACAGATTCTTGATGATGATCTTAAAGGGGTGGACCCCGCTGCCGGTATTGGCACAGTAACCAGGCTACTTGCTACCTATAACCTCACTGCGGTTCCCGTAGTTGACAACAATCGGCATCTTTTGGGCGCGGTTAGTGTTGATGACGTCCTCGACCACCTCTTACCTGAGGATTGGCGCGACGCAGACGAAGAACTAACCGACCTAGCGATGGAAAGGGAAAGGAGCGAAGATGCCGGACAGGCTTGATACTCCCCGCGAAAGAAAGCGTCGTTTTCGACTTCCGCGCATAAATTTACAGTCCGAGGGTGTGGGGCAAGTTTCAGAATCTTTTGCGCGTTTTCAGGGGACCCCGCAATTTTTGGTTTACCTGACGGTATTCGTAGTTTTGTGGCTAGGTTGGAACTCTTGGGCTCCGGAATCCTGGCGTTTTGACAGTGCTTCCCTGGGATTTACGGCCCTGACTCTAATGCTATCTTTGCAGGCCTCTTACGCTTCCCCCCTAATTTTGTTGGCACAGAACCGGCAAGATGACCGTGATCGAGTTTCGGCGGAACAAGACCGTCGCCGCGCGGAAAAGAATCATGCCGAGATCGAATATCTCACCCGCGAGATTGCTTCTTTGCGCCTGTCGATGTCGGAGGTAGCTACCCGAGATTTCGTGCGAGGCGAACTTCGCGACCTCTTAGATGAAATTAGGGATGAGGAATACCAGAAGCTACACCAGGAAAAAGAGGAACATAAATAAAGTTGCAACCGGGAAACCAGGGGCGCCGAATAACTTTTTGCCGCCTCTTTCCCGTCGCTAAAGCAATAAATATCCCCAAAACCGGGCAAGTATCGCCATTAGCTTAGCCAAGAAAAGTGAGGTCTTAGCGAGCGCCATATAGGATAGGGGGCATGAGTCAGTTAAACGAAGAGGCAATTAGACAGGCACTAAGTCGGGTCATTGATCCCGAACTGGGGCGGGCGATTACCGACCTGGATATGGTGCGCGAAGTTTCTATTGGTGAGGACGGCGCGGTAAAGGTCAGTGTGGATTTGACTATCGCGGGTTGTCCCCTGCAATCAGTGATTGAAAAAGATGTCCAAGAACAGGTTTCAAAAGTTCCTGGGGTAAATGTGGTCACGGTCGAGATGGGAGTAATGGATGAAGCCCAGCGGGCCGCATTGAAAGAAAAACTTTCGGGACCACAAAATGTGATTCCCTTTGCGCAGCCAGGTAACCTGACCCGGGTCTATGCGATTACTTCGGGTAAAGGCGGGGTCGGAAAATCTTCGATGACCGCTAACTTGGCGTTAGCTCTGGCTAGCCAAGGCCTCAAAGTCGGGGTGCTGGATGCCGATATTTATGGTTTTTCGATCCCCCGGATGCTGGGAGTAGCAGACGAACCCACCGTTATCGATGGCATGATTGTTCCCCCGGTAGCCGGCGGGGTCAAAGTAATTTCGATTGGCATGTTTGTTCCGGAGGGCCAACCGGTAGTTTGGCGTGGCCCGATGCTGCACCGCGCCCTCCAGCAGTTCTTAGCGGACGTTTACTGGGGCGACCTTGATGTTCTCCTCCTGGATTTGCCTCCGGGGACCGGCGATGTCGCAATTTCGATTTCCCAGTTGTTACCAGGTTCAGAAATTTTGGTAGTTACCACCCCGCAGGTGGCAGCGGCAGAAGTTGCAGAGCGGGCCGGGGTTATCGGAGCGCAGACCGAACAGCGGGTAATCGGAGTAATCGAAAACATGTCTTATCTACCGCAAGAAGATGGCAGTAAACTGCATTTATTTGGCACCGGTGGCGGCGATATGGTGGCCGGTCGCCTCAGTGCTCAGCTGGGATACGAAGTTCCGGTTTTGGCTAACGTACCGATCGATATCGCTTTGCGGGAAGGCTCAGACCAGGGAACCCCGGTGGTGGCTATGCATCCGGATTCTCCGGCATCGCAAGCCATTAATCAGGTTGCGGGGGCGCTCGCTAAGCGTACTAGTTCGCTTGCCGGACGAAACCTCGGGGTTAAACCGCTGTAAGTTACGAGGCTGGTTTCGTAAACTGGTTGCAAGCGTAGATCCGCTAGCGAGGAAGTCTTTATGAATAACAACAAAGCTTTGAGTTGGGACTGGACTGAGTCCCAGGTGGTAGAGGACGAGATCACTACGGCGGCGCGCACCGCCGCCGTAGAAATGGGAGCGGCTCCGGTCTCTCCTGCCACCGGGGCAGCTTTGCGGATGCTATCGGCAGCCTGTGGGGCGAAAGCTATTTTTGAAATCGGCACCGGAGCGGGAGTTTCGGGTTTATATCTGCTGGCTGGAATGTCTGAAAACGGCGTACTCACCACTATTGATTCGGAATCTGAGTTTCAGGCTGCCGCCCGCACCGCCTTCCGCCTCGCCACCGGCCGGTCAAATCGTACCCGCCTAATCAACGGGCATGCCCTGGAGGTTCTACCTCGGATGGCAGGTGCGGCCTATGACCTGGTAGTGATCGATGGGGACGTACGCGAAATCGCTAGCTATATCGAACAAGCTACCCGCATTCTGCGTCCCGGAGGGATGGTGGTGATTGTACACGCCCTCTGGATGGATCAGGTGGGAGACCCAGCACGCCGGGAAATGGAAACTACCCAGATGCGGCAAGCGGTTACTTCCCTGCTTAGCGATGAACGTTTCATCGCTAACGTGCTCACCTGTGGAGATGGCCTAGCCGTGGGAGTTTATTGCCCGCCAGAATAAACCGGCGAGATTTTCCGCTCTGGCGAAAAATTTTGGTTTCTTTTTAGCACCCGATAGGAGCTACTTATCTTTCTTTGCCGTAGTGCAACCAAATGTTCCGGCGGGGTTAACTTAGGCTTAAACTACCTACTGGTATGCTGCGCTGGTGAGAAGTTTTAAAAATAATGGCGTATATCGCCGCGGACCCATTCAGATGCGCAATCCCCTAATGCCTACCGAAACTTCGGAGCAACGTTTGCTGCGTCCCCAAAATGATACTGAATGGCTCCATAATGACACTTGGCGGGTGCTTAGAATTCAAAGCGAATTTATCGAGGGATTCGGAGCCCTTGCCGAACTTGGGCCGGCAATTTCAGTTTTCGGTTCCGCCCGGACTACCCAAGACAGCCCGGAGTACGCCCTGGGGGAAGAAACTGGCAGACTTCTGGCTGAGGCCGGTTGGGCGGTAATTACCGGAGGAGGCCCGGGGCAAATGGAGGCGACCTCCAAAGGTTGTACCGAAGCCGGAGGAATCGCGGTGGGGTTAGGAATCGAGCTACCCCACGAGCAATTGTTTAACGACTGGATATCGCTTGGGATTTATTTCCGGTATTTTTTCGCTCGCAAAACCATGTTCGTAAAATATGCACAAGGATTCGTGGTTTTACCGGGAGGATTCGGTACTTTAGACGAACTTTTCGAGGCCGTGACCTTGGCAGAAACCGGAAAAATAAAATCTTTCCCCATTGTCTTGGTAGGGCGCAGCTACTGGAGCGGACTGTTGTCCTGGCTCAAAGATCAACTATTGACCGCAGGAATGATTACCGAGGCAGAATTAGCGGCGGTGCAACTGGTTGATACTCCCGCCCAGGCTCTAGAGATTATCGGTAAAGCGCCCGAAACTTCCTAGCAGTTCAACTCTACTTACTTTTTTCTTCTAACCTCTTGGTTGATCCTGACCGGGTTTACCAGCGCGGCCCGGGAGATATCGGTACCGGTTGGTTTTTCTTTCCTCTTATAAATAACAAGTAAAGTAACAGCATCGAAATAATGCTGATAAGAGCCACCATCGCTACTAGGGCAATAACCCATCCCTTACTAATACCTGACTTTTGAGCAGATTGCTCCGCATCCGGGGCTTTCGCGGTGGCAGTGACAGTCGTAGTGGTGGTTTGTGTGGGCGTAGTTTTAGGAGCCACCGGAGAAGGTTGAGTAGTGGTCCGAGCCGGGGGGGCGATAATAGCGTTCGTTCGTGACCTCACTGGCGGCTGCCCATCCGGAAGGAGATTCTATGCTCAGCCAGGGCTTGCCATTCTCGTTTTTTGCGGATCCAGTTACGTGTAGTCGGGTTCCCTGAGGCGCAAACGCCAATTTTTGGTAGTTGACACCGGGGAATTCTCGGATATTTACCCCGTCCCAGGCAGACACGATTACGTAATAATCTTCGGCGGTAAAGTCACTCCAGGGCTTAGCATCATCTCCCCTGGCGGAACTGGGGGCAACCATTAACGATAGTGCCGCCAGGAATAACGCGACGATAAAGATTTGGAACTTATGCAGGATTGAAGGGGAATTAGACATATCTTGCTCCTTGGGGATTGGGCTTCCTAATCATATCAACATCCCTAACCCTCCCGAGGCCAAATTTGCCACGAATGAGAATAAATAGGGCCGAGCTAGCTGCGGCAGGGTGCGCTGATAAATCCAACCTTCAATCAGTACGATCAGGGGCTCGAACACTAGCAATAGCCACAGGCTACTGCGTCCGAGGGGAGTGAAACTGAGAAAAACCATCAACGCCGATAGCGGCGGATTAGTGGCCGCGTTTACCAAAGCTACTATGAACAGGGCACGCCAGGTGCGCAGCCCCCAAATGAGCGCTACCACCAGCTCAAAACACCAGGTGATCAAGAGGTTCATCACCAAGGAGAGCGCTAATACATATAAAAAATAGTACATACGCCCTATTCTTTGAATTGTCCCTCAGCGAGCAGCAGCACCGCGATAACAACCGTCAAAACAATCAAAGTGACCGCAGAAACTAGATGCCCGGTACCCCAGAACAAAGTGGGGAAAAATCCGGCAAAACTGGGGAAAAGTTTCACATCCACCTGTTCACATTAGCATCTCCGCTATTTGGAAATTATCGGTTTTGAGCTCCTCCTGAAAAATTAGCGGTAACCTCTGTGAGCGAAGCAAAGTGACAGAAACCTGCTCTAAACCAAAGTTTTCCATCTGCTATAATTAGCTAAGTAATTGCTATTTTAGTCATAATTATTTAGCTCTCTGGGGGTCAGCATGGCAGCAATGAAACCACGAACCGGAGATGGTCCGTTAGAAGTAGCCGAGGACGGGGCTCGTACAGAAGAAGGCCGGGAAGTAGTGTTGCGACTGCCGGCATTAGGGGGCGGACGCCTAGTTATCGAGATGAGTAAAAAAGAAGTCATCGATTTAGCGGCCGCTATTCATCAGCTTTATCCTGAGGAAGCTTAAAGGCCGGTAGCAGCAGTTATCCACCGAGTAATTCGTAATTCCAGCTATTTTCTTCCAGGTTTCTCCTGCAAGGCAGCTATAGCTTCAAGGTTCCCTGCCGGAATTCTTCCTCAATAATTTGCGAATTATTCTTCACCTTATTGGGCACCGTAGACCCGTATTCATAAAACGGGGTAAGCCCCACCCATCCGTTCTTATAGGTTCCCAGAATCTGGGTGGAGTTCGAGGCGTAACGATCTTTACGTGCCTCTTCGATTAGGGAAGTCATCGCCTTAGATACATCGGGGACTATCGAAGTCAAAATTGGCGGTTTTCCTCCCGCCACCCCGTTCTGGGTTTCATGTCCATCAGTTAGATACCAGATCGCGGTGATAGTCCCGACCGCATCACTTTCTTTGGTGCTGGCGGTGGGAGTAGTAGAACTTGGCGCGGGAGTAGGACTCGCGCTTTGGGTAGCAGCGCGCTTAGCGGCCTCTGCGGCCGCCGCTGCCGCAGCTTTAGCGGCCATTTCCTTATCGGTATTTGCCTTAGTAATCGCCTCTAATGCGCCGGGGCTTTGCGCGCCCTCAGCGAAAAAGATAACATCCGCCCCTTGCTTTATTAGCGACTCTGTCTGGGTTTTTACCTTATTCCCATCGGCATTGGCGCCGAGATAGAATTTGTTACCTCCCGGCAAGACTCCAACTTTTACTGCTTCATTATTGGTCTTTTCCTGTTCCAAGTTATAGCGGGCAACCCCTTGAGTGAACGCGGATATCAAGGTTTTATTAGTCTGATTGTTTTCACCGGCAACCGCCCCCACCTGGCCACTTGCGGAAGTTCCCGCTGCAATGAACCCGGCTACATAGGCAGGTTGGCTCAGATCGTAGCTTACGATGGCTACATTTTCGCGGGTAGCTTGGGCAGTAGTTCCCGGCGGAAGTAGCAGGGCGAAATGGCGCGCCCGGTGGTACTTGGCCTGTTTCATCAGGGGTTCAACGAAGGCCTCTCCCACCCCGATGATCAGGGAACAGTTGGCAGAAATATCGCCGGTGATAGCCTTTTCAATCTTTGCGGGCGAATCAAGGGTACGGTGCCGCGTGGCTACTCCTAGTCGTTTCTTTCCGTCGTTTAACGCAGATACGGCGCTAGCGTTAATCGAACCGGCTTCCCCTTTTCCCAAAGTGAGCAGGCAGGTGCGAAAATCTGCGGCATTTATATAACCTGTGGGGGCCACGTTGGTTCCCGCGCAACCTGCTAGCGCCAAAGTTACTCCCAACGCTGTTATCAGCGCTCGCGCCAGTCTCACCGCAAGTCCCCTTGTTTTTCCGCCGCTTCTCCTATTTTTTGGGCATTTTCGGCGGTGGTCACCAAGGTGACGTCCCCGCGGCGAATCACGACCGCGTTAGGTACTCCCAGCACCACCAATTTTTCCTCCCCCTCGTGGTCGACAAAGGCTCCCGGGCTTGCCAGCAGCTGGGTTTGTCCTATCCCTCGCACTATCGGGGTTTCCAAATCATCCCCGGCAATAGCCTGGCGTAAGGAACGAAAATCCCCCACATCTGACCAACCGAAGTCTTCGGCAGCTACCACTGCTACTCCCCCGCTGGCGGCTACTGGTTCTGCTATCGCAGTATCTATGGGGTAGGAAGGGAGCGATTCCCATAGTGCTAAGAACTCCGGCGTCCCCGGGTTAAAGCACAAGATTTTTTGGATGGTTTCATAGTAACTAGGAAGCAGCTTTTGCAGGTGAGAGAGAAATATTTCAGTGCTGAAAACGAACATTCCGGCGTTCCAAAAGTAGCCTCCGGCTTCCAGATAACTTTTGGCCTGCGGCTCGGAGGGCTTTTCTTTAAAACTTTCGGCTAGTAAAACTGGAGGCCCGCCTCTTTCAGGGCCCAGAACGGTATCGGAAGCGCAGATATAGCCGTAAGCAGTAGAGGGAGAGGCGGGAGCTATCCCAATAGTTACGATTTTTCCGCTTTCGGCGGTTTCTACTGCAGCGGTTACTGCCCTGCGAAATGCAGCTTCGTCTTTGATCGCGTGATCAGCGGCAAAAGACCCGGCAATCACGGGCCCATATTCATGCTGGAGCCTCGCCGCCGCCCAAGCAATCGCTCCCAGAGAGTTTTTTCGACTGGGCTCTTCCAAGATCACATAACGGCTGTTCGCGTCCGATTCTAGGCGTTCAGCTAGATTTTGGGAGGCTACAGCCGCGGCGTGATCAGCACCAGTTACTATCGTTAGCGACGCTGCCAAGGGGGAAAGCCGGTCAACGGTTGCCTGTAATAGGGTGCGCCCCTCCCCTAGCAAATCCAGTAAAAACTTGGGTTTTCCTGCCCGAGAAAGCGGCCAGAGGCGACTTCCGGGTCCTCCGGCGGGGACGATTACGTGTAGCTTCATCACTAATAAAATACTATCGGGGTGCGCACCGCTTAGGACTCACACACTTCCACCATTATTTGCGCCTGTTGCATAGCGGCAGCTATTTCCGGGGGCGGCTCGCTGCCGGCTATCACTCGCGAAAGTTTATTTACGGGACATACTATGTTTAACGCTGAGCGCTCCCAGGCCCCGCTAGGCACCATCACGGTAGCAAAATCACAGTTGCGAATGAGCACCCGATGTAAGGCCGCCCTTTCCAGGCTCTGGCAGCTCAAGCCAGTTTCTGCGTCTAAGCCTTCCGCTTCGATAAACACCGAATGCAGATGGAAGCTATGAGCATCAACTAGCGTTAGGGGCCCCAAGTTTTCATGACCGTCGGGCTGTCCCCCGAAGATAACCACTTGAGCAGGGATTACACCCTGGTCGCGTTGGCGTTGTTGGGCGTGATCAAGCATTTTGGCTACGGGTAAAAAGTTAGTTACTACCGTGAGGGAGGAAAAGAATTCACTCTCAATGATTTGCTTCGCGAGGGCGCTAGCGCACCCACCAGCCCCAATAAAAACCGCTGATCCAGGGCGAATAGTTTCCATTGCTGCTTCGGCTAAGGCTTTTTGTTCTTCACTGGAGACAGCGACCGCGGATTTTCCCGGTTGCTCTTCGCGTTCAATCTTAATTGCTCCCCCGTGAACGCGTTCTAAAAGCCCGCGAGCAGCCAGCACCCGAATATCGCGCCGTACCGTCATCTCTGAGACTTTCAGCTGGGTGACCAGGTCGGTTACCCGCACAGACCCACTCTCATTTACTTGCCGCAAAATCTCATCGTGCCGCTGGTGCGCTAACATGAGTCTCTCCATCGGTCGGGGAAAACCATTTTTCTTAGACTACCCTAAATGTTTTTATTTGTCTTTTTTGAGCGCGTTTTTGTTCGTTTGCGAGCTGCTTTCGCTGCGTAAAACCGCTAGATTAATAGTATGAAACCTACCGGTACCTCTGCCCAGCTTTCTGTTCGCTCCCGCCATCCCGAGCAATTTTCACCTAAGTTTGCAGAGGTGAAAGCAGAAACAGGGCTAAAAGAAAAAACCAGGCTTTTTGTGTCCTGGCTGCAGCGTTTGCGCATTTTGCGCTCCCTCACGCGTTACAGTAACGGTCGCGGCGCCCTCCTAGCCGGCGGGATCGCCTATTCCGCGATTTTTTCGCTGGCTGCCGCCCTAACTATCGGGATCACGCTGCTCTTAGGATTACTGGGACGTAGTCCGCAATTGCAAGATGCCGTATTTTCATCAATTTCATCTTCTTTGCCAGGGGTACTGGATTGGAAGGGGTCCTCGGGAATCATTGACCCCTCCGACCTGGTGATTTCAACCTCTTTTTCGCTAACTGGCCTGGTGGCAGTGGTGGTGCTGCTATTTTCGGCTACCGGGGTCATGCGCGCCATGAAATCTTCCATCCGCGCCATGTTCGGAATTGATCAGGTATCTTCGGGAGCCGCCATGGAGCAGTTACGCGATCTGCTCGGTTTTTTGGCTATCGCTTTGGGAGTAGGCGCCACCGGGATATTAACCTTGGCAAACTCCCTTATTGGCCGGCAGATACTTTCGACAATTGGGATGGAATCTACCGTTACGTCTACGGCTATTCACATCGGATCTTTTCTTATCAGCGCCGCGATTGATGGATTAATCCTGTGGGTTTTGATTCGTTTCGTAGCACTAATTCGGGTACCAAAAAAGGATTTACTCTGCGGTTTAGCGATTTTTGGCGTGATTTCAACCCTGATCAGATCCCTGGGAACCTCCGTGGTGGGCTCGGTTAACAATCCTCTCCTAGCTTCCTTTGCCGCTATCGCTACTTTGCTACTCTGGATTAACTTGCTGTCGCGCGTAATGCTGGTAACCTGTGCATTTATCGCTAATCCTCCAAAAGTGCTGACAATTAGCGAAGCCGAGGACGTACACGGTACCGAATGCCCCAATTATGTTTCGCTCTCGGACCCTCTCACCTTGGATTGGGCACACCATAAACTCAGCGGAGCGGTAGATCTAGATGCTCCGGATGATGCTTCCCTACCTGAACAGTCTCCTCTTGGCCAGGCGCGAAAATGGCGTTCCCGGCTAGCGACCCAAAGCGGCAAACCTTGGCGCGGAAAAGTCGCGGCGGGGATTGACCGAATGATTGCGCGTCATGAAAAACGAATTGCCTTCCTGCGCGGCCTCAAAAATGCGCGCCGGGATCCTCACTAAACAAGTGCGCGATAATACGACTTATCCAGGGCAAAGTTTCAGCTCCATAAAACTTGCAGTTCTATAACCTCAAGTTTTCTTGTTGGGGCATCCGGGAACTGACTGTTTAAAGATCGCCCACTATCCGGTTTTTCATGTGGTAAACCACTGAAGAACGTAATCCGCCATCTATCCCCAGCATCACTCCGCCCAGCAGGGACAGTTTCGAGAAACGTTTCTTACCGGCTAGACCAATCAGACCTGCTCCCATCAGTCCGATTCCTACCGCCAACTGTGCAATATTTGCGACTTTCATTAGGGTGGGATGCTCTACCTCCCACTTCCGCAAGATTCCAAAAGGAGTTTTCGCGTCCTCATCAGAGTGCAAAATTCGCATATCTACGCTGTGGCCCATGGCGCGCGCCCAGCCGGGTTCATGGAAGATCTCGATACCAGGCACATCTTCTAAATCGAGACGCCCGTAGAGGAAGGCGGCGACCTCAGCAGGTAGCCCCATGACTTCAATCGCCCGCACCATGCCGTCCTGACCGGCTATTTTAAAGGTTTCTGCCAATTGCTTGGCATCACAGCCGGCAGTTTCGGCAATATTTTTGGGTGAGGAAGAGTGCCCCAAATATTCGCGGATCTGCTCCTTTAGCGCCGGATCGGGATTTTCTACTGCCCCCGGCACCACCTGAGTTTGCAACAGCCAAGAGTGAATCGCTAGTTTCTCTGGATCTGCGCTTTCATCGGAGGTTACTGCCACTACCCGCTGATCATGGTCTGATACATAGAGTCCGATGGCAGGAATCCGGGAGATCAAAGAACCCTCGACAATGTCTGCGCGAATGGTTTCATAGCACAGGGCGATGCGACCCTCCGTAAGGGTCACGCAACCGAGAGTTTTTCCTTCCGCAGCCGCGCAAAATGGAACCGAAGAAACCGGCATCCGCGAAATCTCTACCACGCGCACCGGTTGGCTGCGATCACCGGCACGGGAAGGTATGGGTTTGTCTGCAGGCAGTTTATTGGCATGGTATTCGCCAATTGAAACATCGGCCTCAAACTTTTTTGCCAGTTTCTCTACCACTTCTGGAAGCGCTGCCCCTACCCGCAGGGGTTCGCCCGCCTCATCCAAAGAAGCCAGACCATCGGCTTGGTTACGCAGCATATTTACCCCCAGCAAGTGGGGAGTATCCGGAAACCAGTCTGCCTCCGCGACGATGTTTTGTTCCTGGAAGAACTGGCAGACCGCACTGGGATCGAGCTTGGCAGCTACCATCGCTCCTTCTTGAACAGTCCAGGTAACCACCGGGTCAGCATTGGTTTCTACACTGGGCAAGCTGTCTTCGCTCATGTTTTCTCCTTTTAGGATTACTCTTACCTCCAGATTAACCGCTGAGGGGCGGTTTTTCAGCTATTAGACAGCTTAGAATTCCAAAAATTTCGCGTACCGAAATAGTGACTTAGTTCTCACATGTTAATACGGGCTTGCATTCGCCGGGGAACCCTGGGTTATCTTAGGGGCATGACACGTCGAATGTTCAGCTGACCCGCACGGTCAGCTCTTCTCAGTCCGCCCCTAGGCGGCGACGCGTTTGCCCGTGCAAAGAAAGTCCCTTTGGACTGCCTTGCCGGGCTTTTTCTTTATCCGAAGTGGACTATTGGCAAACGTTTTATAAAAACCCAAATCTACTTTTTAAAAGGATAAAAGAAAATGACTAAGCAAAACTGGGGTTTCAATACCCGCCAGATTCACGCCGGATACCGACCCGATAAAGAAGTAGGATCTCCGGTTCCTCCCCTCTATCAAACCAACGGCTACGTGTTTAAGGACGCGAAACAGGGAGCGGATCGCTTCGCTTTGAAAGAACCCGGCCCCATCTACACTCGCCTCAATAACCCCACCAATGAGGTTTTCGAGGAGCGAGTTAACTCCTTAGAGGGCGGAGTGGGAGCGCTTTCGACTTCTTCGGGGGCCGCTGCGATTGCCCTAACTATTTTGACGATTGCTGAGGCTGGGGACAATATCGTTGCCTCCCCTTCGCTATACGGAGGCACCATCGCGTTCCTGGCCAATAACCTTCCGCGTTATGGCATCACCACCACTTTTGTTGCCGACCCTACGGATGCAGCGCAGTGGGAGGCGGCCGCCAATGACCGCACGATTGCGTTCTTTGGAGAAACCATTCCCAACCCGAAGAATGATTTTCTCGATATTGAGGCCGTGGCGCAGGCGGCGCACCGCGTCGGGGTTCCTTTTATCGTGGATAACACGGTAGCTACTCCCTATTTGACCCGCCCCCTAGAGTGGGGAGCCGATATTGTGGTGCATTCGGCCTCGAAATATCTGTGCGGACATGGAAACTCTATCCAAGGGGCAATCGTTGATGGGGGTTCTTTTGATTGGGGCGCTGACCCGGAACGTTTCCCCCAGTTCAACCAGCCGGATCCCTCCTATCACGGCTTGGTTTATAAAGACTTGGGGCAGGCCGCGTTCATTGTGAAAGCCCGGGTGCAGGGGCTGCGGGACTTTGGTTTTGCGGCCAGCCCCTTTAACTCTTTCCTAGTGAATATTGGGATTGAAACCCTCTCGCTGCGGGTACAACGCCACGTAGAGAACGCTCAGAAAGTGGCAGAGTTCTTGGAGGCACACCCGCAGGTAGCATCGGTAAACTATTCGGGTCTGAAGTCTTCTCCCACCCATGGTTTGCAGCAAAAGTATGCCCCCGGCGGTGCCGGCGCGGTTTTGGCGTTCGATCTCAAGGGCGACCGCGCTGATGGGGAGGCTTTCGTCGATACCTTAACTTTACTGACCAACGTGGCGAATCTGGGAGATTTGCGTTCCCAAGTTATCCACCCCGCGTCCACGACCCATTCGCAAGCTAATGAACAAGAGTTAGCGGCGGCGGGAATCAGCCAATCCACTATCCGGGTATCTGTCGGGTTAGAGGACGTAGACGACATTATTAACGATCTCGAGGCCGGATTCACGGCAATTAAAAAATAGCGATCTTCAACAAGATCCAGATAAGACTTGGGAGAGGAATCAAAATGCAAACGGCTATAAAAAGCAGTGTTCAGGGCATTAAAATTAATCCCCGCCAGCAATACCCCGGCACCAACTGGGCAAGTAATCCCGCCTGGCTACCCGGTGATGACCCTGGTGACCGCCAGTTTGTTTCCCTGGGGGAACTGCCCTTAGAAAATGGGGGCAGCCTTCCAGGCGCATATCTGGCGTATGAGACCTGGGGGAAACTGAATGCAGATGGCTCCAATGCGATCTTGATTGAACACGCCCTAACTGGCGATTCTCATGTCAGCGGGGCGCAAACCGCGGCGCATCCCACTGCCGGATGGTGGGAACGGGTAGTCGGGCCAGGTAAACCGATTGATACTGATCGCTACTTTGTGGTCGCTCCCAATTGTCTAGGGGGATGCCAGGGGTCAACCGGTCCGGCCTGGCCCGCCCCCGATGGTCTACCCTGGGCTTCGCGGTTTCCAGAAATCACTACTCGTGACCAGGTGCGCGCCGAAAACAAGCTGCGGGTACATCTGGGGGTGTTGTCGTGGGCATTGATAGTCGGGCCTTCGGCAGGAGGATTCCGTGCCCTGGAGTGGGCGTGCCTATATCCGCGCCGAGTACGGGCCTTGGCGCTGGTCGCTACCGCCGCAGCGACCAGCGCTGACCAGACCGGTTGGGCGCATATGCAGGTGCGTGCCCAAGAGCTAGATCCCACCTTTGATGGTGGCGACTACTATTTAGCGGCCGATAAAGAAGCGGGTAACCCCGGTATGGCGCTGGCGCGGCAAATCGCGCACGCCACCTATCGCACCGCCGGCGAGTTAAATGCCCGTTTTGGCAATGATCCCCAATGCGGTGAAAATCCCCTGGCGGGCGGGCGTTATGCGGTGGAGTCCTACCTGGATTATCACGGGAAAAAACTGACGCAGCGTTTTGATCCCGGTTCTTATCGGACGCTAACTCGCGCGATGATAACTCACGATATCGGGCGCGGGCGCGGCGGCACCCGCCGCGCCGCCGGCTCTATCTCCGCGCTTACCCTAGTTATCGGGGTCGATTCCGACCGCCTATTCCCGGTAGCAGAATGCGCGGAACTGGCACGCCAGATTCCCGGAGCCCAGTACCGGCAAGTTACTTCCTCCTCCGGTCATGACGGCTTCTTGGTGGAAACCCGACAGGTAGAAGAAATCCTGGCTGATTTCATTGCTAGCTTATAGCACCTCCGAAAACCCTATTTGAGGCGACCGGATCTACCTAAAGCAGGTAGGCTGTAAGGCGTGCAAATTTTGGATTTAACCGCCGAACTTCAGGACTACCGCCGCCTGGATAAACTGCATAAACAGGTGCACGGCGAGGTAGCAGCAGGAACGCGAGAAAATACTGCTCTGCTGGTGCAGTACTCCCCTACCTTCACCGTGGGGCGCAATACCAAACCGGAAGATGTGCCTAATAAAGATGTGCCGGTGATCGAGGTGAATCGGGGTGGTTCCGTTACTTGGCATGGCCCGGGGCAATTGGTTTGCTATCCGATAGTGAAGTTACCGCAGCCTCTGGATGTTATTCGCTTTATTCGCGCCGTGGAACAGGTAGTTATCGATACCTTGGAGCCCTACGGGATTCAGGCGCAGCGGATTAAGGGGCGGGCAGGTGCCTGGATTGTGCAGCCCGGTGAAATCGATAAGAAGATTGCTGCCATCGGGATTCATACCGCTCGCGGTGCTTCCATGCACGGTTTCGCCCTCAACGTGAACCCTACTTTTAGTGATTTCGCTCGGATTATTCCCTGCGGTCTCGCCGATGCTTGGGTAACTTCTATGAGCGAACAAGGCTGCCAGGAAACCGTGGCCTCCATGCGCGCCCCGGTGATAGCTAGTTTGCATCGCAACTTAGACACCCCTTACTTTAGAGGTGAAGAACAACGTGGGGAGGGCAAAAATGTCTACACTTCCTGAAGTGGGAGACCGCAAGCTATTGCGGGTAGAGGCACGGAACGCCCTTAGCCCCATCGAAAACAAGCCAGACTGGATAAAAACCAAGGTAGTTTCCGGTAAGAACTATATGGATATGCGGCACTTGGTGCGCCGCTCCGGGCTAAACACCGTCTGTGCGGAAGCCAATTGTCCCAATATCTACGAATGTTGGCAGGATCGAGAAGCCACCTTCCTGATTGGCGGAGCGGTCTGTACTCGGCGCTGCGACTTTTGCGATATCGCTACTGGGCGCCCCAGCGAATATGACCGTGAGGAACCGAGCCGAGTCGCGGACTCGGTTGCCGAATTGGGTCTGCGGTACGCGACGGTCACTGGAGTTTCCCGCGATGACCTGCCCGATGGAGCCTCCTGGCTGTATGCAGAAACTGCTCGCCAGATTCACGCCAAATCCCCCAATACCGGGGTAGAGCTGCTGGTAGATGATTTTCGGGGACACCAAGGCGCGCTAGAGGAAGTGTTCTCGTCTCGACCCGAAGTATTCGGACACAACCTAGAAACCGTACCCCGGATTTTCCGGCAGATTCGTCCCGCCTTCCGTTATGAGCGTTCCCTACAGGTCTTAGAGGCCGCCTCAGATGCCGGTTTGATTACCAAATCGAACCTGATTTTAGGGATGGGAGAAACTCGCGAAGAAATCGAGGCCGCCCTGCGCGCCTTGAAAGATGCCAAAGTCGATATTATGACCATCACCCAATACCTGCGGCCCTCCCCTCTACATCACCCCATCGATCGCTGGGTCAAGCCCGCGGAATTCGTGGAACTCTCAAAATATGCTTATGAACTGGGATTTTCGGCGGTAATGGCAGGCCCCTTGGTACGTTCTTCCTACCGGGCAGGGCGGCTGTGGGCGCGGGCCATGCAGGCGAAAGGCCGGGAGTTGCCCGCTAATCTGGCGCAACTAGCGGAGGAAGGCACCGCGCGCCAAGAAGCCTCCGCCCTGCTAGCGTCTCGTACTAAGTGACCGTTTCCGGAAAATCTGTTCGTGTTATTTAGGCTGGGAGAATAGGTTTTTCCTCCCGCCCAAGTCGGGTTAAATCCTAGAGATTTAACCCGACTTATGCCCACCTAACCTACTCGGATAAAACCTATTCTCCCAGCCCCTGTTCGGCATCACAGCTCGCACGTTCCCGGAAGACTTGTCTTTCTGAGCCCTATCCTGCTGGGTGGATACTTCTCACTTCTCCCAGCGATAACTTTCCCCATGCTGATGTTGCAGCTTGTTTAGCGGGGAGCTACCCGGCCCGAAAGATAAAAGTAAAATATGTGATTTCTCTATAGAGTAACCGTTCCTATGCGGTTGGGCTCTGACGCGTGAGAATAACTTTTTCAGTTGCGCGCACCTGGGTGGTCGCGGGGAGTAAGTTTTATCCGAGTGGGCGCGGTGGGCATAAGAATTCGGAAAATGCCTGCAGTCTTTTTCCGAATTCTTGGGCGGGAGGAAAAACTTACTCCCTGCGACTCTTATCCGTCGAGATTAGTTTTGCGGTCTTGCCAGCATGTAGAGCACCATTTTTGATGGCTTAATGGCTTTAACGGCATGCGGCAATCTGGTGGTGAAATGGACTAAACCACCAGGTAGTAGGGTCACCGTTTTACCTTCGGCGGTGATTTCGAGCTCCCCTTCTAGGGTTTCGACGAGCACCGGCATTGCAGCCGTGTGCTCGGAAAGTTCCTCGCCGGCATCGAAGGAAAATAGCACGACGTTGACGCCCTCTGCGCGCAGCAAGGTTTTGGAGACAGTTGAGCCTGACGCGTATTCGATTTCATTAGCTAGATTGTTAATAAAGCCTAGGGCTGGGGATGCTGGAGTTTCAGCGCTCATAACGGTTACCTTTCAGGTGATTAGGGAGATAATTTAGTTGGATGGTTTCTTAGCTACTATAGCGATTCCGTTCAGGTGATCGCGGTATTTGTTGAAAGTGGATCGCATCTGAAGGACCCGGGCTCGTAGGTCTTTATCCCGGATTAGGTTACGGATAATCCGGGCAACCCCCAAGATACCTTCATCAGCCAGGTTACGCCTGGGCGATAGTAATGCCATCGGCGCAAAACCTCTCCATTCCACCTCAAAACCTGCATTCGTGAGTACCGCACGCCATTCATTCTCGGTCAGCGGGCGCGCGTTAACTCGAATCGTCCGGGCTAATTGCTTGCGTAACCCATCAGCCAACTCTGGGTCAATATTATTTGGGGTGAGCCCTAGCTCGTGGATGGCGTAACGACCCCCTGGTTTGAGGAGACGAAATGCCTCGGCAGCGATTTCGGCCTTAGCTTTCTCACCTTGCATGGTTAGCATCGCTTCACCAACCACTACCTCGGCGCTTTCACTACTCAACCCGGTGTCTTGCGCTTTAGCATTAATGACTGTTCCGCCGTGGGGTTTGACTATGGCTTCCACCCGGGCGACTGCCGCCGGATCCTGATCAACACCAACATAAGAGGCTACGCCTTCGCTCACGATTAATTGGGCAGTACGACCCAGCCCGGGAGCGAACTCCACGATTTTCTTTCCCTGCATATTGGCTGCACTCAACATCCGTTTCGTCAGCTTCAACCCGCCGGGGCGAAGCACTCGCTTACCGGCACGAGCGAGCACCCAATGCCCGGCCGCGGTACTGGTTGAACGATCAGATTGAGGCAAAGAAGACGCATTTTCCATACCAAAATCCTAACAAGTAAGGCCTACCTTAGTCAATCATTAGTAGCTTTCAAATTTGTACCGGCCGCACCGAACCACCACAGTTTTCCCGGGGTTTAAGTTACGTTTGGGGATACGAACGGAACAATGGGGCAGTTTTTACCTCACGCCCCGAAATCCGGGTTAAATACCTGGGTATCGCAGGGAGCAAAAACTTACTCCCTGCTCGCTGCTAGTGATTGGCGGAGGGTTTGGCGGGATACTTTTCCGGCGCTGTTTAGGGGTAGCGCGCTTACTTGGATTATTTGCTTGGGAATCTTGTAGGCGGCTATTTTACCTGCTAGGAACGGTTTAAGATCCTCGAGGGTGGCGGTTCCGGTGATTACTGCACAGACCCGCTGACCCCAATACTCATCCTCCAGGCCGATTACTGCGACCTGCCCGATGCCGGGGAAAGTTGAGAGCGCGTCCTCGACCTGCGCGGGAAATACATGTTCCCCGCCGCTGATGATTAGGTCGCTTGCCCGCCCGGATAGGCGCAGCAACCCGTCTTCACCGATAAAGCCAATATCTCCGGTTTCGATTTGCCCCTCGATAGCACTGATGACTTTGCCCGGATAGTTAGTTGTGCATACATGCGGGCCGCCGATAGTGATTTGCCCTTGGCTACCTGCGGGTAACACCTTGCCTTCCTGATCGCGTACCGCCACCTGAGAATAGGTGAAGGGGCGCCCGGCGGCCTCGGGGTGCTGCAAAGATTCGTTTATTCCCAGGTAGCAGCCCGCACCTCCGGTTTCGGTCATTCCCCATACTTGGATAGGACGCAGCTCAAGTTTTTCCATCCGCCCGGCTAAGGCTGCCGGTAGGGGCGCGCCTCCAATCAGAGGACGGCGCCAATGCGGAAAGGGATTTTCCGTAAGTTCCTCCCCCGCCTCTTTTTCGAGAGCATCTAGCATCCCAGTAAACATGGTAGGAACCGCGAAACCGATAGTAACTTGCTCTTCGCGAATAATTCGGGCGGCGGTAAGCGGAGAAAATCCCGCAATCACCACTATTTTTCCGCCGTGACAGAAAATATCGTTGGTGGTGCCGTTAAACCCGCCGATATGGGACAGCGGCGCCAGCGCCAACCCGGTATCGGAGTTGCGGTAGTCAAAAGCATCGCGATAGTTCGCCCACGCCCAATACATGGTTTCGCGGGAGTGCTCCACCCCCAGGGGGCGCCCAGACGTCCCGGAAGTATAGATGATTGCCGCGAGTTCACCCTCGGCTACCGGAGCAATCTCGCTAGCTAGTTCCCCGGGAGAAAACGGTTGCTCCCTATGAGCATTCAAGAGACGTTCATGCAGGTGAGTGAGATTTACGACTAGCGGTTTACTTGGGGCACTCCCCTGTAAGGATGCGGTTTCTGCGGCAGGGAGGGCGTCGGCAGCTAACGGCAGATCTTCTTCCTGGTCGCTAAAGAGCAGCCGCGGGGCGCAGTCGGCGAGCATCTGGCGTAGATCGGCAGGCGCGGCGGCTTTGGCGAGGGGAACGAATACCGCTCCTATCTGGTCACAAGCGAGCCAAAGCAATAGATGATATTCGCTATTTGCACTGCAAATCGCCACCCGATCCCCGCTAACTATTCCCTGTTCTTGCAGGTAAAGCATTAAATATTGCGATAGCGACCAAGTGTCGGCCACAGAAAAATGTCCCCGGGGACCGGCTAGGCTTTGCGCATGGGGATGATCGATAGCGGCTCTTTGAAAGTTTCTTATTGGTCTAATCATGAATCCCCCTTCCCGTTAGCGTCCTCGCCTATATTACCCATCTGGTCACCTCTGCAAGTTAACCAGCAGGTAGGTTAAACTTAACGACAAGAAACCGGCTAAACCGCACGCAACATTGGCGAAGATTTTAGGAGAACTCATGTCTGAAACTATTGAACACCAGTTAGCACACCGCTCTATGCGGCGTTTTGATTCTCGACCAATCTCGCCAGAGGTATTAGCGCAGCTGAAAGAGGCTACCCGGCGCACCGCTACCTCGTGCGGGGTGCAAATGGCTTCGATTATTCAGGTGAATGATCCGGAAAAGAAGCGGCAGATTTCTTTAGTTTCCAATCAGGACTACATTGCCGAGGCTCCGCAGCTGTGGATATTCCTCACCGACCTGTACCGCTCCTACCGGATAGTTGAGGAAAAGGGTGCGGATAAAGCTAGCGTGCGCGGCATGGACGGGTTTTTCCAGGGCTTTACCGATGCGGTGCTGATGGCTCAAAACCTGGTGAATGCCGCTGAATCCCTGGGATTAGGTACCTGTTTCTTAGGATCGATCTTGAACGACCCGGCGCGCATTATCGAGATTTTGCAGCTCCCGAAACTGACTTTTCCCGCCCTGGGGGTAATGTTTGGCTACCCGGGGCAACAACCTCAGTTAAAGCCGCGGATGCCTCTGGAACTGCGTATGTTTGAGGACTCCTATGACTGCTTTGAAGACTCGTATCTGGAAGCGTTCGCGGATTACGACCAGGAAATGACTACCTACTATGACACTCGGGCACATGGCAAACGCTCGGATACTTTCACCGATAGCCTTACCCGGATCATGTTGCGGGATGCGCCTTTGCGCCGCGGAATGCTAAATACGGTGCGCGCCCAAGGTTTTGATCTCGCCCTCCAGCCCCGCTAAAGGCTAAATGTAGATAGTACCCTGGCTTGAGGTAGCTATGTAAGGCTGCCTACGAATTTTATTTAGGGACGAGGGCGCCGATTCTTTGGTAGCGGCTGTTTCTTTGGCACAAACAGATTGGTCATATCGACTTTTTCTAGGGTTAGCAGTTGGATTTTTCGCTCCATCCCGGCACCGTAGCCGGTGAGGTTTCCGCCCGCACCGATTACTCGGTGGCAAGGAACAATTATCAGAATCGGATTTGCTCCTACCGCTCCCCCAACTGCCTGCGCTGACATTCGCGGGATACCTCTCTCGCGTGCTATCTGGGCAGCGATCTCCCCATAGGTAACGGTTTCCCCGAACGGGATGGTGAGCATGATTTCGCAAACCTGTTTCTGAAAGTCCGAACCCGAGAGCTTTAGCTTTGGGGTAAACGAGG
Source organism: Varibaculum sp. C0165D1 (assembly GCF_056590355.1). NCBI lineage: Bacteria > Bacillati > Actinomycetota > Actinomycetes > Actinomycetales > Actinomycetaceae > Varibaculum > Varibaculum sp. C0165D1. The sequence continues at coordinate 39,764 of NZ_JBWPVY010000001.1, read as the reverse complement.
GCGCGTGTCCTCGAAAATAGCTATCTAACCAACGAGATGTTTCTTGGAATATGGGCAAAGATTTTTCCTGAGGATGGGTGCCCGCAATAGCTGACACCGCAGCCTGTTGCGACGCCAGCCCCAGCCCGATCAGCGCGCTGCCATCGCTGCGCATGGCAAGTTTTCCCAGCGGAGAATCATAGAACTGGATGAGGGTGTCCGTAGCCGTGTGCCTCAAAGCCCCTCCTAGCATGCTCGCTTTAACTGCCCAAAAAGTGCTTCATGCCGGTCTAACGGAGAACCGTAGTAGAAAACTCCGGTAAGACCGTCGTCGACGTTTTCGTCTTCAACTTGTTTTGCCTCTGATTCAACCTCATCAAGAGTCATTCCAAATCGGGAAACAACTTCTTCATCGCTACGGGCACCGGTAAATAGCTCGTCAGGTTTAGCCATTATTTCCTCCTTTGTAGATTCTGAATTTCTCGAGTAAATTTCCTGGTCGGCGTGTTCATAGCATGGTAAATAAGCACCTCGTTACCACTCTATGCTACAGCTGCGCGAACTCTTGTTAGTAAAAGGTTATATAGAGAAGGGGGTGCTCCCGCCACCGTCTGTAAGGGCGTGGTGGCGGGAGCTGCAAGGGCGGGTGCCAAGCCAGAGCACCCAGGCTTCCAGAGCGGAAAATCACGAAAGACGCTACTGGAAAGACTTTGCGCGACTCTACCTGCTCGCTTGCGGCAGGCAGGAGGCGAGAGTCAGGAATCTAAGCCGCCTGCTAGGTCACTGAGCGGATCGTAGCCACCCTCGCAAACCTCGCGGGGACACCCCTGCCAGGTTTTGTAAAAGTAGCCGATAATGTCGACTGCCACCGGGTAAGGATAGGCGGCAGCGACTTCGCCGTTTACCTTGGAGTGTCCTTGGTTTTTGGGTCCAGGTGACTTGAGTGTTGTCCATTGATGTCCCGCCACTAGGTGGGGAGAATGGAGCAATGGTGAAAAAGTTCAGTAAGCACACGCCCGAACAAATTGTTCGTAAGCTCGACAAATCACGGGAGTTGAGGGAATCAGGATTGACGACGGCTCAGATCCTCACAGATCCCAGCACTCACTAAGAACTACTCGATTCAATTGTGCTGAGAGGGTGGTGAAAGACTCATCGAAGTGAGTACGTCCGGCGTTGACCCGGATCTCGTTCTCGAACGAGTATCCCCACAGAGCGCAGACTAGGGTATCAAGAGACCTCCGAGAAGAACTCTCGTGTCCGAACCCAAAGTTCATGCGTTGGGCGCCCTATCGTGACTACCGAATACTCACACAGACGGATCAACTAATTTGGCTGCCACAGGTCTCTGGTTAGCGCGATCCTGGCCAAGCCCAGTCATCAGACATTCCTTGTAGACGAGTCGCAGTCTACGGTACCTAGAAGAAGAATCCCTGGCTCGCCGCCTTGCCACGATCAATATCTCGTTGAACTTTCATCAAAGCTTCACGCTCTTCGGGCGGAGCTTCATGCATTCTCTTGTCAATTCTCCTTCGCAGAGAGAAATGCCACCAAATGGCAAATCCAACTAGCACGAGAACCGCGAGCACAATCCATTCAGCGATAGTCATAATTTAGTATCTCACAAGGTTCCCCCCGCACAGCAAGGATTCGGCGTTGAAGCATCCCGGGTTTTGTTCCGAGGTTTTTGTGAGAGGATTTCGCATGCCAAGGAACTATATAAAAGTTTTTGGGGAGCGGGCTGTCAGGCTTGTTGAGGATCGTCTGCGGGATAATCTGGGAGTGTCTGAAACCCGCGAACACGTCGCTTTCGTAGTTGATAGGAAGCTTGATGCTGCTTCGGTGATTGAACTGCTCGACCTTGCCTGCCTCGAGCATGGTGGACGTCCCAGGGTGATCCGGATGGATAACGGCCCCGAATTCATCTCTCACGCACTGCAAGAGTGGGCAACCGAGGATGGGACAATCCAAGCGTTTATCCCGCCCGGTCAGCCATGGCATAACGGGTTCGTTGAATCGTTCCACAACCGGATGAGAGACGAGCTGTTAGAGGACAACAGTATCGAGAACCTGGAGCACGCTCGCCTGCTCGTAAATCTGTGGTCACGGCGTTACAATGACTTCCATCCGCATTCCTCGCTGGGCTACCTCAGCCCACGACAATATGCGGAACAACGGAGACAAGAATACACGGTCAACGCTTAAACCACCTGGACCTAATTCCTAGGCCACTCCAACCTCTTTCGCGCTATAGGCGACGTGATCGTAGAAGAATTCGCAAACCTCCACGTAGTTCCACATCTTCTGGCATTCTGCACAGACTGCGAGATGCGGTACCAGATCCCCCTCGAAGAATCCCAGTTCTTCCAGGTCGATTTCTGCATCGATGCGATCTAGCTCGTGGTCTTCCCCGCAGTCGCACCACTGGATACCGGTGCGTTCCATCTCCCAAGGATCCCCCATCGGAGATTCTTCCGCCGGGACTTCTACCGGAGTAGGAGCCTGAGTGGGAGCCTCGGTAGGAAGCGGATTGCGCGAGGCCTCGAAGCGCGCGAGAACCTCAGTTACAGTGTTATTCGTATCAAGAGCCATGATGGCCTCCTAAAAATCGTAGTTCCCAACCCGGCATTCCCGAGAGGGCGAATCTTCCTTCGAGGGCACCGACTTACGATTGATCCGGTTGCCTGGAGACCTGTCGAAGGACATTACGCTTAAAGCGTGGCCATCCATCTGGATTCAAGAATCACTGTACATGATGAATATTTTTAAGTAAGTGTTTTTGAGAATTCCTAGAAATCTCAGGAAAAATCTAAAAGCCGCTCATAAGCGGTTTGCTTATGAGCGGCTTTTAGTTATTTAGTTATGGTGTTTCGCTGGGATTAGCGCTGAGCGCGCCGCCGGCGGCTAATCACGAACAGACTGCCGGCTGCCAGCATAATGATTGCGGAGTACAGGGAATACATCCCGTTAGCTCCGGTCCTTGACAGCTCCCCAGCTGCAGTCGGGTGCTGTTTCTGCGGTTTCGGCTGCGGTTTCACCTGGTCTCCAGGCTTTTGATTACCCGGAGTAGTCGAGGGAGGAACTGGCTTGTCCTTCCAGAGGGCTTTAACCGTCACGTCACCTTCAATGGTGATCTCGTCACCGGCCTTGTAGGGTTTCCCGTTAATTTCCCAGCCATTGAATTCCTTGCCGCTTGGCGGGGTAAAGCCGCTCGCAGGCAGCTTGAATTTGCTACCTTTCTTAACGGTCTCCTTGTCCATAGTGCCGGAGCCTTCCCCTGCGTCGAAGCTGACGTCAACCATGATGTCTTTCCAGATGGCTTTCACAACGGTGTCTTTGGTGAGAGTGATCTCGGTATCCGCTGCAACTTTTTTACCGTCAATTTCCCAGTAATCAAACTCTTGGTTCTCCGGGGCAGTGAACGTAGAAGCAAGCACCTTGTAGGTGTCCCCCTTGTATAGGGTCTTATCTTCTTTCATAGTTCCTTTGCCACCGTTTCCGTCGTAAGTAACGGTAACCGGGATCTTCTTCTTCCAGAGGGCTTTGATAACGGTATCCTTGTCAGGCTTGATTTCAGTGCCGGGTTCAACCCTCTGGCCATTAACTTCCCAAGTATCAAACTCTTGGGTGTCATCAGGAGCAGTGAAAGCGTTAGGCAACACCGTGTAGCTACTGCCCTTGTCTAGGGTCTTACCTTCCATAGTTCCTTTGCCACCGTTACCATCGTAACTGACCTTCACCTGGATTTTCTTCCAGAGGGCTTTCACTTCGGTGTCCTTGTCAACGGTGATCTCGGTGCCCGCAGGGACCTCTTTGCCGTCAACTTCCCAGGCTTTAAACTCTTGGGTATCATCCGGAGCAGTGAAGGTGCTTTCAAGCAGGGTATATTTACTGCCCTTCTTCATAGTCGCAGAATCCATACTGCCACTGCCACCATTAGCTTTATAGGAAACCGTCACCTCGATGTCCTGCCAAATGGCTTTTATAGTGGTGTTTTCCTTAACTCGGATTTTTTCTCCTGCTTTGTGTTCGGTTGTACCAATCTGCCAGGTCTTAAACTTTTCATTCTCTGGAGCCGTAAACGCATTGGGCAGAATCTCATACTCAGTGCCCTTATTTACGGTCTTACCTGTCATTTCGCCGGTGCCGCCGTTGCCAGCGTAGCTAACAATGGCAGTTTCGAGCGTCTGGGTTTTCTCATCCGAATCAAGCTTATCGGTGTCACCCTCAAGGCCACCATTATCCTTAGCGGTTGCCGTGATGGTTCCCCCGACTTTGACGTCTTCGACACTCAGCGTTATCACACCGGTGTTCTCATCAACACCCGGTCCGCTCCATTTATTAGTTTTCAAATCTCTTGTCGCAGTAACGGAATGTTTATTCCCTTTGTCATCATTGTAACTGACCGTATAGGATATCAAATCCGTATCATCACCGGGATCTTTATAAGCCGGTGGAGTAATGGTGACTTTGCCATCGTCGGTATTAACAGCAATCTTGGGAGAATCAGGTTTTAGATTCTTCACCAGATCTTTCGCCGGGAATTTAGTGACTTTGGCTCCATCTTTTACTTTATAGGTTCCATCGGGATTTTTTGCAAATTTCGGAATGGTGTAACTACTATCCCAACCCTCAATTTCCACATCATTAGGACTGATTATTGTAACGTTTCCGTCTTTATCAAACTCGATAAACGCAGGATCGTGTATATATCCCGTTCCGTCGGGGAGTTTAGACTTACCATTTACCGTATTGGCATCTCGAATAGCTTTATCGATGGCTTGTTTATCCGCATCCGTTAATTTGTGAGGATCTCTCACGGCAACTTTGTCGGGGGTTGTTATTACCGGCTCAGACTTCCCGCAAGAACGGAATTTATGTGGCTCTTTTACAACGATACCGAACTCTCTTCCGAGTTTTAAATCGTTAACCTTATCCGTGATTGGGAAAGTAACTGTTGTGCCGTTAACGGTTACTGCTTGAGACATCTCTTTTGAGTCAGATTTGTCCACTATACAGCTTCCATTTGGGGAAAAATTCCCGTCCTCTCCATCCCTAAATTCTTTGACAAATTGAAATTTCGTACCTGCGGCAACCGCGTTAGCAAATGTAACGATAATCTGTCCGTCTGTTACCTGGACTTTCTCTATTGTCGGAGCCTCAGAATGGTCCACTACCGTTCTGATTTTTAGGTCCGGAGCTTCAATTTTTCCGGAGGTTGATCCATCGGTATAGGTCACTTCATAGTAGGCGTGTTCCGTGCCATCGATAGAGAATTTAGTTTTTTTAGGGTCAAAGTCAATGTCATTTGCAATGTTCGGATTGGCGTTCTTCAGCATTTCAATAGCTTCTGCTTGCTCATCGTTATTTATCTGGTTGGAGTTCGTGTGTTCAATCCAAATTTCTCCTACTGGCATTTTGATTTTGTCTTTATAACCACTTGCCATTGATGGCTCAGCGTTTGCGGTCACCACATCAGAGGTAGTAACGCCATCAAAAGTTTGATAGGCCGTCACGGTGTCGCCTGCTGCTACAGTAACGCCTTCAGGTAGATTTACCGTCCAACTAGTTCCGCTTTTAGGGGTAACGTGAACAGTGGCTTTTACGTTACCATCCTTATCTTTTAGGGTCACATATACAGTCGACCTTACAGTCTTTCCGCCAACTCTTTTTCGTTGTACATTAGCGCCAGAAATAGTTGTGGCATCGTAAAAGACTTTGCCAATGGTCGGTGCCGGTATAGTACCCCGTGTAACCGCCCCGCCACCAATCTCCGCCCCTATCTCTAGGCCATCGTCCGCCTGGGTATTCGCTTTGGCAGGTGCCTGGTTTTCCGGTGCTGCACTGGTTATAAGCTTGGCAGGGGCTGCGGTGTCTACTGGCTGCACATTAGTGCTTGGTTGCTCCGCCGGCGTCCCCTCCTGCAAATCCTCGGCCTGCACCAAGGAAGGCGCTGAGAGCATAAAGCTCAAGGCACAGAAAAGGGCGACGATCAGCAGCCTCTTAAGAAAACTGGCAGACTGCTGAATCGCGCCACCAGTTTTCTCTGCTGACAAGGTGCCAGGTTGATTATTGAAGTTAAGCATAGAACCTTCCCGTAACTTGCGGTTACTCATGACTATTGCTTAACAATCGTATCATTTTCACTGCAAATCTCCTAGACAGGAAATTTTCGACCGCAGCAGCCAGCAACCCGTCTACCAGGTATTTCTCTGTGACCCTTGCAGATTGATGGTAATCTCACTACTGCACGACGAGTTCATAGAGGTTTTAGAGGCGGGGAGGGCACTATGGAAGATGCAGAGCAGCTGGTGGCCGGGCTGGGGGGAGCCGAAAATATCACCGAGATTGAACCGTGTATTACCCGCCTGCGAGTAGAGGTCGAGGATCCGCAAAAAGTTGACGAGGAAGTGCTCACCAGTTGTGGGGCTTTTGGAATCGTGAAAATCGGTCATACTATTCAGGTGGTAGTGGGACCGGTCGCCGATGAGCTAGCCGCAGACATGGAAAAACTGCGTTAAAATCACCGACAGTATGTATCCTCTCGAAAACGCCCCTAACGCCCCCCAAACTCCGACCTTATCCTCCCCCGCTGAGGAGCAGGCAAGCCCTACTCCTGGTAAAAGCACTTATCGTAAAGGATTACTGCTCGACCTGGATGGCACTCTAATTGACTCTGAACACACCCACCTGGCGGCCTATCGGCGCATGTTTGCGGCGAAAGGATGGCGGGTTGCAGAGGAAAAAATGGAGATTTTCAAAGGTCGCCCTGGCCCGGAAGTGTTCCAAAGCGAACCCGGCCCTTGGCGCGGTCTTGACCCGGAAGCTCTCGGCCTGGAGGCTCGCTCCTACGTTGATACCCGGCGCGACCCCCCACGGATATTTGCTGGCGCCCGCGACATCATGCAACTTGAGATGCCGAAATGTTTAGTTACTTCCGCCTGGAGGCAGTGGGCGCAGTTAGCTGCCCAGCTACTCAAAGCCCCGGCTAGCCTGAAAGTGATTAGCCAAGAAGATATTCGTACCGGAAAACCCGACCCGGAACCCTACCTGGTGGGAGCGAAAACCCTGAAGCTGCCCGCGTCCTCCTGCATCGTCATCGAAGACACTACCAGTGGAGTTATCTCTGCTCGCGAGGCCGGAGCCGGAAGAATCTATGCGGTTACCACCAGTCAAAGCCGTGAAGTACTGCAAAGCGCCGGAGCCGATCTAGTAACTGGTAGCCTAGAGGAGCTACTGCCCTACCTCGGCGGCGAAACCTCGTCCTAACAGCTGCTTGCGAGCGCGCAGACGCTACCCTAACTGGGGTGTACTGCTTTCTCTAGCATCTCCAAAAGCTGATTAGCGAACTGATCAGCGGTAACGTTCTCTAAGAACCTAGTTTTCCCCTCTTGGTCACGCAAAGGTACGCACCAGTTCGGGTATTCATACTCGGTACCGGGCTGATTTTCGGTTAGCTGTTCTTGCACTGCATCCGCCAGGGTCAAGACCACCAGCTGCGCGGGGGTAGCGGCGATATAACGGTAGAGGGCGCGAATCATCTCGCCCATATCGGTCTCATCTTCCGCCAGACCCGCATGCTCGACCAGGGCGCGGCGTACCGCCCCAAATACCCGCTCCTGATTGGCTTCAGCCTCTGCGCGCGAAGAATCCAAAAGATCCAAAGATTCGCGTACCCGCAAGTCTTCGCCGGTAAGATAGCCCGCCACTGGCGGCATATCATGGGTATTCACCGCCGCCAATTGCTCTCGCCGATAATCCGCGGGCGGTACCAAATGGTCCGGCGCATCGAACTCAAAGAACAGCACCCCGGTACCTAAAATCCCCCGATAGCGCAGATAGTCGCGCACCCAAGGCTCTACGGTACCCAAATCTTCGCCCACTACCACCAGATTATTTCGGTAAGCCTCAAGCAGCAGCACCCCCACCATTGCTTGATGGTTATAGCGCACGTAGGTGCCATCTTTCGGGAGCATGCCTTTGGGAATCCACCACAGCCGTAGCAGCCCCATAATATGGTCGATACGCAGCGCGCCCCCCATTTTGGCGGCAGCCTCTACCGTACGCCGTAAAGGTTCATAGGCTTGCTGTTCTAAGCGATCCGGGCGCCAAGGCGGCTGCGACCAGTTCTGCCCCAACTGGTTATACATATCGGCAGGCGCACCCACCGAGATGCCCTGCGCGTAAACTTCCGAATCGCTCCAGTGGTCAGCACCCAATTGGTGTACCCCTACCGCCAGATCGTGCATGACCCCAATCTTCATACCCGATTCCACGGCCACCTGGTGAGCCTGCCGCAGCTGCCGGTAGCAAAGCCATTGCAACCATTTGAAAAATTCGGCTCGCTTTCGTAGCTTCTCCCCGCATTTTTCAAACTGGACAGCATCTGGACTTTGCCACTTTTCGGGCAGCTCTAAACCATATTTTTCGGTCAAAGCACACCAGGTTGCAAACTGTTCCAAAGCCGGTCCTTGCTCTTCCAAGAACTGCTGATAATCTGCTTCTCGCTCATCTGAGCGCGGAACCTGATAAATAATTTCGAGGGCGCGCAGTTTCTGTTTCCAGACGGGATCGCGTTTGATTAAATCACCACTAAAGAAGTGGGCTCCGGCTCCGCAAACTCCCGGATGATCAGCCGGCATCGCTTCACTGAGGGAGCGTTGGGCTTTCCGCCGCAACTCCCCCAGCTTTTCCTGCTTCTTCTTCGGGAGTTCCTTAGCTTCAGCAATCGCATCGGGGCGAATATAAATCGGATTCCAAAAACGGCGAGAACAGGGAAGATAGGGAGAGTTCTCTAAGGGAGAAGAGACTTGCGAGGCATGCACTGGGTTAATCAGTAAGAAATCCGCCCCCTTGGAGGCCACCCACTTACAGATAGTTGCCAAATCCGCTGCGTCCCCGATCCCCCAAGAATCACGCGAGGGGTTGGCATAGAACTGGCTCATCACTCCCCAGGCACGCCCATCACGCAAATTCGGCATTCCCAGACGCGCGGGAGTAACCGCTACCGGACAGGTATAGGGACGTTCATCCCCTTCTACCTGGGCAGTTAACCGATGCCAGCCCAAAGGTTGCCCGGGAGGAATATTGAAAGTTGCTTCCCCGGTTAGCACCCCATTGATTTCCCGGGGAGCCACTAGGACATCAAGTTGGGGCAGATCCCAAGACCCGCCCTCCTCAAAATGCATGGTTACGGTTACCGCTTTGCCATGCGGAACGTGTACCCGCACCCAATAGTTGTCATCGTTGCGGGTAACGATACATTCGGGAAGAACCCGCCGCCAAGGCCGCTCCTCAACCATATTTAGCGAGGCCGCCACCTGCGCGGGCGTATCGGCGTCAATATCCATCGCCTTCAGGACCGCGCGCAGAGTTTCATCGGAAACCATGCGGTGAACTCCGGAATAATCCCAATAGTCAATGGCAACCCCACAGGCATTTGCCAGTTCTTGCAGCTGATCTCGGCTATCGCTCATTTGCTATCCCTGTTCTTGTAGGTCTTATAGCGGCAGGTTCCCATCCGCTAGGCGCGGCGCAAACGGCGGTGAGTTACCCGATGCGGACGCGCCGCCTCCGCCCCCAAGCGGTCAACTTTATTCTTTTCATAGGACTCAAAGTTACCCTCAAACCAGTACCAGTTCGCCGGATTTTCTTCGGTTCCTTCCCACGCCAAGATATGGGTGGCTACCCGGTCGAGGAACCAGCGGTCGTGCGTGATTACCACCGCACAACCTGGGAACTCTAGTAGCGCATTTTCTAGGCTAGCTAAAGTTTCCACATCCAGGTCGTTAGTGGGCTCATCCAGCAGCAGCAGGTTTCCGCCCTGCTTTAAGGTAAGCGCCAGATTCAAACGGTTACGCTCCCCACCAGAAAGCACCCCGGCAGGTTTTTGCTGATCCGGGCCTTTAAAACCGAAGGAGGCCACATAGGCGCGAGAAGGAATAGTCACTCCCCCCACGTCCAAGAAGTCCAGACCATCCGAAACTACTTCCCACAAGGTCTTATCGGGATCAATGCCGGCACGGTTCTGATCCACATAACTGACTTTCACGGTCTCCCCAATATCGAGAGTGCCCGAATCGAGTTCCTCTAACCCCACAATTGTCTTGAACAAAGTGGTTTTCCCGACCCCGTTGGGGCCGATAATCCCCACAATTCCGTTCGGCGGCAGGTTGAAGGATAAATCCTTGATAAGCTCGCGATCCCCAAAGCCTTTACAGAGTTTATCGGCACGCAAAACCACGGTTCCTAGGCGGGGGCCGGGCGGAATCTGGATTTCTTCAAAGTCCAGTTTCTTAGTGCGTTTCGCCTCTGCCTGCATTTCTTCGTAGCGCTGCAAACGTGCCTTCGATTTCGCTTGGCGCCCTTTGGCCGAAGAACGCACCCACTGCAATTCCTCTTTTAAGCGCTTAGCCAGTTTCGCGTCCTTGCGTCCCTGAATTTCTAGGCGTTCGCGTTTCTTTTCCAGATAGGTCGAATAGTTGCCCTCGTAAGGATAGAGACGCCCGCGATCAACTTCCGCAATCCATTCCGCCACGTGATCCAGGAAGTAACGGTCGTGGGTAATAGCGATAACTGCCCCCTTATAGGAGTGCAGATGCTTTTCTAGCCACAGGATGGATTCCGCATCCAGATGGTTAGTAGGCTCATCCAGTAACAGCAGGTCAGGTGCTTTTAGTAGCAGCTGGCAGAGGGCAACCCGGCGGCGCTCCCCCCCAGACAGCACCGAAACCGGAGTTTCCGGGGGCGGGCAACGCAGGGCATCCATTGCCTGCTCCAGTTGGGAATCCACATCCCAGCCATCGGCGGCATCAATCTCTGCCTGCAGAGTCCCCATTTCCTCCATGAGGGCATCGAAGTCGGCATCCGGATCCGCCATTTGCGCAGAGATCTCGTTGAAGCGGTCGAGTTTGGCCTTTAGGGGGCCGACTCCTTGCTCCACGTTTTCTTTAACCGTGAGATCATCGTCCAACTCGGGCTCTTGCATCAAAATCCCAACGGTATAGCCGGGGGTAAGCCGCGCCTCTCCGTTGGAGGGCTCATCTAGACCCGCCATAATTTTCAGGATCGAGGATTTACCGGCTCCGTTAGGGCCGACCATTCCGATTTTGGCTCCCGGAAGGAAAGCCATAGTTACATCGTCCAAAATGACCTTGTCACCTAGAGCTTTACGGGTGCGGATCATTTGGTAAATGAATTCTGCCACTGCTGCCACTTTCTGCCAGATGGGTATTGTTCTAATACCCAGAATAGTGGAGTTAAAAACGCAAAGCGAACCCCCGCGCGACTAGGTGGCGACTAGGCAGCCTCTCCGGCGAAAGTAGTCTCTAAAATATACTCCCCCTGAGGGTCGAGGGCGCTTTCTGCGGCGCCTTCTTCCGAGGACGCAGACGGATTGTTCCCGGAGACAGTTTTTGCCCCATCAGCGGTGCCTTCAAGGCTCTCATCAGCTCTGATTTTCCCGGTTTCCGAATCGACCGCTGCCGCAGCTGCCTCGCCCTCGGCAGCTTGTTTCCCTGCTGGCTCTGTTCCCGAGGAAGTCTCAAACTCGCCCTCGGGATCGGCCAGCGACCCGGTACCCTCTTTACCCGGGGCAGCAAAATTTCCCCGTTTAGGGAGCGCTCCTACCATCCGCACAAAGTTAGACTCCCCCATGGTTAGGTCATGTCCTAAAGAAGAGGCGGTTAGCTCTAGTCCGTAGTGCGTAACGTTATCGTTGTCCTGCCATTTAGAACGGATTAAGCGCCCGCTTGCAATAATCGGGTCCCCCACCCGAATGGAGCGAGAAACATAGTGCGCACCCCACCCCCAGACTTTTACCCTGACCGCGAGCGACTCTCCCTGATGCCAGTTTCCCTGGCTATCACGAGAGTACGGGGTGTGCATCACCCGGAAAGTGCTTAACGCTTTTTCCGGTTTTGTGGGGTCGGGGCGGTGAAAAGTGGGTGCGGTTGCTACCCAGCCGGTAAAGGTAACCTCAATATTTGCTTTGCTCATGATTCCTCCTAGTGTTGGTTACCTCACCATGGTGCAAAGCAGGAGCGAGATTTTCTAGAAAAAATCTGCATCACCAGGAAAAAGGAGGATTATTTACCCCTGGGGACAAGGAATTAGCACGCGAGAGATTTCCAGCTAAACTTAAGGAACAAGCAGCCCCCGTAGCTCAAAGGATAGAGCAAGGGCCTTCTAATCCCGAGGTTGCAGGTTCGATTCCTGTCGGGGGCGCCAAACTGCCGGTAAACCCGGTTTATCCGCGCAGATATAAGCGGACCAATTTCCGATCCCTAAACTTTTAAGCACGGGGCAGCTGAAATTTTCAGCCTTCGATATCGGCTAGGCACCTAGCCCTTGCGCCAATACCTCTTTCGCAGCCGCCTCACATTCCTCACTGCTTGGCCCCTCCCCGGCAGGCCAAAGTGCCTTGCGGTAGTAACGCAGCTCCTGAATAGATTCGCGAATATCGGCGAGAGCGCGGTGGCCTCCGTGCTTTTCGGGGGCGTGATAAAAGGCGCGCGGATACCAACGTTTCGCTAGCTCTTTTACTGAAGAAACATCCACTAAGCGGTAATGCAAATGCGAGATTACCTGTGGCATTTCCTTTTCCAGGAACTGTTTATCGGTACCGACCGAGTTCCCGGCCAGCAGCGCCTGTCCCTTTCCAGGCACAAAACGCTTAATATATTCCAAAACCTGTTTTTCGGCCTCCTCCAGCTCGAGCGCCGCCGGAGTTTCCAGTTCCGCCAGCAAACCGGACTTGGTGTGCATCTCGCGCACAAAATCGCCCATATTTTCCAAGGCGCCCGCTCTAGGTTTAATCAGCAGGTCGATCCCCTCGTCCACGATATTGGTTTGTCCGTCAGTGATAATCACTGCCACCTCTACCAGGCAATCCTGCTCTAAATCCAGGCCGGTCATTTCGCAATCGATCCACACTAAAGGATCTTTCAGGTTATTAGTCATACCTTTAGCCTAGTCCATCGGCTTTCGATGCCAGATAGCGAAAGGGCGACGCATCCCTTAGAAAAATCCCGATAGGTTATTAACTATCGATTTTTTGGAGGAGCAATGAGCACAGTTACCGCGAAGGATATAGAGGTGGCTGCCGGGGTATTAGCCAAGGTAGCTACCAAAACTCCGCTGCAAAAAAGTGAGCGTTTGAGCGCAGAAGTAGGCCGTCCGGTTTATCTCAAACGTGAAGATCTGCAGATTTGCCGCTCGTTTAAAGTGCGGGGCGCCTATGTGCGGATGGCAGCCATGGATGAGGATGAACGCGCTGCCGGGGTAGTGTGCGCATCGGCGGGTAACCATGCCCAAGGAGTTGCCTATGCCTGCGCGCATCTAGGAATACAAGGCACGATTTTCTTGCCAGCCTCCACTCCCCGGCAAAAGCGCAAACGGATCGCCACTATCGGCGGCAAATGGGTAGAACCGGTGATTGTAGGCGGGGATTTCGATGAAGCTAATCGGGTGGCCGCGGCGGCGGCTAAGGATGGGGGGAAAGTATATGTGCACCCCTACGATGACCCCTATACGATTGCTGGTCAAGGCAGTATTGCGGTGGATTTAGATTCCCAGCTGCCAGATGACACCGATATGATTTTGATTCCGGTGGGAGGCGGCGGTTTGATTGCCGGGATGGCGACTTGGCTCAAAGCCCATCGCCCCGGTATCCGGATTGTAGGGGTGGAATCTGAAGGCGCAGCCTCGATGAAAGCGGCGGTTCAGGCCGGGAATCCGGTTTCCTTAGAACACGTAGATTCTTTCGTAGATGGTACCGCCGTAGGCAGAGCCGGAGATTTAACCTACCAGATTGTGCGGGATTTGGTCGATGACCTGGTGGTGGTGCCTGAGGGCGCGGTTTGTACCGAAATGCTCGACCTTTACCATTCCGAAGGGGTGATTGCAGAGCCGGCCGGAGCGCTGGCCTCTGCGGCGGCGCGTAACTTCTTACCGCAAATTCCCAACGGCTCAGTGGTCTGCCTGGTCTCTGGCGGCAATAATGATCTCTCGCGCTACGCGGAGGTGACCGAGCGTTCGGGGCGTTACGAAGGTTTGCGCCACTACTTCCTGGTTACTTTCAATCAGGAGCCGGGGGCTTTGCGCGCATTTCTAAATGACGTGCTCAGTGAAGGCGAAGACATTATTTACTTCCAGTACACCAAGAAGAATAACCGTGACACCGGGCCAGCGCTGGTGGGGATTGAGCTGCCGGATCCCACCGATATCAAAGGGCTGCGGCGGCGGATGGCGGCCTCTCCCCTGCAAGTGCAAGAGATTGATCCTTCCTCCCAGATCTTCAAGATCCTGGTTTAGGGATAAGTAAAGCGCTAAGTAAATCCCGCTTTAGGCATAGGTTTAGGGGGCTAGGCTGCCAGCTTTACCTGGCTACCTAGCCCCCTAACTATTACGCTTTCGCGCTACTGGCAGTTATTTGGCTGCCTTAGCTCCCTCGTCCTGAGCAGATACCGCCCGCGAAATGGCATCATTTAGGGACTTTTGGGCCTGGCCGTACTTCGTCCAGTCGCCCGCCTTCATAGCGCTATCTGAATCCGCCATCGCTTTCTTGGCGTCTTGTAAAGCGGTGTTCAGTTTCTCTTGCGCACTGGGGGCTTTAGCGGCAGGTTCTCCCGCTTTACCTTTAGCAGCCGGGGCTTTCTTATTGCCATCATTCGAGGCAGTAACCGCCCCGGAATCTCCGCCAAAGACCTGATCTAGGGCTTCTTTCAGGGTAGGCGCGAACCCGACCTTATCGCCGAAGCCAACCAATACGCTTCTAAGCTGCGGATATTGGGTGGTACCCGTGGATTGTACATATACCGGCTGCACATAGAGCAGGCCGCCACCGACCGGCAAAGTCAGCAGGTTACCGCGAATAACCCGGGATCCTTGCTGGTCCTGCAGGTTAAGCTCGCGGTTAACTTCTGGATCAGAGTTGAAAGTGTTTTGCACCTGTCCCGGGCCGGGCACGGTGGTGTCCGAAGGCAAAGCCAAAAGTCGCATCTTGCCGTAGCCTTTGCGAACTTTACCTTTCTGGTTACCGGTTTCAGAGTCAACCGCTAGGAAGCCGGCCATAGCCGCCCTTCGGCCCTCACCGCCAGGAATAAATACTGAGGTCAAGGAGAACTCGGCACTGCCTTGATCAGTGTTTTTTCCGGTAGGCATCTTCATCGTCAGGTAGTAGGGCGGCTGCAATTTGCCAGATCCCTCTAGGTCACGAGAAGTAGCCGTGGGGTCTTCAGAGAGTTTCCACTGGTCACCACCGGTGTAGAACTCTGAGGGGTTGGTGACGTGGTAGTTCGCCAATAGCGCGCGCTGGGCCTTGAAATAATCCTCGGGATAGCGCAAGTGGCTCATCAAATCCCCGCTGATCTCAGACATGGGCTTTATCTGGCCGGGATAAATCTTTTGCCAAGCCTTCAAAATCGGATCCCCTTTATCCCACTGGTACAGCTGCACCGAGCCATCGTAGGCATCCACCACAGCCTTAACCGAGTTACGCATATAGTTCACGTTGTTTTGCACCGCGAACTGAGCTGTTTTAGCAGTCGCAGTATCTGCGGTGGCATCGGTGAGGTTAATATGCTGGGAATAGGGATAAGAATCGGTGGTGGTGTAGGCATCAACGATCCACACCAGCCGTTTCTTCGCACCCTTCTTGGCATCCATATCCACGATTGCGGGATAGGCACGCGAATCCAGGGTTAAATAGGGGGCAACTTTCGCTACCCGCAGCGCCGGATCGCGGTCATAAAGGATTTGAGATTTGCTGTTGATCTGGTCAGAGAAGAACAGATCGGTGGAACGGAACTTCAAGGCAAAAAGTACCTTATTGAAGAAGTTTCCGACCTGGGGACCGCCGTCACCATCGAAAGTGGTGTATACCTGCTGGTTATTCTTGGCATCCTGGTAATCCAGCTCTTTCGGATCAGACCCCTTAGGCGCCCCCACGATGGAATACTCTGGCGAAGCCTGCGAGAAATAGATTCGTTTCTCGTAATCTCCGATCT
This sequence comes from Varibaculum sp. C0165D1, assembly GCF_056590355.1. Lineage (NCBI taxonomy): Bacteria > Bacillati > Actinomycetota > Actinomycetes > Actinomycetales > Actinomycetaceae > Varibaculum > Varibaculum sp. C0165D1. The sequence continues at coordinate 23,778 of NZ_JBWPVY010000001.1, read as the reverse complement.
CCCCATATTCCTTAGCCGAGAGGGAAGATTCCCAATAGGAAGGCAACCCCTCGGAAGTTACCTGGTTACCGTAGGCGGCCACCACCCCGAAACCGTGAGTGTAAACCGTATGGTCATTTACCCAGTTACGCTGAGAATTAGCCAAACCGTTCAAGTTAATATCGCGTACCGCGATTACGGTGTCGCGTTTTTCCGTCCCTCCCTGTTTATCTGGGAAGTTATAGCGGTCAACCGCGAACTGATCCGGGAAGGAATAGTAAGGACGTGACTGTTTCATCTGCCGTACCGCCGGGGAAATAACCTCGGGATCAAGTAGACGAATCTGCTGAGTCGAGTCCGCGTCCTTACGCAACTGGTTGGCGCTGGTTTCATTAGTGACCTGGTCGTAGGAAATCAGATCCAGATCCTTCATCCCGAAAGCATCTAAAGTTGCCTTGATGTTGCGGTCAATATATTGACTCTCCAGTTCCCGCTCGTTAGGGCGTACCCGGAACTGTTGAATAATAAACGGGTACCCGGCGCCAATCACCAAGGCAGACACCACAGTAACCGCAATGCCTGCTGCTGGCAGATACCAACCGCCTCTAAAGGCAGCAAAAACGAACAACGCCGCCACAATCAGGGCAATAACCGCCAAAATCGTACGTGCCGGAATAATCGCGTGCACATCGGTATACATGGCGCCATCAGTCGGCGAATTTTGCCCATAAACCATGGTCCAGCGGTCAATAACATAAGTTATGCCGACCATAACCGAAGAGATCGCCAGTAACACTCCCATATGGATACGGGCGCCACGAGTAGCTCTGGCTTTGGGCATTACTGTCATTGCCCCCAATAGGTAGTAGGCAACCAAGCAGGCCACCAAAGAAATTCCTAGCAAGGTGAGCAAGAAAGTTACCGCCATATCGATTAGGGGCAGGCGGAACACAAAGAAAGAAATATCGAAACCGAATTGGGGGTCTTTCTTTCCGAAAGATCCGCCCGTAATCGCTACCAGTACCTGACGCCAACTGGCAGCCATCCCGGTTGCCAAAAACAGAGCAATCAGGGCGGGAATCCCCAGGAAGATTGCCCGCGGATGCCGGGTGATAGTGGAACGGTAAGACCTTATAGAGGAGGCTATGGTCCCCATCTCCGGGCGGTTCCGATAGGCAATCTGCAAGTTGAGTGCCACAACTGCCCAGGCAATCAAGAAGGATGCCAGGAACATTCCCCCCGCAGCAATCCACTGGGTAAGTAGCACCCGCAAATATCCGGTCTGGCGATACCAGAGAATCTCGGTCCACACCGTTGAGGCCACCAAAAGTAGCACTACCAGTGCCACGATTACGCCAATAGCGATACCTAGCGGCCCGGGTTTCTTAAACTTTATTTTCGGTAACGGCAGATTTGCGCCGCCGCTCGCTCCCCTAGAGCTACCGCGGCCATTCCCGCCGCCTCTTCCAGCTCCGAATCCACCGGGAAAGCCGGGAAAGCCACCGCCTTTGCCGCCGCCAAAGCCTAGATTTCCAAATAAATCGTTACTCACGAGCCCCTCCGGGTACTGCTCAATATTTTCCTTAACGCATTCTTTCACGTTTGCGGTTTTTACTCACCCCCACAAGCAAACTAGCCGCGCCCCTAAAAGCGAACTAGCCGCGCCCCTAGAGAAAATGGCAACATAACACCATGGATACTTCACCAGATCTATCTAAGGCACAGCTATCACTGCGCCTAGCGATTTCCTCTTTAGAAAAAGACGTGGCTCAGCTGGGGTGGGATCACTCCCCTAGTCTCTTCGCTCTGGTTTATACCCAGTCAATTTTTCCCCAGCTAGAGGCAGAGATGGATCCCGACCAGGCTAAGCAGTTACAAGCGGCACTGCTTGAAAATCCCCTCCACCTGACTGCCGTCCTCCAAGACCACCTGCCTCCGGCAGATTTAATGGAAACCCTGGGGCATCTAGTTTTCGGCGAGGACGTAGCCGGAGTCGCGGTGGCGATGGAACGTTTCCTGGTTTCACCCCAAGCCGAAGCCGCGGCGCCTGCGGATCCGCGGGAGCGCGAAAAGTTCTTTCTTTCTCACCCTTCCCGCCAAGACGTAAGGATCGTAGCCGCGGCTACCCGTGATGGCAACACTTGGTGCGCAAGCCGCGCCCGCAGCGAAGATAGCGACGATATGGTAGCGCAAGGAGAAAATATCGTGCCCGAGCTGCTGGAAGTATTAAAAGCCATGCTAGTTAGCGATGAGGAACTAGCCCAGCTAGCTAGCGAGTAGGACAACGCGGCAAATTCTTAAGATTATTAGCCGCGATCTGCGCGCTGACTTGCCGTGCCTGATGTAGATCTTGCACCGGAACCGCGCGGATTCCCTCCATCGGTTCCACCTGCGGGCAATTAGCTCGCGGCAATAAGAACCAATGAGCGCCATCTTTTTTGGCACCTGCCATTTTCTGGGGTATCCCCGAAATCGCCAGCACCTGTCCCCCGTAAGAAATAGCGCCAGTTCCTGAGATCTCTTTGCCGCCGGTCAAAGACTGCGCAGTCATCCGATCAATGATGCCGAGCGCAAACATGGTTCCCGCCGACGGTCCTCCCACTTCTTGGAGGGCGATTTTAATATCCACCGGCAATTTGGCCTGGGGATCTAAATAAATTCCCAACTGCGAACCGGTGCGCCCATCACTAGGTTTACGGGTTTTTCCACTCACAGACAGGGTTTTTTCTGCCCGCTGAACACTGAAGGCGAGGGAAGTTCCCGGGGCCACACCCTCTAAAATATCGAAAAGCGCATTCGCCCCGCTTAGCTCCCGAGTCTTTCCCCGGACAGTAACCGTTCGCAAAATATCATTTTCTTTAAGCTTTCCCGCAAAATCGGAGTCCTCAGCCACCCCGGTAACTTTAAACTCCGCCGGAACTTGGTAACCCAATTCGCTAAGTGCCGCCACTTTGGCACTAAGCTGAGAATCTTGCATTTGTGCCTGCGAGACCTGCTCCACTTGCTTGGCAGTCGCGCCAGCGGGATACACCGAAGATTCGGGTAATACTTCACTATCTGATCGTATTTTCGCCAGCAAAACTTCCGCATAGGTAACGTGGGTTCCCGGGCCGCCTCGCATGGAAACCGTTACCATTCGCAGCTGCCCTTTGGTGGGATAAGTTTTCGCCCCCACGACTTTAATAATCTCGCCCTGGCCTGACTGAGACCCGAGAACGTTGAAAGTTGGGCCGGGAGACTCAATTACGAAGGGAGCGCGGATAGCGAAACCCAGTATCAGGAAACCTATTACCGACAGTGTCATCATGGCTTTCCCAATCCGCCCCTGCCGACGAGACTTTTCAGAGCGCTTAGCTGTCACGCCTCCTCCTTCGTAAAAATGCAAAATCGGCTTTGCCCAAGGCGAAACTAGCTCACTTGCCTAGTCCCTGGCTTCCAATACCGATACCCTTAATGACAGTAGTCTATTTTTTGGGGGGTGTGCAGCTCTTGGAGGATCAAAACGGCGGTGAGCAGCGACCGGAATGGTTTGAGATACTCAAGGAAATAATCGGGGAAGAGGGTGCTGAAGACGCCTTCCAGCAGCTGAGGGCAAATGGAATCGACCCCGAGGAGCTAGCCAGTGGGGCAATGCCTTTCCCATTCCCCGGCGGTTCTCGCTCCGGAGCCAGCCATATAAAACAGTTCTTCACTCCCCGAGAAAGCGCCGTAAACTGGGAGGCAGCCACCGAAGTTGCCGCCTCTCGCCTGCCCAACTGTCCCCCTACTAGCGCTGCTCAGGCTCAAACTATTCGCGAGCAACTCTCGGTGGCAGATTTGTGGCTGGACACGGCAACCACTTTGACCCCAATCGCTAGTGAACGGATAGCTTGGACGCCCCGGGAATGGATTCAGGCGACTTTGCCTGCCTGGCAACGCTTGACGGAACCGGTGATTGCCAATGTGGTGCGAGCATTTACCGAGGCCATCGGGGAACAGTTTGAGCGGCAAGGAATCGACCCGGAAGAGATGAAAGCCTCGGCAGCGATTCCGGGGGTGGGACAGATTCTGGGCCCCATGGATCCCGATTCCTTACTAAAGAATCTTGCGGCCGGGTTATTTGCAGTCCAGATCGGGCAAGCCATGGGACAGATAGCCCAGGCTGCTTTTGGTTCCACCGATATTGGCATCCCCTTGGCGAAAGAAAAAATAATGGGATTGGTGCCAGTAAATATCGCTCACTTCGCCCAAGATTTAGAGATCACTGAGGCGGAAGTGGGCCAATATATTGCGGTCCGGGAAGCCGCCCATGCGCGTCTTTTCCATTCCGTACCTTGGCTGCGTCATAAGTTATCGCAGCTGATCGCCCGGTATGCACAAGAAATTCGTATCGATCCGGAAGCTATAGACCGGTCCGTGCGCGATCTGCAAGACCGTTTGCAAGAACAATTTGGGGACCAGGAAGGTTTAATCGGCCTGCCTTTAGGGAAAGTCGATCCCGCCAATTTGGAGCTGGGGTTACCGGTGGATATTTTTGCCAGCGAGGAAACCGCTACCCAACGGCAAGCGATGGAAGATCTGCAAACCGTACTGGCGCTGATTGAAGGTTGGGTGGACGAGGTTTCCACCCGCGCATGTATGCCCAACCTGGCACATGTAATCCAGTTGCGCGAGTTGATGCGCCGGCGGCGGGCAACTACTTCCCCGATTGAAAAAGTCTTAAAACCGCTGATCGGCATGGAGCTTAGTCCGAAGTATTCTCGGCAAGCAGCTTCATTATGGTCGCTGCTATTGGATGAGCGCGGCATGCAGAAACGGGATCAGCTCTGGTCACATCCAGATATGATTCCGACGCTACAGGATTTAACCGACCCGGAGAACTTTATTGCTCGCAGCGGGAAAGAACCAGAAAAAGACCAGGTAGATAAGGACCTAGATTCTCTGCTTTCCGGTACTTTAGGCTGGGCGCAAGGGCTAACCCCCGAGGTGGATTCCCAGGGAGATCAATTAGTGGGAAACAATCTCACGGCAGAAGCTGACGAGAAGCCACCCTCCGCGGATCAAAGCGGGGAAGATTCGGACTTGGGGAATGACTCACCTGAAAACGATTCCCCACATTCAGATACAGGTAAATAAAGCTTCAAATTTAGGCATCCACAGTTTTAAGGTCCCTCTAGTGTCAGTGCTTTTCCTAAGGGATGGTTAAAGCATGAGATTAATAAACGGATCGGTAATGCTTCTTCGTTCCGGGGGGAAGGCCCAATTTGGTACCGGGGGACGCAACGGCTTCCTAGTCAAGGGACTCACTCCGGTTCATACCGCTATTCTCAAGTGGCTTTTTGAAAAACAAAACTGGTATAACTCCCATTTGGAACGCAGATTTCCCGAAAATAAAAAGGAAATTAAAGAAATTCTCCAGATACTTGCTGATGGAGGTCTAGCGGCCAAGCAACAGGTGCCGGACGGGGATCGTGCTTGCGCCTTTCACCTCTACGGATCGGATTCCGCAGTTAAAACTCGCCAGCAGGCATTAGTCGGCATCAGCGGTCTGGGCCCTTTGGGAATCACCTTAACCCGCAAACTAGTATCCTGCGGGATTAAAACCTTGATATTGCGGGACCAAGGAAAAGTAAAAACTCGCGATCTATGCGTTTACAAAGACACCTACTTGGGGGCCGTCCGACAAGACGTAGCTCCTTTGGTATTGGGAGTAAACAAGCAGCTCCCCAACCAACCGGTTAGTATCGAGATTGCGATTAGCTCGTACTTAACTAATCCTGCCTGGGCAAAGGCCTGTATTAAGAAAGGACTGCCACACCTGCCCCTGATTAAGCGGGAAACCGAGATTGAAGTCGGGCCCCTGTTTATTCCCGGACGCACCTGTTGCCTACACTGTCAACATCTATCCAAATGTGAAGCCGATCCGGAGTGGCCGCAGCTAGCTGCCCAATTGGCCTGCGCTGATCCGGTAATGGCGGATACTTCCCTGGCCGAATATGCCAGCGCTTTTGCAGTCCGAGAAATCTTAAACTATTTGTCTGGTCTACCAATCTCCCTCACGGGCGCATCTTGGATTTTTAATCCCGCCGATCCCCTGCCTCAAGTCAGGCAATGGCAGCCCCACCCCCAGTGCGGATGTGTGAAGGTTTAATCGTTCAAGGCTTGTAGATTTTCTTGCGCGACCTGCGTGGGATCTGCGCCTCGCAATATTTTTAATACCGCCGCCCCAAACTTTTCTAACTTAACCGGACCAATTCCTCTCAGTAGCGACAGTTGCTTCAGGGTCTGGGGGGCCGCAGTAGCGATATCGCGTAAGGTGGTATCGGAAAGCACGGTATATGCTGGTTTCCCTTGCCCCTGGGATACTTCTCGTCGCCATAGGCGCAAATGCTCAAAAAGCTCTTGTTCTTCCTGGCTGGCTTCGTTTAAGAACCGTTTAGTGTCTTGGCGGGCGCTGGGGGTGCGCACGGTTTTTACCGCCGACTCCTCCCGCGGCCAGAGCGGAGAGAAAAAGCGGGAACAGGAACGAGTGGCCTTACGGTCCAGGGAACGTTTCTTAGCGTAACTGAGGAATAACTCATCGCGGGCCCTGGTTACCGCTACATAGGCCAAGCGGCGTTCTTCCGTCAGTTCCTTTGGTGATTTTGCTTGGGTAATCGGTAGCAACCCCTCGCTAACTCCCACTAGAAACACTATTTTCCATTCCAAACCTTTGGCGGAATGAAAAGAAGCCAAGGTGACGCCACCGCCAGAAGGATCAAGCTGTGCCTGAGCGAGTTCTTGCCATTCTTGCACTAAGGACGCCAGTGATAATCCGGCCACCTGCTTAAGCTGCGCCTGGGCCACCAAGGTGTTGAGGGCCTCCCAACGATCAAGGATTGCCCCTTGAGTAGAGGGAGCTTTGGGAGACCATCCGAGAGGGCGGGCTAGTTCCGCTACGATTTCTCCGATGTCTCCTTTAGCCCCGCGCCCGGCGATTATACTGGCCTGTTTTAGCAGGGCAGACACTTCGGGACGTTTGAAGAAGCCTTCTGCCCCGCGCACACAATATTTCACTTCTAGATGCGCTAAAGCCGCCTCAAACATGCTCGACTGCGCGTTAGTGCGGAATAAAACCGCAATTTCGCCAGCGGGAGTACCCGCGTCGATTTTTTCCTTAATCATTTTTGCGATGGCGCTGGCCTCCGCCTCATCATCTGGGTAGCGAGTAAAATGAACCGCGCTACCGGACTCGCGCATCGACGTGAGCTTAACCGCCTGTTTCTTGGTTTCCTTATCCCGGTTAACCAGGCCATTTGCCAAAGAAACTATCTGCGGGGTGGAGCGATAATCTCGAGAGAGAGTAATGGTATTTGCCCCGGGATATTCCTGGGCAAAGTTCACTAAATATTCCGGGCTGGCTCCGGCGAAAGAATAAATGGTTTGCGCCGCATCCCCGACCACGCAAAGATCGCGGTTCCTCTCTCCGAGCCACAGATCTAGGAGGTGTTTTTGCAGCGGAGAAATGTCTTGATATTCATCAACTACGAAGAAGCGATATTGGGAACGAATCTGCTGGGCAATATCGGGACGTTCCTCGATCATTCCACAGGTCAAAGCAAGTACGTCTTCGAAATCAATAACGGCTCGTTCTCTTTTGGCCTCGAGGTATCCGCGCAGAATATCAGCCATATCGTAGGTGGAGATACCCGCTGGGGGCAGCACCCCTCCACTTTTTGCCCACTTTCCATAGTTGTCGGGGGAAACCATGCTCACTGCCGCCGTTTCAATAGCAGCGCAGTAGTCGCGCACTGCCACCCGATCTTTGGGCAACCCCAAACGGGAAGCTACCGCGCCGACTAGCGAAGACTTGTTTTCTATTAGTTTGGGGAGCTGTCCGCCGATGGCGGTGGGCCAAAAATACCTCAGCTGTCGCAAAGCTGCAGAGTGAAAAGTGCGTGCTTGTACCCCCTCAACCCCCAGTAACCGCAAACGTGCCCCCATTTCGGCGGCAGCCCGCACGGTGAAAGTCACCGCTAAAACTGAGTAGGGGTGGTAGACCCCGGTGCGAACCCCATAGGCAATGCGGTAGGTGATCGCCCGGGTTTTACCGGTACCTGCACCCGCCCGAATACACACTGGCCCCCGCAAAGCCCGGGCAGCCTTCGCTTGATCGGGGTCTAAATGTTTTAAAAGTTCTTCTGCTTGCTCCACGTCAATCAGCTTAAAGGTTGTTAGCTTCCGGGCGAATAATCGGGTAACCCAACCAGTTTGCAATCAAGTTTGATGCGATTGTGGACGGCCCCGGAGGACTAATTTCTCGACTTGCCACTAGCTCAGCAAACTCTGCGCGGGTTACCCATAAGGCCCGGTCGATCTCGGTTTCATCCAAAATAAAATAGGGGGTGCGCGCGCGGGCAGAAAATCCCAACATCAGCGAGCGGGGGTAGGGCCAAGGCTGGGAGGTAAGATAGCGGACTTCATCGACCTCGAGACCGACTTCTTCTCCGACTTCGCGGTGAACCGCCCCCTCTAGAGATTCCCCGGTTTCTACATAGCCGGCAATCACCGAATAAAAATCACTCTTCCAGGCGGTGTTATGTGCCAAAAGTAGCCGGTCTGCCTCGTCCCGGATAGCCACGATAACCGAGGGGTCTTGCCGGGGATAAACAATATTGCTACACCGCGGACAGTGCAGCTCCCAGCCGGCAGCAGCGATTTCTAGCCTAGTGCCGCAGCGCGAACAATAGTTGGTGTCGCCGTGCCACACCGCCAAGCAAGCGGCATGGGTGGCAATTGCCGCGTCCTCACCGTTTAAAAATGCTCCCACCTGTCGCAAAGGAATCAACCCCAGGGAGTTTTCGCTATGCTCAGCTATCCCCGCCAGTTCGTCGTCAGTAATAAATAGGGCGACGCGGCAGGAGGCACCGACTCTGCCCAAATACCAGGCTTTACCTGCTTGGTAGCGCTCGTCCCAGGACTGGATTTGCCCCAAAAATTGCCGCTGCGCGCTAGAGAGCCGGTAAAGACTGCCCGTACCCAAAGGAGCAACTACGTGAGAGCGGGAAGCCGCCATTTCCGGGCCCACCCTGACTCCGGGAGTTAGTGGCAACAGCACCCGCCGCCGATCGGCAACCGCAAAAACCTCCGTAGCTCCCTCTCGTAGCAGGCTAGGTACATGCACGAACTGGCGAGCGCCAGTATCCAGATCGATGCGGCAGCGCGAAAGAGCAGGACTATCCATAATCTCTAACCTATCCGTTTTAAGCGCAAGCGGCATCCGGGGGAAGAGAAAATATCGAATGCTGAGGAAAACAGCGGTCCTCTATAATCAGTAGCGTGAGTAAAGAAAAGTTTGTGCGCGCCGATGGGCGTGCTTTTGACCAGATGCGACCGCTAAAAATTACCCGTGACTGGGCCAAACAGGCCGAAGGCTCGGTGCTGATTGACTGCGGAAATACCCGCGTGCTCTGCAATGCTTCCCTGACCCAGGGGGTGCCGCGTTGGCGGCAAGATTCCGGTCTGGGATGGGTAACTGCCGAGTATGCGATGCTTCCGCGCGCCACCTCTACCCGTTCGGGACGCGAATCGGTAAGGGGAAAAATCGGAGGCCGCACCCATGAAATCTCGCGTTTAATCGGCCGCTCCCTGCGCTCAATCGTAGATATGAGTGCCCTAGGGGAAAACACGATTGTGCTGGACTGCGACGTACTCAGCGCTGACGGCGGCACCCGCACTACCTCGATTACCGGTGCCTATGTGGCTTTGGTAGATGCGATTAAAGTGGGGCAGGAAAAAGGGTGGATACGGCCCGGCAAGGTACTCTCGGATTCCCTATGCGCAGTCTCAGTTGGTTTTATCGAGAGAAACGCGCTGCTAGATCTACCTTACGAAGAGGATTCGCGCGCCGATGTTGATATGAATATCGTGGCGACTGGTTCCGGTAAGTTTGTAGAAATCCAAGGCACCGCCGAGGGACAGACTTTCGATCGTACCCAGCTGAATGAGCTGCTGGATCTGGCCGATAAAGGGATTGGGGAAATTTCTGCTCTCCAGGCGGAGGCACTGGCGTGAAGATACCACCTGCTGCGCGTTTGATTCTCGCCACCCATAATCCCCATAAAGTGCGAGAACTATCCGATATCCTCTCCCCTTTAATCGCCGGTTTTTCCCCGGAAATGATTGTGGGAGCAGGCGGATTAGGAATCGAAGAACCCGTCGAGGATGGGGTAAGTTTTACTGAAAATGCACTGATTAAGGCCCGTTTGGTGGCACAAAGAACCGGGCTGCCGACAGTCGCCGACGACTCGGGACTATGCGTCGATATTTTAGGAGGCGCGCCCGGGATTTTCTCGGCCCGCTGGTGCGGACATCACGGTGATGACCGCGCCAATCTGGAACTACTGCTGAACCAATTGGCAGACGTGCCCGCCGAAAATCGCGGCGCCAGCTTCGTGTGTGCGGCGGTATTAGTTTCCCCGGCGGGCTTAGAACGACACTGCCTCGGAAAAATGAGTGGAAAGCTACTTTATGCCCCGCGGGGTGATGGTGGCTTTGGATACGATCCGATTTTCCTAGCCGAGGGGCAAGAATGCACTAACGCAGAGTTAACCCCTAAAGAAAAGAACGCCCTTTCTCATCGAGGGAAAGCCTTCCGCGCCCTCGCCCCCACGATCGCGGCCACTATTGAGCTGGGAGGTAACGTTACCCCTGATCAGGCACGCCCCTAAAGCACTAAAGCTAAATCTCGAAGCACATACCCGAGCGAGCGATTTCCAGTTCGCCCCGCCAGGTAGTTTTCGCTTCCCTAAGCGGTACTTCGGGGTCGGTCCAAGGCTGGATATGGGTAAGCACCAATTTCTTGGTGCCCGAGTTTTGGGCTACCCGACCGGCGCGTTCCCCCGACATGTGAATCCCGCGGACTTCGTCCTCGCTGGTAAAACCACATTCAGAGAGGAATAAATCCGAGTTGGCAGCAGCTTGCACTAAAGTATCGCACTCGTCAGAATCCCCTGAGTAAGTAAAAACTGCCTCGCCGTTTTTACCGGGGCCGATTACTCGGAAAGAAAACGCGGGAACCGAGTGCCAGGCGGCGAAAGGTTTAATCTGTATAGGGCCGATATTAAAAGCTAGTCCTTGCTTTATATGGTGAAATTCAAACTCTCCGCTGAAGTCATCGCGCGGGCTAAAACCATCCAAGCCGCGCACCCGGTCCTTGATCCCCTTAGGGGCATACACCGGGATGGGGCCGAGGGCGCCGCGCGGATGCCAACGCCTATGTACCTGCATAGAGACAATATCTGAACAGTGATCAGCGTGCAGGTGCGAAAGTACCACCGCATCTAGCTTCGTAGGATCCGTATAGTTCCACAGCTGCCCGAAAGAGCCAGGCCCTAAATCAAAAACCACCGAATAGGTGTGGGGAAGCCCTAGAGAATCGGTTCCTTCTGCTTGCAAAAGATAGCAAGACGCCGGGGAGGCGGGCCCAGACATAGAGCCGGTTACCCCCACCACTGTCACTTTCATTTGGTGATGACCTCCTCTTTGATTCCATTGAAGTTTGCTCCCATTATTCGGGAGGCCAGGGCGGTAAAAGAATCTTTAGCTTCGGTACAAATAAAATGGTGATCGGCTTTTTTTGCCCCGAAGGGACGCAACATTTTTTCTTCCACCAGCTCGCCATAAACTTTTCGTGCCGCTGCCGAAGATGAAGAAATCAGGGACACGTTTTCACCCATGAAATAGGAGATCGGTCCTTCGAGCAGCGGATAGTGGGTACAACCGAGAACTAAGGTATCTACTCCCGCTTCTTTTAGGGGGGTTAGATATTCTTCGGTAACGTCAAATAATTCCTGGGAGGCGGTGATCCCTTCCTCCGCAAATTCTACGAAACGGGGGCAAGCTTGAGTAAAAACCTCCGCCCCCATGCGAGAGAGTTTACGCTGATAAACGCCGGATTCAATCGTGGCTCGGGTACCGATAACTCCGATCTTGCCGTTTCGAGAACGGGTTACCGCGTGTTCAACTGCCGGTTGCACCACTTCCACGACCGGAATCCCCTGTTCCTCCTGGTAGCGGCGTCGCGCCTCATCGAGCACTGCACACGAGGCAGTATTACAGGCGATAACCAGCATTTTCACTCCCGACTCCACCAGGGAATCCATAATAGACAGGGAGTAGCCGCGCACGGTTTCCAAATCTTTTTCCCCGTAAGGAGTATGGGCGGTGTCCCCCACATAACGGATTTCTTCGCGCGGCAAAACATTCAGAACTGCGCGCGCAACCGTTAGGCCACCGACCCCCGAGTCGAAAATACCGATAGCATGTTCATTAGTCACAAAAACAGCCTAACTAGGGTGCGGCCAGCTATCTATCGCCTGCAAGAGTGAATCTTGCCACCCAGAGAGCCATTCATAGAAGGATGACACCAGGACTTCCTCAAATTTTTCATCCCTTGTTTTCGGGTTTATCTGCGAAGATACCTGTCTTTTTTCTAGGGGATCAAAGCTGGAGTCTCCGGGACTGAGTTTGCCGGATATGGCCAGACGCACATCATTTGTTCCGCCAAGCCAATCCCATTCTTGTCCGCTTTTAATCACCAAGACCGAACCGGTCTGCTCGGAAAGCATTTGGTAGAGCCGGTCAAGTCGCTCAGCTTTCTGGGTTCGTAACTGCGAATCCGTCAAGTCCCGCATAGTTTGTGCGGTTCTCTCATCGACGGATCCCGGAGGCAGCAGCCGATCCAATGAGGCATTATCGAAATGAATATCCGAGCCGGATTCGTCTTCACTCTCCCCGAGCATAGTGGTGATTTCAAAAGGTAACACCGGAGGATCCAGCAGGGTGCGCACTTCTGAAATTGCTTTTAGGAAGAGGTCGCGCTCAACTTCCCCAATGGGACATTCCCATCCCCCGGGGACGGGATAAAAAGCGTTCATTTTACGTCCGGTCCATCCAGGGTGGCACGCAAACCATAAGCGTGCAGTGCCTGCACTAAGGCTTCCATTCTTTCGCGGGTACCCGCAGCTACCTCGGTCTTCCCCTGGTTGAAGATCTCTTGCCGGGTGCGCCTGGCTTCTTCTGAAGACATGGAAAACTGGTGGGCTAAAACTTGTTCCACGTAGCGCGGCTGGTTAACCGGATCTCGCGAGATAGTAACCCGCCATTGCTGCAGGCGAGTACTGCCCGAATACGCAGGAGTACCCGGGTCAGAAGCCAGATGATTAACCATATATTCAGGGTATTAAAAAGGATGCCGACAAGGGGCTGTTTTGGAAGATGATTTTATTGGCGCGGTCACTTCCTTCCCAATATTTTTGTTTTCGCCCGCAAGGCGAAAACTGGATTGTCAGTCATTTTTGAGTATGCTAAAAATATGAGTTCTTCAGTAACCACTTCTTTGTTGACCGATATGTATGAGCTGACCATGGTGGATGCCGCCTTGAAATCTGGCACCTGGAATCGCGGCTCCATTTTTGAACTATTCGGTCGGCGACTGCCAGCAGCGCGTCGTTTCGGGGTGATGGCCGGCAATGCCCGCGTAATCGAAGCCTTAGAGCGTTTCGAATTTTCAGCTGACGAGATTGACTACTTATCAAGGGAAAAAATAGTTAGCGATGACTGTCTGGATTACCTGAAAACCTATAAATTCAAAGGTAATATTTTCGGCTATACCGAAGGGGAATGCTATTTCGAGTCCTCCCCGCTACTGCAGGTAGAAGGTACTTTTGCCGAGTGTGTTCTCTTGGAAACCCTGCTGCTGTCGATTTTAAATCACGATTGTGCGGTCGCTAGCGCGGCCTCCAGGATGACTATCGCAGCTCACGGGAGGCCATGTGTGGATATGGGCGCCCGGCGCACCCATGAGCGCAGTGCGGTCTCTGCCGCGCGTGCCTCCTATATCGCTGGTTTTAGGGGAACTTCCTGTCTGGAGGCCGGTAAGCGTTATGGGATTCCCACTATCGGAACCGCGGCGCACTCTTTCACTTTGATTCACGACTCCGAAGAGGATGCCTTCCGGGCGCAACTGGCCAGCTTGGGGCCAGGAACCACTTTGCTGGTGGACACCTATGATGTGGCCCGCGCAGTCGAGCTCGGGGTAAAACTAGCCCGGGAAGCCGGTGGCGAACTGGGATGCGTACGCTTGGATTCTGGGGACCTGGTGGCGGAGGCATTCAAAGTCCGGGCGCTGCTGGATTCCTTGGATGCCCACAGCACCAAGATTACGGTTACGAATGACCTGGACGAATACGCGATTGCGGCTCTCGGCGCCGCTCCGGTGGATTCCTATGGGGTGGGCACCAAGATGGTGACTGGTTCTGGCATTCCGACTGCCGCTTTGGTTTATAAACTGGTGCAGCGGGTGAATGAGGACGGCTCTATTCACGATGTCGCCAAGCGTTCGACCTCTAAATCCACTTTGGGAGGGCGCAAGTTCGCGGGGCGTGCCCGTGGCGAAGATGGCTACGCTAATGCAGAGTTGGTAGTAGTGGCCGATAACGCCCAGCAGGCTGAGGTGGAGTTTGAGCGCCGCAACGCCCGTCCGCTGTTAGTGGATTTGGTTACTGATGGAGAGCCCAATCCGCGTTACGTTGGCAAGCAAGCTTTGCAGGATGCCCAAGATCACCACGTGAAGGCGCGCAACGAACTCCCCTACCCCGGCTGGAGGCTATCGGCCGGAGAGGCCGCGATTCCTACCGAGATTATTCATGTAACTGAGCGTGAGGACGAAGTCGAGGCTCCTAGCAGCAAACCAGAGCCTCGTCGCTAAAAGAGCTTTAGCTGGTCATTAGCTAGATCAGTCAGGACGCTGCTGCTAGTTTGCTAGCTGCGTGCTAGCTGCGCCCTCCCTGTTTAAGGCTCCTTAGCCGGCGTTTTCTGGGCCGGTAGCGCGTGGGAGCACCGACCAATCAGGTCTTAGCGCGACCCTCCGGGACCGCGAAATGGCCAGTCGGGACCGCCGGAAGCATCCATCTCTTTCTTGATTTCTACGCAACGCGGACAGATAGGGTGGTTTCGCACCTCGCGAGTAGGAACCCAGACCTTGCCGCAAAGGGCAACTACGGGCTGTCCGGTAAGCCGGGAAGCAGCCAGGCGATGCGCCGAAACATAATGCGCATAACGGTCTTTGTCCCCGGGCTCTTGCCGACGAGTTTCTGGACGCTCCAGAACTCCTAGGCCGCCCTCACTCTGTACGCCGTCTGGATCTGATAAGCCGTTATGCATTTCCATAACCTCAATCCTAGCGGCTCGAGAAGCAAAAATTATCAGTAGCTGTAGATTTAAGGGCAAGCGCGGGCGAATATTTGCTGACCGCGAAAGTGCGCAGCTGTTTTAGGCAAACAAGAGCGAAAGCAGGAAGGTAAAAATCAATCCCAGCACCGACACAATAGTTTGCACGATCATGTGGGTTTTAGTAGCTTGCCCCAAGGTCATCCCGAAACATTCCTTCACGAACCAGAATCCGGAGTGGTTAACCCAGTTCAGCCCAATGGAGCCAGAACCAATCGCAATTACAATCAAGGACACATAGGGTGCAGAATAGCCGATTACCAGCGGAGCTAAGATCCCGGTAGCAGATACGATTCCGACTGTAGCTGAGCCGGTACAAAACGACAGCAGCAGCCCGATTAACCAACCGAGAATTATTAGGTTCATATGGATAGAGCCCGCTGCACTGGCGATTGCATTCCCCAGATCAGAGTCTTTCAAGGCCGCGTTAAAGGCGCCCCCTCCCGCAATAATCATTACCACGGTTGCCACCGCCGCCAGGGATTTGGTCACCGATTCACGCAAGCGATCCCCATCCCATTTCTCTTGGATCATAATCACCGCGCCAGTAAATAACACCCCGATTAACATCGCGATATTTGGTTGCCCCACTACCCCGGCGAAAGTTTCAAAATGGCTCTTGGGAGCCACAATTTTCACCACTGCCTGAATTAGCATCAGTACCACTGGCAATAGCACGCAGCAAAAAGCCATGGGCGTGGAAATTCCCGAGCGACGAGGCGGGCTGGTCAAACCAGTTTTTGCGGTAGCCGTAGTTTGCGACCAAGCCCCGGGTCGCTGAGTGGGAGCCTCTTTGGGAGCGCCAAAAGCATCCGGGATTTCGGTGTGATCGCGGGCCAGCTCGGCAAAGGACCCGGTTTCCTTATAAATCTTTTCTGCTTCCTCATAGGTGGTGCCCGCGTATTGGGTGACTAGAGAAGCGGGAGGCTCGAGTTTGATTCTTGGAGCAATGAAGTTGCCGTATATGGGGCCCGCCAAAATCACAGTAGGAATCGCACACAGCAGACCTAAAAGGATAGTTAGTCCCATATCGGCGTTCAGAGCCTGCACCCCAATAATGGGACCAGGGTGCGGGGGAACCATGCCGTGCAGGCAACAAAGGGCGGCAATCGCCGGAATCAAAGTGCGCAGATACCACTGTTGCGGCCGTCCGGATCGCACCTCGAGGCGGAGCGCTACCGCGTAGATTACTGGCATTAGCACCACCAGACCTACCTCGAAGAACATGGGGATCCCCAGGATGAAGGCCACCCCGGTTATCACCCAGGGGGCTGCTTTCGGGGACGCATGGTCGAGGACGAAGTCTGCAATATTTGAAACTGCGCCCGAGTCCGCCAGCAGTTTACCCAGCATGGCACCTAAGAAAACTAGGACGCCGGTATTTCCCAGAATCTTTCCTGACCCGGCCATCAGGGTGTCGGGAATTTCTTTTATCGGTTCTCCCGCGGCGAGGGCAGTTAGGAAAGCAACGATATAGAGAGCTAGGAAGGGGTGCATTTTGGTGCGCCAGTTAATCAAAACTACTAAGAGAACTATGGCACCAAATAGGACTCCAAGAAGATAAATTGTGTGTCCGTCCATACCGGGAGTATAGACGCTAAAAAGAAAGAAAAAAGACACTCTGTGAAACGTGTCACCGATGGGGTGACTAAGTGTCATAATAATAGGGTGCTGAACAGCTAATTTATTTAAAGTAAAATTAAGGTAAACTAATTTTAGGTGAACATTGCGCGAACTGGGTCACAAAAAGTGTTAATCTCCGTTTGTTATCCACCTGGGAGAGAAAATATGCAGCAGCCTAACGCCACCGAGCTACTCACCCAACCTTGGGACGTGATAGTTATCGGAGGGGGAAACGCGGCAGTCGTTTCCGCCATGTCCGCTCAAGATCAAGGCGCAAAAGTTTTGATTTTAGAAAGGGCAAATAAGACTTTCCGCGGAGGAAACTCCCGGCACACCCGCAATATCCGCTGTATCCACGATGCAGATTTCCCCTACAACACTGGTGCTTACACCAAAGAAGAGCTTTGGAAAGACCTTTGTTCGGTGGGGACGGGACCTTCCGATGAAGAAATAGCTGCCTTGACGGTAGAAGAAACTAGAACTGTGCCGCAATGGATGATGGATCATGGCGCCCTCTTCCAGCCGCCTCTGGCGGGAACCTTGCACCTAGGGCGTACCAACACTTTCTTCCTGGGCGGAGGAAAAGCTCTAATCAACAACTACTACCGTTCGCTGCGTTCGCGCCGGATTCCGGTGCTCTATGAATCCAGTGTGGAACATATGGACTTTGACGGCAACACCTGCACCGGTTTGACCGTGAACCACAAAGGCCAAAGCTACCAGGTAAAAGCCAATTCTTATGTGTGTGCCGCCGGCGGATTTGAAGCCAATGTGGACTGGTTAGCCAAATATTGGGGGCCAGCCGCCTATAACTACCATATCCGCGGACCGAAAACTAATGACGGCACCATCTTGCGACTGTTGCTGGATGCGGGAGCTGACCGGGCTGGCCAGCCTAAAGGCTTCCACGCGGTGGCGGTCGATGCCCGCAGCCCCATGTTTGATGGAGGGATCGCCACCCGCCTGGACTGCATTCCCTTCGGGATGGTACTAAATCGCGACTACCAACGCTTTTACAATGAAGGCGAAGAAATCTGGCCGAAACGTTATGCCATTTGGGGACGCAATATCGCTCAACAGCCAGATCAGGTAGCCTACGCGTTCTGGGATTCCAAAGCCAAGGGACTATTCATGCCCCCCATGTACGGGGTTTTCAAATCCGAAACTATCGCTGGCGTAGCCGAGCAGATGGGATTGGAGGGCCCGCGCGCCGAGGAAGCGGTTCGTCGCTTCAACGCGGGGATTTCTCCCGATGCTAATGAACGTTTTGATCCCTCACAAAAAGATGGGGTCGGAACTTCAGGACTAGATCCCGAGAAAACTAACTGGGCGCGCGCCCTCGATATCGGTCCTTTCTACGGAATCAAGATGGCACCGGGGATTACCTTCACCTACATGGGGGTAAAAGTTAATACCCATGGCCGGATTCAAATGACCGATGGCGGGGAGTTCACCAACCTGTTTGCGGCCGGTGAAATCATGTCAGGAAACGTATTATCCAGCGGCTATATGGCCGGATTCGGGATGGCAATCGGAACCGTTTGGGGACGGATCTCAGGTAGGGAGGCAGCGCAAAATGGCAACAAGTGAAGTTAGTACCGGTAAGGGCGGAGCAATTTTCGCTGAAGGACGACGGCAGCTAGCGATTTGTAATGCCTGCCGTTACTGTGCGGGTTACTGCCCGGTTTGGCCGGCTATGGAACGCCACCCTTCGCCCTCACGCGAGGAAATGGAGCAACTGGCGAACCTGTGCCACGACTGCCGAGATTGCTACACCGCCTGCATGTACACTCCCCCGCACGAGTTCGGTCTTAACCCGCCTAAATTATTTGCGGAAATACGCCAAGAAACCTACGAACGCTATATTTTCCCGTATAAGCTGCCGCGGATTATCTCGGGAGTTCGCGGTCTGGCGCTGATTTTTATTCTCTGTTTGCTGGCGCTGTGCGGTATCGGATATTTCTTTGGTACCGAGGATTGGTTGACTACCTCCAGCGGGCAAATCTACGACGTGTTCGGGCATATCGCCTTAGTGCTGTTTATGTCAGCGTGTTTGATTTACGGTTTAGTGGTCACCATCGCGGGAATGGCGCGCTTTTGGCGGGCAATCCGCACGGAAAATTCGACTTTCTTCAGCTTCTCTAACTGGGGAAAGACCGTTAGCGATATTTTGGTGCTGCGCCATATGAGCGGCGGACAAGAGGGCTGTTCCTATGTGGGCGGGGAGCCGTCTCGCAAACGCAAAGTAGGACACCACTTGCTAATGTACGGTTTTATCGGCACTTTTCTGGCTACGGTTAGCGCGGCTTTTATGCAGTACGTGCTGGGAATGATGCCACCTTATTCACTACTTTCAGTACCGGTGATTCTGGGGTCTATCGGAGGTCTGGCGGCGATGGCAGGAGCCATCATGCTAATGGCGCTGAAGCCAAAATCAGATCGCAAAGAAACCACCGAACGCATGTGGCAAGCTGACCACTCGCTGTTGGGCGGACTAATGGCGCTGATGCTCAGCGGCTTCTTGGTGACGGTATTTCGGGGCGGTGCAGTGTTCCCCTCCGTACTGATTTTGCATTTAGCCATGGTGGCCACCGCGTTCTTAGTATTCCCACGCACCAAGTTCTTGCACCTGTTCTTCCGCGCCCTGTCCATTTATCAAGATAACTTGGAATCCCGCGCGCACCTAAAGTCTTTGCAAGCAAAGAAAGGCTAGAACCGCTATAAGCTGCGCGGCTTCAAGCTGACTATCAGCCGCCGATGGACTGGCTTTAGGACGCAGCCGGGGTTGCTGCGCCCTGGTAACTGTGTGGATAATGCGTCGCTCACGTCGAAAAGCCTGGGAGTGTAAGCGAAGATTGATTTCCTGGCCTCCGCGAGCTTTGCGGCGCTCATCCTCAAGAAGGTGAAGTATCACCGCACCTATTGACTATTGGAGAAAAATCTTTGAGAATGAAAGGCGGCGTTCGCGCCGGTTGTTTTTCAACTTAATAGGGGCCGATCGGTTTCGACAGCTGGTATTGGTTGCAGAGAAGCGTGCCGAGAATGTGGAGTCATCTCGCTAACGTCCTTCACAAAACAATAAGTGCTAAACATAACCGCACTGACTTCGCTCTAGCTGCTTAAGCAGAGCCTTTAAAAGTCCGTCAGCTCCGGGGGTGCTTCTACCTCGGTTCCTGGCGTCGTTTTTCAGGAGCCACTGGCTGCAGTTTTCGTCAATGGGATTGCAGCGACACTTTACAGTGACTGAGCCTATAGAATCTCTAGTTTGCCAAGTAGATTCAGGCTGAGAAAAAGCTCAGGCAAACTGCGCACGGAGAAGAATGCAGGAGTACCAGTTGGACCGGGGTTCGATTCCCCGCGGCTCCACTAATATATGCAGGTCTCAGGTTTATCCTGGGGCCTGCATATATTTTAAGCCCGGGAATCGAACCCGTGAGGGCTGGCGCGGGAAGGTCGCGAACGCGGGCTGAGCGTTCGCCCGCGCCAGTGGTTTTCGGAGGCTGTGCTCCGAAAACCCTTGCTGGTGCGCAGCACCGCCGATTCCCCGCGGCTCCACTATGAGAAGTCCGAACGGTGAAAAAGCCTTCGGGCTTTTTCATTAGTAAGGACGACGAAATAGTGCGTAATCCCGTCAGGGATTACTAGCACCATTAGGACGCTCATTTTGACACAAAGTGAGCGTCCTATTTTTATGTTGCGCGGAGGGGCGGTTTGGCTTGTCAGCGCAGGTTTCTGGATTTTATTCGCTTGTCTATATGCGTCTGCGAGGGTCGCCGAGATGATGCGCCTGAGGCTGGTTTTAGCTCACGGACGCGTACCTGTGCGGAGACGCTAAAAAGTCTTACTGGCGCTAAAAAGTACGGGCTTCATTAGATGTTGGCTTGGGCCTTATTTGCAATCCGTTGGTAGCTCATGCTGATCCCAGTTGTGGAGATGTGATCTTTAGTTCGTATTCTCGTGGATCGCTCCGACCTGACCACAATCTGCTCAGGAATGTGTTTCTTACATCTTCACGCCTTCCCATCTTCCTACTCCGCAGGTGTCTAGCACGGGAATACACACTCAAAGTCCTCGGGTCCGAAAAACTAGCTCACACAAGTACGCTTCAGTTAGGTACGCCGACGTGTTGCGCATATACATATACATATATATGCTTATTGTGTCAAACTACAATTGTTCGGGTCTTCTTTTACAAATACTTTTTCCCGAACGATACCTATCCGGAATTATTTATAAACCAAAGAGGGCGCGCATATGAAAAGAAAGCATTTTTCGATCATCTTTGCGGTGATCATGGCGTTCGTGATGATGGCGCCGACGCTGAATTGCCAAAAGGCTTTCGCGGAGGGGTATACGATCAAAGATCCTATTTTGCGAGAGCTGATGAATAAACGTTATGGTAAACCGGCGGATTACAACCTTTCCCCTCAGGAACTTTCGCGTATAGAATATACCGGTGACTACTGGATGAATAAAGGCATACGCACTCTCGAAGGTCTGCAGTATTGCACGAATTTGAAAGGGGCGAATTTTGCGGGGAACCCTATAGAGGATGCGTCAGCTTTGTCCAACCTTAAAAATTTAAAAAGGCTCAACCTCAACGGAGCAAAGATCAAGGATCTCTCGTTCATCAAAAACGGGGAAATTGATTTGATTGACCTCGAAATCAACAATACGGGTATAAGAGATCTTTCACCGCTCAAAAAGCGCACGGAGTGGGAGTACTTAAGCGCTTCCGGCAACCATCTTACCGATCAAGATATCGCCGTGTTCAGCGACATGAACATCAACAATATCGACGTATCGAATAACGACATCACCGACCCGAGCGTATTCAATCACATGAAGAATGTGGAGAACTTCATATTGACGGGAAATCATATAAGCGATCTCTCCGGGGTGGGAAATATCAATAGACATAATAGTCTCCCGATCTCGCCGTATTTCTACCAGGCACAAAATCAAACTATCACGAGATTTGCAAAGAACGGCAAAGTATCCAGCATCATAAAAGACTACGACGGCACTTTGCTTAACGATGAGCAGCACCTGAAAAACTTCGTTAACGTCAGATTGAACGGGAACGAGTTCGAGCTGATCGACCCGAACAAGCCGGGCTCTGTTGAATTTGCTGCCGATGCCCATGAATATTGGGGCGAAGTCTACGTTCACTTCAACGGTAAAATAAATATCGTGAGCCTGAAAGGCGTAATGGTAACTCCCGAAGCTGCGACCGTAGAAAAGGGCAAGACGCAGCAGTTCACAGCCAATGTCGTAGGGCAGGGCGAGTTTGACAGGACGGTTACGTGGAGCGTTATCGGCGGAGGCGCAGGAACTTCCGTCGATGCAAACGGACTGCTTACAGTAGGAAAGAACGAAACGGCAAAGACGCTCAAAGTAAGAGCAACATCCAATGTGAACAACAAGATCTTCGGAGAAGCTACGGTGACCGTAAAGGAACCTACAGCGGTGACCGGCGTAACAGGAATAACCGTAACACCTAAGAATGCGACCGTAAAACAGGGGAAGACGCAAAAGTTTACGGCTGATGTAAAAGGAACGGGAAACTTCGATAAGACGGTTACGTGGAGCGTTATCGGCGGAGGCGCAGGAACGTCGATCGCGGCGGACGGAACGCTTACGGTAGCTAAAGATGAGAACGCAAAGACGCTCAAAGTAAGGGCAACATCGAATGCGAACGGAGAGATCTTCGCGGAAGCGACCGTGACCATACAGAAGGACGAAAACAAACCGGCAGCAAACAAGAAGGACAACAATGCCCTTCCTCCGACAGGAGCTGCTTTTCCTCTCGGAACGTCGATCGTCCTCATGATGATCGGAGCAGCGGTACTGCTCGGACTTAAAGCCCGCCGCAGAAAGAAAGACACGATCTAAGTCAGAACTCTTAATACATAGACTATGGCCGCCGAAAAGCGGTCATAGTCTATGAGACACCTTTAACGACATTCATAGAGGATATCGAAAACTGGGGTCAATACCCAAATGGGCATTAGCCTACTATTTGTTTGATGTCACGCGCGTAATAGCTGGGCGCATTTTGCGGGCTAATGCCCGAATTGTGTGTCTTTTTCCGGGCGTGCCGGGGTGGTTTAGTGGCCTGCCCAGCCTTTGCGGATGTGTAGGAATCCGTCTTGGTATTTGGGGTTGTAGTCGATGGCGCTGTCCCATAGTTTCGGGCCTGGTTTTGGTTGTTTGGGCCTTGGTTTGGGGCGGGGTTATCCGCGCTGATCCTATTAGGGTCGGTTTCAGGTTTTTGATCTTGGATATTGGTATGCGCCTTGACGCCCCCCCGGCATGAAACAATGTGTTTGTCCTGTTTCTGGGGTTTTTGGTTCGTTGGGGGACACCTTTAGGTTAATTGTGATGAGGAGATGATGGTGATGTCTGCTGTAGGACGCCGATTTTTTGGGGGGATAGTGGCTGTTTTAGCTGGGCTGGCGCTGGCGTTCCAGTTCCCTACCGCCGCCTACGCTGCCAATGTGACTATAGACGCTACTAACTTCCCAGACGCTAACTTCCGTACCTACGTAGCTACGTTTGACACTAGTGGTGATGGCATCTTGCAGCAGGATGAAGCAGACGCCGTCACTGAAATCAATGTTACTCTCGAGTCAATCACGAGCTTGCAAGGGGTGGAGCACTTCACCAACCTAAAATCGCTTTACGCAGGCATGAATAAGTTGACAGCTGTTGATTTGTCGCACAACACTAAACTGACAAAGCTTGATTTAGGCTTTAATCAATTGACAGCTGTTGATTTGAAGGCCAACACTAAACTGACAGAGCTTGATTTAGGCTTTAATCAATTGACAGCTGTTGATTTGAAGGCCAACACTAAACTGACAAAGCTTGATTTAGGCTTTAATCAATTGACAGCTGTTGATTTGAAGGCCAACACTAAACTGA
>NZ_JBWPVY010000011.1:0-1506 GCF_056590355.1 Varibaculum sp. C0165D1 | reverse complement strand
AAGGGTGCTTGCACTTTTTGGTGAGAGTGGCGAACGGGTGAGTAACACGTGAGTAACCTGTCCTTTTCTTTGGGATAAGCATTCGAAAGGGTGTTTAATACCTTATGTTCTGTCTGCCTCGCATGGGGTGGGTGGGAAAGATTTTTTCGGTAAGGGGTGGGCTCGCGGTCTATCAGCTTGTTGGTGGGGTGATGGCTTACCAAGGCTTTGACGGGTAGCCGGCCTGAGAGGGTGGTCGGTCACATTGGGACTGAGATACGGCCCAGACTCCTGCGGGAGGCAGCAGTGGGGGATATTGCACAATGGGCGCAAGCCTGATGCAGCGACGCCGCGTGGGGGATGAAGGCCTTCGGGTTGTAAACTTCTTTTGCTCTGAACAAGGCGCACTTTGGGGTGTGTTGAGTGTAGGGGTTGATTAGCGCCGGCTAACTACGTGCCAGCAGCCGCGGTAATACGTAGGGCGCGAGCGTTGTCCGGAATTATTGGGCGTAAAGGGCTTGTAGGTGGCTGGTTGCGTCTGTCGTGAAAGCTCATGGCTTAACTGTGGGTTTGCGGTGGGTACGGGCTGGCTTGAGTGCAGTAGGGGAGGCTGGAATTCCTGGTGTAGCGGTGGAATGCGCAGATATCAGGAGGAATACCGGTGGCGAAGGCGGGTCTCTGGGCTGTTACTGACGCTGAGGAGCGAAAGCGTGGGGAGCGAACAGGATTAGATACCCTGGTAGTCCATGCTGTAAACGGTGGGAACTGGGTGTGGGGGGCTTTTTTGTCTTCTGCGTCGTAGCTAACGCGTTAAGTTCCCCGCCTGGGGAGTACGGTCGCAAGGCTAAAACTCAAAGGAATTGACGGGGGCCCGCACAAGCGGCGGAGCATGCGGATTAATTCGATGCAACGCGAAGAACCTTACCAAGGCTTGACATGCACTGGACCGGCCCAGAGATGGGTTTTCCTTTTTGGCTGGTGTGCAGGTGGTGCATGGTTGTCGTCAGCTCGTGTCGTGAGATGTTGGGTTAAGTCCCGCAACGAGCGCAACCCTTGTCCTATGTTGCCAGCAAGTTGTGTTGGGGACTCGTGGGAGACTGCCGGGGTTAACTCGGAGGAAGGTGGGGATGACGTCAAATCATCATGCCCCTTATGTCTTGGGCTTCACGCATGCTACATTGGCGTCTACAGAGGGTTGCGATACCGTAAGGTGGGGCGAATCTCTTAAAGGGCGTCTTGGTTCGGATCGGGGTCTGCAACTCGGCCCCGTGAAGGTGGAGTCGCTAGTAATCGCAGATCAGCAACGCTGCGGTGAATACGTTCTCGGGCCTTGTACACACCGCCCGTCACGTCACGAAAGTTGGTAACACTCGAAGCTTGTGGCCTATCTCTTTTTGAGGGGGAGCGGGTGAAGGTGGGGCTAGCGATTGGGACGAAGTCGTAACAAGGTAGCCGTACCGGAAGGTGCGGCTGGATCACCTCCTTTCTAGGGAGAAAATTTTTATTTAAAACGCAAATAAAACGAGG
>NZ_JBWPVY010000014.1:0-594 GCF_056590355.1 Varibaculum sp. C0165D1 | reverse complement strand
CTCACAACGCAGCTTTTCTAGACAGCACAGACCAACCCTGTTATCGACCCAAAAAGGCCCCACCATCACCTCTGACCCTTATGTCTCCCGGATTTGACCTAGAAGACAGGCTACAGGCTTGAACACGGTAAACCATCACCGCGCCAGGCAATCTCACTGTGTCACCACGAAGCTAAAACACTCAAACCAAAAACCCAAAACCCCAAAGATCACTAAACCCCCGAAAGGGAAAAGCAACCTAAATAGGGCGTCAAGCTTAAAAGAAAAAGCGCTAAAAAACGGTCCTATCCCGGTAGCAGAATATCAACTGCTCAACCATCGACTACGCCTGACGGCCTCGCCTTAGGACCCGACTAACCCAGGGCGGATAAACCTTCCCCTGGAACCCTTAGTTTATCGGCGCCAGTGATTCTCACACTGGACTCGCTACTCATGCCTGCATTCTCACTCCCACACCACACACGACCCATCACCAGGCCGCTACAACAATGCAGGACGCTCCCCTACCCCACAACACAAAAAGCGTTGTAGTCACAGTTTCGGTGGCATGCTTAAGCCCCACTACATTATCGGCGCACAATCACTCGACCAGTA